>CAYQES010000021.1:0-55773 GCA_964416595.1 uncultured Bdellovibrionales bacterium | reverse complement strand
CTTTCTTATGTCCAGAGTATCATTACAACTGGACCAGTTTAGTCCGGGCAGGTCATGCCCTTGAAAAATCTCGCCGGATAGGACGATACGCCAAGAATTTTGTTTTATTTTCCCGATACGACGCTTGCGTAGAAATGCTGGAACTTTCCGGAGTGAATCTTGCGTTAGAAACGAGAGAGATCCGTAACTGGATCGACTCCATGAAACTTACTGAACAACATATGCGTGAGAATTCTTTATTCGAGAAGGGGGGCTTACCGGCCCCCCGTTGAAGAGCATCCATTCGAACCGGACTGATTCTTTTAATCGCTGAAAATAAAAGCAAATTCGATTTCCGCCCGCCACACATCCTCTCTCTAAAGCTTCGAGACCACTCCTCCTCAACAAGTTGGTAGTAGTGGTCTCGAAGACGAGAGGAAGGTGGCGGGCGGGCACGGGAGTATGGGGAGGGGTAGATGTTAAAAGAAGAAGTTACCTTGAAAGAAATAGGGGGAGGAGAAGAACTCGGATTAATGAATGCAGAAGAGGTGGCGAAGTATCTAAATATTAAGACTTCTAAAGTTAGGCAGATGGTTTTTCGTGATGAGTTGCCGGTAATTAGGATTGGCCGACTTGTGCGCTTCGAAAGACGAGCCATAAAAACGTGGATAGACGGCTTGCGGGCACCCGTGTCTAGGCAAGCTTTCTCCAGCCGTGCTAAAACTAAACCATCGATCTTTGAAATAGACACACACTTCAACAAAGGCAATTCGAAAGGAATTAGCCATGATTGAAGAAAGAAAAGGGAAAGGCGGAACTGGTTTCCGCGCCGTGATTTATGGCGCGGGAGGCATTCGCCTACAAAAAACCTTTCCCAGTAAAACTCTTGCCAAAGAGTGGGAAAGGCGAGTCTTACGAGAAAGAACCGAGCAAGAGGCTACGGGAATCGTCGTAAACGATAAAGTAAGCTTCGAAGAGTTCGCCGAGAGATGGCTCAACGAGAAAGTGAATGTACGTTGCTCTAATTCTACGAAAGTAAATTATGAGCGTGTAGTTCGCATCCATTTGACCCCGATTATGGGGAAGTTGAAGATGAAAGATATTCGCGTTGAGCATGGCAACCGACTTGTGGCGGCGCTTTCGAAAGAGGGCTACGCCCCGAAGGGAATCAACGTGATCGTAGGAGTGCTGCTAACACTCTTAAACGATGCGGTTCACTGGCAGGTCTTGATTAGAAATCCACTGTTTCGATTCAAACCCGTTAGGGAGCCCGATATTCACTACAACTTCTGGAGCCGAGCCGAAATCGATCACTTCTTACTGCAATCCGTAAATGATCCGCTTCATGACGTTTACGTTGTCGCGCTCAATACAGGAATGAGAAGAGGAGAGATTTGCGGCTTAAAATGGGATCGAGTGGATTTTGTCAGCGGGCATATCATCGTGAATCGTACTTTGGACCGCTTCGGATTGAATGAAACGACTAAATCCGGAAAGACCAGAATCATTCCAATGAACGCAGTGCTGAAAAATATGTTGGAGAGGCTCAGAAGCACGCGCAGGAGCGACTTTGTGTTTTGTGAAAGAGATGGATCGCCAGTTGATGCCCATCACTTATACAGAGCATTTCAGCGCTCACAGGCAAATGCAGGCTTCCCAAAGCTCATTAGGTTCCACGATCTTCGTCATACATTTGCCTCCCACTTCATGATGAATGGAGGAAACTGTTATGACTTACAAAAGCTCCTCGGGCATTCCACGCAAGAGATGACTCAACGCTATGCCCATTTGAGCCCAGCTCACTTGGCAAATGCGATTCAGATTGTTTCGTTCTCTGCGAATGCGGGAAGTGTTTCGAGCTTAGAAGAAGCGCGAAAATTGAAGCTCTCAGCGATGAATCGGTAGCAAATAACACCAAATTCACCCCAAGAGATTTCAAAAATGAAAAAAGCCCTTGTTTTCACAAGAGCTTTTTTCAAATTGGTGCCCAGGACTGGACTCGAACCAGCATGCTTGCGCGCTACCCCCTCAAGATAGTGTGTCTACCAATTTCACCACCTGGGCATTAAGAAAGTGTCGAAAAACTAGCACCTCAATATTCGAACCTCAAGCCTAAAAAGTGCCTGGCATCGGCGGCTTCGGAGGGCTGTTGCAGTGTGTAGGTGAGGTAGAATTTTTTTACGCCGCTGGAGGCCAGGGCCCGGCTGGCCACGGAGGGTTCCAGGCGGTTGAGGTTGAGGTGCATGCCACCGCCATAGCTCTGCAGGGCGATGGAATGGGAGGGATAACGGATATTGGCCCGGTCGATGGTGAAAGGGCGTACCCGCACTTGTTCGTAGCTGTAGAAGGCAAAGGGAACCACGAGTTGGCCTAGAAAATAGTGAAATTCGTAGATGGCTTTACCGCCATAGGTATCGATGGAGTGTTTTTTTGAAGAATCCACCTCAGTGCTGCCGGTTTGGGTGAACTCGATTTTTGTCCAATACACGCCGCCTTGCAGGCCTAAACCAAAGCGGCCATAGGAAAGGCTGCGAAGGGGAAAGTAGGTGAAGGAAATCACGCCGCCAGTACTATCGCCTAATTTGCGGGCGGCCGTATGGTCGAAATCGTAGTCCTTGAAGGGCTTGTAGGCGTAGTCCAAGCCGAGCTGGAAGGCGCCGCCTTCATGGAGGAAGAGCGATCGGCGGTCTAGATGGGTTTCCGCAGTCGATTGGGAATCCATTTTTTGCCGGTACTCTTCGTACTCTTCATAGATATCCCGGGTGGCAGGAGGGGGTGCGGATTGAGCAGTAACGGGTGTTCCACCAAGAGGAGTAGGCGGAGGTAATGAGGCCGTAGGTGCTGGTTCGGACTCGGGCTCAGTGGCGGGAGTGGGTTCTGCTAAAAAAGTTTCTGGAGAATTTTCTGTAGGAGGAGGCTCCACGGGAGTGGCCAAAGCTTCCGGGCTTGTTTCTTCGCTAGGATCCAAAAGGGGCGGGGCAGAACTATCCATGCCCGCGGGAGGTGGTAGATCTAAGTTACCAGTGTCAGTGGTTTCTTTAGAGGCACAGGCCGTGAGTAAACAAGCTAAGGCAACAAAATAAATTCGTTTCATTGTTTGCGCTTCTCCCAGTCAGCCAAGAATTGTTTCAGGCCTGCATCGGTGAGGGGATGTTTTACTAATTGCTGTAAGATTTTAAGCGGGCAGGTGGAAACGTCCGCCCCGAGGAGGGCTGCATCCCGCACATGGATTGGGTGACGGATGGACGCGGCGAGAATTTCCGTGCGAAAGTTATAGTTGTCGTAAATAGTGCGGATTTCCTTGATGAGCTCCATGCCGTTTTGGGAAATGTCGTCGAGTCGACCAATAAAAGGGCTAATGTAAGTGGCGCCCGCTTTGGCGGCAAGTAAGGCCTGCGTGGACGAAAAGCATAAAGTCACATTGGTTTTGATGCCTTCCTTTGTGAATTGTTTTGTGGCCTTTAGGCCTTCTTCTGTGAGGGGGACCTTGACCACGATATTTTGGTGCATTTTAGCCAGATCTCGGCCCTCTTTGAGCATATTGGCAGCGTCTAAACTCACAACTTCCGCGGAAATGGGACCGTCCACGATTTCGCAGATTTCTTTGATCACGGTGAGGAAGGGTTTACCGCTTTTGGCGATGAGGCTCGGATTTGTGGTTACCCCATCGATAATTCCCATATCCGCGGCCAGGCGGATTTCGTCGGTTTGCGCGCTATCGATGAAGAACTTCATGGTTGCCTCGTTTTATTGGTTCCCTAAATAAGCTTCCCGTATCTTAGGATTATTCAACAAATTCCGGGCTTCGTCCACGAGAGTCAGCTCTCCGGTTTCCAGCACGAGGCCTTTATGGGCAATTTGTAGGGCCAGATGGGCGTTTTGTTCCACTAAAAGCACAGTGGTTCCGGTTCGGTTAATTTCCTGGATGATTTTAAAGATGAGGGCGATCACTTGAGGGGCCAGCCCTAAGGAAGGCTCATCTAAGAGTAAAAGGTTGGGGTGGCTCATCAAGGCCCGGCCAATGGCTAGCATTTGCTGCTCCCCGCCAGAAAGAGTTCCCCCCATTTGTGAGCGCCTTTCTTTTAGGCGAGGAAAAAAGTCGAAAGCCCGCTCCTTATCTTTTTGGATCCTATTTTTATCCGTCACCTGCCAGGCCCCAAGATCGAGGTTTTCGTCTACGGTGAGCTCTGGAAAAATCCCGCGGCCTTCGGGCACATGCTGAATTCCTTTGTGCGCCACTTCATGGGGCCGTTTGCAAGACCATGCGGAAAGGGATCGGCCGTCATAAAAAATCTCACCACTTTTTAAGGGAACAATGCCGGAGATGGCTCTCAGGCACGAAGTTTTCCCCGCGCCATTGGCTCCCAGCAGAGTAACGATTTCTCCTTTGGGCACCGAAAAAGAAACAGACCGCAACGCCTGGATTCCGCCGTAAGCCACTGACACATTTTTAAATTCTAGCAATGCCAAGCAATCACTCCGTTCCTAAATAGGCCCGTATTACGTTTTTGTCTTCTTGCACTTCTTTCGGCAAAGCATCAGCAATTTTTTTACCGTATTCCAACACTGCTACCCGATCGCTAATGCCCATCACGAGGCGCATGTCGTGCTCAATGAGCAGGATGGAAAGTGAAAAACGTTTGCGAATGAAGCGGATCGTATCCATGAGTTGAGCGGTTTCCTGGCCGTTCATGCCCGCCGCAGGTTCATCCAGTAGAAGGATTTTAGCGCCGGTAGCAATGGCCCGGGCAATTTCCAAGCGCCTTTGCACTCCATAGGGCAAGCAGCGGGCTTCTTCTTCGTTAGCGAGATTCTTCAATTGGAAAATTTCCAAAAGCTCTTCCACTTGTTTGTTTTTCAGCTCTTCATTCTGAAAAAAAGTAGGCGTGCGCAGGAGCGAACTCAAGGTAGAATTTTTCGTGGTGCGATCTAATGCGATCAAAATATTATCCCGCACGGAAAGATCTTTAAAGAGCCGGATATTTTGAAAGGTGCGCGCTAAACCTCTGGCCGTGATTTGGTGGGGTTTTAAATTGGTTAACGGTTTACCAAAGGCTAGCACTTGGCCAAAAGTAGGCTGATAGATGCCCGTGATCACATTGAAGGCCGTGGTTTTGCCAGCGCCATTGGGGCCGATCAGGGCGAGGATCTCGCCTTCGTTCAAATGCAAAGAAAGCTCCTGCACGGCCTTGATGCCGCCAAAGTGCACGCTCACTTTTTGCAGTTCTAGAACCGGCACTTTTTCCTCCAGCGCTCCCAGGAAATTTCGTGCCGGCCCAATAAACCATTGGGCCGAAGTAGCATAAATAAAATCAATACGAGGGAATAAATCACCATCCGGAAATCAATGCCCGTGAGTTCTTGCAAGGGCCGTAAAGCTTCTGGCAAAATCGTGAGACCAATGGCCGCCAAAATCGCGCCACTCACGGAACCTAAACCGCCAAGCACGATGATCACCACCACCTCAAAGCTTTTCATAAAATTAAAAGCCCCAGGATTGATATTGCCGAATTTATGAGCATAAAGGCCACCGGCCACACCGGCCCAAAAAGCTCCCAGCACAAAAGCCTTTACTTTTACTTTCGTTGTATCCACGCCCATGGCCTCGGCGGCTACTTCATCTTCCCGCACAGAAAACATACCCCGGCCTGTGGGCGTGCCTAACAAACGGAGCACGGAGAACACCACCACAAAAGCCGTGAACACCATCCAAATTTGATTGGCGAAGGGTGGAATGCCGGTCATTCCCCGGGGGCCACCCAAAACAGAAACGTTTAGTAATGTAACTCGAATGATTTCACCAAACCCTAAAGTAACAATGGCGAGGTAATCGCCTTTTAAGCGGAGCGAAGGCAACCCCACCAAATAACCACCAACAGCCGCAAGCAATCCGCCCGCAACGAGGGCAGCAAAGAAAAAACCTTGGGCGGCAAAATCACTAAGAGCCAACGTGGGCAACACAAACACAGTAAGTGTGGCCGCAGTGTAAGCACCCACGGCCATAAAGCCCGCATGACCCAAGCTAAACTGCCCGGTGAAACCGTTAATTAAGGTGAGGCTCACGGCCAAGATAATGTGAATGCCGGCCACCAAAAAAATATCTTGGTAATAAAAATTCAGGTTAGGAAAAACCACAAAGGTTAAGAGGGCCGTGAGAATGAAAGCCACGATCCAAGAACGGTAGCTCTTGAGCGTGTTGGTCATACCTTCTCCGCCGATCTTTTGCCAAAGATGCCCGTGGGCCGAAAAATCAAGATGCCAATCAAAATCGCAAAGGCCAAAGCATCCCGGAAAGTGGAAGCGCCGTACACAACAATGTATTGCTCCGATAAACCCATGAGCAGCGCCCCCACCACTGCGCCCCGCACATTGCCGATGCCTCCCAATACTGCGGCTACGAATGCTTTTAATCCCGGTAGTAACCCCATCAAGGGATCGATGCGGGGGTAAGACAATCCCACCAAAATTCCGCCGGCGCCCGCCAATGCAGAACCGATCAAGAAGGTGAGGCTGATCACCCGGTTCACGGGTATGCCTAGCAATAACGCCACTTCATGGTTGTGAGCTACGGCCCGCATGGCCTTACCCGCTTTGGTTTTATTTAAAATAAACTCCAAGGCGAGCATCAAAAGGAGCGCCACCACGAGCACCACGATTTGGATCGCATCCACTTGCACGCTACCGAAGTGATAGGAATTATTTAAATCAATCAGCGCAGGGAAAGGCCGGGGATTCGGGCCAAAAAGCATTTGGGCGCCAAACTGGAAAAAAAGCGAAACACCTACGGCGGTGATGAGCACATTGATCCGGGGGGCTTTGCGCAAGGGCCGGTAGGCGAGCATTTCCACTAAAAAACCAATTAAAGCCGTAACGGCCATGCTGAGGAATAATATTGGCAGAAAAATCCATAAACCTTGTTTATCGGCACTTACTCCCAGGGCGTTGCCCATATAGTAGCCAGCGTAAGCGCCGAGCATGAAGATTTCGCCGTGAGCAAAATTAATAAATTTCAGCACGCCGTACACCATCGTGTAACCGAGGGCTACAAGCGCGTAAATGGCCCCGAGGGAGAGGCCATTTACTGTATGCTGAAGAAAATCGCCCACGTTTTATTACGGATCAACAGTGGAGAAATAGGTGGCTTTGCCATCCACGAATTTTAGTACGACGGCGCTTTTCACGGCGTCGCGATTTTTATCCAAGGTGATTTTACCCGTAACAGCAGGAAAATCTTTGGTTTGCACAAGTGCATTTTTCAAGTCTTCCCGGCTAATGGATTTGGCATTTTTTAAGGCATGCATGAGCACATTGAATGCATCAAAGCCTAAAGCTGCCATGGCATCAGGAGTTTCGCCATTGTATCTAGCTTTAAAACTTTGAATGAAGCTTTGGGCCGAAGGATCTTTAGTGTCCGGAGCATAGTGGTTGGAATAGTAAGTGTTTTCCAAGGCAGCCTTGCCAGCCACTTTTAAGAGGTCTTCCGATTCCCAGCCATCACCACCGAGGATGGGCTTCTTGATTCCAAGTTTGCGGGCTTGTTGCACGATTAGAGCTACGTCGCCATAGTAACCGGGCAAGAAAATTACATCGGGGTTTTTAGATTTTACTTCCGTAAGCTGCGCCCTAAAATCGCTTTCGCCGCTTTGGTAGCTAATATCCGTAAGAATTTTTCCGCCCTTGGCTTCAAAGGCTTTGATGAAATAATCCGCTAAGCCCACGGAGTAGTCTTGTTTTACGTCCCGAATCACTACGGCATTTTTTGCTTTCAGGTTTTCCAAAGCAAACTTAGCCATCACTTCTCCTTGGAAGGGATCGATGAAGCAAATACGGGAAACATATTCGCCTTTTAAGGTAACCGCGGGATTGGTGCTAGAGGGAGAGAGCATGGGCACTTTAAACTGCATGGCTTTATCGGCGGCCACGAGGGAGAGGCGAGATGCCACTTCCCCAATGATGGCCAACACATTATCTTGGGTGATGAGTTTGGTTACAACGGCGGAAGTTTCTTCGGGTTTGCTTTGATCGTCGTAAGTAATCACTTCCACCATTTTGCCATTAAAGCCTCCAGCGGCATTAAATTGCTCCATGGCTAGATCCACGCCTTTCTTTGTGGACTGGCCAAAAGTGGCGGTTTCTCCCGTAAGGGCGGCAAAGTGGCCCAGGCGTATTTTATCTGTAGGTTGGCTTACTTCTTCTTTTTTTGTGCAGCTCACAATAGAAAGGGCCAAAATGGAAAGGGTCAGGACGGCTTGAGAAAACAACTTCATCTATCCTCCGAGGAAAAAGGTACTTAAAGTTTTGCTTCATTCGAAAAATCTTGTCAAATTAGAAGCGTAGGGAAATCCATGAAACAAAATTTAAAAGAACGCCCCCATTTAGGAAAATTAGTAAAAGGATACCTCGGATTCCTCACGGGCACGGGCAAATCCCTCTCTACTGTAAGTTCTTATCAGGGAGATTTAAAGCTCCTCGAGAGCTTCTTAAAGGAGAGGAAAAAGGATTTTTACGGTCTGAATGAGAAGGATTTCGGAGCTTATCTGCATTGGCTAGAAAAGCAGGGGCTAAAAACGAACACCCGTAGACGAAAAATTTTAAGTGCGAAGGCTTTGGTGAAGTACGCAGTGAGTCGAAAGAAGCTCGCGCCTTCAAAGGTACGTTTTGTGAAAGCCCCTGATCGTTTGGAGCGTTTGCCTTGGATTCCCCAACCAGCACAATGGAAAAAAATTGAGGCTGCTGCTTTGGAAAAAAAGAGTGCTTTGGGGCTGCGCAATGCACTACTTGTGGGATTGCTGGCCGAAACGGGCATGACAGTAGCGGAACTTTGCGGCTTAAAATGGGATCAAATCGAAGGAAAAAAACTAAATATAGAGGGTAATAAAGCGAGAGTAGTAGAGCTTTCTTCCGCTTTGCAAAAGCAATTGCAAGCGTGGCAGGCTCACAATCAGGGCAAACATCTTTTTCCTGGCTTTAATCGCCATGGAATCACTTCCCAGCGCATGACGCCCCGTGGAGTAGAATTATATTTTCGCAACCTAGCCAAAGAAACGGGCTTTCGCTCCTTAAAGCCTAAAACCCTCCGGCATTTTGCCATTGCTTCCTGGCTGAGGAGTTCTATTTCTGAAAAAGAAATCCAGAGGCGCTTAGGCGTGCACGCCAACTATTCTTTTGAGGCCTATCATAAACACCTACAAAGCACCTGAGTGGCTAGTTTTTGTTTGCGGAATTAGTCTCTTTCTTTTTTTGCATCTCTATCAGTTAGGCGCGGTGCCTGGCCTTCATTTCGACGAAGCCTGGGCCATGAATCACGCCTGGCGTTTAGCGGAAGGGCAGTGGACTTTTCAGGCCATGAGTCCATACACCGCGCCTTGGGCCCACTATTGGGCCGCCTTGTGGATGAAACTCTTTGGGCCCAGCTTAGAAATCTTTCGCTTAAGCCAAGTATGGCTCTGTTTTAGCGGTGTGTTTTTCTTGGGTCTTACCCTTTGGGAAAGGGGGCAAAAAAAAGCGGTGCTCTATTTTCCCTTGGTGCTTTCATTATTGCCGGCCCTATTTATGAATCACCGCTTCGCTATTGAGCTTACGGGTTTCCATGTGCTGTGTTGCGGAGCCTTGCTCTGGTGCTTGCAGCGGCAATGGATAATGGCGGTGGTATTTTGGGCAGTGCTAGGAAGTACAGGGCATATTTTATTTTATGGTTTTGTATTGGCTCTTTTAGGCACGGCTTTTTTAGAGGGGCAAATTTTTAACAAGCGCCAGCGCATGGCTATTGTGATTGGAGCCTTACTACTAGCCGCTTTTTTCTTCACAGTTTGGCAAGCGGTGCCAGAAAAAGGCAAGGCGTTGGCGCTTTTACTTTCAGCGATTGGGGTAGCAGTAGCTGTTTTTTTTCAGGCAGAAGCTTGGTCAGTGTGGCGCTACCGGTGGTGGGATAAAGTTTTTTGTTTTATGGCCCTGATTTTTTTGGGTAACGGGCTTTTCTTCTTGGAGGGCTCGTGGTCTTTGGCGCTCAGCACGGGATTGCCTTTTTCTTATTTGGGTCTGTTTTTTTTGCCGTTATTGGCGTTCCTGGTTTGGCAGGGGAGGCTCAATGAACCAGACCAGAGACTTTTTTTGCTGAGCATTATTTTTTTAGGCTTTATGATGCTGAAGCCAGCGCCCCGTTATTTTGAAATACCTTTCTTAGGAGCGGCGATTTTTGCGAGTGTGGGTTTTAGTCGGCTGGCTCCCTTATTTAGGATAGGAATCTTTGGGTGCTTGTTGGCGCACAGTGGCTGGTTATGGGCCCCTTATTTTCGCACCTTGCCCATAGAAAGTTCTCAACATTTTCTTTTTTTTAAGGATTCTTCCCGGGATTTTCTTTCCAAACAAACCCTCGCTGCTGTTTTGGATAGCTACGGCTGCAATCTCTCTGATATAAATAGCGTCGATTCTCGGGTACGTGAGGCGCTAGTAGCGCTGGAACTTTCCTCCTCCAAAGAGAAAAGTTCCTGCCCTTGGAAAAATCTGCAAGTGGTAAGGAAATCTGAGGCTGGAACAGCCAAAGGAATTGAAGTGGCTGATTTTGTAATTGGGGGCAATCCTTGAACGACACAAAAGAAGAATCCCGTTTTCGCAACGTGAAAGCACGTTCGGGCGTTTCCTTTTTTTCCTATTCCACGCCTTCCTACAGTTGGAAGTTGCTTTGCTTGTTTATACTTTTGATCTACGTGCCTTTTTTAAGCGATCGCGTGGTGCGCCCCGCAGGCGACGATAAAGTATATGTTTCGCAAGCCGTGGAAATGGCCGAGCAGGGCCACTGGTTTATACAAACCTTAGGCGGCGAGCCCAATTATTATAAGGGTCCTTTGCATTATATTTTATTGCGAGTGGGCATGGGCATATTTGGTCAAAGTATTTGGGCCACTGTCTATATGAATCTCATCCTGATTATTCTTGGTGCCGTAGCGATTGGAGCCATTGTCCATCGCAATATGCGAGAATTTGAGGGTTGGGCTTTTTTTGCGGGGGTAGCGTTTGCTACTTGCGTGGGCCTTTATTCCCATGTGTACGCGAGCCAAATGGAAGTGGAAACCGCAGCACTCTTTGCCGTAGGTTTGTTTCTGTTAGATCGCTCTGGCCCCGGTAAAGCTGATTTACGTTTCTGGCTTTTAGCGGGTGTAGTGGGTTGGCTAAAATCTCCTCTCCATAGCTTTCTACTTGGATGTACCGCATTACTCTTTTGGGCGTGGCAGGGAGAACTTTGGCCAAGGTTAAAGCGGATGGACGCTTGGGGTTCTGTGTTGATCGGAATTTTGGTTTGCGCCCTTGGTTATGCGCCAGCTTTTTTTCTCGATCGGGAAAATTTCGTGCAAACTTATGTTCTGCGGGAAACGCTTTGGAAGCCGGCCAATGGCGCCCCTTGGTACTATCCCATTCTGCCACTCTTCACGTATTCTCTTTTGCCTTGGATGTTTCCCGCTTTAGTGGCCTATGCGGATGGCATCAGTCGCATCTGGCGTAAACAACGGGCCATTCGCACTACCCGTGGCTCCCATCGCATTATGGCTTTAGGAATTACTTTGTTAATTCCATCCATTCTTTTTTTCCTCTGGCACCCTTATCGTGGTCAAAACTATCATTTGCCAGTGATGGGCGGCTTGATCTTGGTGGTGAGCACTCTTTGGGCCACAAGATCGGAAACTTGGAGCAAGGCCTATTCTTTGAGCTTAGGACTCACGGCCTTACTCTTTTTATCGATTCCTACTCTGATCACGTATTTTACGCGTCACTTTGATCCTATGCCCTTTTGGTGGCCAAGTTGGCTCTTGCCTGCCCTATGGTTAGGAGCGTTTCTCTCGGCCCGTGGGTTTTGGCGAGAAGGCTTCACCTTTAATATGAATCGGCCGGGCTCTTTATCGAGGCGCGTGATTTGGCTGTTTTGGGGCCTCGGGCTTTTGCTCAGCACCATAGGAGAGCGGGAAATGATTGATGTCCGGGATCGACTCTATGGGGCACGTAAAGAGAACGAAACCCTCAAGGTGAGCTATTACAATTTACAGAAAAATATTTGGAGCGAGTGGGGGTATTTGAACTTTCAAATACCGTATAAAGTAAATGGCCTGTTTTCTGAACAAGAATTATTTAATGCGGTTCGTGAAAAGCAGTTAATCCTGGTTCCAGGAGAGGAATGGTTGGATAAAATGCGCATAGCCGTGGAAAAAGAATTTCCAGGGGCCGAATGGAGCATTGAGCCCTGGCGCCGCTGGAAAACAAAAGGCAAAAATCGTCAGGGTGTGCCCGCCTGGAAAGAGGCCTGGGAAACCCGGGATCTTTCTAAGCTAGAGAAGAACTTTTATATGGTGCGCGTGAATATACGCGGCAACGGCTAAAAATTGCAGTTCCGCTAAATTTGCCGTACTTTTAAACAAAGATTTTTTTGAAGGAGAAAACCATGCAAGAAAAAGAGAACGAAGGCCGGCCACTGGGATTTTATTTTTTGATGATCTTCTTGGCTTTCGGCACCACCTTCATCGGCTATAATTTCGGTTCCGTGGTTGGTGCGGTGATTGGTTTTCTCTTTAGCTGCTTGGTGAATGTGTACGCCTTGCGCATCAAGCTAGACTGAAGCATTTAGCGCCTTTTTAATTCTGACCTGCATATCCTGCATTTCTTCGGCGGTTTGTTTTTTTGCGTTCTTAAAATTCAAATCCGCCGGCCCCCATAGGGGCACCAAATGATAATGGAAGTGGGGCACTTCAAAACCCACAATCGCCGCTCCCACCCGGGGGCAGCCCGTGGCTTTGCCAATCGCCTTAGATAAAATCTTCGCCGCTTGAAATACCGCCGAATAATATGGCTCCGGCAGATCGCTAAAGTGATCCACTTCTATTTTGGGCACCACTAGGGTGTGTCCGCTATGGATCGGTTGAATATCCAAAAAAGCCAAACAGTGTTCGTTTTCGTACACCTTATAGGAAGGGATTTCGCCTTTAATGATTTTGGTAAAAATAGACGCCATGAATTTCTCCTAGAGCCTATTTTCTCGCACTTCTTCCCTGTGTTTTTCCAGAGCCAAACTGCCGTTCTCCCAAAAAAGTTCTTCTGGATAGGCGTGTTCGTTATAGGAGCTCGACATGGAAAATCCATAGGCGCCCGCATCGGCCACGGCCACGAATTCGCCCTGCCGCACCTCACGCATTTCTCTGTCTTTGCCTAATACATCAGAGGATTCACAGATCGGACCCACCACATCATATTTTTTGAGCGGCCGATCTTTATTTTCTAGCACGGGTAAAATGCGATGGTGGGCCTGATAAAGAGCAGGGCGCAATAAATGGTGCATGCCTGTGTTCACGATCAAAAAATTCCGAAAAGGCGTTTCTTTTACGTATTGCACTTCACTCACTAGGGTTCCGCAGGAACCCACAAGGATACGGCCGGGCTCACACAGAAGATCCCCTGAGAAATCTTTTAAGGATCGCTGCAAGAGTTGGCCGTAACCCTCGAGCAAGGAAAGATCTTTGGGGGGTAGGGTGTGTTCTTCTTGGTAGCGGATGCCAATGCCGCCGCCCACATCCAAGGTGCGCATGGGATGACCATCGGCTTTGAAGGTGGCAAAGCCATTCAAAGCGATCGTGATGGCGGCTTCCAGAGGCGCAAGGTCTAAAAGCTGGGAGCCGATGTGCAGGGTAAGGCCACAGAGTTCCACTTGTCCTTTAGCCGAGCGAAGGATTTCCTTTAAGGCCGGAAAAAAATGTTCGCCCATGCCGAACTTATTTTCGCGAAAGCCCGTGGTGATATAGGGATGGGTTTTGGCGTCCACATCGGGATTAATGCGGAAAGCGATTTTAGGACACTTACCCAAAGCTTTCGACATTTCCACGATCCGCTGCAATTCCTGCGGACTTTCCACATTAATTTGTTTAATGCCAAGGCCAATGGCGAACTCTAACTCTGCGCGGGTTTTGCCCACGCCGGAGAAAATCACTTGGTTGGGTTGAAATCCATGCTGCAGCGCAATGCGAATTTCGCCGGCGCTCACCACGTCCACTCCGAAGCCTTCTTCCCGAAAGGTACGTAAAATGCGAGGGGCGCCATTGGCTTTCATGGCGTAGTGGGGTTGGATGCGAGGATGGGTTTTAGCTAAGGCCCGTGCCCGGGCCCGCATGCCGTCGATGTCATACAAATAAAAGGGGGAAGGTAATTCCGACGCAAGGGATGCAAGCGCGCAAAAATGCTGTTCGCCAAAATAGAGGCTGCCATCACGATAAAATAGACCCATAAACCCTCCTTGGTTCTATAAGGATGGCCTGAATCTCTTTCTTAGCCCAGGGGAAAATGGCTTACTGGGATTTGTCTTTGTCTTTTAGCATCGTGGCCAAATTGGCAAAGGGATTGAAGGTGTGAGGCTTTGCCTTGGTGGGCAGCTTCATGCCTTTCATTTTTCCTTCGGCACTTTCGTCCAACTTTACCACAGCTCCAGTTTTTGGATCCCGCTGGGGTTTTTTGGGCTTACGATCTTCACGTTTTGGCCGCTCATCCTTGGGGATAGGCCTGGAGTGACGCGCAGGCTTCGCCGCTACTTCTCCTTCAGAACTAGTAGGCGCGAGGGGGGGCCGGCGGGGCGGCCGTGGAGCCCGCGGTGCACGGTTCTCGCTTCTTTCTTTATTTCGAGGACGGCGGGGGCCAGCAGAGCGCCGGGAGCCGGGAGCCTTCATGGTGAGAGAAATTTGTTTTTTCTCTTCATTCACGCCGGACACAAAAACCGTAACCGCATCCCCCGGATAGAGAGAGTCAAAAGGATTTTTGGCCAAGGCATCGGATAATTCGGAAATATGCACGAGGCCATCTTGGTCGATACCAAGATCCACAAATGCGCCAAAACTTGTAACATTGGTAACCACGCCTGGGTAAGCCGTGGCGGGTTTTAGATCCGTAATTAATTTTAAGCTTGGATCGTATTCAAAAGCTTGGAAGACGCCCCGGGGATCTTCTCCTTTATGCGCAAGCTCATAACGAATGTTCTTGGCGTTTGTTTCGCCCACAGCTTCTAAGAAAGCCGGATCTTTTTCCATCTCGCTTAATTGCTCTTCGTTTAGTTGAAAGGGATCGCTTCCTTTTGCCGCTGCAAAAGTTTTTACAGCCCCATAAAAGCGAGGGTGGATGAACGTATGATCCATGGGCTCAGCGCTATCGAGAACACGCAAAAATCCAGAGCAATACTCAAAAGAGCTTTCTAATTCAGGCAGCGCGAGATCTTGGCGCGAGCGGAAAGGTTTATTTTGCCTTGCTTGCACCAAGGCTTTGGCTTTGTCTAGATTGAGGCCAGCCACATGGGCCAATACATGGGCTGGAGCATAGTTTGGATCCACACCCACAAAGTTCACGGAAGATTCAATGGCCTGGCTCAAAGCGGCCTTCAAGCGACCATGACTCACTTCATGTTGGAATTCTCCTAAGCTCAAAAACTTAGGGTCCAAGCGCAAAATCATGCCCATGGGATCCTGAAGATAGCGGGCCACAAAAATCGCCCGGCGGGAGGTAACATCCAAAGAAGGAAATTCCTCTTTGCCGGCGGGGCTAGAGGAATAAATGCTGGAGGTATGTTCATGGATTGAAACGATAGCTAAATTTCTACCTGCTTCTTCCAAAATTTTACGAAACCCTTCCCGCACTTCTTTGCTTCTTGGCCCGTGGGCCACAGCGATAGCTTCAATTTTCAAGTTTTCCAGGGATTGCAAAAACTCTTGTTTGCTAGTGTCAGTGATTTCTTCGATTTTAAAAGGAAGATGAAGGAGAAGTTTGCCATCTTGATCCAGTAGCGCCAAAGAACAAGGTTGGTTAGGGGAACCTGGATCAATTCCCATCACTGCTTTACGGCCGAGGCCTGGTCGCAGGATTTTTTTCCGTAAATTTTCGGCCAAGGTTTCCACCACGTGCCGTTCCGCCTCTTCTTTTAAGTGCCGGTGGGCTTCATTTTCCATTACCGTAAACACACTGCCTTTTAGAGCTAAGCGGGCCGCTTGCACTAAAACTTCCCGGCCGATGCTTTCTTTATCGGGGCAGGCGAACTCTTCAAATTTCTCTAAGAGAATGCCTTCATCGGGCCGCTCAAAAGAAAGAGTGAGCTCATCTTCCATCCAACCGCGTCGCATGGCCAAATAGCGATGGCTGGCGCTCGGTTTTTTTAGGGAACCAATGGGTTCTTGGTATTCAAAAAATTTAGAGTACTTAGAATTAGGCTTAGCTTTGGAGCCTTTGGTGGCCCGGATTTTGGAACGGCGAAATACAGTGGAGCGCACTAAGGCCCGCAGTTCAAAACTTTCGGCAATTCGCTCCACTAAAATATCTTGCACGCCTTTTAAGACAGCTTCCGCATCGCTAAATTTTGTGTCCGCTTTTATGAAAGCCGCAGCTTTCTCCGTGAGTGTTTCTCCCGGCAGATCTGCTACTTCTTGCCCGTGGGCTTTATTCCAAAGGAAATCTGCCAAGGTGCCTAAGCCCGCATCCCGGGCTTGCACACCCAAAGTTTGCCGCTTTAATTTAAAGGGCACATACAAATCTTCTAGACGATCAAGATCCGTGCTGCGCTCGATTTGGGTTTTTAATTCATCTGTGAGCTTGCCCTGGGATTGGATCTCCAGCAGCATGTGACCCTGTTTGCGGGAAATTTCTTCCCACTCATTTTTGGCTTCTTGGAGTTTGTAGAGATCACTGCTTTTTAAGCCGTCCGTAAGATCCCGGTGATAGAAAGCTAGATAAGGAACAGGCACTCCCGCTTGGAGTTTTTCCAAAGCTGCCGTCATACCCTTCAAGGTATAGCCGGGGAACTGCCGTTTCAGCCAATGCTCCATGGGAGTTTTGGGTTTACGATCTTTAGGATCCGGATTTACTGCTGCTTCCTGAGTTTCGTCTAATTCCATGTTGCCTTTCAAATGGTGCTGGATTTTTCTACTACAGCGGCGGTACCGAACGCAACCAGCCGTAGCTGTTCCAGTGCAGGATCCAGGTGGGAACTCTCTGGAAACGCCTCGAGACGGATGCCCAGCAAGGCATTTCCCCCACGGTTTAAGACCATTTTCTGTAAATCCCGCAAAAGTTCCCGTAAAAGCGCTTCGAGACGAGATCCCGGTAGGCTTTTCTGAGGAGCAATCCGTTGCATTTCTTGCCGGAGTTTTTCCTGGGCTTCCTCTTCCCGAAAGAAATGCCGGGCAATGGCACGATGCGCAGTAACAAGACCCAAACTTTGCTGGAGCAATACACCGGCCGCCGGTTCTAAAAGCAGCATAACTTCTTTTTCATTGGCGGGAAGCGTTACGCTGGGGGCACCTTCCACTTCGGCGGCTTGGAATTCTGGAACAGCGGACAAATGATCCCCAAGAGCCTGCTCTTCTTCCGAGAGAGTGGGTAGGGGCATATGAAGTTGCACAGTAACGGGCACTCCCAAAGCAAGAAGAGCCTTTCGTAAACTTAAAGCTTGGAATTCAGTCAATTGGCTTAAAACAGAAATTTTTCCATGGGAGTTTTTTAGGGTGAGCGAATGTTTTTCTAATTCGGCTAAAATTTTTGCCGGATCTTCCGGCATTTCCCACTGCAGTTGAAAACTGGGGGAGCCCTCTTCCAGGCTAGTAGCAAGGAGGGGGTTTGGCGCCTCTATTACCTCTTCCGTTAACGCTTGCTCTAATAGCGCTTCCACATCCATGGCGGGATCCGCCATGGGCTCTGGCAAAGCTTCTAGGGCTTCCTCTTGGATTTCTTCATCGCCCATGGCAGTTTTTGTATTTCTTTCCGCTACCGCAGAAACAAGCATCGTTGCGGCCTAGTTTTTTGTCGTTACGCACGGGCTCTTTAGTGGTTTCCGCTTCATCGCCCCGACTCATTGTCATTGGCACATTGCGCTCCATTTTTTCTTCGAAGCGCTCAATCACCTTTTCTTCCTGTTGTGGGGCTAAGTGCACATTGAAGATCTTGGCGATCACATCTTGCTTGATCTGGGCGTCCATCATCTTGAACATGAGAAAGCTTTCTTTTTTATACTCTAAGAGAGGATCTTTCTGAGCATAACCGCGTAGACCAATTCCTTCCCGCAAGTGATCCATGCGTAAGAGGTGATCTTTCCACAACTGATCGATGGTAGAGAGAGAAAACATTTTTTCCACCTCTCCCATGAAGGTTCCGAGTTCTTGGATTTTTTCTTGGTAACGATTTTTAAGCTTGGAAAAAATGGCTTGGCTTAAACTGGCAATATCGTGTTTGCCATTGCTTGGGAGATCTTCGGGAGTCACTGTAAGCGACGGATGAAAAACCCCTTGGAGCGTGCGATTCAATTCATCCCAGTTCCAATCTTTGCTGGATTGCTTATCGTGCCCGTGATCTACAGCTAAACCCTCGGCAATGAAGTACATGAAATCTTCCAAAAGATCTTTTTGGCTGCTGGAGCTTAAGATTTCTTTGCGCATGCCATAGATAATTTTTCGTTGCTGGTTCATCACGTCGTCGTATTGCAGGAGGTGCTTACGAATATCGAAGTTATGACCTTCCACTTTTTTCTGAGCATTTTCAATGGCGCGAGAGAGCCAGGGGTGTTCGATGGGCTCATCGGCCTCAAGGCTGCCACCCATGAGATTTTTGATGCGATCACCGCCAAAGATCCGGAAGAGATCATCTTCTAGAGAAAGGAAAAAACGGGAAGCGCCCGGATCCCCTTGACGGCCCGCCCGCCCCCGCAATTGGTTATCAATACGGCGGCTCTCGTGCCGTTCGGTGCCGATGATATACAAACCGCCCGCGGCCACGACCACTTCTTTTTCTTTATCGCATTGAGCTTTGAATTTTTTTAGCACCTCTGAGTAGTTGGGATCTTCTTCAGCTGCCTCATTCTTGGCTAGAAATTCTGGATTGCCGCCCAAGAGAATATCCGTTCCCCGCCCGGCCATGTTTGTGGCGATAGTTACTTGTTTGGGCCGACCCGCCTGGGCAATGATTTCCGCTTCCCGTTCGTGGTGTTTGGCGTTCAATACATTGTGCGGAATACGATGCTTTTTGAGAATGCTCGAAAGAATTTCACTTTTCTCGATGTGCACGGTGCCCACCAGCACGGGCTGGTTTTTTTCGTAGGATTTTTGGATTTCTTTGGCGATGGCGTTGTATTTGGAAGCTAAATCTTTGTAAATGAGATCGTCCGCATCCACGCGTTTAGTGGGTTTGTTGGTGGGCACCACCATCACATCAAGCTTATAAATGTTTTTAAACTCCACGGCCTCGGTGTCGGCGGTGCCTGTCATGCCCGCTAACTTTCTGTACATCCGGAAATAGTTTTGAAATGTGATGCTCGCGAGGGTTTGGTTTTCGTTTTCGATGTCCACGCCTTCTTTGGCTTCCACGGCCTGGTGCAAACCATCGCTCCAGCGGCGGCCCGGCATAATACGACCCGTGAACTCATCCACAATCACTACTTTTCCATCCCGAACCACATAATCCACATCCAAACGGAAAATCGCGTGGGCCTTTAACGCCTGCTGCACGTGATGAAGGGTTTCGATATTGATCGGATCATAGAGGTTTGGAATATTTAGGAGCTCTTCTACTTTAGCAATGCCGTTTTCATTGAGAGAAGCGGTTTTTGCCTTTTCGTCGATGATATAGTGCTCGTCTTTTTTCAAGTAAGGCACGATTTTATTCACAGTGGCGTATTTATCGGAGCTTTCATCGGTGGGTCCGGAAATGATCAGCGGTGTGCGGGCTTCGTCGATCAAAATGGAATCCACTTCGTCTACGATCGCGTAGTTGAGTTCCCGCTGTACGTAATCTTCCACGCGGAACTTCATATTATCCCGCAAGTAATCGAAGCCGAATTCGTTATTGGTGCCGTAGGTGATATCGCAGCCGTAGTTTTGCTGGCGTTCTTGGTCGTTCAAGCCATGCACAATCACACCCACACTCAAGCCTAAAAAGTTGTATAATTTTCCCATCCACTCGGAATCCCGTTTGGCGAGGTAATCATTCACGGTGATCACGTGCACGCCTCGGCCTTCGAGTGCATTCAAATAACAGGCAAGGGTGGCCACCAGGGTTTTCCCTTCCCCCGTGCGCATCTCTGCGATCCTGCCGCGGTGGAGGGCCACAGCACCGATCAGCTGCACATCATAGTGGCGCATGCCAAGCGCACGTTTCGCGCCTTCCCGGCAAACCGCAAAAGCTTCGGGCAAAATAGAATCGAGATGTTCGCCCTTTTGGATGCGGGCTTTAAACTCTTGGGTTTTGCCTTTTAATTGCTCATCACTAAGCTTGGCCAAATCGCCTTCGAGGCCATTGATTTTTTCCACTATGGGATAAATCGTTTTTAGTTCACGTTCGTTTTGAGTGCCAAAAATTTTCTTCGCTACGGCGGTTAGGATCATTTAATCCTCCAGAATATAAAAATAGGGGTCCACGGGGATACCATTGACTCGCACCTCGTAGTGCACGTGGGGACCCGTGGAACGGCCCGTATTGCCAACGGCAGCAATTCTTTGCCCACGCTTCACTTTTTCTCCCACTTTTACATAGAGCCTCGAGACGTGACCAAACTGCGTTTGGATTCCATAACCATGATCGATGGTAACTAAATTTCCATAACCCGGCCGCGCGCCCGCATAGGTGACTATGCCAGACGCCGGGGCCACGATGGTGCTGCCTACGTGGTTCGCAAGATCCAAACCTTCATGCATGGTGGGTTTGCCGGTGAAAGGGGAGTTGCGCAATCCAAAACCAGAAGTATACCAACCGTTGGTGGGTTTTAATGTGGGCATGCTATCGAGATAATCTCGCTGATCCAAGAGGGCCGTAGTAAGGGATTGCACATCGAGCTCTACGGCTTGGGCATGTTGCAAAACTGTATCAAAGGCCAAATGCAATTTACTAAAATCATCCCTAAGCTCCGCACTTTCCCGCTCTTCATCTTCGCGGATGATTTCTGACAAACTTTTCTTTTCTTCAAGAGCAGGCAAGTTTTCTTTCGATTTTTCCATTTCCTCTACGAGGCGAACCGCATCCGTTGGATCGTTAGAAGCCAAAAGAACTCCAAGCGGTTTACTAAAGATCGAACTCTCCCGGCCCGAGGGGATGCTTTTGGCAGGCGGCAAATCTGAGTGATCATCCATGGGCACGCCTTGGATATCGGGCGCAATCCGTTTTTTTAAGCTCTCGGTATTATCACCCGCTTGATTGGTGATGATACGTAATTTGGTGGTGTAGCTTTGAATGCGCTCTAAGGCATCTTGCACACTTTGTAGTTTTGTAGTGAACGTTTGCATTTGCTGCTTTAGTTGGCGGTTTTCTGTTTGTAGTCTTTTATTTTCCGAAAGTTGGCGCATAACGTTCACGTAGTCGTACACCATGAAGGCAATAAAAAAGGCGGCCACGGCCCCCAATAACAAACCCACCCTCACGTAAATGGTGGGAATGATGACTTTGCGCACCTGTTTTGTTTTTTCAGGGATCACAAGGACCGTGTAAAAATTGTTCAAACGCTCTCTCTTTCCGCCCGGAAAATGGGAAAACTGGAATTTACCAAGAAAACTCCTTTGCCGCCATGGAAGAAGGGGTTAAAGCGCCGCAGCGAAAAGCTAAAAGCAAAACACTCAAACATTCATCTCCCCTAGGGTTTTTGTGTCTCTAAGAGTAACCTTATGAAGAATGGTAAGCAGCAAGGCAGCCCTGGAAAACGCCGCTCGGCATCCAGATTTTGTGGATCTAACGGACATTCCCAATGTGAAGGTAGACTTGCGTTACGGTAGTGAAAATAATCTACTGAAAAAAAATGTGTACTCAGGGTTCCAAAGGGTTCTGTTGCATAAAGTGGCGGCGGTCAAATTTCGGGAAGCTTGCCGTCTCCTGCAAGAACAAAAACCCCAATTCTCTTTTCTCGTTTTCGACGCACTTCGCCCACAAACGGCCCAAAAACAATTTTGGGAATTGGTGAAAGGCACGCCACAGCAACCCTATTTTGCTGATCCGGCTAAGGGCTCTATTCATAGCTTCGGTTTCGCCATCGATCTTAGCCTGTGGCACCAAAAAGAATTGCCCATGGGCACGGAATTCGACGATCTTTCACCCTTGGCAGAGCCGCGGCGGGAAAAAGAATTTTTAGAGTCAGGAGAATTAGCTCCTGAGCATTACAAAAACCGTTTGTTGCTTCGCTCCATTATGGAGGCGGCGGGCTTTTTATCTATACCCCACGAATGGTGGCATTTTGATGCCTTGGCGCCAAGCGATGTGCGCTCCAACTATCGGCTGGTAGAATGAATATTCTAATCTTGGCGAGTTCTAGCTTGCACTTTCCCCTAGATACCCAATCTATTTTTCCGACCACCGAGTACACCTGCTATCCACTAAACTCCTTAAACGATTTCATCAGCAGCCCTCACCGCAGCAAACCTTTTTTAGGAATCCTAGAAATTGGCACCATCGAGGATGTGGATCGGGCTCTATTGGCCTATGAATGGGCAGAAACCGTGCAGCCTTTGGCTCCAGCCCGTTTTCTGTTGTTGATCGCATCCAAAAATATCTCCCTAGGGGAAAAGGCTGCCCGTTTCCGAGGGGTAGAAATTGCTCAATTGCCGCTTCCGGCCCGCAATTTATTATTCAAAGTGGATCTACAGTTAAAATTATTAGATGGCCTTACTCCCAAAAATCCTTCGGGCTTTGTGAGCAATGAGCCAGACAAAAGCCGAGTGATGACCGTGCGGGGCCCGGGCCCCCAAGAGGGCAAATGGGACAAGAATCCGGATGCACCCCAAGGAAAAATTCGTTGGCGTTGGGTGTCTGCCACAAAGAACGCTGACCCCGTGAATATGGGGCTCACTTGGAACCTGGAAAGTAAGGAAGAGCCGGAGTTTGATAAGGAGAAAAAAGTTTGGGTAGTGAAAGATCCCGAAGCGGATTTGGTCTGTGAGCGAAAAGGGGAAGAGATTTTTTCTACGAGGAGAGAAAAGGAAAAGAGCAAAACCAAAGCAGTTATAAAAACAGAAGAAGAGGGCGTGGAACAAAAAAAATCGGCCTCTTCTTCTGCAATAGTTAATCCTTCTTCAGAATCCATTTATTTTTCAGGCGATAGGGAGAAAACGGGGCCACAAAATCTCGGCTCCGCTTCCCACGAAAAAGAGAAAACAAAAAATTCTACCATTTTTCCGGGAGACGAACAAAACCAGCGCCCCCTCCTTTCTTCCTCCTCAGTAAAAGAAAAACCCCTAGAAGAAGAAAGGAAAGCTAGCTCTAGCATTCCAGCACAGACGTTGGAGAAAAAGAGCCTTTCCGCCCAACAATCACAGGAAGATTTAGAAAATACTCGTAAAAAAACGCCCTTGGCTCCTAAAAAAAGAGAATCAGCGGAGGTCTCTTCTATTCACCGGTCGCCCGAAGATTTGGCAGCAGCTAAAATTAGCCCAGCTTCTTCTACGCCCATAACAAAAGAAAAAAACGAAAGTGCCGGATCTTCTCCCAGTATTCACAAAGATGCGTCTGCTTCCTACCCTGGGTCTGCTGAGCCATCAGCGCATGCCGGCCTCAAACTTTCTTCTGGGCAGGAAGAAAAGCAGGAAACAAAAAAGGGCGCCCCCTCTTCAACCCAGGAAGCAAAGAATTTTGCTAAAGAAGACAAGCCGGCCGATACCGCTAGTGAAGAGGCAAATGAGCTGGCAAAGCTAAAAAATAAATATTTAGTTAAAAAAGAACAACGCACTTCGGAAACAGAAGGCCCTGCAACCGCCCTTCTTTCGGCAAAGCAGAGAGAGAAAAATAGTGTAGAGCTAAAAGAGAAAAAATCCTTAACCACAGAGCCCAAGCCAGAAAACACTCCAACTGCTGTAGAGCCAGAAGAAAGGCGCTCCCGAGATAACGAACAGAAAAAAGTGCTAGAAAAAAAAGAAACCTCACTCAAAGAGCCCGGTGAGCGCCCCGAACAAGAACCGCTGCCTTCTTTATTTCACGAAAAAGAACAACGCGCTAAACAGGAAAAAGAATCACTTCCTTCCATCGAAACACTAGAAAAAACTTCCATCGCCGCCACCCCCAAAACAGAAGAAGAGCTGGAGCGCATCCGCAGCGAATCCCGATTGGAGCAAGAGCAAAAAAATATCCAGCGCGCGCAAACAAATCTAGCCGAAGAGAGTTCTCTTTACCTAAAGATGCGCTTACACTTCACGCGAACTCTAGAGGAATTGAATGATAAGAACTCTTCTTGGCATCCCATTGAGGGGTATCGCATCTATCTATCCGCGCAACATCGCTACTATGGCGTGCAATCGGAAAACGATTTTTTTCCGCTTTGGGTATATGAAGGGGAGCTCGCACCAGAATTCCTTGACCAACAAAAAGCCTGGAAGTTTTACGATCGCTTGCCCATTGCCCACCAAGGCTTTGAAACTTTGCCTCCCGTAGTATTGGACTATGTCTTTAAGCAAGTGGGTAAGGACTTGCCGAATCTATCGGCTCGAGAGTTAGAGAAGTTGCAACAGCTCTCCAAGGAACAGCAGGCTAAATTAGGAGTGGCCCCCGGTGGTTCGACAGCTGCAGATATTATTCATCCTACCCACCACCATGGGCGCCGTCCGGCCCCACGGATTGGTTCGGGCTGGGCCGAGAAAATGTTTCATTTCTTACGGAAGATGTTAGGACTTTAACCGCCTCTTTAACTCTTGGTCCAAGGCATCCAAAAAAGGTTCCGTGTTCAAATACTGGCTGTCCGTTAGCTTGTTGCCATAGATGCACACCGCTAAATCCTTGGTCATCTTGCCGCTTTCCACCACATCCACGCACACTTTTTCCAAGGTTTCCGCAAAATGGATGAGGGGTTGGTTATTGTCCAATTTTCCACGGAACGCTAAGCCCCGTGTCCAAGCATAAATAGAAGCGATCGGGTTAGTAGAAGTGGGCTTTCCTTGCTGGTGCTGCCGGAAGTGGCGGGTTACTGTGCCGTGAGCCGCTTCCGCTTCCATCACTTTTCCATCCGGCGTGATAAGCACGGAAGTCATGAGTCCAAGGGAACCAAAGCCTTGGGCTACCGTATCCGATTGCACATCGCCATCGTAGTTTTTGCAGGCCCATACAAATTCACCGTGCATTTTGAGGGCCGAGGCCACCATATCGTCGATCAAACGATGTTCGTAGGTGAGTTTCTTGGCGTCGAACTTTCCTTTGAAATCTTTTTCGAACACTTCCGCAAAAATATCCTTGAAGCGGCCATCATAGGTTTTCAAAATGGTGTTTTTGGTGCTCATATAAAGGGGCCAGCCCTTCATAAGCGCATAATTGAAGCAACTTTGGGCAAAACCCCGGATAGAGGCTTCTGTATTGTACATGGCTAGCGCCACTCCATCACTTTCAAACTCGAATACATCCCAGCTTTGGGGGGCAGAGCCGTCGGTTGGTTCAAACACCATTTTGAGTTTGCCCTTGCCTTTAATGCGCACATCGGTAGCGCGGTATTGGTCACCAAATGCATGACGGCCAATTACGATTGGATGGGTCCAGTTGGGAACCAGGCGGGGCACGTTTTTACAAATGATAGGCTCCCGAAATACGGTGCCGTCCAAAATATTGCGGATCGTTCCGTTGGGACTCTTCCACATTTTCTTTAAATTAAATTCTTTCACGCGGGCTTCATCCGGCGTGATCGTGGCGCACTTGATACCTACTTGGTATTTTTTGGTGGCGTTGGCGGCCTCGATCGTTACTTTGTCTTCGGTTTTATCTCGATTCTCGATGCCTAAATCGAAGTATTTAATGTCGATATCCAAGTAGGGGAGAACCAATTTGTTACGAATAAAAGCCCAGATCACCCGGGTCATCTCATCGCCATCCATTTCCACTACTGGCTGTGCCACCTTAATTTTCTGCATACGAAGATCTTCCTCTTTTCTCTTTCTTCAAAAATCCTTACTCTATAGTGATAAAATCAAAGCCTGGATTTTGAAAGGATTTTTAAGGTTACCATATGCGTCATGTGGGCATACTGCAGGCTCTGCTTTCCGGTTTTTGTTTTGGCTTCCTCGGCATTTTTGGCAAACATGCATTCGCCGCAGGCTTACGCCCTGGACAATTCCTAGCGTTACGCTTTCTTCTAGCTAGTTTTTTTCTCGCAGGGATTTTTCTTTTTACACCCAAACGCTTTTTCATCGAGCGCAAAGCCCTTCTATGTTGCTTTCTCCTTGGCACTTTCGGCTACGCGGTTTTTTCTTCGTGCTTCTTTTTAGCCCTTGAAGGATTATCTGCCTCTCTCACAGTATTGCTGCTTTATACGTATCCGGTGATCGTAAGTTTGGGTGCATGGGTCTTCTTTCGAGAAAAATTGCAAATCCGGGAATGGATCGCTTTGCCGCTAGTACTCATCGGATTAATGGCGCTAGTGTGGGGGGAGTTCACGGTGCGCTCCAACTTCTCTCTGCTCATTGGATTGGCCGCGGCTTTTTTCTATTCTTTGTATATTTTAGCGTCGAGCCGATGGCTAAAAGGCATTGATCCTTTCACTTCCACTTTTTATATCATGCTTTCCGCTGCCATTACTTTAAGTGCAATTCATCTTCGACCCAGCTTGTTCCCATTGTCCACTTCTTTATGGTTAGTGCTTGGGGGGGCTTCTTTACTTTCTACTTTATTGGCAATGGCACTTTTTTTGGCGGCTATACAAAAATTAAGGAATAGCGAAGTTTCACTTTTGAGCACAGCGGAGCCCATCACCGGAGTCGCGCTAGCAACGCTTTTGTTGGGCGAACAATTACAGTGGCAGCAACTAGCCGGTGGAGCTTTTGTGTTAGTGGGCATGGTGCTCGCGGCAAAGAAGGCTCAGCTATAACCCCTTTGCAATTCCTTACACGCATCCAGAATCAAACCATTATAGTATTTGCGATCTTCTTGAGTAAGATGCAAAAATTTTAAACCAAAGCCGCGGATTACTTTGCCAGGGGCGTACACTTCATCATAGATCCTAACGATTTTAATATGGGCTTCCAGCATCTTACCTTTGCTAGTGATTAACTGAATTTGCAATTTCTGCCCCACAAATTCTCCGAGCGATAGGGAGCCGCAGAGGATTTCAAACATCAAGCCATGGTAAGAGAAATTGGCCACCTCGCCACAGACTTTTCCTGTGAGCCTAGGAAATAGGACACTCACGGGCACTTCCACTTTGGGCAATAAACCTTCAATCGCAAGACGAGGGTATTCCCGTTTCCAAGGGGACTCAAAACCCAGTTTTTTCATCTGCAGGAGGTGATTGGACTCGGAAACGTTATCCATGTGTAGGATCCGCAAATTATAGTGAGTGCCGTCTTGCCCCGATTCCCTCACCAGCCGCGTTTTCATGAAATTACCGTTTACTTTTACGGTATAAATTTTTCCTTCTAAAAAGGCCTGACGAACCTCGGGAGTGTCGTCGAAGGCGCGGTAGATACTTCGTTGCGAAATCAAAGCCCGGGGCAAAAATCGTAAAACCTTATCGTTGTCCATTACATCCACAGGGGAAAGAAAGTAGTGCACTTGATTCATAAAAACCTCCATGGAAGGTTTAGAGTGCAAAGCTTTGGCCCGCTAAAAACACTTTAAGCTTTGGCTTTAAGCCAAATAGACAGCAAAAAAGCAGAGACTTTATCTGAATGGGGATGTCTCCAATAGGATACAGGGGGTTGTGAAGAGGGGAGCCTAAGGGCTAAGATAGAGCAGGAGGATTCATGGAAGATTTTCTGCAGCAGCTCATCGGACAATCAGAGTGGAGCACATTTCGGGGCCATTGGTTGCCCATCGGATTTAAGGTGGTGTTGGCAATTATTTGTGGTGGCCTAATTGGCATCGAACGGGAGCTAAAACGCAAACCCGCGGGCCTGCGCACGAATATCCTTATTTGTTTAGGCGCTGTTTTATTTACCTCCCTTTCCGTATTGATCGCCGATGGTTCCTCGGGGCATCCGGGTGATCCGGCCCGGATCGCCGCCCAGGTGGTAACGGGAATCGGATTTTTAGGTGGGGGCATGATTATCCAGAGCGGAGGGGCCGTAACGGGCCTTACCAGCGCTGCCACGGTTTGGGTGGTAGCGGCCATTGGGGTGTGTATTGGTTTAGGCTATCCCATTACTGCGGCCATCTTTACGGTAACCGTGTTTTTCTGCCTCTATGTGCTCAGCAAGGTGGACAATCAACTCCTCGGCAAGATGCATTGCTACGAAACCTGGATCCACCTCAAATCCACGAGCCCTACGGCCCGGTCGGAAATCATGGAGGCCTTCCACAAGGGAGAGCTCGAACTCACGCACCTTTTGGTGGACGAAACCGACGATCGCTACCAAATCATGGCCAAATACTATGCACCCGAAACCAAACATATGCGCATGCAGGCCATGCTGTGGGGTGTAGAAGCTGTGGATCGCATCGACGTGCGGGAGACCTAGGACCGCACCTTTTCCTTAAAACCCTTCCCCGCCCGAAATTTTGGCAAAGGAATCTTGGGTAAATCCATCCGTGTCCCTGTATGGGGGTTGTAACCCTTACTAGCCTTGCGGCCGCCTAAAAAAAATGTACCAAAACCCATGAGAGTAACGTCCTCCCCGGATCGCACCTGGGTTTGGATTTCGTCTAAGAGCGCCAAGAGGATTTCCTCCACTAGGGCCTGGGGTTTTTTCACTTTTCGCGCCGTGGCCGCCACTAAGTTTTGCTTATTCATAGCTAGATTATGAGGCTAGTAGGGGAGCCCTCTCCTGTCAACGTGTGGAGGTTTTTGTTGTCAGATAGGTAGAGAATGATAAAATTTAAACATATCGCTGAGATACGAGAGTTCATCTAGCGGGAGAAGGAGCCTGCAACCAATGACCAAAGCCGATCTTGTGAATATCATTGCGGAGAAAGCTAAACTCCAACACAAACAGTCAGAAGTCATTGTGAATCTAGTGTTCGACATGATGATCCAGGCCTTAAAAAATAATGATCGTATCGAGATCCGCGGTTTCGGCTCCTTTGTGAATCGTGAATACGGTGCCTACCAAGGAAGAAATCCTAAAACCGGACAAGTGGTGAACGTGGCTCCGAAACGCGTGCCATTTTTCAAAGTAGGAAAAGAATTAAAAGAAATGGTGGATTACAAAGGCGAGAAGAAAGACGCCTGAAGTAAAAAAACTCCCAAACCAATTCGATACAAGCCAAAGAATAGAAATCCTCTGGTTCTCACGTAGCTCAAGAACCAAGCCACCACGATATAAGCCACCACAAAAGAAACCACAAAACCAATTCCGAGGCAAAGAAGCTGATCCACACTCAGCGGAGTGGGTTCACTCTTACTGTATTTTAATAAATCATAGAGTGTGGCCACGATCATTACGGGAATGGATACTAAGAACGAAAAATCCAGGGCGGCGGAGCGGGTCATGCCTACTACTTGGCCGGCGGCGATGGTGCTCATGGAGCGAGAGGTGCCGGGGAAAACCGCGGATAGAACTTGCAATGAGCCAATCACTACGGCCTGCCACAAACGCATACTTTCTACGCTCTGCACTTTGCCCGCCTGGAAAAAATAATCCACGGCAATCATCACCACGCCACCCACAAGGAGCGCACTGCCCATTACAGTTAGGCTTTCTAGATTCTGGCCGATTACTTTTTTCAGCAAAAAGGCGGGAATCGCTGTGCATAGAAAAGCAATAGCTATCAATAGAAAGGGATGGCGTAATAAGGGCGCCTTACTGCCGCAGAAAGCCCGCAAGCGTTGCCGGTAAAGTACCATCACGGCTAAAATGGCGCCAAGCTGAATGAACACCGCAAAGAGCTTCCAGAACTCATCGCTTAAAGATACGCCCAAATAATGTTGCACAAGGCGAATATGGGCGGTGGAGGATACGGGCAAAAATTCCGTTACACCTTCCACTACGCCCAGGATCAGGGCCAGTAGGAAATCGTTCATACCCGTTTAGCGTATTCTTCCAGGGTGAATTCGTCTACTTGGATGGCATCCCAGCGCAACTTTTCGCTCTCCGCCAGCACATTGAACTCGGCTTGGTTGATCACGCCTTTTTTCAAGGCCTCTTCGTATAGTTGGGCGCCTTTAATTTTCGGCAATTGCTTAGATTTCACGGCCCGTTTTACTTTGCGGTCTGTGTCTTCGGCGGCTTTTACAGCCAACAGAGTTTTTTCTAAACGTGCGATTTGCTCATTGGGGCCTTTGGGAATAAAAATACCATGGCAAATGCGCGTTCTTTGCTCACCAGGAGTTTGGATGAGCTGCGCTACTTCGTGGGTCATGCGATCACTGGGTTCTTCCGAAAGGCGATTGATTCGAGACCATACGCCAATCACGCCCCGGAAAAACCAGGTGAGACCGGGGGCTTTGAAGTTAGTAAAGATGCCGTCGAAAGCCCGTTGCATATTGCTAAAAGCCGTTTGCATGCAATAGTGCACGATCGGTAGATCTTCTTTTCTTTTTCCTTCCGCTTCCCAGCGGCGGAGTACCGTGAATCCAAGGTACATCCAGGAGAGCACGTCGGCGAAGCGGCCCGTGAGCTGCTCTTTGAATTTCAATTTTCCACCCAAGGTTCCCATGGCCACATCGGCCATGATGGCGAAAGAGGCCGATGCCCACGCCATTTTTTTATAGTATTTAGCTACTGGCCCGGAACCTGCGGGCGCGCATACCAAACGGCCGCGGGTGAGAGAGAGCAATACGGAGCGGAAGAGGTTCCGCACCACATGGCCCACATGACCCCAAAAAGCTTTGTCGAAATCGCTCAAACTATTTTTTTCCAAAGCTTTTACTTCGTTAAAGGCATAGGGGTGCGCCCTTAAAGCACCCTGACCAAAGATCATGAGGGTGCGGGTAAGAATATTGGCGCCTTCCACGGTGATACTGATCGGAGTAGCGATATATCCGCCGGAGATCACGTTGCGAGGCCCACGGGTTATGCCCGCGCCGCCCAACACATCCATGCAATCGTTAAAGCATTTACGCATGATTTCCGTGGAATTAAATTTAGCGATCGCTGTAACTACGGAAGGCTTGATGCCTTTATCGATGGCGCCGCAAGTGAAATGGCGAGAAGCTTCTAGCAAATAGGCGGAGCTTGCAAGCCTTGCCAGCGGCTCCTCCACGCCTTCAAATTTTCCTACCGGCAAACCAAATTGTTTTCGCACCGCCGCATGGGCGCTACCTACTAAAGTGGTGATTTGGGTGGCGCCAGAGCTCTGAGCTGGCAGAGAAATTCCTCGGCCCGCACCTAAGCATTCCATCAGCATTTTCCAACCCTTACCAGCGCCTTCCAGACCACCGATAATGGATTCTTCGGCGTCTACAATCACATCTTTCCCGCGGGTAGGGCAGTTGTAGAAAGGCACACCCAAGGGATCATGCCGTTTTCCTAATTGCACTCCAGGAGTGCTAGAGGGCAGAAGGGCGCAGGTGATGCCAAGATCGGTGCCTTTGCCTAAAAGATTTTGTGGGTCTTTTAATTTAAAAGCCAAGCCTTGCACGGTGGAAACAGCTGCCAAGGTGATCCAACGCTTTTCCCAATTCAATTTAAGTTGCAATTTGCCATTGGGGCCTTTGAACAATTCACCGGAACTTTGAATTGCACCCGCATCGGATCCAGCTCCGGGTTCCGTGAGCGCAAAACAAGGAATCTCTTCTCCCGAAGCTAGCCGTGGCAACCAACGATCCTTTTGTGCTTGGGTGCCATAGTGGTTGAGGAGCTCGGCGGGGCCCAAGGAGTTCGGCACCATCACCGTGATGCCTGCTGGAATGGAGCGGGAAGAAACTTTTTTCACCACTTCGCTATGGCAAAGAGCGGAAAAGCCGAGGCCCCCATATTCTTTGGGAACGATCATGCCGAAGAATTTTTCTTTTTTAATATAATCCCAAACTTCTTTGGGCATTTCCCGATCCTGCCAGATGCGCCAGTCGTCCACCATTTGACAAAGTTTTTCTACGGGGCCATTGATGAAGGCCTGTTCTTCGGCATTGAGTTTTGGATAGGATTCTTGCATCATTCTCTTAAAATTGGGTTTTCCAGAAAAGAGCTCACCCTCTACCCACACCACACCAGCTTCGATCGCTGTGCGTTCTGTTTCAGAAATCGAGGGCACAAATTCCATCACCTTGAAGAGCTTCATGATCACGGAAGAAACTAAAAAGGCCCGAATCGGGCGGATGTTGGCAATCACTGCCACCACGGCGAAAATAATCCAGCAAGTTTGGGTTGTGGTCTCGCAGGCCCACAACACTCCTGCGCCTAGCAGTGTCCAAAGAAAAATCGGTGCGCCCGTGAATCCTAGGATTAAGGCTATAAACACAAATAATAGGGGAAAAGATAAATTAGTTAAGCACTCGCTCATGGAAGCTCCTCAGGCGTTAGAATGGCACCCTTAGAGTATAGACCCGCAGGTTTTCTTTGCACAAAAGTTTTCCAGTGGAGTTTCGTTGTCATCCGCCAACAGGTTAGATGGTGGGGTTCACTTCGTCGAGGTAGAGCATTTCCTCATCGGAGCTATAACGGAATAATCCCCCATAACGGCCCCAATCAATCAGTGTATCCACGGCGGTTTTAGCGTTGATGGCGGGATTTTTTTCCTGCAACCATTCCACCACATGCCCATAGGGTAGAGCCATCTCTTCTTGGTTTTGCAGCCTCTCCACTAAAATTTTCACGATGCGCAAAGATTGCAATTGGGTTTTGATGGTTTCTTTACGGTCGTTCACGTCTCCGTGGGCGATTCTTTGCCCAAGGCGAGTGAGAATCACTTTTTGGTAAGGAGTGTCCACGAAGCCGATCAGCTCCGCGGCCTTCACGGTGGTGAGTGCGTCAGCGAAATCCTTTTCGATCATCCGCGGAAGCTCAAACACATCTAGTTGACCTTTGTGATCCACGAGAAGTTCCGTCATACCGATCACATCGGCAATGGGCACGGGTGGAAGCACCCAAAGGGCTGTGGGCTCGGAGCCCGGGCCCTCATCATCACCCAAGATACTCTCCGTAAGCACTGCATGAATTTTCCTTACCAACTGGCTAAACTGCCAAGAATTTTCATCCCGAGGAAAGATCAAGGGATTTTGAATATCAGCCTTGATGTTTTGTGGAGGCTTGCCAATCACAATGATCCGATTGGCCATGGAAACGGCCTCTACGATATCGTGCGTGATTAAAAGGATTCCTTTCAGGTTTGTTGTTTTTTTCTGCCAAATTTCTAGAACTTCCCCCCGGAGGGTATCGGCCGAAAGAACGTCCAAGGAAGAAAAGGGTTCATCCATGCACAAGAGCTTTGGCTGCATGGCCAAAGCTCGGGCAATTCCCACCCGTTGGCGCATGCCCCCCGATAATTCTCTAGGGTACGCTTCTTCAAACCCCTCCAAGCCCACTAAGTCGATGGCTTGGGCTACCCTTTGGCGCCGGGTGCGGAGCGAAAAACCCATGGGGTAGAGACCAAATTCAATGTTTTCTGCCACCGTGAGCCAGGGAAAGAGCGAGGCATCTTGGAACACTATGGAAATATCCCGATTCAATCCGGAAAGGGGAGTGCCATTGGCTAATACTTCGCCACCGGTAGGCAACATGAGGCCACTCATGAGCCGCAACGTGGTGGATTTTCCCGTGCCGGATGCGCCCAGCAGGGCCACGATCTCACCGGGCTGGATGCTAAGGTCTAATTTTTCTAGAACAGAAATCGCTGTGCCCGAAGCCAAGCGAAAATCCATTTTTAAATTTCGTAGCTCCACGAGGGGAGTCACTTTGGGTTGCATCATCCATCCAATCGATATTTTGATTCGGCTAAATTATATAACCTTGCCCAGAATAGTCTATTCACCACCACGATTAAAGTAACCATTAAGCCCACTGCGGCCACAAGCTCTGGATACTGCGCATTGTACGCAGCCTTCGCAATGTAAGATCCCAAGCCGTCTGCCACATATTCTTGCCCACGAAACACCACGAGCTCTGCCACGATGCTCGTGTTCCAGGCCCCGCCCGCCGCCGATAAAAAACCTGTTAAGATCTGCGGGAACGAAGCCGGTAAATACACGCGGCGGATCACGCCGAACGTGTTTAGTCCCGTAGTGCGAGCCACTTCCACCAAATGCTCAGGCACGCCGGCAGTGCCCGAAATCACGTTGAATAATAAATACCATTGGGCGCCAGTCATCATCAACACCACGCTACCCACTGATAGGGGAATGGAAAGGGACAAAAATAGCATCATCAGCGCAGGAAAAATCATGGGCGCAGGAAAGGCCGCGACCACTTGGATCACGGGCTGGAGTTTTTTCACTAGTTTCGGCCGGGACCCCAACCATAAACCCGTGGGCACCATGATCAAGCCACTCAAAATGATCACCACATTTACGCGTAGGAGTGTCCAGCCTGCGTTTTTTAAAAGCAGTAACCATTCACTGAAGGGGATCTGCTTCATCATTTCATAACTAATAAAAAGACCCCACGCCGCAAAAGCCACAAAAAGTAGCAAGGTTAAATAGCCCGCCCAACGGAGATCCTGTTTTTTGCGACGCCTACGGCCCCGCCTTTGAGTTACGTAAAAACGAACCGCATAACGGCGGCGCACTTTCCTGAGCAAGCTTGTGATGCGCTTTGATTTGGCGAAAAAATTGAGCACGGGCTCTTCGTCGTCGTCGTCGGAAAGATTTTGCATGCGCTGAAACCGTTCAGCCCAACGTAAAAGGGGCTTCCACAGAAAACTATCCGTGAGCACCAGGATCATCAGCATGGAGCCGCCGCCGGCCATAAGAGCTAAAGTATCGCCCTTTTCTGCAGCCACAGACATAAAAGACCCCAAGCCCACCAAGCTAAAGGAGCGATCCCCTAAAGTATAACTTTCACAAACCGTGAGGAAAAACCAACCACCCGCCACGGAAAGCATGCTGTTCCACACAATTCCGTTCATGGAATAGGGGAGCTCTAAGCGCAGTAAAATTCCCAATGGCCCATAACCATAGGCGCGAATAATATCCACGTACTCTCTCGGAATCGTTTTAATGGAGCCGTAAAAACTCAGCATTAGGTTCCAGGCCATGCCTGTGTAAAGAGTTAAAATGGCGGCGATCTCTAAACCAATGCGGCTATCGGGAAAGAGGGCCAAAAAAGCCAACACCAAACCAGGCAAAAAACCTAACACAGGCACGCTTTGGCCAATATCAATGAGGGGCACAATGATTTTTTCCGCCAATTTCGAGTGGGCGGCCCAATAACCCACCGCCAAACTGGTGATGAGGCAAATCACATACGCCAGAGCAATGCGGCTAATGGATAAAAATAAAGCGTAGGGGAGGGAGCGCAGCGAAAGATCCACGGGTTCCGGCGGACTCAATGGCCCCGACCAATAGCGAGCCACGGTCAATAGCGCTGCAAATATTGCCATCAATAGGGCAAAGGCAAATAGATCGGGCAAGGAGAACCCGCTCTTGCGCATTTGTATTCGCTTGAACATTTCTTTTGCTCCTAGAACGTACTATACCTGCTTACAATGGCTAGAAAAGCACCGTTCATAAAAAATCCTACGCCACAAGGCTGGGCGATTTCACAAAAAACGAAGAATGGTACATTGGCCCAAGTTTGGTGGAGCGTACCTGGAAAAAAAATTCTGTCCGCTTCCGGGCAAAATGCATTGGGGCTTCTCGGCCAAGCCCAAGCGAGTGGGGTCTGGCACAAAGAAATTCCCGCCCATTGGTTGGCCCTTCCCACGGGCTTAGATCTCCAAGTGCATCTGCGTCACCCCGGCCAAGAACAAAAAGAAACTTTAGTGGGCGGTTTAGAATCGGCTCTTTATGGCGGTTATGATGCGCTAGTTTCCATGCCCAATACCCAGCCATTTTTAGACCAACCTGCGCTTTTGCAAGAAGCCATCCTAAGCAGCCATCAGCCTAACTATCCCGTACGGATTGGTTTCGCCGCTTCCGCCACCCGGTCTATGCAAGGGCAAGAAGCTACAGACATTGGCGCCCTAGCTCGGGCTGGTGCTGTGGCGATCACCGATGACGGCTGGGGTGTAAAAAGCAACGACGCTCAGGAGCAAATCTTTTCCGCCTGCGCCACCCATGATGTGCTTTTCCAACAACACGCAGAAATGCCTGGCCATGGTGGGGTAACACCAGCGGGCCCTTTCCAAAAAAGAGAAAATCTACCACCCTATCCGCAAGAGGCGGAAAGCCAAATGATCGAACGGGATCTTGCGCTCCTACGGAAACACCCCAAGGCTCGCTACCATGTGCTCCATGTTTCCACGAAAGAAAGTGTGGCGGCTATTCGACGTGGAAAAGACGAAGGCTTACGGATTTCTGCGGAAGTCACCCCCCATCATTTATTTTTTTCGAACCTAGATATTCCTTCCGCCTCCGACGAAAAATGCACGTATTTCAAAATGAACCCACCGCTTTTTGGCCCGGAAGATCGGGAAGCGCTTCGGGTGGGCTTACAGGATGGCACATTGGATTGCGTTTCTACGGATCACGCGCCCCACGAAAAAACGGCTAAAGCCAAGGGCTGGCTACTGGCTCCCTTTGGCACGAGAGGCATGGAAACCACGATCCCTGTTTTATTCAGCCTCATGAAGCAAGGCATCTTAAGCCTTGAAAAAATCGTTGAAGTTTTTCACGCAAATCCTCGTCGAATCTTAGGTTTTTTCCCCGAGGCCACTGGCTTGATTTTTGTGGATCCGCTCTGTACGCACACCATCCAACTGGAAGATCTACCCGGCATCTCGGAAAACTCCTGCTTCCTCGGCACAACTTTGACGGGGCGCATAGAACTACGCGGCAGCCCAGACGCCATCTTCACCCGCAGCTAATTGCAAAATGTAATATATATTTTGTTATATATATCATATCGTCTCTACTATGGACGCTCCGATTCGTTTTCTTGTCACGGATTTAGGATTAAATTTACCGTCTGGTCCGGTTACTACGCAGGCCTGGGTTTCTCCCTATGGTATATCCCGTTTAGTGTTGCCCATGGGTTTACCTGATAGTTTAAAGGAGGCCATGGGTCGCCCTTTACACATTGGTTTTGGCGAATTTTCCGCTGATGCTTTATTTGTGCATCACTATTCAGAAACGGGCCTCACATATTGCGCTCGTTTTTTATCCTTACCTAAAGAACAAGAGGTCAGGCTGAAAGAAAGAATCGAAAAGGAAGGAATAGCGCCCTCCTGGAGTCGGCGTTTTCCCCGAATTTCCACGGCGAATCTAGAAACAGGAAAAACGCCTCACCCCAAGTATGCTCTTCTTTCTTGGGGCGGCAAGGAGCACAGCTCGGATATCCTTAACTTCACTTACGATGGACTCCGACTACTCATGGAGAATACCCAGCCTTTGCGGGTAGGGAATCGTATGAATATGAGTATCTATACTTCCGAGGGCTCTAATATTTCCGATATAGACGCTGAAATCCGGAATTTTTGTCATTTGCGCCCCCCGGGCCGGGGGGAAATCACGGAAGTGGGCTTACGCATCACGGACACCCATTCACTACGCACAGAATCATATCGGCATTTGATTCGGGATTGCTGCGTGGCTTTGCAAAAATCCTAGGCTGGATCCTTACGATTGTGAATATAATGGGGTATGGACGCACTCCTCGCGGAAGCTCATAGGCAAGCCCTCGACGTGGCCAAACGGGCCTACGCCCCTTATTCCCATTACCATGTGGGGGCAGCGCTGGTTTTAAAAAATGGGACCATTGTGGTGGGATGCAATGTGGAAAATGCCAGCTACGGTGGCACCATTTGCGCTGAGCGCACGGCTTTTTGTGCAGCAGTGGCTACTTATGGAGAAATCGCTCCTCAGGCCTTAGTGCTAGTTACAGAGCCGGCCGCTGTGCCTTGTGGTTTGTGTTTGCAAGTGATGGCAGAATTTTGCAGGCCTGATTTTGCGGTTTACCTAGGTACTCCAAAAGAATTAGGGAAAAAAGTTCTTTTGAAAGAACTCCTGCCAAAACCCTTTGGACCTGAATCTCTAAAATAAAATGGACCCCATCAAAGCCAAATTTTACCAAGCAAGCTTCAAGATCCGGAGTGGAAATGAAGCGATGGATTTAAAGGGCTTGGTTTCTGAATGGGGCGTAACCAAAATCCCTGTTCCTTCTATTTTGCCGGATTTTTGGAGAAAACAGGTAGGCAAATCCATTACCATGGAAATGGATGGGGTTGTGCTCTCTGCAGTTCTTTTGCAACAATACGTGGAAAATGGAACTTTTTTTGAAATTCGTTTTCGGGAGCTAACCGAAAATCATCGCAACTATATCCGCCAAAGAGTTTCACTGGAAGGCATCTCGCCGGGCTGGGAGCGAAAATTCCCCAGGATTCCTGTCCCACACTTCAACGATCCCGATCTACCTGTACCTAGCCTCTGCGTGGTTCGCTTTGTGGGGGAGGAAGTGTTTGTGACAGTGAAAAACTTCACCCTCGGTGGCTTACGCATTGAAACCTTAGGGAACGAACTCACGGAATTAAAAGTTGGCTCCGTATTGTATTTTGATCTTGTAACCTCCCACGGCCTCACGATGACCAATCTTTCCGCGGAAGTAAAAAATGTGCACACCAAAGAGCAGTCGGAAACCACCATTCGCTCTTTTGGTTTAAAGCTAGTGAACATGGGCGCCGAGAACAAACAGAAATATTACGATCTGATCAAAGATTACTGCGTGGTCTTGCGCAAACGCTTCACGGAAGAGAAAAGCTAGCTCCCTTATTAAGGCCTTCATAAGCCACCACCGTGAATGGTCCTTTTAATCCTTCTTGCCTAAGATATTTTGCTCCATATTCCGCAATATTTTCTATGGAAGGCTCCACGGGCAGCACAATCACTTTTCCGGCAGGTAATTTTCCATGAAAAAATCCTTGGGGGCTCTCATATTCCACCACATTGTTTTGCACTGTGGGGCCATAGGCGAAATGGGCTCCGTCCCAGGCGCGGGCCAGTTGTTCTTCCCAATGGGGGAGCCGTTGCCCTTCTTGCCACACTTCTATTGGGTTACGATGGCCATGGAATAAGCGCTGGCAGTTACCCTGGTGCAAACGTAAACCATGCGTATAACGGAAACGAGCACCGCCGCGCTCATCGCCGCGTAAAAAGAAGCGGGCCTTGGTAATATTTTCTGGAAGCACCTTGAGAGCTTCTATGCTTAAAAAATTTTCTAAAAGGGAAGGGGTGATTTCCGTGGCATCTAAAAGTGTAAGGGCCTCTGCCGGCGCTTCATAGAGTATGCCTTGGAACTCAAGGCCCCGTTCCGTGCCCTTCAGATCCGGATGCAGGGCGGGTACGAGGAGTTTATGGTCCAGGGTTTCATCCACCAAAGTTTTAAGGATTTTTTTGGCCACCCCAAAATCCAGGATAAAACCCTGGTGATCCAAGCTACCATCTAGCTCTACGGACACATAAAAGCTCTCGCCCTGGAGCCCATCTTGTTGGTGCAGGTGCGCAAAGTCTAAAACTGTGAAATTTTGGAGAAAAAGCCCCATGGCGATCTCTTTCTAACATGCTGAGAGGGCCCCGCAAGAAATATTTGCCAAGCCGCGCCATGGAAAGGTACAAACGGCCCATGAGTAAAGAGCAAATCAGAGAAATTTTAGCCCATGTGCGCCCCTCTCCTATACGAGAAACTTCCCTTAGCGACGAAGAAAAGGTGCACCAAATCTCGGAAAAGTTCCGGGATATCATGGAAATTTTGGGCCTAGATCTTACTAACGATAGCCTACAAAACACCCCGCGACGGGTGGCCAAAATGTATGTGCAGGAGCTCTTCAAGGGCTTAAAGGAAGAAAACTTTCCTAAGATCACTGTGATCGAAAACGAAATGCTCTATGACCAAATGGTCGTAGTAAAAGACATCGATCTCATCTCCCTATGCGAGCACCACTTTGTTACCATCCATGGCAAAGCTCATATCGCCTATATTCCTAGCCATGGAGTGATCGGTCTGTCGAAAATCAATCGCATCGCCGATTTTTTCTCCCGGCGGCCCCAAGTGCAGGAGCGCCTCACGAAACAAATCGCCGATTGCCTCTGCCATATTTTAAAAACTGACGACGTGGCCGTTTACATCCAGGCCAAGCACTATTGCGTGATTTCCCGGGGCGTGCAGGATTTAAATAGCGAAACGATCACCACGGATTTGCGGGGCGCTTTTAAAAATAATCCCGACACACGTTCGGAGTTTTTAAATGTTTGTAGATAGCTGACTTAAGGCTCGTAAGCCATAATCACTAAACGCATTTTGCCAATATCTTTACGGGAATCGCAAGCCACTCCGGCTACAGCAATACCAGTGGAATCTTCATCCACAGTAAGGCTAGCGTAAAGATTGTCCGCATTGCCCTCATACTTTACTTCGGTTTGTTCCATATCGTCGGGTAAGCTTTTTTGGGTTACTTGCAAAACTTTTTTCCCGCGGACTTTTGTGTTTTCATCGGCCACTTTTACTAGGGTTCCCACAGGTTTGCCGTGAGACATTTCCACGTTGTCACAGCGTTCAAGTTGAACCATAACTTTAATGTCATCGTCCGCAGAGGCCTGTACAGGAAGGGCGAAAAATAGGGCCAAAAGAGCTACGAATTTCATACAATTCTCCTAAAATAGGCGTAGGAATACGCTCTAAATGCTTATCGGAGCACTCGGGTATTTCTTGAGGAAAAAATCTATTCTTTTTAAAAAACAGCTATTTAATATCTTCTTTGGCATCCACAGCCCGACACTTGATGCTTTTTTCAATGCGTCGTAGGAGGCCCGCCAATACTCGGCCAGGCCCGATTTCTAGGGCCTCGGTTACGCCTAAAGCGGGGAGCTGTTTCATACTTTGCTCCCAGCGCACAGACCCACAGATCTGCTGAATCAAGCGCTCTTTCACTCCTTCTTCGCGATGCACTTGGGCATCCACGTTGGCTATATAGGGGCAGGCAAGGGGAGAAAATGGAGTGGCCTCCAGAAGGGGCCGCATATTTTCTTCGGCTTTTTTCATCAAACTAGAATGGAAAGGGGCCGAAACAGGGAGCAAAATCGCACGGGCCACTCCATAGGCCGGATCGCTACTTGCAATGCGCACGGCTTCTTCCACGGCTTGCCGATAACCCGAAATCACAATCTGGCCGCCGCCATTGAAGTTAGCCATTTCACAGGATCTGCCAGTGAGGCGCGAGGCCTCTTCGCAGAGAGATTTTACGCCAGCCTCTTCACCACCCACGAGGGCCGCCATGGCACCTGTGCCCACGGGCACAGCTTCTTGCATGAATTGACCTCTGCGATGCACGAGTTTTACGGCATTTGTAAATTGTAAGGAACCCGCCGCCACGAGGGCGGAATATTCTCCTAAAGAATGGCCTGCCACAAAATCGGGAGCGATGCCTGTTTCTTGGGTGAACATGCGAAAGGCGGCCACGGAATGGGTGAGAATAGCGGGCTGGGTAATATGAGTGAGTTTAAGATCGCTTTCTGGGCCATCAAAAGAAAGTTTTTTTAAATCCAAATGCAAGGCATCCGAGGCTTCTTCATACAAAGCTTTCACCGCGGAAAAATTATCGTATAGGGATTTACCCATTCCCACATATTGGGAGCCTTGGCCGGGAAATAGAAAGATTTTCATTTTGCTCTATGATCCAAAAGATAGTCGATACACTGGGTGAGTTTTGTTAGATCTTCTTTGCTGATGTTGGGAAAGAGAGAAATGCGGATCTGGTTTTCCCCTAAATTCCGGTAGCAATCAATATCGAGAACACCAAACTTGCGTAAATGCTTGGTGAGTTGATCGTAGGGAATGGATTTATCCAAATTGATCGTACAAACGGTTTTAGAGCGAGCTTTAGGGTTTGCAATGTAGTGGGAAAGCTCCGGGCGGCGATCTACCCAAGCGTGGAGTAATTTTACTTTTTCGTCTTGCATGCGGCAAATAGCGGGCATGCCACCTTTATCCAAAAACCAGCTTAATTGTTTTTCCAGAAAGTACACCGTACTGAGCGAAGGCGTATTATAGGTTTGGTTACTTTCCGCGTTCTTAAGCGCCAACGTAAAATCCAACATGGCAGGAATATAGCGCCCGGATTTTTTTACTCGTTCGATTTGCGTTACGGCCCTGGGCGAAAAAATACCAATCCACAAGCCTCCTTCGGAGCCAAAGGCTTTTTGGGGAGAAAAATAGAAGAGGTCAGTTTTGTTAAGATCCCAAGAATAGGCGCCAGCAGCGGAAGTGCCATCCACGGCGAGCAGGGAATTTTTAACAGACGGGCACGCATCATACATGGCGCCAGTGGAAGTTTCGTTCCAGGTGATACAATGAACATCGCAATCGGCGAATTCCTGGAATTCTGGCATTTCCCCGTTACCCACCTTCACTTCATGGGCTTGCACAAATTTAGACTCCTTGGTGCTGGCACCCCATTTTTGCGAAAACTCTCCATTCACAAAATGCGCAGCCCTTTTTTCCACGAGGCCAAAAGTGCACATATCCCACACCAAAGAGGCGGAGCCGTTGCCCATGGCAATCTTATATCCCTCGGGAACTTGCAAAAACGTTTTTAGCTTTTCCAGCACGGACCCAACTTTATTTTTCACCGTATTTTGCCGGTGACTCGTTCCAAGAAAGCTCTTCGCATCCTTTGCCAAGGCTTCCACGAATTCCGTGCGCACAAGCGATGGGCCGCAGCCGAAACGACCATCTTGAGGGATTAATTCTTTGGGGATTTGTATTTGTTCAAACATTCTTTTGTTGTAACGCGGGTGGCGGAGTTGCGCAATCCTGCTCTGTGGCTTAGAGTTTCGCCATATGGAAATTTTAATGCCGCTCGTAAACCTCATAATGCAATTTGTGGACGTGATCCTCCACCTGGACCAACATTTGAACGAATGGATCCTCTTCTTTGGTCCGTGGATTTACGTGATCCTCTTTTTGATCATTTTTGCGGAAACAGGCCTTATTATTTTCCCCTTTCTGCCGGGAGATTCTCTCTTGTTTGCTTTGGGTGCCTTTACAGCCGGCGATGCTCCGCCCTTAAATCTCACTATTCTTTGTGCGGTGCTGATCACCGCCGCCATTATCGGGGACGCTGTGAATTACACCGTGGGCAGATACCTAGGGATGAAACTTTTCCAAAATCCCCATTCTAAAATTTTTCGCCGGGAACACTTGCTAAAAACCCAAAGCTTTTATGAAAAGCACGGCGGCAAAACCATTATTATCGCTCGCTTTGTGCCCATTATTCGTACGTTCGCTCCCTTTGTGGCCGGCATGGCTGAGATGCGATACCCTCGGTTTTTTCTTTATAACGTGGTGGGCGCTTTAGTTTGGGTGCTATCGATCACGATCCTAGGCCATATCTTTGGCAATTTGCCCGTGATCAAAGAGAACTTTCACTTGGTGGTGGTAGCAATTATTGCTGTTTCCTTCCTGCCCATCTTGATCGAATACATTAAGGCTAGACGGGAAGCGAAGGCTTAAGGAAGGGGAAGGTGTTTGGCGAGCTTTTCCCGAAGTTCTTCTGTGTAGTTGATGTCATTGCGGAGTAATTTTTCCTGTAACAAATAGGTAATGGGTCCTTGCCCGCGTTCAGAAAGCTCAAATTGCTGTGAGCGTGTGCGAAACTTATTCAGATCCTCCCGCAATGCCCTGATGGGAGCGGAGGAGCCAACAATAAAACCCTTTTGCTTGGCCCGCTCCGTTACTTGCAAAGTAACGGCGATCGGTAACAGAGTTGTCATCCGTGCCTGTTGGTTTACGAGAAACCGCAAAAGGGCGTTCCCCACGTCTTGCTTTTGCTCTCGATTCTTCCAGGGAAACTCTAACAGACCCTGCAAGAAGATCATGGCCAGCGGTGCATCACAAAACTGGATCTGCTGAAAATCTTCCATTTTGGCCTTAGCCGCTTCTTCGCTTTTGGATTCTGGCTCTCCCATCCAACTGCGCAAAGCGATGGAACTCGGGCCAGGTGTGAGCGAAAATTGCACAAAAAACTCAGCTACCTCTAGGGCCTGCTCCACAGATTTGGGCCGCCAGATTCCCGCTTTTGCCGGGTGGTAACCCCAATCCTGGCTTTTTTGCAAAAGGCTTTCACATTGGAAGGGGATCATGCCGGGAGTGGTTAGCTCCGATTGCACTTCGGGCGCAGGCTGGGGCTCGCTGCTGCTAGCACAAGCCGATAAAACCAAAGCCATGATGAGCAAAAGTCTACGCATGCTTCTCTTTGAGATGCCCCACCCGGCGCTTTTCCATGAACATCACCATGGGGTTGGCCACAAAGATGGTGGAGAAAATGGAGATCGTGAAACCCACCAACATGGCCAAGGCAAAATCCCCTAGCACAGGGCCACCAAGTAGCCACAAGCTTACCACCACAAAGTTGGTGCAAATCACTGTGAGGAAGGTTCGGCCGAGGTTTAAGTTAATAGAACGATTCACCACGGAATACATGTCCATATTTTTATGACCCTTCGTGTAATCCCGAATACGATCGTAGATCACGATCGTATCGTTACAGGAATAACCGGCGATGGTGAGAAGCGCGGCCACCGTAGAAAGATTAAATTCTTTCCCCATTAGGATCCAGATTCCGAGCGTTGAAATCACGTCGAAGAGTAGCGCGCGCACGATGCCGGGCGCAAAACGGAAATCGAAGCGGAAGGTGATATATACAAGAATGCCAAGGGCTGCGGCCAATACAGAAAGAATCGCCGAGAAGCGAAGCTCCGCTCCTGCTTGAGGACCAACTACGTCCACTTTTTGGATTTGGTACTGGCCAGGTTGAAGCTGAGCGGCGAGAATTTTTTCCACCTGGTCGCCCACATTGGTTTTACTGTCATCTTTTACCTGCACCTTGATCAAAAATTCCTGACGCTCGCTATCTTCGATGCGCACCACGGTGGGTTCATCCATTCCACCATTCGTGAGGATACCCCGAAGTTTTCCCGTATCCCAATCTTTGGGCACCTCCACTTGCACTTCGGCACCACCGGTGAAATCGATACCGTAGTTCAAACCCTTTGTGAAAAGAAGAACGATGGAAGCCACCACAAAAAACGTAGAGGCCCACACAAAGGGCCGGCTGATCTTTAAGAAATCAATATTAAGATTCGTCGGAATGAGGTGAAACACGAGAAGCTACCTTTCTTAAATGCTTAAGCTCTCTACCTTGCGGCCACGGCCGAGGTAGGCATCAAAACAAAGTTTACAAACCGTAACAGCGCAGAAGAGCGTGGTCACGATGCCGATGAGTAGCGTAATGGCAAAACCCCGGATGGGGCCGGTGCCAAAATTCAAGAGAATGATGGCTACGATGCCGTGGGTGATGTTGGCGTCGAAGATACAAGCAAAGGCTTTATCAAAACCTGCCTGTACAGCGGCTACGACAGATTTTCCCTCCCGGAGCTCATCCCGTATGCGCTCGAAAATGATCACGTTGGAATCCACCGCCATTCCAATCGTTAGTGCCAAGCCCGCAATGCCGGGCAGGGTGAGTGTGGCATCGATGCCGATGAGAATCGCAAACAAGAAAAGGCCATTTAGGATTAGGGATACGGTGGCCACCATGCCGCTCACGCGGTAGTAGATGCTCATAAAAATAAATATTAGGAAACAGCCCACAAGAGAAGCAGTCATACCGTGTTTGATGGAATCGGCCCCAAGAGAAGGGCCGATTACCCGTTGTTCTAAAAGATCCAATTGGGCGGGTAGGGCACCGGCCCGCAGCACGATCGCAAGATCCCGGGCCTCTTTCATGGCCTTTTCGCCACCGCTACCCAGAGTGATTCTGCCGGAGCCCCCAGTGATAGCAGAGCTAATATTTGGGGCAGAAAAAACCACATCATCCAGCACAATGGCCATGGGCTTGTACAAATTCGCCCGGGTAAGATCCGCTAAAAGCACCGTGCCCCGGGGGTTCATCTGAAATAGTACTTCAGGGGCTTGGGTTTCTGGGTCGAATCCTACCTGAGCATCAGCTAGATCGGCTCCCGTGAGCTCCACCTTGGAGTGGAGAAGGTAGGGAAGCATAGGCATTCCTGGGCGCCGCTCGAATAAGATTTGAGAGCCTTCGGGAATTTTTCCTTTTAACCCTTCATTAAGAGCCGCAACGTAAGCTGCATAGGACTCACCTTCTTTAAAGGCGATTTTTTTCTCTTGCTCCACGCCATGAATAAGAGAGCCAAGATCTAGGCGAGCATCCACGTTCACCATTTTAAACTCGAGCCGCGCCGTGCGCCCCACGAGGGCCTTGGCCCGTTCTACGTCCTTAATTCCAGGTAATTCTACCACTACGCGGTTATCACCTTTGGTGGCAATGGAGGGTTCCGAGACACCGAATTCGTCGATACGGTTACGTAATACTTGCACGCTTTGGTTCAACGTATTTTCTTTGAGCAGGCCCCGATAATCCCGGCCAAGAGCGATCGTCATGCTTCCGGTTTTTTGCTCTACGGAACGTAAAGTATAACCCTGCTTCTCCATAAGCTCTTTTACTTTGGATTGCATGCTTGGATCAAAGGAGAGGGTCAGCTTTGGGTCTTCCAGCATGGAGGCGTCCATTTGGCCTACCGTCACTGGTACTTGGGCTTTATTCAACTCACCGATAAAGGCATCCGCGGAGCGGGTTAGGGTTTCCGTATAGACCTTTTTAAAGTCCACTCCGTACACCATGTATAGGCCCCCCTGAAGATCAAGCCCCAGGTTCACCTTTTTCTTAAAGGGAAATTTCGTGGTCTCCAGGTTCAAGTTCCCTAGGGTGGGAATTACATGCACCACGGCTACCACTATGAAAAACACCAACAAGCCAAAACGCAGCCACCAAGAACGATTCATCGTGTATTCTCCAAAATCTCGAAAACCCTAACAAGTTTGCTAAAAAAATACCAGAAACGGTTTTCTGGGTCTTTTGCTTTGCATCAATTTTTTTCGTGGAATGGAAAGCGAAATGGCGCCGACTTTGGTATGAAAGCTCCTACATACAGTAGAAGGATAGTTATGAAAAAAATCCACCATTCTGACCTTGGTTACGACCCCAACCAAAATCCCCGAGAGTTACAGCGTCATTATATTTCCGCCACTGACTCTGACATCAAGCAAATGATGGAATTTGTGGGCGTGAAACACTTAAGCGAGCTGTACAGCCATGTGCCCCGGGATCTTTTGATGGAAAATCTGCCCCTGCCCGAAGAGCTCGGCTACGAAGCGTTGCTGCAGCATATGGAGAAACTCTCGCAAAAAAACCACGTGCCCCTCTCTTTCATCGGCGATGGTTTACCCCATTATAAAACTCCAGAAGTAGTGCCCCACCTTTTGGGCATCCGCAACCTCACCACCGCTTACACTCCCTATCAACCAGAACGGAGCCAAGGCACGCTCACGAGCATTTGGCTCTACCAATGCGCCATCTCGGCGCTCACGGGTTTTGAAGCGGTGAACGCCTCTTTTTATGATCGCGCCACGGCTTTGTTCGAGGCAATTAAATGCGCCCAGCGTTTACGTGATGGTTCTGACACAGCAGTAGTGGCCGCCTCCCTCTATCCGGGTGACAAAGAAACGCTGGAAACTTTAGCGGCGGACACAGATTTAAGACTGGTGTTTGTGCAGCCTGATCCTAATACGGGCTTGGTAGCAAAATCCGCTCTCGAGGCCGCGGCTCGCCCACTTGGCTCGCGCTTAGCCTGCTTAGTATTTCCGCAGCTAAATTTTTTAGGCCTCTTGGAAGATGTAGATGGTTTCACGGATCTCGCAGCGGCACTCGGAGCTCGTTCGGTGGCCGTGATTGATCCTATGACGATTGCTTCCGGCGCTTTGAAACCACCCACGGCGTTTGGTACCGCCGGAGCTTCCATGTTTGTGGCCGAAGGCCAGCATCTTGCCATTGCTCCGAACTATAGTGGGCCCGGCCTCGGGATTTTTGGTATCCGCTTTAATGCGGAGAACCGCAACGACATCCGCCAAACAGCTGGCCGCTTTATCGGAAAAGGCAAAGACATTGCCGGCCGGGATTGTTTCGCGATCGTGCTCTCCACCCGGGAACAACATATCCGCAGGGATAAGGCTACCTCCAACATCTGCTCAAATCAAAGTTATTTAGCTACTCTTGCTGGTGCTAGTTTATTAGAGCGGGGAGATGAGGGCCTGGCCCATTCAGCCCGTTCAGCCCGGGAAAATGCTTTGCTAGCGTTGGAAAAACTCAGTGCCCACGATGGCGTGGAACTCGCTTTCCCGAAAGCCCCCTTTTGGAATGAACTCTGTTTACGAGTAAAACCCCCCGTGAAGGAATTGCTGCAAAAAGCTCGTGAAGAAGGCATTCATCTTGGGGTAGATGTAAGTAACCGCGTTTCTGGCAATCTTTTGCTTCTATCGTTTACGGATCGCCATAACAAGCTCGACATTGAAAAACTAGAAGCCTTTTTCTCCCGTATTTTTCCGGGCAATCACGCTCCTAAGCGAGCTCCAGAGTTACCACGTGAGGCAATGCGCTCGGGAACAGTAAACTTGCCTCGCATTGCCGTAGATGAACTGAAGGCCTATTACACCCAGCTCGGTGAACAAAACGTGAGCCCCGACGATAACATTTACGCCCTCGGCTCTTGCACCATGAAATACAATCCTTATGTGAACGATTGGGCTGCGGCTTTACCGGGCTTTGCCAATCTGCATCCGGAAGCACCAGTGGAAGATGCGCAAGGCTCCTTAGAGTTATTGTTCGAGACCCAGGAATACTTTAAAGCAATTACGGGTTTGGTGGCGGTTACCACACAACCGATGGCTGGCGCCCAAGGGGAGTTGGTGGGCTTAAAAATGTTCCAGGCCTACCATCGGGATCAAGGAGAAATCCGTGACATTTTATTGATCCCGCGTTCCGCTCACGGCACAAACCCCGCCACGGCCACCATGGCAGGCTACGAAGCTGGCAATATTAAATTGATTGAAGCGGATAGTAGTGGGCAAATGAATTTGGAGCAGGTGAAAAGCCTCGTGAAAGAATATGGTCGCCGCATCGCGGGCGTGATGGTCACAAATCCCAACACGAGTGGCATCTTGGAAACGAACTTCAAGGCCGTGGCTGATCTGGTACACGAAGTAGGCGGCTTTGTGTACATGGATGGCGCCAATATGAACGCTATCGCAGGCTGGGTGGATTTAGGAAAAATGGGCGTGGACGCAGTTCACAATAACACCCACAAAACTTGGTCCATTCCCCATGGAGGCGGTGGCCCAGGGGACGCCTTTGTGGCCGTGAGTGAAAAGCTAGTGGATTATTTGCCTGGCCACCAAGCGGTGAAAAATGGCGACCGCTTCGAGCTCAAGAAAATGAAAAAATCTATCGGCTCCGTGCAAAGGCACTTCGGCAATTTTGGCCACAAAATCCGTTGCTACACCTATCTGCGAGCGTTAGGCCGGGAAGGTGTGCCGCGCATGAGTGCTGTGGCCGTGCTCGCGGCCCGTTATCTGCACAAAAAACTTTCTAGCATTTACCCCACTTTGCCAGTGGGCGCGGAGAATACGCCGCGGATGCATGAGTTCATCCTAACGTTGAGTAAGGAAAGCTTTGCTAGAATCGAAAAGTCTGGTTTGCCAAAAGCGATGGTAATTCCGCGCATTGGAAAACTATTTTTAGATTTTGGCCTGCACGCTCCTACGGTGGCTTTTCCGGAGGTACTGGGTTTAATGGTGGAACCAACGGAAAGTTATTCTAAAGCCGAGCTCGATGATTTTGTGAACACAGTAGAAACGATTTATAAAATCGTGCACGAAAATCCCGAAGTGCTGCAAACCGTGCCACATTTCACGCCGATCGATCGGGTAGATGAAGTGAACGCCAACAAAAATCTAACTCTGAGCGAACCCCTTTCCTGGAGCCTCATTCCGATTCTGCCCAACCGTGCATCGACGGCAGAACTCACCAAAATGGGTAAGGGCGATGTATGGAAAAAAATCCTCGCCGCCCACCGCAAATCTTTGGACACTGCTTGAACCAGAGTGTTGCGGTTTGGTCCTTAAGTGCGAACGATTCTGATAGCTTGAAGCTCGCTTTACGGCTCGGAGTGCCATTACATGTGGGAGAAGAACCTCCACGCGATGGCTTTCGTTGGTTACTGTTTTTGGAAGAAGATGTGCTCTTTTTGCACGATGTGGAGCAGGAACTAAAGCCCTTAGTGGTGGATTACCTGCGGGAAGATTTCCGCCGGCGCTGGCGGGCGCTTTCTCGTAACGATATTTTATTAAAAGCTTTGGGCGTAAAAAAGGGCGTGCGCACCATTTGTGATCCTACCTGTGGTCTGGGATACGACGCTTTTTTGCTAGCCATCGGGGATTTAGAAGTAACCGCCTGTGAGCGCAATCCAGTGGTGGCGGAGCTCGTAATGAACGCGCTTTTACGCATCAAAGATATGCCGCGCTTTGAAGAATTTCCTTTTTATTTTTATTTTGGCGATGGCCAAGAATTTTTACGAACTCAGGGCGCGGGCTCGTTTGATGCGGTTTATTTGGATCCGATGTTTCCCCGGGAAGAAGGGCAAAGCGCGAAACAAAAGAAGGGCATGCAAGTTTTGCGGGGCCTGGTGGGGGAGGATCCTGACGTGGCGGAGTTGTTCGCGGCAGCATGGGCCGCGGCTCGTAAACGGGTAGTAGTGAAGCGGGCGGATGATTCGACTGCGCTGGTTGGCGTGCGGGAACCGGATTTTTCTCTCGAGGGGAAAACGGTTCGCTACGATATTTATTTGAAAACAGTACAGACTTAAAAGTTTCGTGGAAAAAGAAACACTGGTTCTGCACGAAAAGCATCCAAATATTCATTGAAAATCGAAATGCCTTGTACGTAACCGCTGGATTTTTTTGCGTCTATCAATCAAAATGACAAGTGATGACTTTTAGAAAAATTATACGACCCATTGAACTCTTTTTTGCCATCGAATCCTGCTCCAGCATCCTTTTATTTGCCACCATGGGATTGGCTTTGTTTTTAGCCAACAGCAGTTGGAGCGAAAATTATTTCCACTTCATTCATTTTGAATTTTTTGGTTTGAGTGTTTTGCATTGGATTAACGATGGCCTTATGGCCATTTTTTTCTTTTTAGTAGGGATGGAAATAAAAAGAGAAGTAGTACAAGGGGAGCTTTCATCTATAAAAAAAGCAACCCTCCCTATTGCAGGCGCCATTGGCGGAATGATGGGTCCCGCTCTCTTATATTATTTTTTTAACCCGTCCCCCCCCGCAGTACAAGGCTGGGGGATTCCCATGGCCACCGATATAGCATTTGCCTTAGGAGTGTTGAGTTTTTTTGGTAAGCGAGTGCCGTTTTCCCTTAAAATATTTCTGCTAGCCCTGGCGATTGTGGATGATTTGGGCGCCGTATTAATTATCGCTTTTTTCTACACTAAAAACATTTACTTAGAATTTTTGACCTCCGGCGCACTCTTACTGATTGCCATGGAGGCAATGAAGCGAATCGGAATAAAGAAAAAAATATTCTACGTTTTTCTCGGTGCAATTATTTGGTTTTGTTTTTTTAAATCGGGGGTACACGCCACAATCGCAGGTGTACTTATAGGACTCATTACGCCTCTACAAATTACGGACGGCACCAATCCGTTAGAGAAGCTAACAGGCCTTCTCCACCCTTGGGTGAGTTATGGCATTATGCCAATATTTGCCTTGGTCAATAGTGGCGTGGCTCTAGCAACCACGGATAGCTCATTATTTTTTCATCCCATTTTTAAAGGAATAACCCTTGGGCTTGCTGTGGGTAAACCACTTGGAATTCTATTGGCGTCAAGCTTGGCAGTGCTTACGGGTTTGACTACTCTTCCACGGGGTGTAAATTGGCAGCAAATGCTTGGAGTTTCTTGTTTAGGGGGCATCGGATTTACCATGTCACTTTTTATTTCAAGCTTAGCACTTTCGACAGATCTGGAAGTCTTTTCAAAATCAGGAATTTTAATGGGTTCATTCCTTTCTGCTGCTCTAGGTGCGGGATTGCTGGCATTTGCTCTGCCTCGCATCGTTAATAAAAAAGCCACTCTAGCATGAACCTAGAATGGCTTTTTTATTGTAAAGTGCCCTCCGCGAGCTCTAGCGCGGAAGATTATCTTAATATCGATAGTGATCGGGTTTAAATGGCCCTTGGGCTGGCAAATGCAAGTAATCAGCCTGCTTTTTCGTGAGCTTGGTGAGCTTTACTCCGATTTTACCCAAGTGAAGCGCTGCTACTTTTTCATCTAACTCTTTAGGCAAACGATATACGTCTACTTTTTTATATTTACCCGTATTGCGATTGGTCCACATTTCGATTTGGGCAATCGTCTGGTTCGAGAACGAGTTCGACATCACAAAGCTCGGGTGGCCCGTACCGCAGCCCAAGTTCACCAACCGACCCTTGGCCAAAACGATCACGCGCTTACCGCCCTTCATGGTGTGAATGTCCACCTGAGGCTTCACTTCCGTGATCTTGGAGTTATTGTTCAACCAGGCCATATCGATTTCGATATCGAAGTGACCGATGTTGCACACGATCGCTCCATCTTTCATTTTCTCAAAATGCTCGCGGGTGATGATATCGGTACAGCCCGTGGCGGTTACAAAAATATCTGCTTCTTTCACCGCATCTTCCATGGTGGTTACTTCGTAACCTTCCATAGCAGCTTGCAAGGCGCAAATGGGGTCGATCTCGGTGATCAGCACCCGGCAACCATACATGCGAAGCGACTGAGCAGAGCCTTTTCCAACATCTCCGTAGCCTGCTACCACGGCCACTTTGCCGGCCATCATCACATCGGTGGCGCGCTTGATGCCGTCCGCGAGAGATTCACGGCAACCGTAGAGGTTGTCGAATTTAGATTTGGTCACGGAATCGTTCACGTTGATGGCGGGAACTTTGAGTTTCCCGTTTTTCATCATCATGTAGAGATGGTGCACGCCCGTGGTGGTTTCCTCGGTGATGCCGATGATGTTTTTGAGCAATTGGGGGAATTTATTGTGCACCATGGAGGTGAGATCACCACCATCATCCAAGATCATATTGAAACCATCTTTACCCCAACCGGTGATGGTTTGCTCCACGCACCAGTCGTACTCTTCTAGGGTTTCGCCTTTCCAAGCGAAAGTAGGGATGCCGGCGGCGGCCATGGCCACGGCGGCGTGATCCTGAGTGGAAAAAATATTGCAGCTAGACCAGCGCACCTCAGCGCCTAGTTCTACTAGGGTTTCCATGAGTACGGCGGTTTGGATAGTCATGTGGAGACAACCCGTGATTTTGGCGCCTTTCAACGGCTTTTGTTTGCCATACTCTTTCCGAATTGCCATGAGGCCTGGCATTTCCGTTTCCGCGATACGGATTTCTTCCCGTCCCCAGCGCGCAAGCTCGGCGAAAACCTTAGGATCTTCCATGGCTTCTTTGCACACGCGGTAGTCAGCGGTGGAGGGTTTAAAGTTAAAGGTATTGGCTTTGTTAGTTTTTTTGCTCATAGATTTTGTTGTCATGGGTCCTCAATCTACTAGAGGCTGCAAAAAATAGCCAGGCGGGCCGTGAGCACCACCCAATTTTCCTTGTCTAAATAGACGCCATGCGCTATTTCGAGGCAGCTCATTTAACCAAAGAGGGTTTTATGCTTCTAGTGATACTTTTTTCTATTTCCGCTTACGCCCAAATCGACCTTTTCTCCCCACCCACCGCCGTGAGTCACGGGGATCCCATCGAAGTGGGGCAAGCAGGTCTAGGAACTGTGGTGGGCGTTTTTAGCCCCGGTCTTTGCTCCGGCACTCTCTTGAGCGATCGAGTGGTGCTCACGGCCCGTCATTGCATGAACGAAGAAGGCACGGGCGACGTGGTTTTACCTCGCACCGGATCCGACTGCGGTACTGCCATCATTGAAAAAACGATTTATCCTAATGGGTCCTATCCGATAAATCTTTCGGATGGCGAAGAGAATGTAGTGGCGCTTCCCGATATGGCTTTGCTTAAATTAAAAACCCCCATCTGCGGCGCTAAGCCCGCGGTGCTACCGAACCAACCTCTGCAGGAAGGCTCGAAAATGCGGGCCGCAGGTTTCGGCAGAGAAACTCCACCGGGCGGAATTCCTTATCGCATTGATCTTGAGGTCATAACGATGAACCGTACTAAGCTCCAAGAAATGTATTCCGAATATAATATGGAGCCAAATCGCCTTAACGCATTTTCTGCCTTAATTAATTTCATGTCGCGATTTTTTGTTTTTGCGTTGCCGCTCACAGAGCACGCCAGCCTTTGCCCCGGCGATAGCGGCGGCCCGGCTTACCAGGAAACCGACGGCGTTATGACGATCGTAGGTGTGAATGGAAATTCGTTTTCCCACCGACGGGCCTACTTAGCCTGTATGCATGGATACCTCCAAGGGATTGCCCCTGTATTTCCTTATCGGCATTGGATTGAAGTGAACATGGCGAAATGGGCAAAAGAGGATTCAGGTTTGTAAGCCCCAAGCTGCCAACACCTCGGCCTCTTCTTCCGGGCTTTCTATTTTTTTGAACTTCACCCCTTGCCGACCTTTCACGCGCGCTTCACAAGTTTTCCAGTCCTTATCCCGATGCACCTTGCCATCCACCAATGATAAATACACTGGAGCACCTTTTTTTCGCCCCGGATCGGGCAGGGGAGAAGGTGGTGGAACCTTACTCAAATCCACAAAGTATTCTGACACCGGACCATCATACAATTGCGCCGGCAAGCCCTTAGCAAAAGTCACAGCGATCACATCACAGCGCTCATTGCCCGGGAAGCCCTTATGGCCTGGAACATACAGCCACTCCACCTGGAATCCGTTGCGGGCGATCACTTCCTCTAGGGCCTGCCAAATTTCCTTGTTGGAAACCTCTTTGCCTTCTTGGTTTTTCCAATTACGTTTCTTCCAGCCGTGGATCCACTTAGTGATCCCTTGAATCAGGTAAGTGGAATCCGTATAGACGCGAATTTCTTTCGTGGATAAGGATTTAACCCGAGAAAGCGCAAGCAAACCTTCTAATGCCGCAGTGAGTTCCATGCGATTATTAGTGGTATGTTTATCGGCGCCGCCCAATTCCCGCACCTTGCCTAAGGGAGATAGCAGGATGGCGCCCCAGCCACCGGGCCCCGGATTGCCGGAGCAGGCCCCGTCAGTAAAAAGCGTGACTTTTTTTCCCATAACTCCCCGTAAAAAACACTCTTAGCTTACCACAGGCCCCCTAGGGCTTGGATGAATTCTATGATAGCTTCGCTTTAGCCAAAAAAATCGGAGGTTTTATGTCGTTCCCTGAACCAAGTGCACAAGAAAATCCTGTCGGCATCGAGGGTATGGCTTTTTTGGAGTATACAAGCGCTAAGCCTGAGGCTTTAAAAGATTTATTCCGTCGCTTAGGATTTACCCGCACAGGAACCCACAAAACAAAAAAAGTGGATTACTACGAGCAGAACTCGTGCGTCTTCCTTCTCACCACAGAAACTGGTTCTTTTGCGGAAAGCTTCCAGCAGTCTCATGGCCCCTCCATTTGCTCCATGGGTTGGCGGGTAAAAAATAGCCAAAAGGCCTTCGACGAAGCCGTGAAAAGAGGCGCCAAACCTTTCACGGGCAAAAACCAGAGCGTGCCTTTTCCCGCCGTGTACGGCATCGGCGATTCCCTGATTTACTTCGTCGACCGTTACCGCGCGCCCGTTCACTTCGACGACGACTTCCGGTATCTGCAACCTGAACTCTTTCCCAAGGGCAAAGGTTTCGTCACGATCGACCATTTGACCAATAACGTGCCCAAGGGCGATATGCAGAAGTGGTGCGACTTTTACGCGAAGATTTTCGGCTTTTACGAGGTCCGTAAATTTGACATCAAGGGCGAAGCCACGGGCCTCACCTC
>CAYQES010000020.1:0-57416 GCA_964416595.1 uncultured Bdellovibrionales bacterium | reverse complement strand
CGTGAAGGCGGCAGAACTGTAGGCGCTGGTGTTGTGTCGGAGATCATTGAGTAATCTTTGGTTTCCCTTTGTTGCTTATGAGAAAGGGGAGCAATAAGGCTCTCCTTTCTTTTATCTAAACTTTTCTTTTTTTAGGCCAGTAGCTCCAATTGGTAGAGCATCTGATTCCAAATCAGAGTGTTGTGGGTTCGAGTCCCTCCTGGCCTGCCACTTATTTTTCCCTCCCACTTCCGCACCGCCAGCCTCCATGCGCTTGGGCGCTTTCGCCCTCCTGGCTCGCGCACATGCGGAAGTGGGAGGGAAAAATAAGACTGGCAGAGGCTAAGGAGGGTTTCGAGAAATCACATTGGGTTCGACAATTCGCCCAGGATGGAGCGAATTGGCTGCCTTTAGGCCGAGCGAGCATGAAGCGAGCGTAGCAGTCCCTCCTAGTTCGCACACACCGTTTTTTAAGATAGAAAAAACAAATGTTAGGGTTGCTATCCAGTGGATGCGGTCCCTATCATTTACGAATTCAAGATTTACTAACTAATTATTTTCTAAAAACCGCTACGGAAGAAACGGGGTTTCCTAAACCAGTATCACGCAGTTTACTTTGGTCGTTGTAGATATACACACAGTTGCCGCGGAAATCGTCCTTATCGCAGACAGAACATAAACATCGTCCGAGTTTCGTAAATTAATGGAAGAGATTTTATTGTCCATGCCGATATCCGAGAGACTGCTGATTTCTTGCCCAGCCCTTAAGCAAAAGCCTCTTTTCAATAATCAAACGGAAGACGGTTCGATAGCGATTCCGTGTGCTCAAAATTATGGGCAAGGAAGGTAGAGTCCAGAAGAGGCTCGAACCTTTAAGCAGCTCACTTAGCAAGGTTTGCTTTGTCTAAGTATTTTGTTAGCATCTTATGTGTTGACTAAGACTATGAAAGGGGAAATATGATTTATTACTTTTTATCAATTTTACTAATTTCGGGATTTTCTAGTCTTTCGTTTGCTGCGGAAGGAGAAGTGTCTGGCATAGACTATTCGCGTTGCGTAATTAAATTTGGTGCACAGCCATTTCCATATCAGATGGGTGGTTCTGGAAAAATGCATAGACCCTTAAAAGATCCCAATTTGGTTTCATATTCTAATACCAACGGAGTGGAAAAAGCGGTTGTGAAAATCCCTCCATATTTTGGCAGTCCAAAAGGGATAAATATTTTTTCACTGCGGAGTAAAGATGGAAAGGTTATTTCGTCAGAGTTTCTGAGTGAAACTGATGGTCAGGCGTATGATCCCGAAAGTAAAAGCTGGAAGGCACAAAAGATGAGTTATGGGAGTAGTATGAGCCTCTCGTACGATGGCCAGAAGTGCTATGTTTCTGAATTCATTAAAAAGCAACAGGATCCTAAATCAAAAAAATGGGAAGACATTGTCGTTTATAATAAAGAAATGTGTGACAAAGTTCTCGCCGCAGAAAAAGCAATTGGTGAGCATAAAGTTCACGAATGTGGGCAGCTTCTGGGCACAATTGATAGAATTCGTGGCGCTTATCAAAAGAGCTATGCTGGTCAGGGGAAAAAGCTGGGATATGATTATCTTGTTGATTTCACTTCTCGATTGGCAGAATACGCACAAAACAATTCAACTGCTATGAGCAACGTATCGAGCATTGATGCTATTAATGTGATCGCAAGCTGCAAGTCATATCGGGCGGCATATTCGACCGATGGTATTCGTAGTACGGAAAAGGATCCCGTTCCAGGCGCATTTAATTTTGGGGGCGGTCTAACTGGGCAATGAGATTGAGTGTGCGGAGTGGAGAGATGCTAGGACGAAGTTGTTTTCCACTTTTAGCTAAGAGGTCTGCCGCTTTCGAGATAGAGAAAAACAAATGGTAGGGTTGCTATCCAGTTGGATGCGGGTTCTGCCATTTGCGGATTCAAGATCTACTAAATAATTATTTTCTAAAAACAGCTACGGAAGAAGCGTGAGGAAGGCGAATATTTAGAACGAGTGTATGGAAAAGATTTGCTTGCCTCGGATGTGGCGGCCAATGCTTTACTGCAAATGAAAAAACACTACGAATTAGAGAGGCTTCTTAATAGAAAACGGTGTGCTTTCTTTTTTAAATCAATAGAAAAAACCTTGGAGAGCGTGCCAGGAACGAGCCCGCGAGCATTTCGTTAAACAGTGAAGCATTGTTATTGCCACCTCCTGTTTCCGTTAGGATGCGCTTACTGTGATGAATTCTCCATATCTGAGTTTCATTTACCGGACTAAAAATAAATTGAAATAAAATTCTATGAATGAGAACCCTCGTCCCAGAAACGAGACAAAATGGCTCGTGCCAATTTTTTTTGCCTCTCTTAGAGCCAAAAAAGCCTGCAATAATTACTGCTCCGCAGGCACGACTTCTGCAGTGCGCTTACTACATATATGAATACTGCTGAAGTGAGCATGGGGGCTTGCCGCCATTGCGGGTTGGTTACGGCTCTGGGGAGCGAGTTTTGCTGTGATGGATGCGCGAGCGTTTATGCTCTGCTGATGTCGAGAGGCTTAGGGCATTTCTACGAGCTACAAAGAGAGCATTCTTTTCGTCCAGCAAAACCGTTGAAAGATATCGTGAAGCAAGCGTCTGCCAAAAATCCACAGCTCGTGGGCCCTAGCCGGCGTTTTTACCTGGAGGGTATCCATTGCTTAGGTTGCCTTTGGCTTTTAGAGAAATTGCCTGAAATTGTTCCTGGGGTTCTTAAAGTGCTGGTCGATATGAACCAGGGCATTCTCGAACTGAATATTGATGAAGAGCGAGTCACCTGGCAGGAGGTATCTTCTTGGATTGCACGCTTGGGATATCGCGCTAGCGCAATAGAGGAAGAGAGTGCGTTGATGGATTTACGCCGTCGCGACTATATTTCTCAGCTGAGTCGTTTGGGGGTCGCCGCCTTTTGTACCGGCAATATCATGTTACTGGCTGTTTCGATTTATGCCGGTGCGGATCCATATTGGTCAAAAAATTTTTCGCTCTTGAGTTTTTTCTTGGCGATTCCTGTTCTTACTTATTCAGCCTGGCCGCTTTATCAGTCTGCATGGCAGCCCATTCGGCAAAAACGTATTTCTATTGATTTGGCTATAGTGTTAGCGATTTTTTCAGGAATCGCCATAAGCGTATGGAATCTATTGCAAGGAGGAACTAACGCTGTTTATTTCGACTCCCTAAGTATGCTGGTATTTTTACTCTTGGCGAGCCGCCTTTTGCTCAAGCGTATGCGGGAATCATTGGCCGATAAGAGCCCCGCTCTCACTTTCCATAATCAAGAAATGTTTTTACGTGTTGGCGGAGCAAGTGAACTTGTTCCAGCCAATGCCATAAGTAGTGGCGATCTAATTCGCCTCGAAGAGGGAAGTGTAGTTCCGGTGGATGGTGTGTTTTGCTCTAAAAACGATGCACACTTTGATCTTTCATTGTTAACGGGTGAAAGCCAGCCGGTTAAATATCGACTGGGGGATCAGGTGGAAGCCGGATCCAGATTAATAGATGGTCCTGCTTTATTGCGTGCTACAGCAGTTGCGAGCGAGAGTCGTTTGGCAAAAATTCTGCATCAGATTCGCGCCTATGAGTTGCATAAATCGCCCGCTGTAAATTTCGCTGATCGCATGGGGCGTCGATTTGTGGTGATGGTGTTGGCGCTTTGTGCGGCCGTGCTAGTTTGGATGCCCAATTTAGAGGGCGTGCAACGGGCGTTAGCCTTGGCGATTGTAACTTGCCCGTGCGTGCTTGCTTTTGCGATTCCGCTTTCTCTTACTCGTGCTCTGCAGAGAGCAGCAAAGCTCGGTATTCTTTTCCGCGATTCGAGTAAGTTAGAGCTTCTAGCAGAAACAGCTAATGTTTTTTTCGATAAAACGGGCACGCTCACCAATGGAAATTTTCGTGTTTTGGTTTGGCAGTCGATAGCGGGTTCTTTGTACGAAGCAAAAGCTGCTGCTGTGGCACTGGAGTCAAAGTCGTCGCATCCTATTGCCAAAGCAATCCTTCGCGATACTGAGCCAAACAACACAATTCTAAAGGTAGAAGAGCTCTGTGAAACTCCTGGCGAGGGAATAAAAGGAATAATAGATGGCAAGCTTTGGGAAATTCGTAGATCTAGCCAGGCGGGTGCACTGGATGAAACTTGGGTCGATGTAATTTGTTCCGGTGAACCCCGAGCTCGAATTCAGCTCGGGGATTCTATCCGGGAAGAATCTCCCTCAGTAGTTCATTGGTTGCGGCGGGCAGGAATGAATGTGCATCTTCTTTCTGGCGATTCATTGCTCAATGTTGGCGGGGTTGCTGAGAAACTAGACATCAATGATTGGCATGGCTTGATGAAGCCGGAAGGCAAAGCCCAGCTTTTAAAATCTTATAAAAACACTTTAATGATAGGCGATGGCGCTAACGATGCCGTGGCCTTTCGCGCTTCCGATGTGAGCGTTGCCATGCAAGGGGCGGTGGATCTTAGCCTCAGGCATTCCGATATACTATTAACCAAGCCTGGCTTGAGCACTCTACCTAGGGCTTTATGTTTAGCCCGAAACACTATGAAGCTTATCCGAACTAATTTTTCTTTTACTCTTGGTTACAATCTAGTTGCCGGAAGTTTAGCGGTTACGGGCCATATGACTCCGCTCCTTGCAGCTGTGCTCATGCCTCTTAGTGCATTAACTGTTTTCGCTTTTACCACCTGGTACGTTAACCGCGAGGAGTTCGCATGAACGTTCTCTATTTACTAATACCCATTGCATTGGGTCTCGGCATTTTAAGTTTAGTGGCATTTCTTTTCGCGGCCCGCAGCGGCCAGATGGAAAATCTCGATACACCACCTTTAAAAGCTTTAATTGACGAAACGGAAACGAAAGGAAGCCGATAATGCCGCAAATGGAACAGACTTGTTATGATGACGATATCGTTAAAAAATTCTCCATTGCCACCTTAGTGTGGGGAGCAGTTGCTTTCCTTCTTGGTGTGCTCATTGCCATGCAGATGGCCGATTGGCGCTTCAACTTTGGTATTTCTTGGCTCACATTTGGACGCCTTCGCCCGCTGCACACAAATGCAGCTATTTTTGCCTTCGGAGGAAATGCGATTTTTGCAGGAATTTACCATTCCATGCAACGCTTGTTAAAGGCCCGCTTGGCTTCTGATCTACTAAGCTCCATTCATTTTTGGGGTTGGCAATTGATTATCGTGAGCGCTGCTCTCACTTTGCCGTTTGGCTACACCACCAGCAAAGAATATGCGGAGTTGGAGTGGCCAATTGATATCGCAATCACTGTTATCTGGGTGGTTTTTGCCGTTAACTTTTTTCTCACCATTCATAAACGGAAAGAGCAGCACATCTATGTAGCCATCTGGTTCTATATCGCCACAATTATTACCGTGGCCGTGCTTCATATCGTTAACTCTATAGAAATCCCGATCTCTTTCCTAAAGAGTTATCCCGTGTACGCGGGCGTGCAAGATGCGCTCGTGCAATGGTGGTATGGCCATAACGCCGTCGCATTTTTTCTAACCACGCCTTTCCTCGGGCTCATGTATTACTATATTCCTAAAGCAGCCAACCGGCCTGTGTATTCGTATCGTTTATCTATCATCCATTTTTGGTCGCTGGTTTTTATCTATATCTGGGCTGGCCCACACCATCTCTTACACACCTCTCTTCCTAATTGGGCACAAACCCTAGGAATGGTTTTCTCTCTCATGCTATGGGCCCCGAGCTGGGGTGGGATGATCAACGGCTTACTTACGCTGCGCGGACGCTGGGATCTCGTGCGCACAGATCCAGTGATCAAGTTCTTGATTACGGCCGTAACTTTTTATGGAATGTCTACGTTTGAAGGCCCGTTGCTTTCGATCAAAAGCGTAAATTCGTTGGCTCACTATACGGATTGGATCGTGGCTCACGTTCACGGTGGAGCCTTGGGCTGGAACGGATTTCTCACTTTCGGCATGCTCTATTATCTCGTGCCGCGCATTTGGAAAACAGAACTCTATTCTAAGTCGCTAGCGAACTTGCACTTTTGGGTGGGAACGCTTGGCATTCTTCTCTACATCCTTTCTATGTGGACTGCGGGTATCACCCAAGGCTTGATGTGGCGGGCTACAGATAATGCTGGCCGTCTGCTTTATCCCGATTTTGTAGAAACAGTGGTTCGCATCATTCCGCTTTTTTATGTGCGAGCATTGGGTGGATCGTTGTTCCTGTTGGGCATGTTGGTGATGCTCTACAATATGTGGCGCACGATCGCTTCAGCACCCAAAAATGCTCCTGCTGATATAGTGCCAGAATCTGGAACGCGAACGAACTTGGCGAAAGTACTCAGCGACGGCAATCACCGATCTTTGGAGGGATTGCCAGCCGTGTTCACAGTGCTGGTGGTTTGTGCTGTATTGGTGGCGAGTATATTTTCGATCGTACCCACCCTACTTACACCCACACAATTTAATGTTCCCAATATGATCCGGCCGTACTCTCCCCTGGAACTGGCGGGCCGGGATATTTATGTGCGCGAAGGTTGTTATACTTGCCATTCGCAACAAATCCGCACTCTTGTGAGCGATGTGCTGCGCTACGGCCCAGCTTCTACTATGGAAGAAAGTGCTTATGATTATCCTCACCAATGGGGCTCTAAGCGTACTGGCCCGGATTTGGCTCGTGAAGGTAGGAAGTATCCAGACCTTTGGCACTACCGCCATATGATGGATCCGCGGGAAGTGACACCAAATTCAGTGATGCCGTCTTACGCATGGCTAGCAAAAGATCGAACGGATTTCGGCTCCCTGGGGCGCAAAATGCGCGTGATGCAAAAACTCGGCGTGCCCTATACGGATTACGAAGTAGAGCGGGGAGAGATCGATGCGCGCATTCATGCTAAGCGCATCGCTGAAGAGCTTGCTTTGCAAGGAGCGCCTAAGGATTTGGAAGAAAGAGAGATTGTGGCCCTCATTGCCTATCTACAATCGTTAGGAAAAATGGCCCGAACGCCTCAAACAAAGTAAGGAGAAAAAATGAAACAGCAATTTTTAAAAAACTTTCCGCATATGGATCTAGTCGTTGTTGGTCAACTGCTTTTTTTCGCCGTATTTCTCTGCGCTTTAGTGTGGGTATTCCGATCGGGAAGCAAAGCGTTCTACGAAAAGCTTTCCACGCTTCCTTTAGATGAAAATGGAGCAAAATATGAGTGATAAAAAATCAGAAAATGAACTTCTGGATCACAACTACGATGGGATTCAAGAGTTTGATAATCCGCTTCCGAACTGGTGGCTTGCCACATTCTACGGAGCCATTCTATTCTCCGTTTGCTATGTGGCCTACTACCACTTTGGCCCAGGCCCGAGCCTTGACGATGAATTGGCATTTGATTTGGCACAAGTGCGGGCTTTGAAAGAGGTAAATAAGAGCATAGCTCCCATCACGGAGGAGGATCTTAAGGCTGTATTCATAGATGTGGAAAAAAAAGAACTCGGCAGAAAAGTTTTCACGGAAAAATGTGCGGCTTGCCATGGGGTTCAAGGTGAGGGACAAATTGGTCCTAACTTAACCGATGCCTATTGGTTGCATGGAAATGGCTCTTTGCTTGCTTTACTTAAAACTATTTCAGAAGGAGTTCCCGAAAAGGGAATGCCACCATGGAGTACCATGCTGAAGCCTGCTGAAATCACCGCAGTTACAGCTTTTACTAAATCTCTACAAGGAACTTATCCTGCGAATCCCAAAGCGCAACAGGGTGAATTAATAAAGAATTAGTGAATGGAACTACCAAAGCATCGCCTCGCCACAACTGATGCCCGTGGAAGTAGAGTGTATCTCTACCCTGCGGCTGTGCGTGGTTATTTCATTCAAAGAAAGCAATGGGTGCACGGTCTGTTGGTAGTGATTCTTCTTTTGTTGCCATGGCTGCGCCCTGGTGGGCAGCAATTGGTGTTGTTAGATGTGGCACGGAGAGAATTTTTTCTATTTGGCCTGCATTTTCGCGCGCACGATGTTCCCTTATTGTTATTTTTGTTTCTAACGTTCGCCTTTTTAATTGGGTTTGTTACTTCTATCTGGGGCCGGCTCTGGTGTGGGTGGGCGTGCCCACAAACGGTATTTACGGAGTTTTTTTTTCGCCGTGTGGAGCGCTGGATTGAAGGCGGGCCTCGTGAGCGAAAAGCCCTAGATGATTCTCCGTGGAATGAAAAGAAGCTCTTTAAAAAAGGACTCAAATGGAGCTTGTTTCTTCTTATTTCTCTCGTGTTTACCCACAGCCTACTGGCCTACTTTGTGGGAAGCCGCGAATTACTGTTTATGATCAGCGGGCCTCCCGCAGAAAACTGGACCGCTTTTTTGGTGATTGCTGGCACAACAGCAATTCTACTTTTTGACTTCGGTTGGTTCCGAGAGCAATTTTGCGTTATCGCCTGCCCTTATGGCCGCTTTCAGAGCGTGATGCTAGGAGCAAACTCTTTAGTGGTTGGCTATGATCAGAGCCGCGGAGAACCTAGGCGCGGCCTCGTTTCTCCTAAGGAAAAGCAAGGGGATTGCATTGATTGTTTTCGTTGTGTGCAAGTATGCCCAACAGGTATCGATATTCGCCGCGGGCTACAAATGGAATGCATTGCTTGCACTGCCTGTATTGATGCTTGTGATGAAGTAATGGAGAAAACAAAAAAGCCTCAAGGCTTAATTCGCTATATGACCCTGGCCGATTCTTTGGGAAATAAAGCTAAGAGTCTGAATGTGCGAGCCATACTTTATGGCGGTTTGTTTCTTTTGGTAGCGGCAAGCCTAGGCCTGGTAATTAGCCGTAAAGATTTTCTCCAGGTTCTAGTGCTTCGAGCAAAAGGGGCACCCTATGAAATCGTGCGCATGGCTGATGAGGAGATTGTAGTGAATCACTTTCATCTTGAGCTCTCAAATCAAACGGGCACCCAAGAACAAATTACTGTTGCCCTTCCTGATTCTATCCACTCTTCTGAGATTACATTGATTATGCCAATGAATTCTTTGAACCTGGCAGACGGAGCAAAGGTTCGAGCTGATTTTTTCCTTAGATTCAAAAAATCCTTATTACAGAATGGTTCAAAAAAAATTCTATTGAAAGTGCGCTCCTCCCATGGAGAGCGGGAAGCGGAGGTAACGCTTGTTGGGCCCAACAGTTGAAATTTTATCTTATTTAGCCGCACTAGCTGCTGCCCTTGCCGGCAGCCTTCACTGCGCAGGTATGTGTGGTCCACTGCGGCTGCTTTGCGCCGATGCGGCGGGTGCCCGCTGGAAATACCAAGCGGGGCGAGGCCTAGCGTATAGTATGCTCGGAGCATTTGCGGGTGGAGTAGGATTTGTGTTGCCACTCTGGGCGCTACTCCTTTTGTTTGCACTCGGAATTGCGGGAACGCTTTTGCCTTTGCCGGTATTTCCTGGCTGGATTAGATTGCGACAGCAATTGCTCAAGGTTGGCAGCACTAGTCCATTTTTTTTAGGGCTAACTTCTGGTTTACTTCCTTGTGGTCTTCTCCATGCATGGCTTGCAGCTGCTGCCGCCGCCGGCACTCCATTAAAAGGCGCCATCATTCTAGCTATGCTGTGGTTGGGATCCCTTCCTGCCCTGGAAGCTTTTCCACTCTTTGCTAAAAGGCCATTGGCAGAGCTCACCCGGCGTTTTCCCTTTGCGTTAAGGCTTGGTTTGATTCTTCTTGTGATTCTACCAATCGTAGCGCGACAAAATCGTGCTGAAGCCCAAGCGGCAGCAAACAAGCAGCCGTCGGGCTTTGAGTATCGCTGCCATTAAACACTATCATAATCGGCGCGGAATATTTATAGCTGTGGAAAAGTTATACACATTCACCAGAAACTAGCGGGCTTTTGATCAATATCGAGCTGTGGGATTTAAAATTGACAGTTGCTATATGAGTTTGGATTTGAACGAAGAACAGAGCGCCGAGTACCGCGCACAGTGAACAGTGAATCAATAATATTCTTTCGAAAAAAATTTAAATTTCCACCTCTCTCCTTTTCCCGAGATAAAATTTCCTCTATATTCCTTGTTTCACTACAAAAGGAATATGCATGCAGCCGCGGGAGCAAATAAATTCACCTTCCTTAAAGCCTAAGATTTGTTGGGAAACGTTTGCTGTATTTTCCGCTTTTTTTCTCTATCTCTCTCTCTTAGCTCGATCCCATTGGTTTTGGACCGATGAGGGCTATACCGTAAATCGCCAGTTCGATCTTACGATCTTCGATTACCTTTTTCGCGATACCGGCGAAGGCACCTCGGCGCCTTTGTTTTTTTTACTGGAGCGTTTTTTATTAAAGCTCATGGAGTGGTTACCCATTCCAGGCATGGATTGGATTTGGTTTGTTCGCTTGATTGCTATCCTGCCGTTTTCTTTGTTAGCTGCCTTGGTTTACAAAGCCTGCCGCCAGCCAAAGATTTCGTTCCAGTGGATTTTTCCTCTGGGATTGATGGTGGCGTTAGCTAGCACTTCGGCTTTCGAGGGCTATGGTTGGCAAGCGAGGCCCTATGGGCTTTGGGCTCTGGCTAGTTTTCTTTTTTCTCAACAGTTGTTGGTTTGTTTGATGAACGAAGAGCGGGAAATTTCTTTCCGCGGGTTGGTATTGTCTGTCTACTTTCTCCTTCCCATCACGCCTTTTGCTTTTTTCCAAATCGGCGGAGCCCTTTGTTTATTGCCACTTTTTACTAAGCGGCCGTGGAAAGAATATATAAAACCCTTGCTCTGGATGCTGCCGATTTTGGCTTACGGAGCTTTCTGTGTGCTGCGAGCTCCAAGTTTTACTTTTATGTGGCCGGGCTTAAAAGGATTTAGCACTTTGGTGGCAGCCCACGGCAAGTATTGGCTAGTTGCCATACTGTTTTTATTTTGGTTTTGGCAAAAAAATCCCAGTGTACGTAAAAAAACTTTGGCGTATTTTTTCTATTGCGGTGCCATCGTAGCGCTGGTGATGGCGATTTTTTACCTCAAACAAAATCCCAGGGGTTTTGAAATATCGAATCGCTACTTTATTTTTCTGTTGCCGGCCATTTTAGCGTTATTGGCGCAATTACTGGAAAAAGTAGTTATAGAGAAATCGGCAGTTTTGGTTAGCCGTGTTTCGGTTATTTTAGGCGTGCTTTTGTTGTTTTTGGGAATTTACAAAGGATCTCCTGCCCTCACTTGGGCTTGGCATGAAGCGGGCACACCCAAAAGAGTTTCCGATGCGGGTTGGAATGAAGCTTTTCCTCTTACGGCTCCCAAACACTGTTTGTGTTTAGACATTCGGGATCCGAAAACCCCAGAGATCAATGGTTGGGGTGTATACTCTTTGCACCTTCGTCGCTGGAATAGTGGCCAGCCGGAATGCACTGAATACCAACCGATTACTTTTTTATTAGAAGATAAGATTCTTAATAAGGTGATCGTGAATGATACAGCATTGGTGCCCGCCAGTTCTTTGCTGGGCATAGAGTGTTCGTCCTATAGAAAGCCAGACTAGGAATATATGGCGGGTGATTTTTTCCAGCGAATGGTTCAGGGCTTAAAAAAACATGGACCGCTTTTTTTATTTTTCTTAGTGCTGGTGATCGCGAGCCGCCTCTTCATGATTTTCCGGATGGACGGCCATTGCGATGCCACCGCGCTTTTTTATTCTGGAAAAAAATGGCTGGAAGAGGGGATTTACCAGCCGGGCCGTTGGCCTGGATCACCTGCCTATGAAGTGGTAGTGGGAATTTTAGGTAAGGCTTCCGAAAGTTTTGGCTGGGCCTATTTTATTTTACCTAATCTCTTTTCCTGCGTCTCGGTAGCCCTCTTCCTTTTGTTTCTCTATTACATTTTTTGCCGGGGTTTAAGTTCTCGGGCGAGCTTGGTGGCCGCAGTACTTTTTAATTTCTATCCTTCCCTATGGTTTTTAGGGGGCAGCACCGTTGATATAAATCCTTATTTGGCTTTGCAGGCGGGGGCTTTTTTATTGTTTTTAAATGGACGCCTTTTAACAGCTACATTAGTGGCCGCTCTTTCTTGTTCCATGCGCATCCAGGGAGTTTCCCTGTTACTGCCATTGATTTTGCTGATCGCTTACCGGGCTTTTCGGGATCGGGATTGGCAGAAGTTATTGTGGCAAGGGGTAGTGGTTTTGGCTTGGGGATTATTTCTTTTCTCGCCTTTGCTTTTCCACTACCAGGGCCTGGGCTTTCTTCGCCCGCCGCCCTCCATGGGATCGCCGGGGCCCGTGACGTTAACGGGGGCTTTTTTATTTCGCACAATCAATATGTTTGGCCCTTTGGGTGTGCTGATCTTTCTCTATTTGGGCGTGAAAGAGCGGGGGCGTTTGCTGGATGTTTTCCGTTCTGTGCCGGGTTTTGTGCTCGGTCTCCATCTTTTAGTAACCCTGGTGATTTTTTGGGCTACTCCTTATGAGATCTATTATTTGTTGGCGATCGTGCCGGTTTTTTTCTATTGGGTCTTCCTGGGCCGGCGTTTGTGGCATCCGATAGTGGTGGCTTTTGCGATCAGTATGCTTTTGCCAAGTTTTGTTCAGCTGCAGGTTCGATTTTGGAAGGCGCCTTTTATGGAGATTCGAGAGGGCATGATCCCGGCTCACCTAAAGAAGGATTGGATTGGTCGTAGCGGGGGGTAGCGCGCTATTCTGACAAAATCAGTACGATATTAATCGCGGCGCCTTCAAATATCATACTGATTCAATCCGGTACAATTTCCCAAAAGCGGTCCATTTTTTGCTGGATTCTTAAATCCAAATAGTGTCTAACGGGGGTTTCCAAAAGGGCATTATAGCGCGCTGTTTTGGGCGTAACCAAATAGCCGGGCATTATTATGGATAACAACCAGCAAAAGTGGGTGAATTTGTCGTTTGGCTTAGCTGCATTGCTAGGCGCCTACGTTATTTTCGTTTTGGCTATGAAATTTTCGGTGGTGTTGGATGTGGAAGGTCGCATTCAATCTCTCGATAAAATTTTGATGGTAGCGTCTGCTGTGATTGGGCTCGTAGTTTTTCTCGGTCTATATAAGAGCAGCGTAGCGAATTCTTTTATGAATGAAGTTGTAGCGGAAGTTTCCAAGGTAACTTGGCCCACTACAGATGAAACATTTAAGGCCACGATTGCTGTTTTGATCGCTGTTACGATTGCCGGCGTGATCTTTTGGCTAGTGGATAGCGGCTGGGTTTATTTAATTGGATTGGTAATTTAGGTCCGTTTTCGGAGGCTTCCCGTGTTGGGTGACGAGAATAAAAATGATGAGGCTGAAATGGTGGATGGTGCCGTGGAGACAATCGAGTCTTCTACGGAGCGCAAGCCCCTCAGTGATATCGATTACCCGGACCACAAATGGTACGTGGTGAACGTGCATTCCAGCATGGAATATAAGGCCAAGTTATCCTTAGAAGAGCGCGTGCGCTCTCTCCATAAAGAAAGTTTGGTTTCCGAAGTGATTGTGCCCGAGGAGACTGTGGTGGAACTCGTTCGTGGGCAAAAGAAAACCACCAAGCGCAAATTTTTCCCCGGCTACATCTTGGTGAAAATGAAACTCACCGATGAGTCTTGGCATTTGATTAAAAATACACCCAAGGTTAGCGGCTTTGTGGGCGACAAAAGGAACCCCGTTCCTGTTCCTGAAAGCGAAATCCAGCGCATGACAAACCGGATTTCTGAGGGCGCAACCCGTCCGAAGTCCAAAGTAAGTTTTGCTGAAGGCGAAAAGGTGCGGGTAGTAGACGGTCCTTTCAACAATTTCAACGGCGTGATCGAAGATGTAAACGGAGACAAAGGCAAGCTACGGGTGCTGGTAAGCATCTTCGGCCGCTCTACTCCTGTGGAACTCGATTTTGTCCAGGTAGAGAAAGTTTAAGGTTATTGGAGGCTTTTCATGGCTAAGCAGTTAACTGGTCAGATTAAATTACAAATCCCCGGCGGTCAGGCGAACCCTGCTCCTCCTGTGGGCCCGGCTCTTGGTCAGCGCGGTGTAAACATCATGGAATTCTGCAAGGCCTTCAATGCGGCCACAAAAGATGCCCAAGGGATGATTATTCCTGTGATCATTTCGGTTTATTCCGATCGTTCTTTCACTTTTATTACAAAAACCCCCCCCGCTTCGGTGCTTTTGAAAAAAGCTGCCAAAGTAGAAAAAGGTTCGGGCGTTCCCAATAAAAATAAAGTGGGAAAGGTTTCTAAGAAGCAAGTGGAAGACATTGCCAAGCTGAAACTAAAAGATTTAACGGCTGCTAGTGTAGAAGCCGCTATGCGCACCATCGAAGGTTCGGCTCGCAGCATGGGAATTACAGTAGAAGGTTAAAGATTTTAATGTGGGAGGCCTAACGGCCGTTTGCACCACAGGAGGTAAAAAACGTGAGTGTAAAATCAGTGAATGGCGTGAAGCGTGGAAAAAAATTCCGTGCGGCAGATGCCAAAGTAGACAGAGAAAAAAGATACACCCTTGACCAAGCTCTCAAGTTGGCCACGGAAGTAGCTTTTGCCAAATTCGACGAGAGCGTGGATGTGTGCGTGAATCTCGGCGTGGATGCAAAGCAATCGGATCAGCAAGTTCGGTCCGCTGTAGTTATGCCCCACGGTGTAGGGAAAACCACCCGCGTGATCGCGTTTGCTAAAGGCGAAAAAGCTAAAGACGCAGAAGCCGCTGGTGCGGATTTTGTGGGCGCAGAAGATTTAGTGCAAAAAATTAACGACGGTTGGATGGATTTCGATAAAGCCGTTGCCACTCCCGATATGATGGTGGCGATTTCTAAAGTAGCGAAAATCCTTGGCCCTCGTGGACTCATGCCGAACCCAAAGCTTGGTACTGTTACAGCGGATATCGCTAAGGCAGTGAAAGAGCAAAAGGCCGGTAAAGTAGAATTCCGTACTGAAAAGTCGGGAATCGTACAGTGCATGATCGGTAAGCGCAGCTTTGGTCCACAAAAACTGAAGGACAACTTCGACGTATTTTTCAGCACCTTGCTGCGATTAAAGCCCCCCACATCTAAAGGGGTTTATATTAAAAAAGTGTGCATTTCCACGACCATGGGCCCCGGGATCCTTGTGGATCCTTCGGATGCGTCCAAGGGTTTGATCTAAGGGGTGTGAGATGAAAGTAGTTACGAAACAAGAATCGGTAGACCAGCTGAAAACAAACTTCAGCAAGGCTTCTGCTGTAGTGTTTGCGGATTACAAAGGAGTCACCTCGGAGGAGATGAATCTTTTACGGCGCTCCATGCGCGACAAAAAAGTTGTCGTGAAGGTAGCCAAAAACAATTTAGTGCGAATCGCGTTGAAGGGGAGTCCAAAGGAAAAGGCAGTAGAAAAACTGGCTGGTCCAATGGTTACCTGTTTCGCCCTTGGAGATGCAGTGGAGATGGCGAAGGCTATTGCTGAGTTCTCTAAAAAGGTGGAAGCGTTTTCCATTAAAGAGGGATTTCTGGGCGACCAGGTAATGAGTGAAGCTCAAATTAAGCAATTGGCCACGCTCCCTTCTCGGGAACAGCTAATTGGTCAATTGTTGAGTGTCATGAATGGACCAATCAGGAATTTCGTAACTGTGCTTAACGCGGTTCAAAGAGATTTTACCCGAGTGCTCCAGGCTGTGGCCGATAAAAAAGGGCAACAAGGGTAAGAGCTAATACGTTTACTAACAATCTAGGAGGATACTAAAATGTCTACAAATATATCGAAAGAAGATCTTATCTCCGCCATCGAATCGATGACGGTTCTCGAACTCTCTAACTTGGTGAAAGACTTGGAGCAGAAATTCGGCGTTTCCGCCGCTGCTCCTATGGCTTTCGCCGCAGCTCCTGGCGCCGCTGGCGGTGCTGCTGCTGAAGAGAAAACAGAGTTCACGGTTGTTCTTGCTGCCGCTGGCGACAAGAAAATCGAAGTGATTAAAGAAGTGCGCGGCATCACGGGCTTGGGCTTGAAAGAAGCTAAAGACCTCGTGGAAGGCGCTCCCAAGCCATTGAAAGATGGCGTGGCTAAGAAAGATGCCGAAGAAATGAAGAAGAAGTTGGAAGCTGTAGGCGCGAAAGTAGAAATTAAGTAATTTCTACTGTTCGCCGGCGATCCGGCTAGGGCTCCTCGCTCGCAGTTTTTGCGAGCGGGGAATTGCCGTTTTTTAGTTTAGAATTTTTTGGGTCAATAAGTAGGGAAATACATGGCGTCGTTATTCACTAGTATCAAACAAGTACGTAAGAATTACGCAAAAATTCATAGAAGCATTGAGATCCCAGACTTAATCGAACTGCAGAAGAAATCTTATCAAGATTTTTTGCAGATCGACGTGGAGCCGAGCAAACGGCGCACCTCTGGTTTACAAGCGGCTTTTCATTCCGTTTTCCCTATCGAAGATTTTAATAAAACAGCCAACTTGGAATTTGATTCCTACGTGCTGGAGACCCCTAAGTACGATGTGCGCGAGTGCCGTCAGCGGGGCATGACCTTCGCCGCCCCCCTCAAGATCACCGTTCGTTTGATCGTGTTTGATGTAGATGAGAGCACGGGTAACCGCAATATCCGCGATATCAAAGAGCAAGAAGTTTATATGGGCGAAATTCCGCTCATGACCGACGCGGGTTCGTTCATTGTGAACGGCACTGAGCGGGTAATCGTGTCCCAGTTGCACCGTTCTCCTGGTGTGATTTTCGACCACGACTACGGCAAAACTCACTCCAGCGGTAAATTGTTATATAGCGCTCGTATCATTCCGCACCGCGGATCTTGGTTGGATTTTGAATTCGATCACAAAGATATTTTGTGGGCCCGGATCGATCGTAAGCGTAAGTTCCATGCCACCATTATCCTCCGCGCTTTGGGCATGAGCGTTCAAGAGATCTTGAACACCTTTTACAAAGTGGAAACCTATTCTTTCGACAAAGAAAAAGTGTTCCGCGAATTGGATTTCGATTTGCTCTTGGGCCAACGGGCTGATGAGGATCTATTGCATCCCAAAACTGGCGATGTGTTGGTGAAGAAGAATCGTAAATACACCAAAGCTGTAATCGATAAGGTGAAAGAATCTGGCTTGAAGCGCATCGAGATTCCTTTGGAAGCCTTGGCTGGCAAAGTGATTTCCGAAGACCACGTGGACTCTAAAACGGGTGAAGTTTTGGTGGAAGCCAATACGGAGCTTTCTTTAGAACTAGTGAAGAAGCTCATGAAGCAAATGAAGAAGATCAAGGTGATCTTTACGGATCCAATCACTGTGGGTTCTTTCATCCGCGATACTCTCGTGGCTGACAAAATGAACTCTCAAGAAGAGGCGTTGATTGAAATTTATCGTCGTATGCGTCCTGGTGATCCGCCCACGATCGAAGCTGCAAAAGAGCTTTTTGAGAACATGTTCTTCAATTCTGATCGCTACGATCTGTCCAATGTGGGTCGTTTGAAGATCAACTATAAATTTCCTCACCTCAAAATCCCTACGGATAAAACCACGCTCACCAATGAGGACATCATCGAGACGATGAAGTACCTCACGGATTTGAACAATGGTGTTGGCGTGATCGACGATATCGATCATTTGGGTAACCGTCGTGTTCGGGCCGTAGGCGAGCTATTGGAAAACCAATATCGCATCGGTTTAGTGCGGATGGAGCGGGCGATTAAAGAGCGTATGGCTCTTCAGGAAATTGAAACTCTGATGCCCCATGATTTGATTAACCAAAAGCCTGTGAGCGCTGTGGTAAAAGAGTTTTTCGGCTCTTCTCAGCTCTCCCAGTTTATGGATCAAACCAACCCGCTTTCGGAAATCACCCACAAGCGCCGTCTTTCGGCCCTTGGCCCCGGTGGTCTTACTCGCGAGCGCGCTGGTTTCGAAGTGCGTGACGTTCATACCACGCACTATGGACGAATCTGCCCAATTGAAACTCCCGAAGGACCAAACATCGGCTTGATCTCTTCGCTTTCTTCTTATGCACGCGTGAACCAATATGGATTCATCGAAACACCTTATCGGGTGGTGAAAGAAAATAAACTCACCGACGAAATCCGTTACTTCACCGCTACGGAAGAAGAAAATAAAGTTATCGCTCAGGTGAGCAAGAAAGTTCTTACGGATTCCCGTTTTGAAGATGGCACCTTGGTTCCCGCCCGTAGAAAGGGCGATTTCGCCATGGTTCATCCAGAAGAAGTGGAATTGATGGACGTAGCGCCCGATCAATTGGTTTCCGTAGCCGCTTCTTTGATTCCTTTCTTGGAGCACGACGACGCAAACCGCGCGCTCATGGGTTCCAACATGCAACGGCAGGCTGTGCCTTTGCTCCGCACCAGCTCTCCTCTTGTGGGCACGGGCGTAGAGCGAATCGTGGCTAAAGATTCCGGTGCCACTGTTACTGCTTTAAATAGCGGTGAAGTTCTCAAGGTAGACGGTGGTCGTATCGTGATTAAGCGCGATTCCGCTGCTACGGGTAAGGCTGGTTCTAAGGAATTAGAGTCGGATATCGATATCTATAGCTTGATCAAGTACCAGCGCTCCAACCAAGACACTTGCTGGAACCAGGTGCCCCTAGTGCGTATTGGCGACAAAGTGAAAAAAGGTGATGTGATCGCCGATGGTCCCGGAACCCATGCAGGTGAATTAGCCCTCGGCCAAAACATCTTAGTAGCGTTCATGCCTTGGAATGGTTACAACTTCGAAGATTCTATTATTCTTAGTGAAAATCTCATCAAGCAAGACACGTTCACCTCTATCCACATCCAAGAGTTCGAATGTATCGCCCGCGATACGAAACTTGGAAAAGAAGAGATTACCCGAGATATTCCAAACGTAGGGGAAGAGGCTTTGAAGGATCTTGATTCTTCGGGGATCATTCGCATTGGTGCCGAAGTAAAACCCGGCGATATCTTGGTGGGTAAAGTAACTCCTAAAGGTGAAACCCAGCTTTCTCCTGAAGAGAAACTACTCAGAGCTATCTTCGGCGAAAAAGCCGGTGATGTGCGGGATACTTCCCTAAGAGTTCCCACTGGTATTTTTGGTACCGTAATTGGTGCCCAAGTGTTTGCCCGAGAAGGAACGGAGCCAGATGATCGTTCCGTACAAATTCTTGAAGGCCAAATCGCTAACTTGCGTAGGGATGAAAAAGTAGAGATCGATGCAATTCGCTCCGCTACTTTGGAAAAACTCACGAAGTTGTTGGCTGGTGAAAAAACTACCGGAAAACTTCTTTCTGAAGATGGTTCCGTAACTCTCTTGGAAAAAGGTGATGAGATCACCGCTGAGAAGTTAAAAAATATTCAATTTGAACTCTTGGGTTTCATTCCCTTGAAGCAAAACCTAGAAGATGAGCTCACCCAGCTCATGCAGGCCGCTAAACAAAAAATGGATCTCATCCGAGCCATTTTCAAAGAGCGCGCTGAGCGCATGAAGCGTGGCGATGAGTTGGCTCCTGGCGTGATTAAAATGGTTAAAGTAACTTTGGCCATTAAACGCCGGATCCAAGTGGGCGATAAAATGGCCGGCCGTCACGGTAACAAAGGGGTGGTTTCCAAAATCGTTCCTGAAGAAGACATGCCGTTCTTGGCCGATGGTTCGCCCGTAGGGATGATTCTCAATCCATTGGGCGTACCTAGCCGGATGAACATCGGTCAGCTCTTAGAGTTGATGTTGGGTGGTGCATGCTTAGGTATCGGCAACAAGATTAATGAAATGCTGGAAACCAAGTGGAACGCCAATGAACTTCGCAAGATGATCAAGGCGATCTACACCAGTGCAGAAGTGGATAAATACATTGATGCAGCTTCAGAAGATGAATTGAAGCGTATCGCACGCTCGTTGAAAGATGGCGTACGTATCGCTACCCCAGTATTTGATTCCGCTAAGGAACAAGACATTCGCGATCTATTGAAATTGGGTCAATTGCCCGAAGACAACAAGTTCACTCTCTACGATGGCATGACTGGCGAAGTTTTCGCCCAGGATGTAACCGTGGGCGTGATGTACATGTTGAAACTTCACCACTTGGTAGACGAAAAAATCCACGCTCGTTCTATCGGTCCTTACTCTCTCGTTACGCAACAACCTCTGGGCGGTAAAGCTCAGCTCGGTGGTCAGCGCTTAGGAGAGATGGAAGTGTGGGCATTAGAGGCGTACGGCGCCGCTTATACTTTGCAGGAAATGTTGACGGTTAAATCCGACGACGTTACCGGCCGTAACCGTATGTACGAAGCAATCGTGAAGGGTGAGAGAATTCTCGAGCCTGGACTTCCAGAGTCTTTCAACGTTCTCACAAAAGAGCTCCAATCCTTGGCGCTCAACGTGGAACTAGTAGAAGTGCCTGAGAAGTAACAAAAAGTTTTAGAAGAGTTTTTGCGAATAACTGTTTTGAATAGAGGTACACGTGAAAGATCTGCTTAATTTCTTCGACAAGCCCAAAGATCCTTTGAGTTTTTCGGCAGTTAAGATTTCCATCGCCAGCGCGGAAATGATCCGCAAATGGTCTTTCGGGGAAGTAAAAAAACCTGAAACGATCAATTATCGTACGTTTAAGCCCGAGCGGGATGGCCTCTTTTGCGCAAAAATCTTTGGTCCCATCAAGGATTACGAGTGCCTTTGTGGAAAATACAAGCGCATGAAGTATCGCGGAGTGATCTGTGAGAAGTGCGGTGTAGAAGTTACGCAATCGAAAGTGCGTAGGGAACGTTTGGGTCATATCGAATTGGCCACTCCTGTGGCTCACATTTGGTTCCTGCGTTCTTTACCTAGCCGTATTGCCGCTGTATTAGATCTTACTTTGAAAGAGATCGAAAAAGTTCTCTACTGCGAAGCTTATATCGTGGTGGAAGCTGGTGACACTGGCTTGAACGAGAAATCAATCATCAGCGAAGAAAAATATTCAGAATTAGTAACAGAAGGTAAAAATTTCCGAGCCGAGATGGGTGGAGAAGCTGTTCTTGAGTTACTCAAGAAAACCGATGTAGAGCTCATGGCTCGTCAGTTGCGGAAAGAATTGAAATCCAATCTTTCGGAAGCTGTGCGCACCAAACTCATCAAGCGCTTGAAAGTTTTTGAAGCCTTGAAACAATCCAATAACCGTCCTGAGTGGATGATGTTGGAGTGCATTCCCGTAATTCCACCAGAATTGCGGCCCTTGGTGCCCTTGGAGGGTGGACGTTTCGCCACCTCTGACTTGAACGATCTTTATCGCAGGGTGATCAACCGTAACAACCGCTTGAAGCGTTTGATCGAGTTGAACGCTCCTGACATCATCATCCGCAACGAAAAGCGGATGTTGCAAGAAGCAGTAGACGCTCTTTTCGACAACGGCCGTCGCGGCAAAACCTTTACGGGGCCCAATAAGCGTCCGCTACGCTCCCTTTCCGATATGTTGAAAGGAAAGCAGGGTCGTTTCCGTCAAAACCTTCTCGGTAAACGGGTGGATTACTCTGGCCGTTCTGTGATCGTGGTGGGCCCTGAATTGAAGCTGCATCAGTGCGGCTTGCCCAAGAAAATGGCCCTCGAGCTCTTTAAGCCTTTCATTTACAACAAACTCTCTGAGTACGGTTTCGTAACCACCATTAAGAGCGCTAAGAAAATGGTGGAGCGCGAGCGCCCAGAAGTTTGGGATATTCTCGAAGAAATCGTGAAAGAGCACCCCGTGCTTTTGAACCGCGCACCTACTTTGCACCGTTTGGGTATCCAAGCGTTTGAGCCCATCTTGATTGAGGGTAAAGCAATCCAGTTGCATCCTCTTGTTTGTGCTGCTTTTAACGCAGATTTCGACGGTGACCAAATGGCCGTGCACGTTCCTCTTTCTGTGGAAGCACAGATCGAGTGCCGTGTGCTGATCATGTCTACTAATAACGTGCTTTCTCCTGCGAACGGCAAGCCCATCATCGTTCCTTCCCAAGATATCGTTCTTGGTTTGTACGATATGACCAGGGATCGCCCCTTTGCTCTTGGCGAAGGCCGCGTATTCTCCAGCGCTATGGAGGTGAACTATGCTCACTCCATCGGTGAGCTCGACATCCACGCTAAGATCAAATGCCGTGTACAAGGTTTTGTGCACGAAAGCACCGTGGGCCGCGTGCTCCTTTCGGAAATCGTGCCTAACGCCATTCCGTTCACGGTTTACAACCGCACCATGGATAAAAAATCCTTAGCGGATTTGATTGATAAATGCTTCCGCTTAGCGAGTAACAAAGAAACTGTATTGCTCGCAGACGCTTTGATGAGCTTGGGCTACAAGCGCTCTACCCGCGCTGGTACCTCGATTTCTATCCACGATATGTTGATTCCGGAGAAGAAACAAAATCTTCTCGATGCTGGTTATAAACAAGTGCAAGAAATTGAAAACCAATACATCGAAGGTTTGATCACCGATGGTGAGCGCTACAACAAAGTAATCGACATCTGGGCCCAAACTTCTGAAGGAATCGCATCCGAGTTGATGAAAAAAATCGGAACGGAAACCATCGTTTCTGATAAGGGCGACAAAGTGGAAGTTCCAAGCTTCAATCCGATCCACATGATGGCGGATTCTGGAGCAAGGGGTTCCAACGCTCAGATTCGTCAGCTCTGCGGTATGCGGGGTTTGATGGCGAAACCATCTGGCGAAATTATCGAAACACCGATTACAGCGAATTTCCGTGAAGGTCTCACGGTTCTTCAATACTTCATCTCTACTCACGGTGCCCGTAAGGGCTTGGCTGATACGGCCTTGAAAACCGCTAACTCTGGTTACCTCACCCGTCGTCTTGTGGATGTTTCTCAAGACATGGTGGTGATGGAGCAAGATTGCGGCACCACTGAAGGTGTTTGGGTGAGTGCTTTGATCGAAGGCGGAGAAATCATCGAGAAAATCGGTGACCGTATCCTTGGTCGCGTGATCTTAGAAGACATAGTGGATCCCGTGAACAATCATGTAGTTGGAAAAGCGGGTCGTGAAGTTACCGAAGGTTTAGTGCAAGATATTGAACGTGCCGGCATCGACCGCGTGAAAATTCGCTCCGTTCTCACTTGCAGATCTAAAAACGGAACCTGCCAGTTCTGCTATGGCCGTGATTTGAGTCGCGGAAGCTTGGTGAATATCGGTGAAACCGTGGGCGTGATCGCTGCACAATCCATCGGTGAACCTGGAACCCAGCTCACCATGCGTACCTTCCACGTGGGCGGTACTGCTAGCCGTCGTGTAGAACAAGCAACGGTAGAAGCAAAAGCCAAAGGATTGGTGAAATTCCATAACTTGGTTTCTGTGAAAAACCGGGCCGGCGGTATGACAGTAATGAATCGTCAGGCTGAAATTTCCATCTTGACCCCCGAAGGTCGAGAGATAGAAAAATATCCCATCGTATACGGCGCGAAGTTGCTCGTAAAAGAAGGCGATAGCGTAGTGGGCGGAGCGAAGTTGGCAGAGTGGGATCCATACTCTGTACCGATTCTCACCGAAGCTTCTGGTTTCGTGAAGTTTGAGGAACTAGAAGATTCTGTGACCACGCAAGAGCAATTCGACCCTGTAACCGGTCTTTCTCACCGCGTGATCATTGAGACAAAGACAGAAAAACGTCCGAAAGTGATTATCGTGGACGAAAAAGGTGAAACGGCTCTCATTGCTGGTTCTAACCGTAAAGCGATTTATATGTTGCCTGTGGGCGCCGTAGTTCCGATTCAATCGGGCGACGAAATCCACTCTGGTGACGTGATTGCAAAAATTTCTCGAGAAACCACAAAAACTACGGATATCACCGGAGGTCTTCCTCGGGTGGCCGAGTTGTTCGAAGCCCGTAAACCTAAAGATGCCGCTATCATCTCTGAAGTGGATGGAACGATTTCTTTCGGTAAAGATACGAAGGGCAAACGGAAAATCGTGGTTAGCCCAGATGCTGCCACGGGCAAAGAGCCGGTGGAATATTTGGTGCCCAAAGGTCGTCACTTGGTAGTGAACGAGGGCGATTATGTTCGCTCTGGTGAAGCCCTCATCGACGGTCCCATCAACCCGCATGATATCTTGCGGGTACGTGGAATCACCGTATTGGCTCGTTACTTAGTGGATCAAATCCAAGAAGTATATCGTCTCCAAGGTGTGAAAATTAACGATAAACATATCGAAACCATTGTTCGTCAGATGTTGCGCAAAGTGAAAGTAACGGACGTGGGAGATTCTACTTTCATCGTGGGTGAAACGATCGATCGTATGACATTCGATGAAGAGAATGCCAGAGTGTTGGCTGATAATGGCCGGCCTGCTGTGTGCGAGCCTGTATTGTTGGGGATCACAAAAGCTTCCCTTTCTACGAACAGCTTCATCTCGGCTTCTTCCTTCCAAGAAACCACGAAGGTGCTCACGGAAGCTGCCTTGGGTGGAAAAACGGACTCTCTCCGCGGCTTGAAGGAAAACGTGATTATGGGACGCCTCATTCCTGCGGGAACAGGCTTAGCCCGATACAAAAACTTCGATATTGAAGTGGATAATGTGGATTTAGATGAGGAAGACGATCTAGAGAAAGACACGGCTGGGGCTGAAATACCCTCGGCTTTGATCTAAAGTCTGATCGAATCCCTTGACGCTTAGAAAGGAGCCTTGCTATAGATGCAAGGCTTAGGAACAAGGAAAAAAGAATGCCTACTATTAGCCAGCTAATTAAAAAAGGTCGACACGACAAAAAGAGCCGTACCGCCTCTCCGGCGCTAAAGGCCTGCCCGCAAAAACGGGGAGTTTGCACTCGCGTGTATACTACCACTCCTAAAAAGCCGAACTCTGCTTTGCGGAAAGTTTGCCGGGTTCGTCTTACGAATGGAATGGAAGTAACCAGTTATATTCCAGGTATCGGCCACAACCTCCAAGAGCACTCCATTGTGCTAATTCGCGGAGGCAGGGTGAAAGATTTGCCTGGTGTTCGTTACCATACAGTTCGTGGCACGTTGGACGCCCAAGGCGTGGCTAACAGAAAACAAAGCCGTTCTAAGTACGGCGCTAAACGTCCAGCTAAATCTTCGTAATTTAGGAGTTATTTGTGGGTCGCAAAAAAGTAATCGCCAAAAGAGAAATCATTCCAGATCCGAAATTCCACGATGTGGTTGTTTCTAAATTTATTAACGCCCTAATGAGGGGTGGTAAAAAATCTGTGGCAGAGGGAATTCTGTACGGTTCCCTGGATATCATTCAAGAAAAATTAAATGATGATCCTTTGAAGATTTTTAAGAAGGCTATCGATAATGTGAAGCCTCACGTAGAAGTGAAGAGCCGTCGGGTTGGTGGTGCTAACTATCAAGTGCCCGTTGAAGTGCGTCCATCCCGGAGACAATCGTTGTCTTCCCGTTGGATCATTGAGTTTGCTCGTAAACGCACAGAAAAGAGCATGAGAGAGCGCTTGGCTGGCGAATTTATGGATGCGTACCAAATGCGTGGCGGAGCTATTAAGCGCCGTGAAGATGTGCACCGTATGGCGGAAGCTAACAAGGCGTTTTCGCATTTCCGTTTCTAAAAGAGTTTTTGTACTCGGGGCCTGATTCGATTTTCGAAGGGGCCCTTTTATTTTGAGAGAAGGGTTGCTGTAAGTCCCCTGAGATACTGCAGCACAGAATTATGGCGAGTCCGTCTGCCTTAAAAGCAATGCGCAATATTGGCATTATGGCGCATATTGATGCCGGTAAAACTACCACTACCGAGCGCATTCTCTATTTCACTAAAAAAGTACATCGCCTAGGTGAAGTGCATGAAGGCACCGCTACCATGGATTGGATGCCCCAAGAGCAAGAGCGGGGAATTACCATCACCGCAGCCGCTACCACCTGCTTTTGGAAAGATTATCGCATTAATATTATCGACACTCCTGGGCACGTGGATTTTACGATTGAAGTGGAGCGCTCGCTAAGAGTGCTAGATGGAGCTGTAGCCGTTTTCTGTGCCGTAGGTGGAGTTGAGCCCCAAAGCGAAACAGTGTGGCGCCAAGCAGATCGCTACCATGTGCCGCGGGTGGTGTATATAAATAAAATGGATAGAGTTGGCGCGGATTTTTTCGCTGTAGTACGAGAAATAAAAGAAAAGTTAAAAGCCAATCCGATCCCCGTACAACTTCCCATAGGCGCCGAAGATACTTTCCAGGGCTTAGTGAATCTTATTTCCATGAAAGCCTATGTTTGGCGCGCGGGCAATGGCGATGTTTTTGAAGAAGTGGCGATCCCCGCAGATATGCAAGATGCTGCCGCCGAGGCCCGTTCCAAGCTGATGGATGAAGTTACGGCGCTGGATGATGCGTTAGCTGAAAAGTTTATTATGGAAGAAGCTATTTCCGAACAGGAAATTCTAGCCGCTCTTCGTAAAGGCGCAATCGCTGGGAAAATCGTTCCTGTTACTTGTGGTGCTTCCTTTAAAAATATTGGCGTGCAACCGCTTTTAGATGCGGTGGTAGCTTTCCTGCCGTCGCCTTTAGAATTACCGCCTGTTAAGGGCCACGATGTTAAAAATGAGGAAAAAATCTTAGAACGTAAGCCTGCCGATGAAGAGCCCTTTTCTGCATTAGCTTTTAAGATCGCCAGCGATTCCTTCTCTGGGGTGCTAACCTTCATTCGGGTCTATAGCGGCAAGTTAGAGGTAGGTAAGGCCGTTCATAATCCTGTGAAAAATAAAAAAGAGAAGATTTCTAAGCTACTTTTGATGCATGCCAATAAACGGGAAGAAATCCCCTCTATTAGCACTGGGGAAATCGCGGCGGCCATCGGCCTACGATTTACCTCCACGGGAGATACTCTCTGTGATGAATCTGCTCCCATTTTGCTTGAAAAAATGGAGTTCCCCGAGCCCGTGATTTCCATGGCCATTGAGCCTAAAACCCAAGCGGATTCGGATAAGCTAAAGAAATCATTGGATGTTTTGTCTTTAGAGGACCCTACCTTCCGGGTTAATGCTAATGAAGACACCGGCCAAATGCTGATTAGTGGCATGGGCGAGCTCCATTTGGAAATCATTAAAGACCGGCTGTTGCGGGAGTTTCGGGTCGACGCCAATGTGGGCAATCCCCAGGTGTCTTACCGAGAAACCATTTCCCAAGAGGCCACGGGCGATTCCGTGGTAGAGCGATTAATGGCCGGTAAGAATCATTTCGCACATTGTGTGTTGAAAGTTTTTCCCAGGGAAAGAGGGTCAGGTTTTGAGTTTTTAAACCAAGTTTCTCCCCTGAAAGTACCCGAAAAATTCGTTGGATCGGTAAAACAGGGTGTGATAGAAGCTCTGGACGCAGGAGTTTTTGCCGGATTTCCCATTGTGGACATCCGGGCAGTATTGGTCGACGGTAGCTTTCGCGAGGCTGAATCCTCCGAAATCGCCTTCAAAATCGCCTCTACTCTGGCATTTAGAAGCGCTTGTGAAAAGGCTAAACCAGTTTTACTGGAGCCGATCATGAGTTGCGAGATCGTCACCCCTGATGAATTTATGGGCGAGGTTATAGGGGATTTGAACGGTCGACGTGGGCGTGTGCTCAGCATGAATCCTCGGTCTGGAATCCAAGCGATTCGGAGCGAAGTTCCGCTGAAGGAGATGTTTGGTTATTCGACGAAACTTCGTTCGATGAGCCAGGGTCGCGCTAGCTACACAATGGAACCTGCTAGATATGATTTAGTTACACCGGCTTTGGCGAAAGAGATTCGCTATAAGATTACCGGAATAGAATAAGTTTTGTTTATACGAATACGCACTTGCGTTTAGGAGGCAGAGAAGATGGCAAGAGGAAAGTTTGAGCGTAAGAAGCCGCACGTGAACATCGGAACGATCGGGCACGTGGATCATGGTAAGACGAGTTTGACGGCAGCGATCACGAAAGTGTTGTCGCAGAAGGGCGGAGCTGAGTTCAAAGCTTATGACCAGATCGACTCTGCGCCGGAAGAGAAAGCCCGTGGGATCACGATCAACACGGCGCACGTGGAGTACGAGACAGATAAACGTCACTATGCGCACGTAGACTGCCCCGGCCACGCTGACTATGTGAAGAACATGATCACGGGGGCCGCGCAGATGGACGGAGCTATTCTAGTAGTATCTGCCGCTGACGGACCCATGCCTCAGACCCGGGAGCACATTCTGCTCTCCCGTCAGGTGGGCGTACCAGCGATCGTAGTGTTTTTGAACAAAGCCGACATGGTGGACGACAAAGAACTTCTGGATCTTGTAGAGATGGAAGTTCGTGATTTGCTCACCTCTTACAAGTTTGCAGGTGATAAAGTTCCCGTAGTAATCGGATCTGCCTTGAAAGCTCTCGAAGGCGATAAGGGCGAACTCGGTGAAGGCGCGATCATGAAACTCATGGAAGCTTGTGACAGCTTTATCCCTGAGCCAAAGCGGGATATCGACAAGCCTTTCTTGATGCCAGTGGAAGACGTGTTTACGATCTCAGGACGTGGAACCGTAGTGACGGGCCGTGTGGAGCGTGGACAAATCAAGATCGGTGACGATATCGAGATCGTAGGAATTCGTCCTACCCAGAAGACGACGGTTACTGGAATCGAGATGTTCCGTAAATTGTTGGATCATGGCCAAGCTGGAGACAACTTGGGCGCCCTTCTTCGTGGAACGAAGAAAGAGGACGTGGAGCGTGGACAAGTGCTCTGTGCTCCTGGTTCGATCAAGCCGCACAAGAAATTCAAAGCAGAGATTTACGTTCTCTCCAAAGAAGAGGGTGGACGTCACACTCCATTCTTCAAAGGCTACCGCCCACAGTTTTACTTCCGTACTACGGACGTGACTGGTGTGGTGGAGTTGCCGGCTAACGTAGAGATGGTGATGCCTGGAGACAACGTGTCGATCTCTGTGGAACTAATCACCCCAGTAGCTATGGACAAAGAGTTGCGCTTCGCGATTCGTGAAGGCGGCAGAACTGTAGGCGCTGGTGTTGTGTCGGAGATCATTGAGTAATGGAAACAAAAATTCGTATTAAATTAAAAGCATTTGATCACCGCGTACTGGATCAATCTGTATGGGAGATCGTGAATACGGCTAAACAAACTGGCGCGAAAGTGGCTGGTCCGATTCCACTCCCTACGGTGATCAACAAGTATACTGTACTTCGTTCTCCTCACATCGATAAGAAATCGCGGGAGCAGTTTGAAGTTCGTACCCATAAACGCTTGATCGATATTTTGGAGCCCACCCAACAAACCGTGGATTCCTTGATGAAGTTAGATTTGTCCGCTGGCGTGGATGTGGAGATTAAGTCCTAACCGACGCTTTTTTGGAGTGATTTATGAGTGAGAATACTACTGAAAACCAAAATTCTACGGCTGCTGCAGGAGCAACGATCTCCTTGCCGTTGATTTACGGAACCAAAGCTGGAATGACCCGGGTCTTTGATGAAGAGGGCCGCTCCATTCCCGTTACAGTGATTAGTTTAAAAGAAAATACTGTTGTGACCCAAGTAAAGTCTTTGGCAAAAGAAGGCTATGACGGTTTGCAGTTGGGATTTAGAACAAAAAAAGCCCAACGGGTAAATAAGGCCGAAAAGGGTCATTTTCAAAAAGCTGGAGCTCCCGGTTTTTATCATGTGGAAGAAGTGCGCCTGCCCAAAGCAGAGCCTTCTGCGGCTGTGGGTGCGGTAATCGGCACTGAGTTTTTAACTCCTGGTTTGACCATAGATGTGCAAGGCACCACCAAAGGAAAGGGCTTCCAAGGGGTAATGAAGGTTTGGAATTTTGGCGGATCGCCCGCCACTCACGGTCACTCTGTTTCTCACCGTGCTCCTGGCTCTATTGGTAATCGCGCCGATCCTGGACGCGTATTTCCTGGCCACAAAATGGCTAAGCACATGGGAACAGACACGCAAACCACGCAAAATTTAAAAGTCGTATCTTATGATGCAGAAAATAAGCTGCTCTTGATTGAGGGTGCGGTTCCCGGTGCAAAAAACGGGGTTGTTCGTATCACCAAGGCCAAGAAAAAGACTAAAAGCAAAGCGGCCAAAGCGTAATAAATAGGATTTAAATATATGGCACTCGTTAAAGTTTATAATTTGAAGAAGCAAGAAGTGGGTGAGGTAGACCTCGCTGACTCTGTGTTCAAGGCAGAAATAAGTTCTGCTCTGGTGCACCAAGCAGTAGTTACCCAGTTGGCAGGTCGTCGTCGCGGTACGGCTTCTACGAAAACCAAAGCGGAAGTTCGTGGTGGTGGTCGTAAGCCATTTCGGCAAAAGGGCACTGGTAATGCTCGGCAAGGTACCACTCGTTCTCCCTTGATGCCTGGTGGCGGTGAGAGTTTTGGTCCTAAGCCGCGCTGTTATTTTAAAGCGTTTCCTAAAAAAATGGCTCAAGCGGCCTTGCGTTCTGCTCTATCCGATAAACTCGGTAGCGAGCGCTTGATGGTGTTAGATGACTTGAAGCTCAAAGCTAAAACAAAAGAAATCGCCGGTGTTTTGGATACCTTCGGTTTCAAAAAGGCGTTGTTAGTGGATGCCGACAACAAAAATTTAGAATTCGCTGCTAGAAATCTTGCCACTCACAAGTACTTGCGTACTGAAGGGGTAAACGTATTCGATGTAGTGAATCACGAATGGTTAGTGCTTTCGAAAAAAGCGGCTGAAATGCTCTCTGAGCGTTTAAGCGGAGAAAAGAAAGCAGCCAAGCCAGCAAAAGTAAAAACAGCTAAAGGCAAAGCCGCTAAGTCGGCTGCGGCCAGGGCATAAGGTTGGGAGAAAACAATGTCAGCTGTAAACGTAATTAAAAGACCAATTCTCAGCGAAAAAAGCACTGCTCAAGCGGAAAAAGTACGGCAAGTAGCTTTTGAAGTAACTTTGAGCGCCACTAAGCCTGAAATCAAAGCGGCTATTGAGCGTTTTTTCAAAGTGAAAGTAATGAGCGTTAATACGTCAGTTGTTCCAGGCAAAGCCTATCGAACAAAACATGGCGAAGCAAAAACAAATTCTTGGAAGAAAGCAACGGTTACCCTGAAAGAAGGCGAGAAAATCGAGTTTTTCAAGGGAGTATGAGCAGTAGGTATAGCCCCATTTAAGGCTGAAAAACTGTGAAACAAGGAAAGGTATAGAGAAAATGGCAGTTAAAACATACCGGCCGATAACACCGTCTAGAAGATTCTTGACCACGGCAGATTTTAGTATCCTCACGAAAAAGGATCCTGAAAAAAGCCTCTTGGAGCCTAAGAAGTCTAAAGCTGGACGGAACAACCATGGCCGTATTACCACTCGTCACCAGGGTGGAGGCGTACGTCAACACTATCGTTTGATTGATTTCAAGCGCGACAAAGTGGGCATTCCCGCTAAAGTTGTGGCTTTAGAATATGATCCTAACCGCACGGCCTTCATCGCTCTTCTGCAATATGTAGACGGTGAAAAGCGTTACATCTTGGCCCCCCTCAATTTGAATGTGGGCGATCCCGTGATCTCCAGTGAAGACGCGGACATCAAGCCAGGCAATACGTTGAGCCTAAAAAATATTCCTGTGGGTACGTTGGTTCACAATATTGAATTGCGTCCGGGTAAAGGCGGCCAAATGGTTCGTTCTGCCGGTGCATACGCCCAGGTGTTGGGCCGGGAAGGTGAATACGGACAAGTTCGTATGCCTTCTGGTGAAGTACGCCGAGTACTCTTAGATTGCCGCGCTACTATCGGACAAATCGGCAATACGGAACACGAGAACATTACGATCGGTAAAGCCGGACGCTCCAGAAAAATGGGCATTCGTCCTACCACTCGCGGTGTGGCCATGAACCCCATCGATCACCCCATGGGTGGTGGTGAAGGTAAGGCTTCTGGTGGTCTACCTCGTTCCCCTTGGGGCTGGTACACCAAAGGCTATAAGACTCGTAACAATAAACGCACTGACAGCTTCATCGTGAAGCGCCGTCGCTAAGGAGATTGGATAAATGGGACGCTCGTTAAGAAAAGGACCCTTCGTTGATTCCCACCTTTCTGCAAAGGTGGAGAAAGCGAAAGAAAACAACGATAAGAAGGCGATCAAAACCTGGTCGCGTCGTTCAATGATCCTTCCGGAATTCATCGGATTAACTTTCGCCGTTCATAACGGAAAGAAGTTCATCCCTGTTTACGTTACGGAAAATATGGTTGGCCATAAAATGGGCGAATTTGCTCCTACAAGGCAATTTGCTGGTCACACCCCGGCCGATAAGAAAGAGGCCGCCGCCGCTGCTCCTGCTGCAGCACCGGCAGCTAAATAGTGAGGATTTATGCAATCTAAAGCTACAGCTCGACACATAAGAATTACGCCGCGAAAGGTTCGTTTAGTCTCGGATCTAGTTCGTGGAAAATCCGTGAATGATGCACTAACAATTTTAAAGTTCAGCTCTAGAAAACGTACGGCCCACACGCTCTCCACTCTTTTGGAAAGCGCTGTAGCCAATGCGGAACAGCAGGGCCGGATCGATGTAGATAACTTAGTGATCAAGTCGCTTCTGGTGGACCAAGGTCCTACTTTGAAGCGGTTCACTTCCCGCGCCAAAGGCCAGGGAATGAGAATATTGAAGAAGACAAGCCACATCACTGTGGTTTTAGAGGAAAGGTAAGACATGGGTCAGAAAACCAATCCAATAGGATTTCGTCTAGGTGTAACTCGCACGTGGGATTCCCGTTGGTTCGCTAAGAAAAATTATTCCGAACTTCTTCATGAGGACATCCTCATTCGTAAGTTCTTGAAGAAAAAATTGTACCAAGCCGGTATCTCGAAAATTGAAATCGAGCGCGCTGCTAGCAAAGTAAAAGTAAATATTTACAGTGCTCGCCCCGGTTTGATCATTGGAAAAAAAGGTTCCGGTGTGGATCAATTGCGAGCTGAAGTGCAAGCACTCACCAAAAATGAATTATTGTTGAACGTATTGGAAGTTCGTAAGCCCGAAGTGGATGCCACTTTGGTGTCGGAATCGATTGCTTCCCAATTGGAAAAAAGGGTGGCTTTCCGTCGCGCCATGAAAAAATCTATGGCCACTGCCATTAAGATGGGCGTACGGGGAATTAAAGTGAGAGTTTCTGGTCGTTTGGGTGGAGCAGAGATTGCTCGTACCGAAGGTTATAGCGAGGGCAGCATTCCTCTACATACCCTACGGGCTGATATCGATTACGGTACCGCTGAGGCCAGCACCACTTATGGAATCATTGGTATCAAAACTTGGATTTATAAAGGCGATGTGCCTCTGCGTAAACCTGGCAAAGGTGCAGAAGCAAGTGGCGCAAATTAAGAAGGAGTAGCCCGTGCTAGCCCCAAAAAGAGTAAAATGGCGTAAGCAGCAAAAAGGAAAAATGAAAGGCAAAGCCTTGCGTGGTGGATCCTTGCTGCATGGTGATTTTGGATTGCAAGCCGTGGAGTGTGGTTATATTACTTCGCGTCAAATAGAAGCTGCCCGTATCGCCGTTTCTAAGTTCACCAAAAAGGGTGGGCAAATGTGGATTCGGATTTTTCCGGACAAACCCCGCACGAAAAAAGCGGCGGAAACCCGGATGGGAAGCGGTAAAGGAAACGTGGAAGACTGGGTATGCGTAATTAAGCCAGGTCGCGTTCTTTATGAAATTAAAGGTGTGACTGTACAAGAAGCCAAAGAAGCTATGCGTTTGGCTAACTATAAGTTGCCTTTGAAAACGAAAATTATTTCTAAGGCATTGAATGCGAGCGCCCCAGCCGCAGAACAGGCAAAGGGGTAGGGAGAGTTTATGGCACATCGGATTTCAAAGCAGAAAAAGGAAATCAGTGCTCTTGCAGCGAAAGAGCTCTATTCCAAAATTCGTGAATTGGAAGACCATATCTTCCAGCTTCGCATGCAAGCGAAAACAGGGCAGTTGGCGAGCACGGCGATGATGAAGCTCGCGAGGAAAGAGTTGGCTCGAGTGAAGACTGCGATTACGGCAAAAGCCATAGAGTCTCGCGCTTAAGTTAAGGATTAAATTTTATGACGACAAAAAATGTAGAAAACAAAAGCTCTAAGCGTGAAGAAGTAGGGATTGTAATCAGCAATAAAATGCAGAAAACAATCGTAGTGAAACTAGATCGCCGTATTCGTCACGCGAAGTATGGAAAATTTCTTACTAAGACAAAAAAAGTAAAAGCCCACGATGAAGTCAATTCGGCAAAAATCGGGGACATGGTGTTACTTGTGGCCACTCGGCCGCTCAGTAAAGACAAACGATATGCTCTAAAAGAGATCCTCCGCAAGGCAACGGGTGTTTAATCCGAAGATTCGGAAGGAAAGGGAATAGATTATGATCCAGCAAGAATCAAACCTCGATGTAGCCGATAATTCCGGAGCGCGCGCTATCCAGTGTATCCGAGTTTTGGGTGGTACCCGTCGTCGCTATGCTTCGATTGGCGATATTATCGTGGCTACCGTGAAAGATGCTGACACGGGCTCCAAGGTAAAAAAGGGAGAAGTTGTTAAGGCAGTAGTAGTTCGCACCAAAAAAGAAATTAAGCGCCCTGATGGCTCTTATATTCGTTTTGATGACAACGCCGCTGTTCTTGTAAACGCTCAAAAAGAGCCCGTAGGAACTCGTATTTTTGGTCCTATCGCTAGGGAACTTCGGGGACACGGTTTCACGAAGATCATCTCGCTTGCGCCAGAAGTTTTATAAATTTTAGGAAGGTTACCCATGGCAGACGAAAAGAAAAAAGAAACAAAAGAAGGCGCAGCTCCCAAGGCCGCTGCTCCGAAAAAAGAAGGGTCCGGCAAAAAGAATAAGGGCGCCGCTGGTTCGTTGTACGAAATAGCTGCTCCTGGCTCGCCCGTGGCTAATCGTTTTCCTCGTTTGCGCAAGCAATACGAAGAAACAGTAGTACCCACGTTGATGAAAAAATTGAACCTTACGAACCCCATGCAAGTGCCTCGTTTAGAGCGCATCGTGGTGAATGCGGTTACAAAAGATGCCGTAGCGAATCCAAAGGTATTGGATAGCTTAACAGCTGAGTTGGCCATGATCACTGGTCAAAAACCCATTCCTACTAGAGCGAAAAAAGCGATCGCTGCTTTCAAACTCAGAAAAGGCATTCCCTTGGGATCCATGGTTACCTTGCGTAAAAAGCGCATGTACGAATTTATGGATAGACTTGTGAACGTAGCTTTGCCTCGCGTGCGTGACTTCCGGGGTATTAGCCCTAAGTCTTTCGATGGTCGTGGCAACTATACGTTGGGATTGCGTGAGCAAGTGATTTTCCCTGAAATCAATTTTGACAAAGTGGATAAAGCCCGCGGTCTGAACATTACGTTCGTAACGACCGCCAATGATAACGAGTCGGCGAGATTGTTGCTGGCTGAACTCGGCATGCCGTTTAGGAAATAAGGAGCAGTTGAATGTCCAAGAAGTGTAAACTGGAAAAAATGAAGAAGGCGCCCAAGTTCAAGGTTCGCCACAAGAACCGTTGTCCTTTGTGCGGCCGTCCTCGGGCGTTCATGCGGAAGTTTAATATGTGTCGTATTTGCTTCCGAAAACTTGCGCTCACTGGGCAGTTGCCCGGTGTTACGAAGTCCAGCTTCTAATTGGAATTTTAAGGAGATCGAAATCATGGTTACCGATCCTGTAGCAGACCTTTTAACAAGAATTAGAAACGCCAATATGGCGAATCTAGAAGCTGTGGAAGCACCCGTTTCCCGCATCAAGGCAAATATTGCCAAGGTGTTGAAGGAAGAGGGCTTCATTAAAAACTTCCGACTGGTGAGAGCGGATAGCAAACATTTCTTGCGTATCTATCTAAAAGTAGATGCTGGCCAGAAAGCTATCACTGGCATCAAAAGAGAAAGCAAACCCGGATTACGCCGCTATGTAGGCGTAGATGAAATTCCCCGCGTTTTAAATGGCGCAGGAATTGTGATTCTGTCTACTCCTAAAGGAGTAATGACAGGTCGGGATGCCAAGAAAAATCAGGTTGGCGGAGAGCTACTCTGCTCGGTTTGGTAGGAGGATAAATGTCTCGGATTGGAAAACAGTCAATCAAGATTCCTTCTGGAGTAAAAGTTAGCTCTAAGGAAAACGTATTTCACTTTGAAGGCCCTAAAGGCAAATTGAGCCACGCTCTTCCTAACGGCATCAAAGTGAAAGTAGAGGGCGATCATCTACATGTAAGCCGCGACGACCAAGTAGAGGGCGCAGCGTCTTTGCACGGACTGACTCGCACTTTGTTGAATAACTGTGTGCATGGAGTTCATGCTGGTTATTCTAAAGGTTTAGAAATCAATGGCGTGGGATACAGAGCTGCGGTGCAAGGGCAATCCTTGAACCTAACTTTGGGTTTTTCTCATCCTGTAGCTTTTGCTTTGCCTCAAGGCATCACTGCTAAGGTGGACCAAAACACCAAGATTACCATCACTGGTGCTGACAAACAAAAAGTGGGAATCGTGGCTGCAGAGATTCGTGGCTTGAAGCCCGTAGAGCCCTACCAAGGCAAGGGCATTCGTTATGCCGGTGAATTTGTTCAGCGTAAAGCTGGTAAAGCAGCTGGTGCAGCTGGCGCTAAGTAAGTTTTTATAAGGAGTTCGTTGTGAAAAAGGTAAGTAAAAAAACACCAGATAGTCTACGGAATCGCCTACGTCGTAAGCGCCGTATTAGTTTCAAAGTAAAAGGAACTACGGAGCGTCCTCGTTTGGCTGTGTTTCGCAGCAATAAAGCTTTCTATGCCCAGATCATTAATGATGAGTCGGGCAAGACAGTTTTTTCCTTAGCTACGAACTCCAAAGATTTAAAAGGTAAAATTAAAAATACCAAAGATGGCGCTCAAGCTCTTGGTGAGGCCCTTGCTAAGAAAGCGATTGCTTCTAAGATCGAGAAAGTAATCTTTGATCGGGCCGGTTATCTCTATCACGGAAAAATTAAAGCATTTGCTGATGGCGCCCGCGCGGGCGGATTAAAATTTTAATGGTTTTTTGCGGAGGTTCCTTTGAATCAGGACAATAAGAAAAATATAGATGCCGACGGTAACCAGTATGAAGAGAAGGTTCTCTACATCAACCGGGTTGCTAAAGTAGTTAAGGGTGGTCGCCGCTTTAGTTTTGCTGCCGTAGTAGTAGCGGGCGATCGGCAAGGTAAAGTGGGCATTGGCTTAGGAAAAGCAAACGAAGTTCCTGAGGCTATTAAAAAAGCTTCCAAGCAAGCCAAGAAAAATATGATTCGGGTGCCAATCACTCCGGAAGCGAAGTCTATTCCTCACGATATCATCGGTAAGTTTTGTTCTGGCCGCGTACTTTTGAAGCCCGCTGTAGAAGGAACTGGTGTAATCGCTTCCGCTACTGTGCGCGGGATTTTAGAGGCCGCTGGTTTACAAAATGTACGCACCAAAACATTGCGCAGCCGCAACCCCCATAACGTAGTGAAAGCTACGATGGATGGATTGAAGAGATTGCGTGAATTCGAGAAAATTGCAGCTGCTCGGAATAAGTCCGTAGCAGAAATTCTCTAAGGGTTTAAGTTATGGCAAAGAAATCGATAACGGTTAGGCACAAAAGAAGCACGATCGGATGCCCTCAGGATCAAATTGATACCGTGAGAGGCCTTGGTCTTCGTAGAGTTCGCGATGAGCGCACCCTGCCGAATACCCCAGCCGTTCGTGGCATGATTAAAAAAGTAATTCATCTCGTTGAAGTAGTGAGAGAAGAGTAGGAGACCCCATGATCCGTCTAGGAGAATTAAGAGGCGCAAAGGGTTCCACCCAGAACAACAAACGTTTGGGGCGTGGAGCTGGTAGCGGAAAAGGAGACACTTCCGGAAAAGGCCATAAAGGTCTTTTAGCTCGCAAAGGCGGCGGTCGTCGTATTGGATACGAAGGGGGTCAAACTCCCATGATTCGCCGTATTCCTAAGCGCGGATTCCATAATTTTACTCGCAAAGAATATGCTCTAGTAAATCTCTCGCTTTTGGAAAAAGCTAACTTGAAAGAAGTTTCTTTAGAAACCTTGCGGGAAGCTGGGATTTTAAAAGGAACGGAAACTATGCTGAAAGTTCTCGGCATGGGCGAAATTTCCAAAGCCATCAAAGTAAGAGCTCATAAGTTTAGCGCTGAAGCCAAAGCAAAATTGGAAAAAGCTGGTGCTACCTTAGAGGTGATCGATGTCCGGAGCTGATGGTCTCTTTAAGATTCCAGAGCTACGGAAGAAGATTTTTTACACGATTTTTGCCTTGGCGGTTTATCGCCTAGGCGTGCATATCCCTACCCCAGGTGTGAATTCAGAAGAGCTGATGCGGTTCTTTGCTAGCCAGGGCGATACTATTTTTGGCGTTTTTAATATGTTCTCCGGCGGTGCCCTTGAGCGCTTCTCAGTGATGGCGCTTGGAGTGATGCCCTATATTTCTGCTTCTATTATTTTCCAATTACTCACTGTGGTTTCTCCGCAATTAGGCCAGCTCCAAAAAGAGGGAGAGTCTGGCACTAAGAAGATCAACCAGTACACCCGCTACGCCACAGTTCTTCTTTGTTTAGTCCAAGGCTATGGTATTGCCGTTGGTTTGGAGCAAATGAAAGAGGTAGTGATAGAACCTGGCTTGGCTTTCCGCGCTGTCACAATGGTTACGCTATTGGGTGGAACTATTTTCTTGATGTGGCTTGGTGAACAAATCACTGAGCGTGGTATTGGCAACGGTATTTCCTTGATCATTTTTGCGGGTATCGCCTCCCATATTCCTACGGGTATTAGTAGTGCCTGGAGTTTGTTTAGGACAGGGGAACTAAGCTTCCTGAAGCTCTTGCTCTTGGCAGCAATCATTTTTGCGGTATTTTTCGTGATTATTTTCACGGAACGGGGCCAACGACGGATTCCAATTCAATACGCAAAACGAGTAGTTGGGCGTAAAATGTATGGCGGCCAAAGCACCCACTTGCCTTTGAAGATTAATACTTCTGGGGTAATTCCTCCTATTTTCGCCTCTTCTTTGATCATGCTTCCCGCTACGTTAACGATGATGGTGCACACCCCGTTCATGCAACGGCTTGCTGAGACTTTTCGGCAAGGCATTGTGCACGACGTTTTGTTCGTAGGTTTGATCGTATTTTTCTGCTTTTTTTACACAGCAGTTACCTTCAAAACCGAAGATGTGGCTGATAATTTGCGTAAATATGGGGCTTTTATCCCCGGTATCCGGCCCGGCGAAAAAACTGCGGAATTTATCGACTATGTGTTGGTGAGAATCACGGTACTGGGCGCTGTTTATATTTCAGCTATTTGTGTGATGCCTACCATTCTTGGAAATTCATTAAGAATTCCTTTTTATATTGGGGGTACCAGCGTGCTGATTCTGGTGGGGGTCGCTATGGACACCATCGCCCAAGTGGAATCTCATTTATTGAGCCGGCACTATGATACTTTTATGGGCAATATGCGCATGAAAGGCCGTAAGGAAGCCTAATGATACTTGCTCTCTTTGGCCCTCCTGGCTCTGGCAAAGGCACTCAGGCCAAGGCACTTATCAAAGTATTGGGAATTCCTCAGCTTTCTACTGGGGATATGCTTCGAGAGGCGATTAAAAGCGCCAGTGCCCTAGGGGAAGAGGCCAAAAGTTATATGAATAAGGGTCAATTGGTGCCCGATTCATTGATGATTCATTTGATTGAGGGTCGGATAAAGGAAAAGGACTGCCAAAAAGGTTTTATGCTAGACGGTTTTCCTCGCACTGTGGCTCAAGCTGCTGCTTTAGACGAAATGTTGGCAAAATTAGGCAAAAAAATGGAGCACGTGGTCAGTTTTTTGGTGGACCAGGTGGAATTGGTAGATCGTTTGGCTGGCCGATTGGTTTGCTCGAGTTGTGGTGCTAGTTACCATGAGACCACAAAGCCACCCCGGAAAGCCGGAATTTGCGATATTTGTGGCGGGATGGTCATAAAACGGGACGATGACAAGGCCGAGGTGGTGAAAGCCCGCTTGGAGACCTTTCAAGCCTCCACTAAGCCCGTAGAAGAGTATTATCGTGCAAAAGGCCGCTTAAGAGACGTGGTTGCTTCGGGTACGGAAAATGAGGTTTTTCAGAGGATATTGGCTGCAATAGGAGGAGCTGTTCCAGGGTAAAAAGCCGTTGAAAAATGCGGTATGCCCATGGTACGGAGGAGAGCTACCACTTTGAACGAGGTTAGGCTTTTGTCGCCTATTTCCGCAGGATAGGGTGCTTAAAAGCAAGATTTCTCCCTGCACAAGGTTGCGATTGAGCTGTTTCCTTACGAAAAAACATAAGGAAATTGCGTTAAGGGAAATTAGATTCGATTTGTTTATAGTTTCGGAGTCAAAAATGAAAGTCAGGGCGTCTGTAAAGAAAATTTGTGTAAAATGTAAAGTTGTAAGACGTAAGGGCGTGGTGCGGGTGATTTGCACTGCCGACGCTCGCCATAAGCAGCGTCAAGGCTAAGGGAGAATTTAGAAAATGGCACGTATTGCTGGTGTAGATCTACCTCGAAACAAGCGCATGGAATTCGCTCTTATTGCGATCTATGGAATTGGGCGTTCTCTTTCCAAGAGAATTCTCACGGAAGCAAAAATTCCGTTGGAAAAAAATTCTGATCAACTTACCGAAGGTGACGTAGCTAAAATCAGAGAGATTCTAGAGCGCTCCTATAAGGTGGAAGGTGATCTACGTAGAGAGACTACGTTGAACATTAAGCGTTTAGTGGATTTGGGCTGCTACCGTGGCATTCGCCACCGCAAGGGCTTGCCGGTTCGTGGTCAGCGTACTCACTCCAATGCGAGAACGCGCAAAGGAAAAGCAGTGGCTATTGCCGGTAAAAAATCCGTTAAAACGATGAAGTAATTTTGTTTAAGGCTTAAGAAAGGGTTTGAAAAAATGTCCGAACAGCAAGTGAAACCGCAGGAAGAGGCTAGTGAAGGCGCTGCCGCTGCTCCCGCGGGAGAAGCAACAGCCGTTAGAAAAAAGAAGGGCAAAAAGAACATTGCCAACGGCATCGTTTATATTACGGCCACTTTTAACAACACGATTGTTTCCGTGGCAGACGCCACGGGCAATGTGGTGGCTTGGTCTAGCGCTGGAGCCAAAGGTTTCCGCGGTAGCCGTAAGAACACTCCTTTTGCGGCTCAAGTGGCTGCAGAAGATGCGGTTCGTAAGGCTCTAGAACACGGTTTGCGTACGGTTTCTGTGGAAGTAAAGGGTCCGGGCGCTGGTAGAGAATCTGCCTTGCGGGCCATTCAATCCGCCGGCATTCGTGTTTCTCAAATTAAAGATACTACACCGATCCCCCACAATGGTTGCCGCCCTCCTAAGCGTCGCCGGGTTTAATTTAAGAGGATTTTATGGCTCGTTATACTGGACCTGTTTGTCGAATTTGCCGTAGAGAAAATCAGAAACTCTTTTTGAAGAGTGAGCGTTGCTTAACGGAAAAATGTGCTTTTGAGCGTCGCGGATATCCCCCTGGTCAGCACGGCCATGGCCGGATCAAATTTTCTGAATATGCTTTGCAGTTGCGTGAAAAGCAAAAACTGAAGCGTCTTTATGGGTTGGTGGAAAAACAATTTAGAGCATACTTTGAACGTGCTGAGCGCATGAAGGGTGTTACGGGCAGTAATCTACTCTCTCTCTTGGAGCGTCGTTTAGATAACGTGGTTTTCCGGGTAGGTATAGGTGGAAGCCGCACTCAATCTCGCTTGGTAGTTCGTCACGGCCATATTGCTGTGAATGGCAAGCGCGTAAATATTCCCGCTTTCTTAGTTAAAAAAGGTGACGTGGTTTCGGTCGCTGAAAAGAGCCAAAAAATCACTGCGATTTTAGCTTCTTTAGAAACAGCCAAGAACCGTGAGTCTCCTCAATGGTTAGAGGTAGACAGGTCTACTTTTAAGGCCACTGTGAAGGATTTACCGTCGAGAGACGACGTAACAATTCCTGTAGAAGAGCGAATGGTAGTGGAGCTCTACTCCAAATAAGAATGAATGATTTATTGTTAATAAAGGGAGCATCGTAATGATACCGAATATGCAGAAAAACTGGCGTGACTTAATTAAGCCTCGTGCTCTTGAGGTTGATACTGGTACCGCCACTCCATTGTACGCAAAATTTATTGCTAGGCCTCTAGAGCGTGGTTATGGAACCACCCTGGGTAACTCTTTGCGCCGGGTTCTTTTAGGATCCTTGCAAGGAACCGCAGTGGCTGCCGTGCGAATCCATGGCGTACAGCATGAGTTTTCCACCATGCCTGATATCGCAGAGGATGTGACTGATGTGATTTTGAACATCAAAGAAATTCGCTTAAAGGCGTTAACTTCTGCTAACCAATTCACGATTTCTGTGGAGAAGGATGGAGAAGGGGTGCTGCGTGCTTCTGATATTAATACCGGCGGTTTGGTTGAAGTACTAAATCCTAATCATAAAATCTGCTCTCTCGGCAAAGAAGGCAAATTCAAGGCTGAGTTTTTGGTGAAGACAGGTCGGGGCTTTGTTCCTGCTGAAAACAATAAAAACGAAGATCTGCCTATCGGTTGGATTGCTGTAGATTCTATTTTTTCTCCAGTGCGTAAAGTAAACTATACAGTTACTCAAGCTCGTGTGGGCCAGCGTACTGACTACGATAGACTGCAATTGGAAGTGTGGACTGACGGTTCTGTTCGCCCCGAAGATGCTGTAGCTTTGAGCTCGAAAATCATTCGTGATCAAATGACCGTATTCTTGAATTTCCAAGAAGAAGAAGAGCCTCTACCTGAAGAGCAAACTGCTAAACAAGAGAGCTTCAATCCTAATCTCTACCGTACGGTGGATGAATTGGAACTTTCTGTTCGTAGCGCGAACTGCTTGCAGAACGCTAATATCAAGTACATCTACGAGCTTGTGCAAAAAACAGAAGCTGAGATGCTACGGACCAAGAATTTCGGCCGTAAATCTTTGAATGAAATTAAAGAAATTTTAGCTAGCATGGGTCTCCATCTTGGAATGAAACTCGATGGTTTCGTGGCCCCCGCCATCACCAGCACTGGCACTCCTGCTCCTAGAGCAGAAATGATCGACGACGGTGATGATGAGCTAGATGAAGAGGACGAGGGCGAAGACCTCGAATAGGTTTGAAAGCATTTTGCCCGCTAAAGAAGCCGACGGGCAAAATGGTTAAGGAGCATATATGTACCATGGTGCGGGATACCGAAAATTAGGAAAAAAGACGAATCATCGTCTTGCTATGTTTGCCAACGCGGCCAATAGCTTGATCGAACACGAGCGCATTGAAACTACAATGCCAAAAGCAAAAGAATTGCGGAGAGTCGTGGATCGTCTCATTACCAAAGGGAAAAGTGGCAGCTTGCATGCTCGCCGAAATGTTTTCTCCTTTTTGCGCTCTGAAGATAGCGTGCAAAAGTTATTTGAAAATATCGCCCCACGTTTCAAAGATCGTAACGGTGGTTACACCCGGGTTCGCCACTTGGCCAACACGCGCTTAGGTGATGCTGCCTCTATGGCCATCATTGAATTGGTGGATTATGTGCTGCCTTCGCAAAAGTCTAAAGACGAAGTGAAGAAAGAACGTGCTGCTGCCAAGGCGAAGAACAAAGAAGAGCGTAAGGCTAAAGCTGCTTCTCGCCCTGCTAAAACATCTAAAGTACTAGGCCGTAAGACCGGCAAGGCCGGCTCTTCAGCTGCTCTAAAAGGCGGTGGTTCTGGAAGCCGGGGATCTTAATGAAAATTGGGTTCTTCATTCCGCAAGGGATGCTGAAAAAGTGGGATAGCCTGAGAATGGCTCCCACTTTTTTGCTTTTAGTGATCTTTTTTTCTTCCTGTGATTGGGCGAAAGCCCTCCGCCCACAGCAAAACGTAAAATCTAGAGATGAGCAGAAAGAGAAATCTGCGGAACCTGCTATGAGCCTTATGACCCAAGGGGAAAGGTTTGCTTTTCATCGTTGGCTGGTGACAGAAATGCAGGAGCAGGTTTTGGGTAGGGCCGTGAAAAATAGTGCCGATGTGGATGGCTGGGCTAATGTACTTTCTCAGCGGGGTAGCATCGAGGGCGTGTACCATGGTTTTGTGTTGTCATCGGAATATGCTGCTTTGGAAAAGGGCCGGGCGGATTTGAAAGCGGTGCGGTTTTTTTCCCAAGAAATGGCGGCCCTGGATAATCCTAATCTCGCTGACACTCAAGATGTGGTGCGGTTGGCTCGAGAGAAATATGCCAAAGAATATATGACGGCACCGTTGTTTACGCTGAAACGATTCTTAGGCGATAAGATCATCAAAGAATCCAATGCTCGTAAAGAAGATAAGGAGCGCTTGGCCGCTTGGTATGCCTCCTTTGCCGTTCGTTGGGCTGCTGCTGGTGTGCCATTTGGATTGCCGCAAAGAAATAAAACGGACGAGGCGTTTCACTATCGCTGGGCAAAAGAAAATAATTTAGGTGTGATCCAGTGGGAATTATTAAACCGCGTGCACCGGGTGATGAATGCTTTTGGCGGAGTTAGTCTGGCTGATAAGCAACCTGCGTCGCAGGGTCAAAAAAATTAGGCGGGAATTGGATTCCGGCCTCTGCGAACCTTTCCATAAAAGCAGGAACTAGTCCCGTGGCTAAGAGTTGATCCGAGCCATGGTTGGTATCTATTGCCCGCTTTTTGTCCCGCTGGAAAAGAGCTTGGGTGGTAACTGTGGCCTGTTCCATGCCGGTGACTTCCATGATTTCGTGCACCTGGCGGCGGCCGCTTTTGTCTCGTTTCAATTGAACAAGAATTTGGATGGCGCTGGCGATTTGTTTGCGTAACGCGGCCAGTGGCATTTCCACATTGGAAGTGAGGATTAGGCTTTCCATGCGGGATAGGCAATCCCGGGAACTGTTGGCGTGCACGGTAGTCATGGAGCCGTCGTGGCCCGTGTTCATGGCTTGTAGCATTTCGAAGGTTTCGTCGCGCCGACATTCGCCCACGATGATGCGATCGGGGCGCATGCGTAAGGAGTTTACTAAACAGTCTCTCGTGGTCACGGGGCGGTGGCCGGGGCGGTAAGAGGATTCTAGTCGCACCCAATTTTGTTGCTGGAGGTTGAGTTCGGAAACGTCTTCGATGGTGATAATGCGTTCACTTTCGGGAATGATCGACGATAAGGCGTTGAGAAAAGTAGTTTTCCCCGTGCCAGTTCCCCCGCTGACTACGATATTAATCCGTGCGATCACGCAGGCATGGAGGAAGTAGGCGGCTTTGTCCGATAGGGAACCTAATTGTAGATAGTCTTCTAAAGTGAAGGGCTTGCGGCGGAATTTACGGATCGTGAGGGTGGCGCCATTGGGTGCCATGGGAGGAAGGGTGGCATTCACCCTGGAGCCATCGGGTAGATAGCTATCCATAAAAGGGTTTTCTTCGTCCACTTGGCGGCCGGCCCGGGCGGCGATCGCTTGGATGAGATCAAGCAGGGCTTTTTGTGAGGGAAATTTGAGAGGAGTGGGCTGAAGTTTACCTTCTCGTTCGATGAATACCTTGTCAAATTGGTTGATCATCACCTCGGTGATGGTTTCATCTTGGAGGAGGGGTTGGATCGGACCGAAATTCAGGCTTACATTTTCCATAGAATCATCGTAACAAGGCGTTATGTTCCTTGGAAGATTCATTTTTGGCCTTGAGCGCATTGCCCCATGAACCTTTCAGATTTTGATTTTTTTGTTCCTGAAGAGCTTGTGGCCCAAAAACCCCTGGATCAAAGGGATGCGTCCCGCATGATGGTGGTGCACCGTAAGACGGGGCTCATTGAACAGAAACAATTTAAGGATCTTGTTCACTATCTCTCACCCCAGGATATTTTGGTGTTTAATTCTTCCAAAGTAGTGAAAGCGAGGCTCCTCGGGCAGCGGGAGGGCAGCGGGGGGCGCGTGGAGATTTTTTTACTAAAAAAAATCGGTGTGGATATCTTTGAGTGCTTAGTGAAGGCCACTGCCGCAAAAAAAGAAGGCTTACGGATAAAATTTGGGGAGCATTTGTGGGGCACGGTTTTACCGGAAACGCCCACGCCTATGGTGTTTCAAATCCAATTTGAAGTAACAGAAGGAAAATTAGAAGACCTAATCGAACAATACGGAAGAGTGCCATTGCCGCCTTATATCCATCGGGAAGCAGAGAGCGTTGATCTACAGCGCTACCAAACTGTGTACGCGGAACAGCCGGGATCCGTGGCGGCACCTACGGCGGGTTTACATTTTACGCCGGAATATTTGGCAGGACTAAAAGCCAAAAATATTAGTTTACGGCAATTGATCCTGCATGTGGGGTTGGGCACATTTCAGCCCATCAAAACGGAAAATATCGAAGCCCATCGTATGCATGAGGAAGAATTTTTGATTCCTGAAGATTTACAAAAGGAATGCGCTACCGCCAAAGCTAGCGGCAAACGCGTGATTGCCGTTGGTACTACGGCTGTACGGGCCTTGGAGAGTTGTGCTCGGGGGAAAGAAGGAAGAACAGATATTTTTCTCAAACCTGGAGAGAAATTTTTGTGGGTAGATGCGCTTTTTACGAACTTCCACCAACCCAAATCTAGCTTAGTGGTTTTATTGGCCGCGTTCATGGGCAACGATTCCTTGTGGCGTGAAGCCTACCGGCAGGCCGTAGAAAATCGCTATCGTTTTTTCTCCTACGGCGATTGCATGTTGGTGTTGTGAACATATGAAGCCAGTACATTATCAACTAGAGAGCACAGATGGAAAAGCCCGAGCCGGGCAATTGCACACCCAGCACGGCTCGATCGCTACGCCGATGTTTATGCCCGTGGGCACAGCGGCCACGGTGAAGAGCTTGAGTCCGGAAGAATTGGAACAGGCGGGTGCAAAAATTATTTTGGGCAATGCCTATCACTTGTATTTGCGGCCGGGGCATGAGCTTATCGAAGCCTTGGGTGGATTACACAAATTCATGAATTGGCAAGGTGCCATTCTCACCGATAGCGGTGGCTTTCAGGTGATGAGTTTGTCAGATTTGAGAAGAGTCACAACCGAAGGCGTGGAGTTTGCGAGTCATATCGACGGCAGCCGGCATTTGATTTCTCCGGAAAAATCCATGGAGATCCAGCGGGCCCTGGGCAGCGATATTGTGATGGCGTTTGATGAATGTGTGAAACATCCGGCCACCCGAGAAGAAGTGAAACAGAGCTTGGAGCTCACCACTTTGTGGGAAAAGCGGAGCCGGGCAGTGAAGTTAAAATCCCACCAAGGTTTGTTTGGGATCTTGCAAGGCGGGATGTATCCGGATCTTCGTAAAGAGCATTATGAGATGTTGGCCGATTTAGATTTTGAAGGTTGGGCCATTGGTGGGCTTTCTGTGGGTGAGCCGCCGCCTTTGATGTATGAACTTTTGGATGCATCGGTGCCTTTATTGCCGCAAATGAAAGTGCGCTACCTCATGGGCGTGGGCACGCCACAGGATTTGGTGGAGGGTGTGGCAAGGGGAGTGGATATTTTTGATTGCGTGATGCCCACTCGAAATGCCCGTAATGGAACGCTCTTTACTAGCTCGGGCAAATTACACATCAAAAATGCTCGTTTCACCCGGGATCCTTTGCCTTTGGATGAGCAGTGCTCTTGTTATACGTGCCAGAATTATTCCCGGGCTTACTTAAGGCATTTATATGTTTCGGGGGAGATCTTTGGCTCCCGATTATTGACGATTCATAATGTATTTTATTACATTAACTTGATGCGTCAAATGCGAGAGGCGATTCTTGCGAAGCGTTTTGACGAATTCCGAACCGCATTCTATGGTTCCTATGCTAAAAATATGGCCGATCTAGAGGAGAATATATGATTTTTACTATCGCTTTTGCTGATGCCACTCAAACCGCAACCACCACGGCGGCTGCTAGCCAGCCCAGCACTTTGGGAATGATTCTCCCGTTTGTGCTTATGTTCGGTGTGTTTTATTTTTTAATGATTCGCCCGCAACAGAAAAAAATGAAAGAGCACGAGAGTCTCGTGAGCGGTTTGCAAAAAGGTGAGGAAGTGATCACCCAATCGGGGATCTTTGGCAAAATCCACGGCATCGCCGATAAATTTATCACACTGGAAGTGGACAACAACGTGCGCATTAAGGTTCTAAAGAACCAAATCGCGACGGTACTTCGTCCTGAACAGAAAGCGTAAAGCCCGTGTCTGGGGGAGTGCGGCCCACGGAGACGCTGAGCTCGAACTTACAGCCGGAAGAGATTGCCCAGGAGTTTGGTTTACCCCTATGGGTGGCTACGATCCTGCGCCAACGCATGAAGCATTGGGGAGATCAGTCCTTAGCCGGCGTGCGCCGTTTTTTAGAGCCCACCCTCAAAAATCTTCCTGATCCTTTTTTGTTACCCAATATGGACCAAGGCGCCGATCGCCTGACTGAGGCCATTGTGGAAGGGCAAACAATTGGTATTTATGGGGACTACGACGTGGACGGCACCGTGGGTAGTGCCATCTTGCGCCGATTTCTGCGGGCCCTAGGTGTGGAGCCGATCGTATACCAGCCGGATCGCCAGGGCGAAGGCTACGGCGTGAATCTCGGAGCCGTAGAAAAACTAGCGGAAATGGGTGTGCAACTCCTCATCACCGTGGACTGCGGGATCACGGCCGTGAAGGAGTTAGCTCGGGCGGCGGAATTAGGGATGGATGTGATCATTTGCGATCACCATGAGCCTAAAGATGAACTACCCCAAGTGTATGCGGTGCTGGATCACAAGTGCGCAGATAATGAGGGCCCGATCCGCTCTCTTTCTGGCGCAGGTGTAGCTTTTTATTTGGCCATCGCTACCCGTTCCGTATTGCGGGATATTGGGCACTTTGAAGAAGCGGGGCGCCCTGAGCCAGATATTAAAGAATTATTGGATCTTGTAGCTGTGGCTACGGTGGCCGATATGGTGCCACTGGTAGATGAAAACCGCATTTTGCTCAAGGCTGGATTAGACAAGCTTCGCAGATCCCCAAATGTGGGCTTGCGTGAACTGCTACGAGTGGCGGGAGTAAAACCGGAAGAGGTTACGCCTTACCATTTAGGGTTTGTGTTGGGTCCGCGGATCAATGCGTCTGGCCGTTTGGGTTCTGCCAATGGAGCCTTGGAATTATTATCCACGGATAATGTGCACGAAGCCGCGCGCTTGGCGGAGCAATTGAATGAAGTGAATCTAGAGCGCATGCGCTTGCAAGGGGAGGTGGCCGATGAGGCTTTGGCCCAGGCAGCGGAGTTATTGGCGGAAAAAGATTTGGCGGCCTTGGTGCTCTACAGTGAGCACTGGCATGAGGGTGTGATTGGCATCGTGGCTTCGAAAGTGGTGGAGCGTTTTCAGCGGCCAGTGGCGGTGCTCACGTTTGCCACCCATTCGGGTTTTGGTAAAGGCTCCGTGCGTGGTGCGGGCTCCCTAGATATGACTGCGGCTCTCGAGGAGTGCGCGTCTCTTTTAAAGGGTTTTGGTGGGCATAAGGCAGCCGCTGGTTTTAGTTTAGAGCGAGAAAGGGTGGAAGAATTTCGCCAGGCTTTTGCGGAAGCGGTAGGTAAGCAGGTGGAAGCCATCGCCGGCGTTGGTGTGAAAGTTTTAGTCAGAGAAGTGAAGGCCGATGTGATTTTGAGCGATGAAGATTTAACACCGAAGGCGGTAGAGTTTTTGGAGCGGCTCGGCCCCTTTGGTATCGGCAATAGTGAGCCCGTATTTTTGGTTTCGGGTTGGAAAATCGCCGGAGTGCGCACCTTGAAAGAAAGGCACTTGAAAATCCAACTCACCTCCCTACAAAATAGAAGCTTGGAGGGATTTTGGGCCAATGGACTGGGGCGAGCGGATCTGAGTAAAATGGAAACCGTGGATATTATGTGCCTGCCGCAGATCAATACGTTTCGCAATTTGAATCGTTTGGAACTCAAGATCAAAGACATTCGTGCTAGTTCACACTGATTTGCCTGAAAGTGCGTCGCTTTTACAAAAGCTCTGTTACCCTTTCATTCGCACTTTTTTTTATTATTTTTTCGGCTACTTGCCCTATGCGCCTATTAAAAGAATCAATAAACCTGAAATAAAAGGCAATTACCTCTGGGCTAGTTCTCACTCCAATTATCTCTGCGATACCATTCCAGCGGGGAGTGAAGGTGCGCGTCCCACGAAATTTTTAGCCAAAAGCACGCTCTTTCGTTTTCCAATCAAAGGATTCATTGAGTTTTGTGGGGCTTTGCCTGTGGCTCGGGCCGAAGATTTTAAGCCCGGAGAATCCCGCTCTGGGCAGAATCGATCCACGTTTAAGGTGGCCATTCAAGCCATGAAAGAAGGCTGGCCCGTGGCCGTTTTTCCAGAGGGCGTGAGCATTGTGGCTCCGGGATTGGTATTGCCCTTAAAGCCCGGCGTGGCCAAGCTTGGATTTGCGGCGGAAGAAGCCAATGATTTTTCTTTAGGCCTCAAGATCATTCCCGTGGGTTTAGAGTATGGTAGTCGTTCGCGGGTGGGATCGGGGCTCACGATTCGGTATGGTCGTCCGTTATTTTTGAAAGACTACAAGGATCTTTATCACCAGAAAAAAGATGAGGGCGTGAAAAAAATCATGGAGGATCTCACCCATGAGATGATTCATATTTATCCGCACTTTCGTAATGAAACAGAACAAACTTTGGGTCGTAAGTTAGTGACCCTTGGCTTAGCTCGGTCAAAATATGCGGTGGCCCAATTATTTTTGCAGAAGGAAAAGGATCCTACTTTTTGGGCAGGGCTAGAACAAAGGATTCGGGCCTTCGAAGAAGCCAATAAAGGGCGCAGGATTCCCGTGCCCGCTTGGGGCCACCGCCGGGCATGGAAAGAATTAGGCCCGAAGCGCCGGCGGCAGCGGTTACTTTTTATTTTTTTAGGATTGCCGTTGGCGATAGTGGATGTGGTGAACAATTCATTTGCGGAGTTTTGTTTGCGATCATTGGTGGATCAGGTGGCCGTGGATGAAACGGAAAAAATGAGCCTGCGGTTCATATTATCCATCCCCGTATTGAGTGTTTTATATGGCCTGCAATTTTGGTTTTTAAAGGATGTGGTGTTTGAAGAAAGTTTGGCGGCGGCAGGTTGGAAGGAATATTTGGTTTATGCCTTTGGATCCTTCGCCATTTGGTATTTTGGAGTGCACTGGCGCCGGCAGTTTAAGCGAATTGTGAGTTTATATTTTTTTCGGCGAGCAGGCGTAGACGGAAGGTCCGAAGCGGTATTCCACTATCGTGCACTACGGCAGTATTTGAGCGACCTTAAGAATTATCGCTGACAAAGAAGTTAGGGCCGCAAAAACTACGTACAGGCTCAATTCATCAAAAGGCATATAGTCGGTTATTAACACAGTGGGGTGGAGGGAGGCAAGCCGTCTTTCCAACCCTTGATTGCGAGCAAGGCCTCCAGGGGGGAAGTTTGTTCCAGGTTCAGGGCCCGTAAAGCCTTTTCTAATTTCAAAAGATGGGGCGGGGAAGCTTCGGTTTGGGGTGCTGGAGGTGCGGAGAAAAACCCCATCTGCACATCCTGCTGGATGGCTTCTCTTTGGGCTTTTTGTTGCCGGCCGGATGCCTTTTCCAAGGTTTCTAGAATGGTTCGAGCCCGGCTTACCACAGGGCTAGGAAGGCCCGCTAATTGGGCCACTTCCACACCATAGGAACCGGAGGCTTTGCCTTTACGCACTTCGTGGAGGAATACAATTTCTCCAGCTTGCCGTTCCACAGCTACGTTGAGGTTGCGGATGGTAGAGAGGCGGTTTTCTAGGGCCGTGAGCTCGTGATAGTGGGTGGCAAAAAGGGTACGGCAACCTAAACGTTCGGCAATGTCTTCAAGAATCGCCCAGGCCAGGGCGAGGCCATCGTAGGTGGAAGTGCCCCGGCCGATTTCGTCGATGATCAGAAGGCTCGCGGCGGTGGACTGGCGGAGGATCCGGGCCATTTCGTTCATTTCCACCATGAAGGTGGATTGGCCGCGGCCGATACGATCAGAGGCGCCCACGCGGGTGGCGATGCGGTCCACTAAACCGATTTTGGCGCTTTTGGCGGGAACAAAGGATCCCGTATGGGCGAGTAGGGTGATCAAAGCCACTTGTCGCATATAGGTGGATTTACCCGCCATATTGGGGCCGGTGATCAGGAAGATTTTTTCTTTTTGGCTGAAGAAAACGGAATTAGCGATGAATTTATCCCGGCCCACGAGGTGTTCCAGGGCGGGGTGGCGGCCATCGGTGATTTCTAAATAATTTTCTTCTACGATTTCCGGAGCCACATAGCCATATTCCCGGGCGGCGGTGGCCAGGGAAGCCAGAGCATCAAGTAGGGCTAACTGGGAAGCGGTGGAAAGTAATTCTTGGCTTTGCTGGCTCACTTGGCGCAAAGCTTGGCGGAAGAGTTCTTCTTCGAGAGCGATGCGTTTTTCTTCGGCGCTCAAGGCCTTTTCTTCGAATTTTTTTAATTCATCCGTGAGAAAGCGTTCCGCATTGGCGGTGGTTTGTTTGCGCACGTAGTGGGGCGGCACGCTTTGCAGTTTGGAATTGGTTACCTCAATGAAATATCCAAACACCTTATTGTATTTGATTTTGAGGGAGCTGATGCCGGTGGCTTGTTTTTCCCGCTCTTCCATGGCTTGGAGATGGGCCCGGGAGTTTTCCGTGAGGGAAATGAGTTCGTCTAAATTTTGGTTCCAGCCCGTGCGGAAAATATTTCCTTCCCGGGAGAGGGCGGGCACTTCTTCTTTTAAGCGAGAGGCAAGGTAAGTGTGAAGTTCCGTGAAGGGGTGAATTTTTTCTTCGATCGCGAGCAAGAGTGGAGCTTTTGCCCATTCTTTTAAATTCGCTTTTAAATTGGGCAAGCGAGCCAGAATAAATTGCAGGGCTTGAAGATCCCGGGGGCCAGCGGTTTCTAAGCCAACTTTAGCCAAGAGCCGCTCAAGATCGCGAATACCTGAGAGGGATTCTTTCAAGCGGCGAAGGAGGATTTCTTTTTGCAGGAAATCATGGATCGCTAATTGCCGGGCGAGGATTTCTGTTTTGTGGTGGAGCGGGCGGGCGAGGATTTCTCTTAGACGCCGGGCGCCCATGGCGGTGCTGGTTTTATTGATGTGGTGGTAGCAGCTATCTTCCGGGTTTTGCCCGGGTTTAGGAAAAAGATCCAAGTGCTCCATGGTGCTCTCATCTATTTGCACGAAGCCCGCGCGGGTGCGGGGCCGAGGAGGTTGCAGGTGGCTTAAGTCTCCCTGCTTTTGCGTGTCGCGCACTCGACGGAAAGCGGCACCGATCGCACCGAGCTGGGGATTATCGCTGGCGAGGCCAAAACCTTCGAGGTTTAAAACGCGGAAATGCCGGCAGAGTTCTTGGGTGGAGTGGGTTGGGGAAAAATAAAAATCGGGCACGGGCGTGATGCAGGGGAAATATTCTCTTCCTACTTCTTTTTCTAGTGCGTTCCACGGATGGGTATCGGCCTTGGCGGTGGAAACGAGAATTTCTTTCGGTTGCAGGATGGCGAGATCGTCTCTTAGTTGCTCGAGGGAATTGTAGCTCGAATACTCGAGGGCGCCGGTGCTTACGTCTACCAAACAATAGTAGCCGCGGTTTTCCTGGAAATTGGGATCCACGGACATGAGGTAGTGGTTTTGCTCGGAATCTAATGTATCGGGATCGAAGGCCATGCCCGGGCTCACCACGCGGATGATTTCCCTTTTCACGATGCCTTTTGTGGCGGCCGCATCTTCTGTTTGCTCGCAGATCGCCACGCGTTTCCCGGCTTTTAGGAGACGGTTGATATAGGAGTGGGCGCTGTGGAAAGGAACGCCGCACATGGGAATCGGAATTTCTTCGCCCTTATTGCGGGCCGTGAGGGTGATGCCGAGTATGGAGCTCGCTTCTACCGCATCCTCCAGGAAGAGTTCGTAAAAATCGCCCATGCGGTAGAAAAGGAGAGCGTCCAGGGCATTTTTTTTGATGCCGGCGTATTGGACCCACATGGGAGTGGCGGGGAGTTTTTCCAGGGTTTCAGCGGTGATCATCGGGAGAAGTTTTGTACCTCTGGGCGGGGGAGGGGGTCAATGGGGATTGCCGGGAGGTGGGTGAATTTAGGATTTGTTGACGCACTGCGAACTCGTTGCGAGTTCGCAGTGCGTTGTTAAACAAAAACAAGAACTTAAAGTTTGTAAAGCTTGCGACGCATTACGGCCCCAACGCGAGACCGCGGGGTGTTATTACTTCTCGCCCTTAATTACGTGAGCCAAGAGCGTATTGGTTTTCGCCCGCACCAAAGTGGGAAAACCAATCGTCATTATCAAAAGGTCGCCCCGCTGCAAGGGCCGCATGGTGGGCGCTAAATATTTATTCCACCATGTAACCACTGATTGCTCCGCGAGCTGGATCGTATCTTCTTCCGAGAAAAATTTATTGATTAAGATGCCCTTCACGCCCCAGATGAGAGAGAGTCGCTGCAACACTTCCCGGCGGTCTGTGATGGCAAACACCGGCACCCGCGGGCGGAACTTAGATAAAGCCAACGCAGCTTTACCGGTGTTAGTCACGCACACAATGGCTTTCGCGCCCGCATCGAGCGCCACTTGAGCGGCGGCGTTTTCAATCGCATCGGGAATGGAAATCACGGGGGGCGACTCGGGTTTACGCACTTTCAAAGATTCCCGGTCCCGCTCAGCTTGTTTGATAATATCTGTCATCACCTGCACCACTTGGGCGGGGTGTTTGCCGTTGGCGGTTTCGCCAGAAAGCATGAGGGCATCGGCGCCGTCGAAAATGGCGTTGGCCACGTCGGAAGCTTCGGCCCGGGTTGGGCGCGCGTGGTCGATCATGCTTTCCATCATTTGCGTGGCGAGGATCACAGGGATGCCGGCCACGTTGCATTTGTGGATGATCATTTTCTGGGCGCTCGGAACCATTTGCGGGGAAATTTCCACGGCCATATCACCACGGGCCACCATGATTCCATCGGCAACGGCGATGATATCGTCGATGCATTTTACGGCTTCGGGTTTTTCGATTTTGGCGATCACGGGCACAGATTTTAATTGGGAGTGGATAAGTTGCTGTACATCGCGCACGTCGGAAGGTTGGCGCACGAAGGATAGGGCCACGTAATCTACTTCTAGCTCCAAGCCGTGCAAGAGATCTTCCCGATCTTTTTCCGTGAGGCTAGGAATGGAAGTTTTCACGCCGGGCAAGTTCATGCCTTTGTGGTTCGAAAGGGCGCCGCCGAATATTACTTCGGTTTCCACTTCCGTGCCTTTGGCCGAGAGAACTTTTAGTTCCACGTTGCCGTCGTCGAGCAAAATCCGATCTCCGGTTTTTACGTCGTGCACGAGTTGTTGGTACGTGGTGGAGAGGCGGGTGGCGGTGCAGGGTTCATCTTCATCGGTGGTGATCGTGATGCGATCACCTTCCTTTACTTCCACGGGGCCGCCGGGAAATTTTCCGATGCGAATTTTGGGGCCCTGCAGATCTAAGAGAATGGCCACGGGGCGAGAAAGTTCTTCGCTGGCATCGCGCACGATTTTTACAAGCTTCGTGAGGGTTTCGTGGGAGCTATGGCTGCAATTTAAGCGCGCCACATCCATCCCCCGCCGCATGAGTTCGCGGACCATTTCGGGGGAGGAGGAGGCGGGGCCAAGGGTACAAACAATCTTAGCCCTTCTCATACTTAGCGGATCACTTCGTCGATGATTTCGCGGAACTCAGCCAAAGGCTGGGCGCCTTTGATTAGCTGGCTGTTCACGAAAAAGGAAGGTGTAGAATTCACACCTAACCGCTGGCCTTCGGCGATGGAAGCGTCGATATGGGCGGAGTATTTTTTGGAATCGAAGCACTCTTCGAATTTCTTCACATCGGCGCCCACTTTCTTGGCGTAGTCCTTGAAGTCATCCTTCGTCCAGGATTTGGCGTTGTCGAAAAGAATATCGTAGTACTTCCAGAATTTATCGGATCCTTGCTCGTTGATACACATGGAAGCTTCCGAAGCGGGTTTGGCTTCAGGATGGTTTGGCAATGGATAGTGCTTGAATACGATACGGATTTTTTTGCCGTAGGTTTTTTTGAGCTCGGCGATCCTGGCTCGGGCTTGGCCGCAGTAATAGCATTGGAAATCCGCAAACTCTACGATCGTAACAGGTGCATCACTATTACCCCAGGTGGCCTCTCCTTCAGTTTTGAAGTTGATGGGAGACGCTTTGGGGCGGGAAAGATAAAATTCCACTTGGTTGTTGCGGGTAGCGTTGGAAACCAATTTTTGCATGTGTAAGAGGCCGCGCACTTGGTCTTTTACTTCTGGTGGAACCTTGTTGGTGTCGGGCACGTTGCGGCTCTTCAGAAAGGCTTCTACTTCTTTATCGGAAATTTTCTTTTTAGCTGAGTCCATTTCCTTTTTCATAAATTCGTCCGTGGAGAGATTTGCTTTTTTCGCCAATCCTTCCATCACGCTCTGGCGAACAAAATCTTCCAAAGCATTTTTTTGGGCTTTATACACATCCAGGCGAGCAGCGAACACATCGGGGCTGCTTTTTTCTAGATCATCCATGGTGATTTCTTTGCCATCGAACTTGGCCACCAAATTAGGATTGGCGTTTTCTTTTTTGGTGTAATGCACACCAGAATCATTGGCTACGCTTTCGCTTTGAGTGCAAGCGGCGATCACAAGAGCTAGGATGGGGATCATGGAAAGTGCCAAGATCTTTTGTTTTTTGGTCACGGTGCCTCCGGGGCTGCTGTTATAAGTAGGGATCATGATAGACGGGAAATTCCCGCTTGTGGAGGAATTTCCTTGGGGATTCTTCGGGGCAAGGTAGAATTTCTTTTATGGAGCAAAACTCTCCTCTGCTCGCAGAACTTTTACAGCAATGGAACGGCTGCCACGGTGCGTTCTATGCTTTCACTCCAGAAGATTTCCGTTGGCATTTCCAAGAGCAGGATTGGTTACATTATTCCCTGGAACAGGTGGAGGGGGTGCCACTGCTTTTGGCAGAAGCATCGCCTAAAGGGATCAAAGCCGGCGTTTCCGCAAAAACCTTGTGGGTGAGTTTGTACGGAAAAATTCCTCCGGCCGCACAGCAAAAATTTGCTCTTGCGTTGGATGTTCTTGCTCCCCGAGCAGGAAAAAGCCGGCTTAGCCTGGGCGGAGAAGAATTCCATTTGGTTCCAGGTATTCCTTTGGATTCCCCTTCGGGCATGGAGGCGGTGGCAAAAGAATTAGGTTGCCAGTGGGCGGAAGCGGCGGATTTTGCGGGTCCACTGCGAACACCGGCCGTGCAAACCTATATAGAACAAGCCAGGGAGTTGGCAGCTCGCCAACAGTGGAAGCTTCAACTCGTAGCTACTCCTGCAGAAAAAGCGGAACTAGAAAAATTTCTGACCAAAGAATTTCCGGGGCGCTGGCTACGGGAGTTTCTTTTTTGGGAGCAGCATGAAAAACACACAACTTCTGCTTTTTGGAATGTGTTACGGGCGGGTGATGAGCGCGTGGCGGGTTTTTCGCGTTTGGGCTTAAGAAGAAACTTTCATGGCGGCTGGTGCCCAGCTGCTCTGCGGCTGCCATTTCCATCCGGTACCGTGGGAAAAGCGGATAAGAGCATCATGGATTCTTGTTTAGGTCCAATTGGCGTGGCGGCAGCTGAGCGCGGTAAGGGAGCTGGAA
>CAYQES010000019.1:0-63326 GCA_964416595.1 uncultured Bdellovibrionales bacterium | reverse complement strand
CGTCCGCCTCGTCTTTAAATGGAGCAATGCTTACCACAGGGCCAAAGATTTCTTCCTTCATCACTCGGCAGGTGGGGGCCAGACCCGTAATCACCGTGGGCGAGAGAAAATAGCCTTCCGAAAAAGGTTCGGGCATTTGGGGAATGGAGCCGCCAGAGAGAATGGTTCCGCCTTCTTCCGCGGCGAGTTTAATGTAACCTAGCACTTTTTCCCTGTGTTCTTTGCTCACAAGTGGGCCCATCTGCACTTCTTTTTCTTCCGGGTTGCCTACCTTTAACAGGCTTGTCATGCGGGCATATTTTTCCACGAATTTTTCGTAAACGCTCTCTTCCACAAAAATGCGGGAGTTACACAAGCAAATCTCTCCCTGGTTTTGGAAGGCCGAACGCACGGTGGTGATTACGGCTTCCGAAAGATCGCAATCGGCAAAAACGAGAGCCGCGTTTTTGCCGCCCAACTCGAGGCTCGTTTTTTTAAAACGAGGCACCGCAGCTTCCAAAACTTTCCGGCCCGTAGCTGTTCCTCCAGTAAAAGAAAGGATCGGCACATCGGGGTGTTCCGTGAGGGCAGCACCTGCTTTATGCCCTAAACCAAACACAATATTTACTACCCCATGGGGCACACCCGCCTCATTGAGCAACTCGCCTAAAAGATAGGCTGTCATGGGGGTGAGTTCGGAAGGTTTACAAACCACTGTGTTGCCCGCGGCGATGGCCGGTGCGATTTTCCAGGTGAGCAGATAGAGCGGCAAGTTCCAAGGGGAGATCAAGCCCGCCACACCGATAGGTTTATGGTATGTATAGCTCACACTATCACCCATGGAGCGGGCCATATCTTCTCTGTGCAAAATCTTCGTGGCAAAATAACGGAAATTTTGCACAGCCCGGGGAATTTCTACTTCACGGGCTAAATGCAAAGGCTTTCCTTGATCCCGGCTTTCGGCCCGAGCTAATTCTCCCAGAGATTGCTCCAAACGATTGGCTACGGACAGTAAAACCTCCGAGCGTTGTTGGGGCGTGCGCTGGCTCCACCAGGGAAAAATTTCTTTGGCCGCTTGCACGGCAGCATTCACATCTTCGGCTCCGGAATCGGGCACGAGCGAATAAACTTTTCCTGTGGCGGGCTCAAAGTTTTCTAAATATTTTCCCGAATGGGGTGGGCGGGGGTGGCCACCGATATAATTTGCTAGTTTTTCTGCCACTACTTGCTCACTCCTAATGCACCCGAGCCGGCATGGTCTGGGTAAATAAAATCTTTGTAATCGAAATTCCAGCGGTCCCGATCTGGATCCCAATCATCCCAGGGCTGGATGGAACTAATTTTTCCGCGTAAAGCTGGCGGGATGCAATCGTGCACCAAAAACGCTTTTTGCCGCTCTAAGGGATAAGGATTGCGGAAATCAAAACCTAAAACCCCGAGAGCATAGCGGGCCAAGTACCAAGAGGCCCGCATATCCCAACCGTGGGCAATCTTGATTACAATCCCTAAGCCTTTGGGAAAATCCGGATGCTCCACGGCTAAACCTAAAAGCCCATCGGCGCCTTCTTTGGCGATCACTTTCCCATGGCAGCTTTTCAAGATCGTGGAATCCAAGCGATTGAAGCCCCCCACAAGATCCGGGTGGCGCACCATGGCCTCCCATACCCAATCATCCTGCTTTTTGGTCACAAGATCCGCGTAGAGCATGGCGAGTTCCACGGTGGTCATGGAAATTGTAGGCAAGCCGCAGCCATCTTTGGCCACCACTTTCGGTTCCCAATCTTTGCCCAGCACGCCTCGTACTTGCTCGAGGTAAGCCAAGAAAAATTCATGGTGAGGCCACACATAACCTACCCGGGACCAACCCTTTTGCCGGCATCCCCTGAGGATCGCCGCGTGTTCTCCGGAGCAAGAATGGTAGAGGCGGCGGGGTCGGCGCCGTTGTTGGCCAAATTGCATGAGCGGCAAGGCCAAGGGTGTTTGCACCAAACCCAGCTCGCTCTCGGTAAGAATCGAAGTGATTACTCGAAGGTGTTCAGTGTCCCCATTGTGAGAGGAAACCGACATGGCTTTTTGTTCCCAGCTCATATCCTTCAATTCTTCGGCAAATACTTTCACCATATAGGGCTTCATCATGGAGCGGCCGTAGCAGAGCACATTGCCACCGAAAGAGTGGATCAATTCTTTGCCGGAAACCCAAGCGATGGAGCCATGGATGGTGCACTCGGCCACGCCATTGCGGCGGTAGTCTACTAGGGGTACCCATTGATCTTGGGAGTATACGTGACTTGAAGCCATGGGGGCATCTTCGCTCCAGAGGCGCTTACAATCAATAGAAAAGCCCCTGGCGTTTCCACCAGAGGCTCCTCCCTCTTCTTCCTGAAGTGGGAAAATCTAGTCCATTAACTCGTAGGGCGGTACTACGGATTCTTCTTTAGAGAAGAAAATGCGGTCAGACACAGGGATCCGCTCTTGTTGTGGGCCGGGGTGATACACTTCTTTGGACTGAAGGCTGCCTACAAAGTAAGTATAGGCACCACCGCGCAAGCGGCGGCGGAAATCATAGGGTAGTTCCATATTAGGATCCGAGAACATGCCTCTACGTTCTGCAATCGCTTCTCCGGTTTGCTCTCCCAGTTCTTCACAATAAGCGGTGCTAGGATAGATACAGTAGTTTACGGCAAGCCCTTCTTTTACCATTTGTTTGTTGATGTGGGTTTTGCCTTTGAACACGTGGGCTAGCACGCGTCCGAAGTGGTCACAAACTTCAGGAGCAAATTCCATTTTTACTTTTGTGCCAGCGGGCAAAAGCTCTTTCATGCGTGCTGAGGCTTTTTCTGCCCACTCCCCTTGGCTTTGGCCTTGGTAGTGGGTTTCCGGAGTGTCGATACCGAGCATGCGCACCGAATAATTTCCCGTTTTGGTTTTTACGCGGAAAGTGTCGCCATCCACCCCATCCTGGATCACTCCCGTTGTAGCGATCACTTTCGTAGAGTCACACTTTTGCTTAGTGAACGGCACCTGTGTATCTACGGTGTTGCTTAGATTGTTGGCTAAGACTGGTGTTACTGCAGGCAGAGCCAAGACTATTGTTAATACTACAGTTTGAAATAATGACATGTAGATCCCCCTTTTTGGTCAACTCAGCACCTATCCTGGTAGACGAAACCGTGTTTGAAAAGCATTTTCTTTGTCAGGAAATCGTTAAGGATAGGGGTTTTGCTCCGCAGAATTGTCGACGAGGGGCGGAAATTAGTGAAATACAATAAGAATTTTTCCTGCCGGAAGAAAAACACAAAAAAAGAGGAATTAAGTATTTAAAGGAAAAAACCTATAACGCATAGAGTCAATTGTTTGTATTTAGGGGAAAATGTCCCACCTTCCCTCGAGGAAAGAGCTTTTTATCGTCGATGCAATTTAAGCAAAAGTTGGGGCCACTTTTTCCATAAAAGCACGCATCGCCCGCTGCACATCTTGGGTGTCGTGGTTGTTGAAATCAAACCACAACATGAGGCGATCATCAGGATGGAAACGTTCTTTTATATCCGCGGTGATTTTTGCCACGTCGCCTACGAGAGCATTGTCTACCGCATTTCTAATTTTTTCTGGATCCAAAGTTCCTTCCAAAGCGCGCCAATAATTTTCCATAGCACTTTGCGCTTTGGCCCGGGCCTGCTCCACGGTGTTTTCCAAGAACACCAACACCGTGCGCGGCATGTGTTGCCGAGTCCAAGGGCCACCGGCTGGATGGAAATGTTTTTTCATGGCCTCGTGGGTGGATTCTATCTGATGGGCTGGAGTGATCGAGAGGTTAAACACTCCGCAGGGCAAAAAGCGATTGGCGAAAATTTGGGTTTCAAGATCGTGGCAACCGATGGTGAGTTTCAGTAATTCCATGGGCGCTTCAAAAGGAATCACGCCAACTGCATCAAAATCCCAAAAGGCGGGCACTTCGATCACGGAGGCTGTTGAGCCATAAGCGCCTTGCACTTTTTCCCAGTCGGCGGGATTTCGGAAATCGGAAGCTTTAAGCACTTTAGGAGTAATATCTTTCGCGGCTAAAATTTCGCCTTTTAAAAGGCGCAGGAAAATCTCCGTGGCCTCTTGGAAAATTTTTCCTTTCAACACGGGCCAGGCCGCCTTTTCGCCTTCGTTTCGGGGGCGAATGCCATAGGGAGTGTTAGAAAAAGGAAAGCGGCCGGAGGCAAAACCAATATCCAGGAGGCGATTTTCTTTTTCCTTTAAACCGTGGAGCGACAAAAAAGTGCGGATCGCTTCTGTATGGGCAATCGGGCCACCATTGCATTGGATATTACGGATGGCGGAGCCCACATGGAGTTTTTTGGTGCGGGCGAAAATCAAATGGGCCACTTGCAAGATATCGGTGTTGAGGCCGATTTCTCCTTGGAAGTGAGGGATTACGGCTCCGGGATTGCGTTTTTGCACTTGGCAGGAAAGGTGGGTTTCCGCTACCCAAGCGGTGCCCACTCCCAGGGAATCCGCCAGCTGCACCTGGGAGAAAAAATTTTCCCACATCACCCGCTCCGATGGAGTGTAGCCATTCACGGGTGTTTGGCAGATAGAGAAAAACACATCAAAGCGCATAAAACCCTCTAGTAACCCGAACCCACCTGGGTGCGTACGGCCCAAAGCTCCGGAAAAAATTTGTACTCAGCCCGGCTCGCTAAGAATTTATAACCTGCGCTGCCGCCGGTGCCCGCTTGCATGCCGATCGTTCTCGCCACCATCAGCATATGCACGCTCCGCCAAACGGAAAATTTTTCGTCGAAATCGAGCATCGTTTCAAAGAGTAGCACCCAATGGTAATTATCCTGTGGTTTTTCATAAATGCCTTTTATGGTTTGAATCAACTCCTGGGATTGCGGCCAGGGCTCGGATACATCCCGAGAAAGAAGCGCGGGCGGCACAGAGAATCCGGCTTTGGCGAGGGCGCGCACGAATTCGTCGTACACAGAAGGAAGCATCCGCACTTTTTCGAGTTCTGCTTTTTTCTCTGGTTCTTTTTCAAAAAACTGCAGGAAAAAAGGCTCCCGGATTCCATACATAAATTCGATCATCCGAAATTGGATCGACTGGAAGCCCGAAGCAGGCCGCAAATGATCCCGAAAACCCGCAAATTCCACAGGCGTGAGGGTGTTTAGGAGGTTGATTTGCTTCACCATCAAATCCATCACGCTCACAAGGCGTTTTAATTTTTTTAGGGCCCGGGAAACGGAGGCCGCCCGTAGATCCTGCACCATGGCTTCGGTTTCGTGACGCATTAGTTTAAACCAAAGCTCTGCGGCTTGGTGGATGATGATGAAGAACATTTCGTCGTGGTGGGGGGGCTTCGAGAGCTCTTGTTGCAAGGAGAGCAATTCCGGCACCTTGAGGTAGGAATTGTAGTTCAGTTCTTTTAGTTCCAGATTTTCATAGTTGGGCATCGAAAATTCTTCCTCGCTTTGCTAAAGTGCCGCCATGCATGTGACACGATCGGAATTAGCACTCTTGGCTGACAATCTCATGGAGGCCAAGAAGAGTCGCAAACCTTGTTTGCCCCTTACGGAACAATACCCTTCTCTTACTCTTCAGGACGCCTATGCGATTTCCGAGATTACCCTCCAGAACGTTCTCGGGCAAGGAAAGGCCCGCGTTGTAGGTAAGAAAATCGGCCTCACCTCCCGGGCCGTGCAAAAACAATTGGGTGTGTCAGAGCCGGATTTTGGCTATCTCACCTCCAATATGAACGTGGCTCTGGGCGATACGGTTTCCCGCTCTTCCTTGTTGCAACCGCGCGTAGAGGGGGAAGTGGCCTTTGTGTTGAAAAAAGATCTTAAGGGGCCCGGCCTCACAGTAGCTGATGTGGTGGCGGCAACAGATTATATTTTACCCAGCATTGAGATCATTGATTCCCGGGTGAAAGATTGGAAAATTAAAATCCAAGATACCGTGGCCGATAATGCTTCCTCGGCGCTCTTTGTGTTAGGCACGGAGCCGCGCGCTCTAGGGAAAGTGGATTTACGTTTGTCGGGTATGGCCTTAAGGATCAACGGAGAAGTGCTTTCCACGGGCTGCGGTGCTGCCTGTTTAGATCACCCCACCTTGGCGGTGGCGTGGCTGGCGAATACTTTGGGAAAATTCGGTGTGAACTTAAAGGCGGGAGAAGTGATTCTTTCGGGAGCTTTTGGACCAGTGGTTCCCGTGAATGCGGGCGATCATGTGGAAGTAGCGATTGCGGGTCTCGGTGCCGTGCATTGCTTTTTTGGAGAATAAAATGAACATTCAATCCATCGCTTCTATGCTTTTTTCTGCCGATAGAAATCGAACCTCGCTGCAGCGTTTTACCGCAAAGAACCCTAAGTTTTCTTTAGCAGAAGGCTATGAAGTGCAGGATGAGCTGCGGCGTTTGCATGAAAAAGACGGACTTCAGCTCGTGGGCCGCAAAATGGGCATGACTTCCCGGGCAAAAATGGAGCAAATGGGCATCAAGGATCCCATTCACGGCTTTCTCACCAATAAAATGCAAGTAAGTGATGGGGGTGTGTTGGCTTGGAATGAACGCATTCACCCAAAAGTGGAACCGGAAATTGCTTTTATTACGGCTCGGGATCTATCGGGAACTCCCAGCCCCGTGGAGGCGCTTTCCGCAGTGAAGGGTGTTGTGGCGGCTCTCGAAATCATCGATTCCCGATATGAAAATTTTGACTTTCAATTGCCCGATGTGGTGGCCGATAACTGCTCTTCTTCAGGTTTTGTGCTTGGGCAAAAATTACTAAAGCCCGCAGATTTGCCGAACTTAGATAATCTTGGCATCGTGCTGGAGATCAATGGCCGTCCTGTGCAATTTGGCTCTTCCGCGGCCATCCTCGGCCATCCCGCCCGATCGCTCGCGGATCTTGTAAAAATATTGCATGAAAAAGGCGAGATTCTACCAGCGGGTTCGATTGTTTTAGCGGGTGGTGCAACGGCGGCCGTGGCCTTAGCTCAGGGCGATCACGTGCAGGCCGCATTCGATTGTTTAGGTACTGTAGAATTTCGGGTGAGCCAATGATTTTTTTATTTTTTCCTCTTTTTGCGTGGGCTTTGGGAGGCGCGTATCAACAAGATTGCCAACAAGGCCACCAGCGCGCTTTGTTATTTTCTGGAAACAAGGTGGTGTTTGTAGAAACAAGATTTATTGATAAATTTTGCACTAATCCTAGCATCATCATTCGCTCTTACGGTACTTACCAAGTCGAACCTTTGCCGTCGCATAATGATCTTGTGGATGCCATGGACTTCCAGTTTTCCAAGGTCACGCTCACTCCGGTGTTAGCTGAGGTAGCTGAATTATATAAACAGCAACGGGTTTGTGGCCTGAACCAATGGCAAGCAGGTGCGGAGCTTGAAATCACAGCCCGCCTTTGTGATTTCTTCGGTAACGGATCCTTGTTCCGTGTGCCTTATGTTGGAGAAAAGCGCTACGGCATTTTTCTGGATGCTTCTAAGGAAGTTTATGTGGGAGCTTTGTCTCCCGCACGGGATGCTACTACACCCGACCGGCGCCCTCTTACTTTAGATAAGCGGCCTTACCGATTAATGCCCTAGGGCGCTGATCAAGCATCTATTCCATTCTCATTTTCCCCTCTCTCCCGGCCGATACGGTAGGCATGAGGAATCAGGCGGGCAGTATTTTTTTAAGCGTGAGTTTGCTCTTAGGTTTGGCCGTGGTGGCCGGGCTATTCTTTTTCTTTTCTCGTGGTTCTGAAAATTCGGCAGTGGTGGATTCACGCTCTGGTTTCCAAGAACTAAAAACCCGGGTAGAGCAGGCCATGGAAAATCCTGCGGCGGTGAACACGAGCTTAGAGCGGAATCCCAATGCCTTTGCTTGTTTATATTCTTCCATTGCGGATTGCCGCAATAGTGGCGGGCTCTTTGTTTTGTATGAAGGCACTGGTTCTTCCGCCGAAGCGTTGAGCCAGCTCATGAAGGCCTGGGGTGTAACTCCTGATGGCGCTGGTTGCAAAAATTTTCCTTCAGTGGAGTGCCCCTTGCGAGTGGAAGCAGCCTGGGAACCCGTATGTAGCCCCAATGGCCCCTGTGAAAACACCCGTAGCGGACGCATGAAAGTAAGGGTGAGTTTAAGCGATGGTGTGAGTGCGGGTGACGAGTGGTATAAGGAAAAATTATTTACACCAACTATCAAGGTTACGCAAAGTGTAAGCTGTGAGCGGGCTGGAAATGTTTGGACAGGCCTTGAGTGCTTGAGCCCGGATCAGGCGGCCCAGCGACAAATCGCTTCTGGCTCTTCTAGCCCAACGCCGGCTACTGTTCCGCCCATTTTGCCCGCAGAAAAAAATCCTTGGGAAGTGGATGGCGCCCAGGTTCCAGAGGTTACGTGCTCTGATCAGCTGGAGATCCAAGGGCAATTTTATGTTTTAGAGTATATTGGCCCCAATCGAGCCTTTACGCGGGTTCCTGCGATCAATAATTGTCCGGGAGCTATGGATGTGTTTGTGTTTCAATGCCAGTTGAAAACTCCAGAAGATAGGGAGGGCCAGTGGGTGCAGGTAGAGGCCCAGATGGCACCCAACTGTGATGAGTTTGGCAATCCCATGGGGCAGCCGCTCACGCAGTGAGTGATCTAGTCAGAAAATAAATTTTATTTTCCGTAGTCGCTAGCAGGTAGGTTGTTCAATTTTTGAACCATGTTCCTTGAGTTCACTCAGCTTTTTGCCGAAAGTCTATTTAGGAGACTTTTATGCAATTTATAAAATTCACAAAAATCGCACTAGGGTTGGTGGCATTTTTTGTTTTAACCGGCGCTTCGCCCTCCAATAGCGGCTATTCCGACGTGCCAAAAAAGAAACAAGCCTTGGATTCCCAAGATGATGTGCGCAGCGTGCGGGATAGTAGCGTGAAGCCCGAAGAAGTTTTCAAAAACGGTGTGCAGGAACTTTCCTTGATCGTTACTGACACGGGCTATCTTCCTTCCCGTTTGATCGTGCGCCGAAATATTCCCGTGCGTCTTTTCCTCACCAGCGCCTCCGCTAAGGCCCTCTGCTTCGTGATGGACGATTTTTCCCTGCGTAAGGGCGTAGGCGCCCAGCAAGTGGAAGAAGTGCGCTTCTTGCCCACCAGGAGTGGTCAGTATAAGTTCTATTGCCCCGTGCAGGAAATCCAAGGCACGGTGGTGGTGCGGGATTAAATGGTCGACGATTTCATTTCTTCTTATGGCTGTGGAAGGAAGGCCCCGTTTAATGCGCCGCTTGTCCGGCGCCGGACTTTTAGTTTCCCCACCTAAACCCCTTTATTCCACACGGGAATCTGCCGATAGGTTGCTAGAACTTTATCGAGGTATTCCTTGGGTGTTTTTGACCAAAGCATAGCCGTCTTTCTGGCGCCGATTAAATCCCTCTTGGAGGATGAATCTGTCTCCGAGGTTTTAATCAATGGCCCCCATGAGATCTGGGTGGAACGTAAGGGAAAGCTTGAGCCCGCGGACGCAAAATTCCTCGATGAAACCGCCCTCCAGGCAGCGGTTCGCAATATTGCGCAATTTGTGAAACGCACGATCGACAGCGAAAATCCGACGCTCGATGCCCGTCTCCCGGACGGCTCCCGTATCCACGCCGTACTACCACCCTCGGCCCGGAAAGGCACGACGGTTGCGATCCGGAAATTTGCCAAAGCCGCGGATCTAACTTTTGAGAAGTTGATCCAGTATGGCTCGATCTCTGCTGACGGCGCAGAATTTCTCACGCTCTGTGTGGCCCTCGGAAAAAATTTGATTGTGTCCGGTGGAACTGGTTCCGGTAAAACTACTTTCCTAAATTTACTGGGCGGATTGCTTCCGCACCACGAACGCTTGATGGTGGTGGAGGATGCGTCCGAGTTACAAATTCGTGCGCCCCATGTGGTGTGTTTTGAAACAAAAGCGGCAAACCATGAAGGCAAGGGGGGCTTGAGCATCCGGGATCTTGTGCGCTCGGCGATGCGATTGCGACCCGATCGCATCATCGTGGGTGAGGTGCGGGGCCCTGAGGCGTTGGATTTGATCACGGTGATGAATACAGGCCACGGCGGCAGTATGGGCACGACCCACGCCAACACTCCGATGGATGCATTGGTGCGGCTCGAAACTTTGGCCATGATGGGAGACGCCACGATTCCCTTGGCAGCTCTACGACGGCAAATTGCGGGCGCTGTGCATTTAGTGGTGCAGGCTAAACGCTTGCACGATGGCGCCCGGAAAATTTCTCATATTTCTGAAGTGCTGGGCGTGGATGAACACGGTCGGTATCAAGTTCAAGATATTTTCAAATTCGTGCAGACGGGCAAAACCGCCGACGATAAAATTTTAGGTGAGATGCGCCCGTGCGGTGTGGTTCCTACTTTTTTCGAAGAGTTCGCGGTGAATGGTCACAATTTTCCGAAGGAAAAATTTGGGGTGGGCGGTGGTGGGGCGTCGAAGGCGGTGGCTCCTGTAGCTGCTGCGGCACCTTCGGGCCTAGCACATCTTAGCCAAGCGCAACTTGCGGCCTTGCAGGCCGGCGCTGCAAAGGCCGGCATGAGCGTGCAGCAGTACCATCAATTGCTGTTGCAGCAGCAGCGGCAGAAACAGGCGGCGGCAAAGGGTGCGGTGCCTGGTGCGCCTGCAGCCGGGCAGAAGAAGCCGGCGGCGTAAATAATTCCTGTTAGCATGGAGTTCTTTAGATGGTGGCGTGTGCTTCTTTATGAAATTGCAATGGCATTAAGTAAAGCACCAGAAGAGGATAAGGTTGGGCTGCTTTTCATTGAAGAGCTTAGAAACCACTGCTTTAAAGGTTCCCAATTAACTTTTGCTCGACCAACTTGTTTAAGATGATCGCAGCTGCCCAAATAATACACCTCTAAAGAGGAATTGGGGGATTCGAAGGGTACAGGGCATATTTTATGTATGTCCCATCCCCAAAGATTCGCCTCGGAGTCCGTCAGCATTACTTCTTTGTCGGTTTCCCAAGATATTCCATCAGCAGAAGGCACGGCATAGATTCCACCTGCCATCGACTGCCGATAAAACAGTACATATAAATCATCCTTTTTATGTACTGCAATATTGATAGATGTGGCAGTAAGTTCTGTGACTGTGGGCGGCTCAATTTCTCCATCTTCTAAATTAATCCGAGATCGAAAAATATAGTTTTTCTTGTTTGATATTTTCCCTCGCGTATAAAGAAACACATTGCCATTATCTTGTAATAGCCAGGGTAGTCCAAAGGTAGTTAATCGATATTTAGCAATGGTTTCGCCGAATGGTGTGCTAAAAAATCTTTTAGAAAATGTGATTCCATCATTCGATGAGGCAATTATAAGTTTGGGGCTAGATCCTTGATCAAGGCGATAGGTGGAAGTGGCATCAAAGTAAACAGCATATATTTTCTCTTTAAAAACAAGGAGGGTAGGAATGCCCATTCCGAATGTTTCCTCATCCCGATAAAGCACTGGGCTGGCATCGGGAGTCCAAGCGCCATTCACTTTTGTACACCTACCCAAAAGTAGCTGTGAATCGCTTCTATAGAATGGTTGTGCGCAAAAATAGAGTAGATCTTGGCCTTGAAAATGAATGGGTCGTGCATCGAATACGGCTTGCAGCATCCAGGGATATCTACCTGGAGAGAGAACTGGAGATGGGTCAAAATGTAAGCAGTTTAGTTTTGGCGTTTTGTTATCAACGTAAAAATCCAGTTTTTGGGTGTTAGCGCCTGATTCTAGATGTCGTAGCTTGCGTAGTGTTTCGCGCAGATCCATTGGAATTAACAAAAGATGTTGGATCTTTTTTTTGATTTTGTGAAACCAATTAAACAATACTTCTCCGATTTAGCTCTATTTTTGTAGTTTGAGCAGAAATTTTTACAAGTTAGAATGGTGTAGTGTAAAGCTGCGGCGCGCTGCTCCTTGATTGTGCTCAGTGGTTCCTTCTTCCAGCGCAGCTAGGCCGATCGCATAATATAATAAATGGTGATTCTTGGCAGTTGCTTGGATTTTATTTCCCGATCGTAAACCCTAAACTATTTGGCTGATTTTTATTTTCGGGCTGCGTTTTATTGAGATTGCGTAAGCAGGCTTCGTAGCCCGTTTCACCTTTTTTGTGGATCATGCCCAAACTATCGGTACAGGTGGAGGCAATGCTTAGGCCAGAGGAAGAATTTTCTTTAGCGGGTGCGGGAAGATCCTTGGGGTTTTTATAGAGGAGGGCTTCAGCGCTTCCGGGATCTTCCACTTTTTGCTGTTGGGGTTTCAGGTTCACCTTCGCTGCGTCCACGGGAAGCGGTAGCAAAAACAGCACAAATAGGAAGATAGTTTTTTTCACAAGAACCTCCAGGAGCCTTGTCGGGTGAACTAGGCTTTTCTTTACACAAAAGGCGTGCGTTGGAGGATGACTATACAAACCGCCGGGAGAAAAATGCAAGGCGTGCGGTAGTTTGGTTGAAAGAAACTGCCTAATTAAAAGACAACACGCTAGTCATTTTGTAGTTTAGTTTTAAAGCGTGAGAATCTGGCCCAGAAAATAGGTTTTTATTACGGCAGAGGGCACACCGCATAAGCGATCGCTCCCGATTCGGGTGCGCCGCCTCCAGCCACAGAGGCAAGGCGGTCGTCCATTTCTACGGGGCCTCTTAACACATCACTAAATGACCAAACGCCCGACCATTCTAAAATTATTGCCCCACTCTCGCCAAGCCGTGCTTCTGCTAAGTATTCAAAAGTATCGGTCAAGGAGAAACCGTAACGACTGTTTTCGTTGGGTACGATAGTGTTATCTATGTATTTATGTACCATTTTTCCATTTTCGAAAACGAATTCTGGGACAGGAAAACTTTCAACGATAGCCCAGAAGGAAGGCATTCTTAGCTTGCCCAGATTACTCACTTTTTTATTATGAGCGGAAAATTGCAAAGCGTTATTTTGACGCCAGATAGAAAAATTGCCGCTGGTCGCCGCATAGATTTTGCACGAGATGTTTTTTTGGTAGGGTAAATCATGCAGTCCAATCGGCCGCCCGGAAGCAAACTCTTCCCGGATAGAATTTACTTTCTTGTCTTCATAGGGGTGCCCTGCATGACTTTGATTTGCGAAGGTCCATAGAATAATGGCGGAAATGATACTTAATTTCATTTTTATTCTCTCCAAATGTCTGGGCCAAATGCGAGAGCTCTTAATACAGGACGGGCAAGTATATGAAAAGAAATTTAAAGTGGAATTTTTCCCAAGAACTTTACTAGAAGTGTAACTGGCAATTAGAGTCTTGGTGTGCCATTTTTTCCACTCCATTTGTTTCTAAGGTTTATTTTTGCACCAAAGCCATGTTGCCACCCCGGCCCCCATCGCATCCGCGAGCCAATCCAAAACGGAAGCATCCCGCCCCGGCACATACATTTGGTGGATCTCGTCCGTGATTCCATACACCGCTGCCAAAGCAAAAGCCCACAACCAACGCCGCCGAGTTTCCATGCCATGCAGAGAATAAAAGAAAAGCGTGCCTAAACCAAAATACGCCACAAAATGAAACACTTTATCCTGGTGGGGAAAACGCATGGGCATGGGAATCGAAGGCTGGTGGCTCAAATAAAAAATCAGGCCCATATACGCCAGAACAAAAAACCAGGCGAAAGCCTGATGCAGAGGATGGCGCTGGTTCATGCAGAAGGTTCGGCGGGAAGCGAAATTCGGGCGCCTACTTCTGTTACGCGGCCGAATTTATCTTGGAATTTGTCCAAGCGTTTGTGGCCTTCTTCAAAAGAGCCCACGGCGTTTTTCAAGTGTTTGCCGAGTATGGTGAAATCATCCCGGAATTTGTTTACGTCGCCCTCGATGCGCTTTAAATCCGCTAAAATTTGTTTCGCGTGTTCCTGCACCCGCATGCCTTTTAGGCCCGTCACGATCACTTGCAAGTAGGCATAGAGGGAGTTCGGGGAAACGGGGATTACTTTCCGGGAAAGGAGGTAAGCGTATAGGGAGCCTTCTTCTTCCATGAGATCATCGCGAATGATAGTTTCGTAATAAATGTTTTCGGCGGGGATGTACATCAACGCAAAATCGAAGGTGCCTTCATCGGGCAAGATGTATTTTTTGGCGATGGAATCTGCGTGTTTTTTTAAAGCGGTAACGAAGGCGCGTTTTTCTTTCTTTTTAAGCTCCACTTGATCCTCGGGCAATTGCACGAGGCGCACAAAACTTTCCAGAGGGAATTTGGAGTCCACGGAAACGAGGCTATCGCCCAATTGGATCGCACAGTCCACAATTTCTCCGCTCTTAAAACAATGTTGGATGCGGTAGTTTTCGGGCGGTAAAATCTGGCGTAGCAAATCTTCTAGGAAAAACTCCCCCATATTGCCCCGGAGTTTGGGGTTTTTAAGAATATCCTTTAAATCCTGGAGGCCTTGGCCAAGGTCAAAAATCTTTTTGCTGCTCTCTTCCAGTTGACCAAGCTTCCGCTGCAACTGACCCACCACTTGGGCCGCATTATCCAAGCGTTGGCCCACATTATTCTGGGTGGTTTGCAGGGTGGTGGCGGTTTCTTTCATGCGCTCATTGAGCTGCTGGGTGAGGAGGCCGATTTGTTCCCGGCTTTGGTGGGAGCTGTCTTTTAGGGAGCGGGAAAGTTCTTCTCGTAAGGCGTGTAGCTCTTGTTGCATCTGCGACTGCATTTGTTGCTGCAGGATTAGTTGGGCGTCATTTTGTTTCGGTTGCAGGCGGCGCAGGAGCAAAAATACGGCGCCTAAGATCGCAACGCCCAAAAGCAAAACGGCGCACAAAAGAATGGTAGATAAAGGCATTAACGCTCCCGCGATAGGGGTTGGCCTGGCTCAATGGGGGCGCCGGGTTTGAGGGAATAAGCATCTTTGATGCGATTTTTTTCGTCCATCAACACCACTTTTGGCCGATGATCCCGGGCTTCTTCGGTGGTGGCGTGGCAATAGCTGATCACGATGATTAAATCCCCGGGATTTACCAAACGAGCGGCAGCTCCATTCACACACATGGCGCCAGACCCAGGGGCGCCTTCGATCACGTAGGTCACAAAGCGCTGGCCGTTGTTAATATTGCAAATATGCACTTGCTCGTGGGCCATAATCCCCGAGGCTTCCAGGATGTTTTTATCGATCGTGATGCTGCCCTCATAGCTGAGGTTCGCTTCGGTGACCGTGGCCCGGTGGATTTTGGCTTTGAGTAGGTTGAGGAGCATAGTGTTCCTTGGTACAAGACTCAATGGGGTTAAAAGGAGCTGCTATATGCTTGAAATTACTCTAGTGGGGTACGGAAATCAAGGTAAGGCCTGGGCCGCTAACTTGCGGGATTCTGGCTGGAAAGTGCAGATTTCTGGCCGCAGGGAAGGCAAGGGAATCGCTCAAGCAAAAAAAGACGGCTTCTCCACGGTTTTCCCCGAGGAATTAAGGGCTTTGCAGGGCCCGATCGCGCTGCTTCTCCCCGACGAAGCCATCCCTGGTTTTTTCGCCGCTTATTTATCGGGTGGCAGTGGCCGGCAATTTCTTTTCGCCCACGGCTTTGCGGTTACTTTTGGTGGGTTGCCGGCTTCCGCCAGCGACGATCTCATCCTCGTGGCCCCCAAAGGCATTGGCCAAAAACTACGGGAAAATTTCTTGGCGGGCTCCGGTGTGATGGGCGTGCTTGATGTTCGCCAAAATGGCACGGGTAAGGCTTGGGATTTGGCCAATTTCGTGGCCGAAGGTTTAGGCCTCACCCGGGTGGGCGTGCTCAAATCCACTTTCGAGCAGGAAACCAAAACCGATCTTTTGAGCGAGCAGGTGATTCTCTGCGGATCCGTTCCCCGCCTGGTGAAGGACACCGTGCAATTCCTCGTAAGTAAAGGAATCGACGAGCGCTTAGCCACCTACGAGTGCTTGAACGAACTAAAGCTGATCGTGGATATGATGGTGGAACACGGGGTGGACGGCATGCTAAAACGCGTAAGCAGCGTAGCCTACGCGGGTGGTGCGCGGGCGGCGGACGTGATTTTGCCCAAAGCCGAATTGCAGGCTCGCACGGAAAAACTCTGGCAAGCTATTGAAGACGGAAGCTTCGCCGATTCGCTTTTACGAAAAAAAGAACGAAACCTTCCTATAAATGAGGTTCATTTATGAGCGTACAATCAGAAATTCGCCGTCACACTTTGCGATCCTTGCACAATATGAAGGGGAGGGAGCGCGTGGCCGTTCTCACCGCGTACGATGTGGTGACCGCCCGGTGTTTAGATGATGCGGGCGTGGATATTTTGCTCGTGGGCGATTCCCTCGGCAATGTGGTGTACGGTTTTGATACTACCTTGCCCGTAACCCTCGAGATGATCTTAGCTCACACGGCGGCCGTGGTGCGGGGGTCGAAGCGCGCCCTCGTGGTGGCGGATCTTCCTTTTCTCACCTACCAAGTTTCCGAGGAAGAGGCTTTAAAGAATGCGGGCCGCTGTTTGGCGGAAGCGGGCGCTCAAGCCGTAAAACTTGAAGGTGCAAGCTTTGAGATTTGCGAAACGATCCGTCGCCTCACCCATGCGGGCATGCCCGTTATGGGGCATATTGGTTTAACTCCTCAATCGGTGCACCAAATGGGCGGTTACTTCACCCATGGAAAAACCGAAGGCGACGCGGAACGATTGCTTCGGGAAGCCAAGGCCCTAGAAGAAGCGGGCTGCTTTGCGATCGTTTTGGAATGCATCACGGAACCCGTAGCCCGGGCCATTTCCGAAAGTGTTTCTTGCCTCACGATCGGCATCGGCTCCGGCTCGGTATGCGACGGTGAAGTGCTCGTGATCAACGATGTGCTAGGATTCACGCCAGGAAAATCCCCTAAGTTTGCTCGACCCCGTTTGGATCTTTCTACTTTGGTTCGGGGCGCCGCCGAGGATTTCGTGCGGGATACTAAGGGTGGCCTCGAGCGGGAAATTACCCAATGATTTTAACTGTCGACATCGGCAACACTTTTACGAAGTGGGCGAGTTTCGCCCATGGGGCGATGGTTGCGAAAGGCAGCGCGTCTACTCAAGAAGGAATTCCTTCCGCGGTGCGGGAGCTTGCGTTCGAAAAAGCCGTGATCGGATCCGTGGTGCCCGAAATGAGTAATCGTTGGGCGGATGCTTTGGGAGGCCGAGGCAAGGTGCACCTCGCGAGCCACAAATCTCCCTGGGGATTTCGCATCGATGTAGAAAATCCGGAAACTCTAGGGATCGACCGCTTGGCCAATATGGAAGGGGCACTTCGTTTTCCCGGTGCGGTTTTGGTGGTGGACGCTGGCACCGCCACGAAATTTGATCTCTTAGAGGGTGTGGAGCAAAGATCTTTTCCTGGTGGCGCCATCGCTCCTGGCTTGGGCATTTCTTTTGAGGCCTTACTTGCCGAGACAGCGCAATTACCGCGGATTGATTTAAACAAACATTCTCCCGTGCTGGGCTACAACACAGAAACCGCCATCCGCAGCGGAGTGCTGCACGGCTTTGCCTCCCAAGTAGACGGCATGGTGATGCGTTTTTTTGAAGAACGAAAACTTCCCCCCTCCACCACCGTGGTGGCTACCGGTGGCAATAGTATTTATTTACAAGGGCGCGCCCGCTTAGTTTCCCGAATGCAACCACAACTCACACTGGAGGGCCTCCATGGGCTTGCCAAAAAAATATAAAATTATTCTGGGCGTAACCGGCGGCATCGCCGCCTATAAAGCATGTGAGCTCGTGCGGATCTTTAAAAAAGCCGGCCACGAAGTGCGGGTGATCCTAACGGCCGCGGCGGAAGGCTTCGTTGGCCCGCTCACGTTTCATTCTCTCTCGGGAGAGCCCGTGCTCCGCTCACTTCATGAAGGCTCCTACGATCTTTCCGCCACTTCCCACATTGATCTTGCCCAGTGGGGCGATCTCTTGGTGGTGGCACCTGCCACGGCAAATTTTTTGGCGAAATACGCGGGCGGTTTAGCCGATGATGCTTTGCTCACGGAAGCTTTAGCTTTCCAAGGCCCTGTGCTCTTGGCACCTGCCATGAATAGCCGCATGTGGAATGCGGAGGCCACCCAAGAAAACGTGGAAGTTTTGTTATCTCGTGGAGTGGAACTTGTAGGCCCTGTGGCTGGGGATTTAGCTTGCGGTGAAACGGGCATGGGCAAAATGAGTGAGCCCCAGGAAATCGCAGACGCGGCCTATGATTTACTGGAAGCAGGCCAGCCCTTGAAGGGCAAAAAGGTTTTGGTCACGAGTGGCCCCACCCGCTCCTATATCGACAGCGTGCGCTTTCTCACCAATCGCTCTAGTGGCCGTATGGGCCACGCCTTGGCTTTGGCCGCGGAGCAAATGGGCGCGGAAGTGGTGCTGGTCACGGGCCCCGTGGAAAAACGTTTTGCGCGGCTCCGGCGGGGAAAAGTGGTGAATGTGGAGACGGCGGAAGAAATGCTTAAGGCTTGCTTGGCAGAACTGCCAAGCTCTCAAGCGGTATTTGCCACGGCGGCTGTTTCGGATTTCCGCATGCCGGAAGTGGTGCAGGGAAAATTACGGCGGGAAGGCAGTTTAAAATTAGAGATGGAAGCTTCCGTGGATGTGCTCGCGGAACTCGGGAAACAAAAAAAGCCAGGGCAAGTGTTTTTTGGATTTTCGGCGGAAGCGGGTGAGGGTCAAGAAGAGTTTAACAAGGCCCGGGAGAAAATTTTAAAGAAGGGCCTCGATTACCTCGCTTTGAACAATATTTCTCGACGGGATATTGGCTTCGATGTGCAAGATAACGAAGTGTATTTGTTTCACCTAGATTCCGTGAAAAAAATCGAAAAGACCGGCAAGCACCAACTAGCCCGCTCCCTCGTGACCGAGGCTTTCTCTTTATGATTCAAGTTTTGCGTAACGAGGGCGAGCTTCGCTCGGCGTTGGATAGTCTTCGTTCTTCGCAAAAAATTGGCTTTGTGCCCACCATGGGCGCTTTGCACCCAGGCCATGGCGCTTTGCTTCGCCAGAGCAAACGGGAGAATCCCATAACGGTGCTTTCGATTTTCGTGAACCCCACCCAGTTCGGGCCCAATGAAGATTTTTCCCGCTACCCCCGCACCTTCGAAGCCGATTTGGCGTTGGCTGAAAGGGAAGGTGTGAATTTTGTGTTCGCGCCCTCTGTGGAAGTGATGTATCCCGCAGGTTCTGAAGAATTATTGGAAGTAGGGCCCGTGGCCGAACCTCTCTGTGGCCGCTTTCGCCCGGGGCACTTTCGGGGCGTAGCCACCGTGGTGCATCGTTTGTTTTCCTTGGTGCAGCCCCATGTGGCCTACTTTGGGCAAAAAGATTTGCAGCAGTGCCTCGTGGTGCAAGAGATGGTGCGCAAGCAACATCTGCCCGTGCAGATCGAGATCGTGCCCAGGGTGCGGGAGATCGACGGTTGGGCCATGAGTCCGCGAAATCGCTATTTGAGCGAGCGTGAGCGATAAAAAGCCACGGTGATTTTCCGCGCCATGCGGGAAGCGAAACGGCTCTATGGGGTGGGGGAGCGGAACGTAAGTGCGTTGTTAAAGCCTGTGCTTGCAACTTTGGCCACGGTGCCGGAATTTACGGTGCAGTACTGCGAGATCCGCGGCCTGCCGGATTTACAAGAAATAGAAGTGATTGAGGGTGAGGCTGCGTTGGCGATCGCGGGGTTTTTGGGGAAAACAAGGCTGATTGATAATGTGATTTTGCGGGTTTAGGGTGACGGCGGGGAGTTAGAGGTCAGTTCATTCCTGGCCTGTGAGTGGGCTAAATTCATTTGGTTCAAGATCACCTAAGAAACGATATCGACCGTATGAATGACTTTAGCATAGAAAGCATTAATATTTGCAAGGGTCAGCCGATGGACTCTTTCGGACTTTAACAGCTTTCCATCTGGGCCTCGCACATCAAACATTGCGGTGGCATCACCCACTACGTAAGACTCAAATCCTAGGGAGGAAGCGTCCCTGGCGGTGGCATCAATGCATTCGTTAGCAGTAAAACCAACTAATACTAAATTTTTGGGTTCCAATTGTTTTAAGCGGGCCTCCAATTCAGTCTCCGCAAAAGCGCTCGATTTCGTCTTCTCTACAACCACTTCGCCGCCTTCAGGTTGTAAGCCAGATAAAAATTCACACCCGTGAGATCTCCTGTAAAAAATGGAATCTGTATTATCAGAAACATGCTTTACGTGAATGACTGATCTCTTTTGAGTGCGCCAGTAATTTAACAACTTAGAAATATTTTTTTCCGCCTCGGTATTGTTTCTACCGGGTTGTGTTGCATCCAATAAACCAATTTGAGCATTGATAATGACTAAAAGGGATCTGTTTGAAAGATACTTTTTGTCCTGCTCTCTTTGGGTCTCTTTAGTCAGCAGCTTTTGATAGCTCGCAATAGCTTCTTTTGTGGCGGCGTTGACTTGATAACCCAGCGGCGTCAGTTCCCATCGTCCTTTCACTTTAATAAGGACAGGATAATCCTCTGCGATTTTTTGTAGGCCGCGAGAGACCACAGATGGGTCTCGGCCCATGCTTTCTGCAAGTGCTGTCAATCCGGTGCTTTCCCCGAAAGCTAGCAAAAGCTCAAGTTGATCTGATGACAAGGGAAATGTCTGTCGCATGCCTGGAATATATGTTCACTTCCAAATGAATTCAAGAAGTGGAATGTCCATGGACATGCATTTTATGCATGAACCAACTTGCAAACTTTGCCGTGGAGGTTCCGAAGGACTTTCGATAACTTCTGCATCCAACAAGGGAGTCAAAAATGAAATTTCAAATCGGATTACTGATATTTTGCGGATTGCTGAGCACAAGTCATGCGCATGCGGTTCAAAATGATGGATATCTAGCCGTCGTAAGAGGGTATTATTATGACGGAACCACTGAGACGTTCAAAGCGCATGACTGTGTATTAGCGCGTTGGGCAGAAAAAGAGGCCATGAACAATTGCATGAAGGAAGCTCCTCAATGCGAGCGAGTTGAAACTAAAAGTCTTTACTGTGGCGTTACAGTCAAATGCCAATGCTAATGTGAGTGAGGCGACAGTTAATCAAACTGGAATGCTCACCGCTTATACCATTGAACTTTGATTTCCTGACTTTCATCGAAGAGCCGGTAGCTATTTCATTCCGTTTTAAAACGGGACGCAGTGCTCCTCGTTTCAAAACGACAGAGAATCTTGAGGCGAATTTTAAAAGAAAAAGCTCCCCGCGTACAACAACCCAAAAGCTAAATGCAATCGCGCCCCGAGTTCCCGCAATTCATAACAAGCGGGATCCAAGGGGCCTTGGGCTGCACGCAAAGGACTAAAAGCGAGCAATGCCACCGGCAAACTCGCAAAAGCAACTAAAGCAAAATTCGGCACGATGCCTAAGAGCCACAATCCCGCCACCGCCAAAAATGGACTCAAGAACAAAAATCCCAACGCCCACTTAGAAAGAGAAAATTTTAGCCAGCGGGCGATGGTGAAAGAGCCGGCCATGCTGTCGAAGGGAATCCGCTGGAGATTTCCGCCGTGGAGGCGAAGCACCGCGAGAAAAGCTAAGGGCAAAGAGATGCCGGCGAAAAAAAACAAACGCTCATGATCCCCGAATAAAATGTAAGAAGCCCCTAGGGTAACCAAAGGCCCGCTCAATAAAAAAATCACGGGCTCACCCAAACCTAAATATTTATAGTGAAAAGGCCAGCCGCTATATCCGGCCGCGCCCAAAGCTCCTAGCACTGCCAATAAAAGCAAATGCCTTCCCACAAAATCCATGGGCAAAAAGGAAAGCAGCAATACCCCGAGGCCAATCCCTAAAACCATCAAGGCCGCCGCCGCGAGTTTCAAATGCAAAGCGGGGATCCAGAGTTTTTGCACCACGCCCGATCCACCGGAATGTTCAGGGCTGTCTACTCCTCGCAAATGATCCTCATAATCGCCCCAGAGATTGCAGCTCATATGCACGAGCAGCACGGAAGCAAACAACAAACCAGTTTCCCGCCAAGGTAAAAATCCCCGCTCCGCATAATGAAGAGCGGAAACTAAAAACAAAGGCAAAAAAGAAAACAATAAATAAGGCAGACGTAAAGCCACAAGCCAGCGCACCAAAAATCCGGGCCGTTCCCAATCTTTACGGGGAATGAGTTCTAATAAAACGTTTCGATTGCTGTGGCTAAACTCAGGAAAAACCGAAGAGTGAAATCGACCCTCACCCCGCATGCGCACTACCCAGGGAGCACCATTTTCTTCTAAACGAAAATCCGTGGCCACCTGGAGCACTAACGGGTGATCAGCGGGCAGCACGCGCCTTTCGTTCATTTCATGCGCTCCAGAAGAGAGCGGGTGAGTTGGTGTGTAAGATCTTTCCACACGGAGGGTGGCAATTTATCTAAATGGGCTAGAGCAAAGGCACTATGATCCTGGGCTTCTTTGCGAATCCAGGAAGCGGCTTCGGCATATTCAGAAACGGCAATCAACTTCTCACCTAATTGCACAGGATTCGGCACATAACCTTCTTCATCGCGATTGGCAAAAGCGCTTACCAATAAAGATTCAGCCGCAGAGGATTTTTGCACTAAGCGCACGCCTACGCTATTGAGTTTGCCTTCGTGCAAATCTTGGAAGAGGGATTTGCCGGTGTCTTTGCCTTCCCAGTCCAAAATATCGTCGAGGAGTTGGAAGGCTAAACCTAAATGCGTGCCGAAACGAAAAAGATCTTCCGCAAAACGGCCTGCCCGGTAACCGCTCACCCAACCACACCAAGCAAAAAGCGAAGCGGTTTTGCGCCGAGCGATTTCCAACACCGCCTGCAAATCCCCATGCACTTGGCCCATGAGATCCGCTTGCAGGCATTCACCTTCCACCAATTCTCTCACGGTTTGCGCGAGGCGTTTCAGCACTTCCGGATCCCCAAGTTCCGCCATATCGGAAATAGCTTTGGAAAGAAGTGCATCCCCGGAAAGGATCGCGGTGTGGGCGTCGTATTTTAAATGGGCGGCCATGCGGCCCCGGCGGGTGGTGGCGCCGTCTAAAACATCGTCGTGAAGCAGGGTTGCAGTGTGCACGAGTTCCGCGGCCACGGCGCAAGGGGCGAGGCGATCAAAGGAGCAATCGAGGGCCCGGGCCAGCAAACAAACTAAAAGGGGGCGCACCCGTTTTCCGCCGGCGGAGAGCAAATGGTGGGCGGGGCCAGCAAGGGTGGGAGTGGTACCGAAGCGATCGTTCACCTGCCAATTTAAATTCTCCACCTGCTTTTCGATCTCGCCGATGAGGCGTTTCGTTTCTAAATTCAGGAGAATTTTTTTGCCCAATTCTGCGCTGGCAGTGGGGGCGGGGATGGTTTCGTTCATCATTTTTTTGGTTGCTTCGCAGGTTGTTTTTGCGGCTCTTGGCCTTTGAGAATTTTTTCGGATTTAATGGCGATATCACCGGTAATATCTTGGAGTTTGTCGAATTTTTCTAATTTCTCTACCACGCCATTGCCATGGAGCTCGATGGTGAGCGTGGGTTTCGAGCGGTCCACCCACATATAGCGGCCAAGGCTGCCCGGATAGTTGCCGAGATTTTTCCAAGGAATATGGGAGAAGGCAGGAGGAGAGATTTTGGGGCCGTCGAAATCGAGCACACCGTAAGGAGTATGGATCGACAGAATGAGATCGGGTTTAAAATCGTCGATATGCTCCATGGCGCAGAGGGTTTCTTTTTCGCTGGCGGCCTTGGCACCGGGATACCGTCGTTTGTCTTTTCCTGTTTGTTTTTCCCAGTACTTGAGAGCTTTTTCGTCCCAGTCTTTCGAAGGGAAGTTGCGGTTCACGTCCACTCCGTTGGCGTTCACCCGGGTTTTATTTTTTAAGCCGTCGGGATTGAGGATAGGCACCACCCGCCAGTGGTTACGGGGCTCAATTGCCGTGAGCCGTTCCATCCAGGAGCGGGCCACGCTGCCGCTCGGGAATTCGTCCCCATGAATGAGGGAGAAAACTAAAATACGTTGGGATTCTTTTTCGCTGCTTTTGGCGGCTTTGTCGTAATGAAAAATCCGCACGCCTTTTTCGCTCTGGCAGGAGGCAAGCATCTGCGCACTGGCGCAGGCGGTTTTTAATTCGTCGGTTTTGGTTTTTCCTGGCAAGGCCGTGAGGCTCTGCACGCAAAAATCTGCAAGGGATGGTTCTTCCGCGAGGGCCAGGTTGCCCCACGCTAGCAATAGCAGCAGTAGCATCATAATCCCCTGTTTTTCCCCCGGCTCTTGGTGCTTTGGGCTTGCCGGAATTTTTCTAGTTTCTTGGCGAGAGACGGGTTTTCTAGGGCGAGAATTTGCACTGCCAGAAGCCCCGCGTTCTTGGCGCCTCCGATGGCCATGGTAGCCACGGGCACGCCCGCGGGCATTTGCACGATGGAAAGGAGGCTATCTAATCCTTGGAGATGGGCGCTGGGAACGGGCACGCCAATCACGGGTAAAATCGTGTGGGCGGCGAGCATGCCAGGCAAATGGGCGGCGCCTCCGGCGGCGGCGATAATCACTTTTAGGCCACGATCAAAGGCTGTGCGCCCGTATTCCGCCATATCATCGGGGGTGCGGTGGGCGGAGACCACTTGTTTTTCAAAGGGCACACCAAACTCTTCCAGCACTTCTCCCGCGGCTTTCAGCACGGGCCAGTCCGAATCGCTGCCCATAGCCAAGCCCACAAGGAATTGTTTTTTCATTTCTATTGCTTACCCTCGGGCCCAACGAGAATCAAGAATTTGCTCGGCTTCCGCCCGGCATTGCTCCAAGGTTTTACCGTATACGGTGAAGTGCCCCATTTTCCTAAACGGACGGATCTCGGATTTTCCGTACCAATGCATTTTGGCATTCTCGGGCCAGGCGGGGCCGCAGGTAAGACGGGTGAAAAGAGGGGCAAATTCTTTTTCGCTGGGAGGCCATAGGAGATTCACCATCACGGCCGCTTCGTGGGTGGGCTCGGTTTTGGCGAGCTCCATGCCTAAACCTGCTCGCAAATGATTTTCGAATTGGGAGCCGGCGCACACATCGATCGTGAAGTGTCCGGAATTATGCACCCGGGGGGCAATTTCATTCACCAGAGCATCCGAGCCGGAAAAGAAAAATTCCACGGCCAAAACTCCCACATATTGCATCTCCTCTGCGATGCGTCGAGAAATGGAAGCAGCTTTGCGGCCCAGCGCGCTATTCGCAAAAGCCCGGCTATATTCCACTTGGTGGCAAATGCTGTCTTTTTGTATGGAACGAACCGTGGGGTATACTTCCATCGCGCCCGAGGCCGAACGGCAAACTACCGCCGCCGCCTCTTCCTGGAAGGCCACGCGCTTTTCCAAATAAGGTTCCACTAATTTTGCGGCCACTTCCCGGGCAGAGCCGTCTTTTGTGCGGCCTTGAGCATCCACAAGCCACACGCCTTTGCCGTCGTAGCCGCCCTTACCAGCTTTCAGCACGGCGCCGCCTTGGATAAAACGATCGCAGTCCTCTGTCCACGGTTCCGCTGGGATGAAATCCGCCGTGGGGATTCCTTTTTCTTGTAAGAATTTTTTTTGGGAAAGTTTGCTTTTAAACAATAAAAAATTTTCCCAGGTAGGAAAAGAAGGGATTCCATGGGCTTGCAAGGCTGCGAGCAGGTTTTCGTCCACATGTTCTTGTTCAAAGGTCACTAAAAAAGCGGACGGATCTGGATTATTTTTTAGCCAGTTCCAGGCGTCGGGTAAACCTAAGGCCGTAAAGGGTATCTCCAGCTTTTTCGCTGCCTTACCCAGCATCAATCCCAGCTGGCCATTTCCCAATGTAATCACAGCTCTTTGCGTTGTCATTTCTAACAAAAACCCGTTATCCTAATTCTGGGGGCACCACGGTTTGGTGCCCTCGCCCATCAGCAGGAGGCTGATCTTTTGCGAAATACTATCGTACCAAGTCTTTGTGTTTTTGTAACCCGCGCCGTGGGCATGGTGTTTTTTGCACTTTTTTTAACAGGTGAGGGCCAAGCTTTATCCGCCGATCCGGCTCTGCCTACGGGTATTGAAATGCCCAATCCTGATAGCTTGGCGTTGGAGCTAGGTTATAAACCCAAAGATTTTAAAAAGAGTGTAGACGATTTCGCCTCCGCCCTTTCCCAAGGTTCCCAGAGCCAGGCATTGAAGCGCCTCTGTGCCAAGGATGAAGAAAGCTGCCGCCTATTGAAGGATTTCCAAGAGCAAGCTGCCGACGCCAAACGCGAACGGCGCCGGGCCCGTGGTCGCGTGGCCTTGAAAGTTACCGATAAGAACATCGCTGAAGTGCAGGGCTACGATTTTCAATTGCTTTTACGCACGCTGAAAGTGGATGACGAATACAAACTTTTTTCTCTGGCCGAGAGCAGTTTGCAGTTGAGTGCTTGCCCCCGGAATCTTTCCGCCGCTTTAGCCGTGAAGGCCGAAGAATATTTTCCGTACCCTAAGGCCCGGGCTCTTTCTAAGGATTTGTTCGAGCACGCTCGGCATTGTTTCCAAGAAGACAAGATGGTGTATGAGCGCTTGTTTTTACGCCAAGGGCTCTACGCTTATTATGAAGGCGATTTAGCACGGGCCAAGCAGTTGCTTTTGGCGGCTAAAAACTCCAAGGTACCCACAGAGCGCTATCGGGTGCTCTACTGGCTTGGGCGGATCGACCAAAAAGACAATAAAGAGCCCAAGGAAAACGAATATTGGACAGCGCTCATGAACGAGTTTCCTCTCTCGTTCTATGCCATCGAAGCGGCCGTATCCTTAAAAAAAGATCCCATGGAAGTGATCACCCAGCGGAAAGTGGGAGGGCTCAGACGCCAAGTGCCCGACGATCCGGAACTCAACCGCATGATCCGTTGGCTAGAAGCCCTCTATGTGTTCAAAAAACCCTCGGCCGTGGCTAAGTGGGCGAGCTGGATGGTGCGCGCCAATGAAGATGAACTCGACGTAGACGTGCTCCACTATCTTTCCACTCTGAAAATCGCTTCCGGAATGTACCGTAGCAATATTTCCATGCTCTTTAATTATTTCCGCAAAAATCCCCAGGCCTTGAACCAAGAGGGCTTGAAACTCCTCTATCCTCGGCCCTATTTTTCTTTGATCGAATCCGCCAGTAAGGGAAAAATCGATACGTTCTTGGTGCTGGGCCTCGTGCGCCAGGAGAGCGCCTTTGATCCCCGGGCGGTTTCCGTGGCCAAAGCCAAGGGCCTCATGCAAATCATCCCACAAACGGCCCGCAGGCTCGCCACCCAAGGCCACCGCAAACTCATGGACGAAAAGCTCAACACCCAAATGGGTGTGAAATATCTTCTGCAGTTAGGCAATCGTTTTAATGGCAGTGCGGAGCTTGTGCTCGCGGCCTACAACGCGGGCCCACACAAGGTGGATGAGTGGTTGCGGCGCAATCCCTCCCGGGCGGAAAATCCTCTCCTTTGGAACGATCTCATTCCTTATATGGAAACCCGGGATTACGTGGTTTCGATTTTGCGCAATAACTATCTCTATGCTCGTTTATATGGCCCAGCGGAAGAGACTAAGCCAGAGCAGAAGTTTGAGAGCGTACTCGTGAAAGAGCTCTTGGTTTCGGGGAAGAAGTAGCTTTTAGTACGGGCAGCGCGTGGGGCTGAGCGTTTGATCTACACAAGAATACACATATAAATTTACGCCATCCATATTCCCCGGACGCAAGCGATAGCCTAAGCGACCGCCATTCGTGGAGATGGGATTAGTGGTTGGAAGACTCGCTACAACTGCATTGTTCACGATGATTTCCAAGGAATTGGCGGGATAGGCGTGCCCGGTTACGTAAATAGCGGTGCCGGGAGCGATCTCTGTTAGGTGATAATCCATAGTGTCTTTATTGGAAACTGGTTCACCCTTGGCAAAGGCGTTGCGATAGGACTCAAAAATACAAATGGTGCCATTGTTCACGAGGATGCCAGGCCTCTGCGAGCACTCTTTGGCCATTTGCTCGGGGCTGAGCGTTTCTTTATTGTTGGGATTTTGTTTCACTTCCTGAGTGGTGGGCTTTTTGCGCTCCGAATTCTTCGTTTGGATTTTGCCACAACCCACAAGTAGGGCAGGAATCAATAGGGCGAATAATGGAAGTGTTTTCATAGAGGCTCCTTTAGCGATAAAGAAAATGCCAGGGATGGTGCGGATTGGCAAGAGCTTAAAATAGATTTAGTTTGGAAGGGTTGCATAATCACTCAATATTAGAAATCTTTCCCTCTAAGTCCTGAATCTCTGGCGAAGCTAGGTTTTCATTGATTGGTACATTGAGTTTTTTTCCCAGTTTTTTGTAATTGGAAAAACATAGGGCCCGGATGGAATCAGGAAAGCTGGAACTAGCCACGCATTTTTCATAAAAAGAAAAGGCCGAGGGTTCGAGCCTGGGTTCATTGGCGATGGCTTGGGCTACTTGCCCTAGTTTTTCGCCAGCGATTTGCAAGGAGGCGGGCATATGGTGGGCCTCGTGGTCGGTGAGTTTTCTAAGATCTGCTTTGGTGGGAATGGATTCCGCGGTTTCTGTGATTAGGGAAGAAAATTCTTCTTCTGTAAGCTTGCGTCCATCTAAAGGATCTTTGCCTGCTAGTTTTTCTTCCTTCTGAATAGAAGGTTTTTCATCATGAGTAAGAGGAACCGATGGTGCTAGAGGGCTAGTGGGCGGCGCTGAACCGGGAGTTAAACTGGGAGCCAAACTCGCACTTTCCAAAGGAGGAGATTTTTTCAAACCAGAATCTTTTTTGGTCATTTTCCACAAGAAAAAACCCACTACAACGAAACTAATAATGATCAGTAGTTTGACCTTCATGGATTCTGGTTTTTATCTACGGCCTTCTGGTCTCGCATCCCACATCGTAGATGGGATTTCTTGCAGAGAGGTTCCTGCTTCAGGAAAAGTGCAGAGCTCTTTTACATCTTTAGGAATCGGCTGTTTTAGTTGTTTATAGGTTTTCAGGAGTAACTCACAGGTGTCGCGAACTTCGCGGCTTGGGGCGTTTGGGGTGATCTTAGTCACTTTTATTACGCGGCTAAAACTATCCAGTGTGGCTAATTTCAGAACTTCTCTCTCGGCAGGCGAGCATTGGGCGCAGGAAGCGAGAAGGGTTCTTGTTACCAGAGCACCAATTGTATAAGGGCCATTCAGGTTTCTATCGCAAGCATTAAGATTTTGAAAAGCGTGGCCTTGGGGGCAAACGGCGTGGAAGAAGCCTAAGCTTGTGCCATTGCCGTCGCTGTGGCGGCCCTCATGAAAAAGCGTGCTCAAGCGCTCGATGCGGTAGGGCAACGATTTACTATCTTCGTTGCTATAACCTTTCTTTTTTAAAAATGGCTGAAAAAGGCCTTCCCCGATTTGGAATATGCCTACCCTTGGGGATTTCACGGCGAATTTTCCTACGCCAGGAATTTTGATTTCCAGAAGAGTGTTTTGTGATTTACCCACATAGTAAATCGCGCCGCCAATATTGGTGGCCATTGTTCTTGCGGTTCCGGTGGGGGCGGAAGTGGAAGCATTTTCGATAATTGGTTTAACGTTGCTGTTTTCGAAAGAATAACGTTCTTTAGAAATGGAGATCGCGTTTTCCATGCGAAAACTTTCTTGCACTCCATATTGCAATCTGGCCGTAAGCCATTGGCCAAAGGAATTAGAATTAACGGCAGCTAACTCCATGATGCGTTTTACTTCCGCATCTTCCATCTGTGGTTGAAATTGCATGGATTCTAAAAATTTTAGGTCCGCTAAAATCATTTCTTTTTGGTGGCTTGGCACTTCGCTGGAAAATTGCAGGCTGGCTGCGTGGCTGGAAAAGACGGAAAAAAAGAGCAAAAAGACGGTAAGGCAGGAAGATTTCATAAGATTTAACCCCCAATAAGTAGCCAGTGGCCTAGGCTTATAGCAGCGCGTAACGCTTTAAGTCAAAACGAATTTCATTGGTATTGAACAGCCTGTACCGTTAGCGCGTATTTTGTAGAACCGCTGAATTTTTAAGGGTCTTTTGACGATAAGAGTTTGAGGAGATCCCGGTTTTTTATGCCCAAAGGAATTATTTTTTCCTTCCTAGTATTTCATTTTCTACTGGGCGTTGCCCAGGCTGAGGAATGCTTCGAGCAATTTAAGAAAATCTACCCTCCTTTGGTTCAACAAAAAACGGAATATACCTGTGGTGCTGCCTGTGTGGTGAGCTTAGTTCAGCATCTACGCAAAAAAAGGATTTCCGAAGAAAAGATCGCCAACATCATGGGCACCAATGCCATCGTGGGCACTTTGCCAGAGCAAATGATCCATGGCTTAGAAACCTTTGGTGTGCATGCAAAGATCGCCAATCAACTCAGTTTCAATAAATTAAAAAGAGGGCTCAAAGCCGGGAAGAAATACATTCTCCTCATCCAATCTGACGACGACGCCCATTGGGTGATTTTAGCGGATATTAACGGCAACCAAGTTACGTTGATGGATCCTTGGAATGAATATACGGACTATCAAGTTCTGAGTAGAAAAGAGTTTTTAAAAGCGTGGGATACCGTATTGGCGAGCGAAAGAAAAAAACATTTTGGCCTCGAGATCAATCCTTAAGGCCGAAGAATTTTTTGGAAGTGAAGAGCGCAAGCGGCCCCACTAGCTTTCAGTGCATTTACGGCCTGTTGGAATGGGCCTTTCCGAACCACGAATGTAACTTCGTGCGCATTTCCGGCACTCAAATTTACTTTTCCATCACCTTGTAAACCAATGCCACGGGACCATCCGAGCTCCGGTACGTATACGACCGCTTGCCCGTTACCTTTTGCTCCGCCATAACCAACCTGCGAAAGAACACGAAGATCTACGATGTCGCCCGCTAGAACAGAAGGGTGAGCATAATCTTGCACAATGATTTCTCTACTGAGATCTGTTTTCAGCCTTTCTAATAATTGTACTCTTGCTTCTGGCTTTAGTTTTGGCCCCACCCACACGCCATCGCCTCCGCGGCCATCCACGATTTTAATTACATATTTATCCATGTTCGTTTCTAAAGATTTGAATACAGATTCATCTATGATCCGATTGCCCTTGGCATCTACAGTATAAAGCCTGCGTGTGGGAAGATTCTTAAGAATCGGTTCTTCCTCTAAGTAGTAACGAATAATATCTTCCACATACATATTAAACTCTTTGTCGTTAATAAATTCGGTGCCCGGAGTATTATTGGCCAGAACTTTTCCGCTAGTAATAGCTTCCAACAATCCTGGAACACTAGAGCGATGGAGATCAAAAAAATGAGGAGAGTTTATTTTTAGAATGTTTTCAATTTTTTGAAAATTGATCAGCCCGGTTTTAGGATCGGGCTTAAGGGCGCGTTCTAATCCTTTTTTCACGGCGCTTGGGAGGGCGAATTTTCCTTTGTATGCCAACTGTTCTTCCGCTTCTTTCAGCAGCCACTGATTGCGCGCAGGGATGAAGGATGCATCTGAATAGTGGAATTCGGAGTTAAAGATGATGTATCCGATTTTTTCTAATTTTCTTTTGCCCTTAGTATTTGTTTCTAGGTAGGCCCCATCGTGTTTAATCACTAATCTTTTTCCGCCCTTTCCATTAGGCACCACCCACTCTACGCCAAGATCCTTCCATATTTTTTGTAAGCGATAATCCTCTTTATCGGCATAGGGGGGCGTGGCAAAGGCGATGATTTTCTCGCTCGGATCTTTCATTTCGCTGCGGTATCTTTGCAAAAGATCTTTGTAGAATGTAGCGGGATCCACTGTGCTTTCGGGGTTCAAAATCTTTCCATACTCGGGCACATTCTTGAGCAAGCTTTCTCTTGCGAGGATCAAGTCGCCTTGCCCGCCAAGGAAGGCAGTATTATCTTCGAGCACTCGATTTATGCCTTCAGCATCGCGGATGATATCGGGGCCGTACATGAAACGGATTAAATTCGGATCAATTTTTCCTTCATAGCCATTTTCGCCAGCTCTAGCGATGATTTGTTCAATAACTTTTTTGGGAATAACTCCATCTTTTATGTAGCGTTTCTCGCCTGAATAGTGATCTTTCAAGAAGGCGAGCAATGCTTCGCCTCTTTGGGCCACGCCTTTTTGTACCGCAGTAAATTCTTCTTCGGTAAACACTCTTGGTAGGGCGGAGAGGGCGTTATCGCCCCGGAAATCTTTTAGCGAGGCCTTACGAATGGCTTCTAGTTCTTCTTTGGATTTTGAGAAGTAGATCGGGAGAATATCTAGGTATTGTGGGCGGATATTTCCTTCCGCATCAAAGAGTTCATCAAAATAAAGACCAGAATTTTTTTGCGCTTCTTTCGATGCATTTTGTATTTTTCTTACTAGAGCTCCCGATTCATCGGCACTGGCCTCTTGTAAAAAGTGACAGCCGATAAGGGCGATGGAAATTAAGAAAAATCTCAAAAAAGTCATACTAGATATTTCGGATTTTCTTAGCCACCCGAGTACCTGTTGGCGGATAGCGCTGGCGATTTCCTAAATCTGAAGCATTAGACAAAACAGAACGGAAACTGCTAGCGTTTAGGAAGGGATGGGAGGGAGTCCATGTTCCTGTTTTTGCTACTTTTAGTCCGCCTACTGGGGCTCGAAGTGGAGGCCAAAGAATTTCAAGCAAAAGTAATCTACGGCGATGATAATCGCTTTGATTTGTTTGAAACTTTAGATGCCCCGTCTATTTCTGCCAGCAATTCCTCTGTGGCCCTTGTTCCTTGGCAGAAGATTCAATTAGCTGGGAAAAATTTTGAGCTGCAAGCGGAACTTTTTGGTGTGGAAAAAAAGCTCTGCCAAGAAGAGCGTTTTTTTGAACAACGCACGCCCGCTTTTTGTTCTGGAGTTTTAATTGGCGAAGATTTGGTGCTCACGGCTGGCCACTGCGTGGATGATATTCAGCACTGCAAGGAAACAGCTTTTTTATTTCAGTTTCAAAAAGCTGAAGCAGACGCAAATCCCTATCTTGTGCCCCAGAATGAAGTGTATTCCTGTAAGGAAGTGGTGCTGAAAGAGCCCGATGAATTGGATTTTGCTCTTGTGCGTTTGGACCGAAAAGTGATCGGGCATCGGCCAGTAGAGGTAAGAGAGTTCTCTCAAGCCGCAAAGCCTGCGAATCTAATGGCAGTTGGCTATCCCTCTGGATTACCGCTAAAAATTTCGAAAGCTGGCAGGATTCGCCATGAATCGAAAAAATCTTATAATACGGATCTTGATGTTTCCGGCGGAAGTTCTGGATCTTCCGTTTTTGATGCCAGTGGCGAGCAGTTACTTGGAATTATCATCGAGGGTGAAGAGGATTTTGAAGAGCACAAAGGCCGAGCTTGTTTCGTTTCAAAACGTTGTTCGAAGAAAAAATGTTCTGGAGAAGAAGTTTTAAAGGCCGAAGTAATAGCACCATATTTATAATTTCAAATCCCTACAACTCCCAGTCGTCATTGTATTCAGCGTCCAAGTGTTCTTCGATTATGCCATCTTGGTTGATCGACCAACGCACAGTGGATTCGCCTTCATTGAACTGGGCCACAATTTCGTATTGGTCGCCGGTGTTGTTTATGCTTTGGCTCATGGAAAAATCCCCGCAGTCGTCTTCTATGGGCATGTCTTTTGTGCGGGAGTAATAGGCGCCGGTTTTCTTTTTATGCGCTACTTGGGCTTGATGTGCGCTGTGCAGACATCTTTTTAAGCGTTGGCCTTCATTTTTATCCGCCTCCCGCAAGGGGTAGTCTTCCATATCTTTTGTATTGCTCAAAGTTCCACCCACGCAGGCCTGAAGGAGAAAAGAAAGAATGAATAGCCAGCGCATGCGTGTACACCTTTCTAGAGAAAGATTTTTTCTTTCACTTGGAAATCTTTGCCTGACCACTCAACCCTCGCGCCGTGCATATGGGGGCAGTGCTCGAAGAACACGACGGTTTCTTTATCTACGCATTCTTTGAGGATTTTTTTCTTCTCTTCGATCGTAGTGAGCGGAAAACAATCGTAGCCCATCACCCAAGCCGTGCGCACGTGGGCTGCCATAGGAATGATATCGGCGCAGTAGAGGAGGGAGGTTGTGCCATCAGAGATGAAAGGATGTTGCATGCCGATGGTGTGGCCTTCCGTGAGGCGCATCTTTATGCCGGGGAGAATTTCTTCTTCGCCGTCCACGAGTTGCAAGCGGGAATCTTTTTCGTAGATGGAAAAATTATCCTGTAAATAAGAGGCCCGGTCTTTTTCATTGGGGTTCCAGGCATGCTGCCAGTTCCGCTTTTGGGCCCAGATTTTGGCGTTAGGAAAACGGGACGTGAGTTTCCCGCTACTATCGAATTTTGTGAGGCCGCCCATATGATCGAAGTGAAAGTGAGTGGCGATCACATCCGTGATTTGATCGGGGGTGAGGCCGTGCTTGGCCAGTTCCGCATCAAGGGCGTAGGGCGCGATTTTGTAGCGAGCTTTAAATTTCTGGTCGTCTTTATCGCCTAAGCCGCAATCCACAAGGATATTACGCTTATTTTTGGCGTCTTTTAGGAGGAGCCCACGGGTGCGCATATCGATGCGGTTTTCTTCATCCGCCGGGTTTTCTTTTTGCCATAAAACTTTCGGTACTATGCCAAACATGGCGCCGCCATCGAGGCCGAAGGAGCCAAGCTCTAGAGTGTGTAAGGAATAGGGGCCGATTTGCATAAGCGTAGGTTAGCACGGATTGGTGAAAGAAAAGTTGCCTAAAATTAAGCCCTTTCGCGAATTAAAACCTTTCTGTTTGCCTTTTTCTTTTCTCTCTTCTAAATAGTGACTCGGGTTGTCAATCTAGGAGCTACACCATGGTTATCTTGAAATTCCTTCTTCTTTCGCTCACGGCTTTTGCTGGGGGCTTTGAGCCAGCAGAAATCCAGCGTTTAGAAGGGCATTGCCTTGAGGCCACCGGCAATGAGCCCTATATAAAAACAGATGACTTTCGTTTTTCCGAAAAATTGGACCAAGCACTCATGGCGCAAAAGTTCCAGCGCATGTACGAAGAGCCAAAGCGGCTTATTCACCGCGTATACTTTGATCCCACGGAGAAAAAACTTTTCGTCCGCTGGACTAACGGGGCCAAAATCGAAGTAGATCCGCTTTTTATCGCAAGCGTTCGCAACCAAATCGAAACCGCTTTGAAGCGGCAGTATGCTCAGTGGATTTTCTTTGCGGATATGGGCCACTCCCATTTTTTTATTCCCATGGATCGTTGGGATAATTTTTATAAGAAGTTACCTACGGGCGACATGACAAAATATTATGGCGAGTTCATGCGGGATCCAACGTTACGAATTTTCTACCACACCGCCGAGCAGCTCACGATGTTCGACGAAAACAAGGAGCTCGTAAAAGATCCTCTCACCCGCTGGCGCTACTATTCCCGGAATATTATTGGCTTCCATGCTTCTGTGAGCAAGGCCATGGAGGTTTTATATGTGAGCCCTCCAGAAAAATTCAATACGGTTCATGATTACGAAAACCACCGTTATTGGGGTGCGGGATTTTATTTGCACTCGAGCAAGGGCGCTTGTTTTGCTTACCAAACTCCCGCGGGGCAGACGCTTTATTTTGATTTGAATTTTGCGGGAATGCCTTAAGAACTACTACAGGCCACCGCTACTCTTATTATTCGCTGAAATAAGCCGGTAGCGTTTGTGTCATCTTGCCACGAGCAATGGTGTTCCTTGCGGTTTCTTCTATCTTCAGAGAGAATTTTCTCTCTGGAGGTAAGATATGAAATTATTGTTGTTGGCTTTGGTGTTTAATGCTCCCTTGGCTTTGGCCGAAGAAGGAAATTTTGCTCAACATAAGGCTAAAATGCTTTCCCATATCGAGGAAAGAATCCAAAAATTAATGGAACATAAAAATTGCGTAACCAGCGCAATAGACGTTGACGCTCTCAAAGCTTGCCACCAAACCATGAAAGCTTGGCGCCAGGATGAGCGGATGGAATTTCTTGAGCAGCGCAAAGCTCGCAAAGAGAGCCGGGGCGCTCAGTAGGAAAGTTTTCTCTGAGGAAAGCGCTCGCCTGGGGAGCCGTCGGGCCTCTGTTGTACTAAAACAATGAAAGCTTTTCTGATCACCGCAGCCATTCTACTCCGCGCAATGAACCAAGCCTGCGCCGCTGATTTTCCCGGCGAAATCGTGGTGGGCGATTGGCACGGCAAGGTGCTGAGCTACAACGACGCCAAGAATCTCGATAAAAATCCCCAAAGCTGTGTGATGGTGAATCACAGTCCGTCTAAAGAAAAACCGATACCGGCGCTTCTTCGCCAGGGTTATCCTGTTTTGATTGCTCGCCACCAAGAAGAGGTAGATGGCTATGAAAGGGGGCGCAGGCTCTGCCAAGAACTCGGCTTTCAGGATATTTCCCGTAGCTATGGAATAAGCGCCGAAGAGCGAAACCTCACGGGCCAACAAGCTTGGGTGTTGAAGCTCAATAGCGGCCTATGGGGATTGATAGAATTGCAGCCAGAAGATGTGGTGTTTATGAGTGTTACTTGCGCCACCACCGAAGATGCGGGCATTTGTAATGCAGGGGATTGGGAAGATCCAAAATCCCTGCCAAACTTTTTTTTCCGCTGGGATGAAATTATCTGGAACGCAACTGCGCCTTAAATTTTCCATCTTGGGCTCCGCGGCATCCTTGGCACCCTTCCAAAAGTATGATCAACTATTGAGAAATTATAGACATTTTAGGAGATCCCCATGAAACGCGCAAAAATCACAGTAGTAGGCGGCGGCTTTGTTGGTAGTACGGCGGCCCATTGGATTGCTTCCAAAGAATTGGCCGATGTGGTGCTCATTGATATCAACGGTGAGATGGCCGCGGGAAAAGCTCTTGATCTCGCCCAGTCTGGCCCCGTGGAAGGTTTTGATGCCAACGTGGTGGGCGGCGCGGATTACGCGGCCAGCGCCGGCTCCGATGTGGTGATCATCACGGCAGGCTTGCCCCGTAAACCCGGTATGAGCCGGGATGATCTTCTGCTCACGAACGCGAAGATCGTAAAAGATTGCGCCACGAACGCCGCCAAATACAGCCCGAATTCTATTCTCATCATCGTATCCAATCCCCTCGATGCCATGTGCCACGTGGCCAAAGAAGCTTCCGGTTTCCCAAAAGAGCGCGTGATCGGCATGGCCGGTGTGCTCGATGGCGCCCGCTTCCGCACCTTCATCGCCCGGGAATTGAATGTGAGCGTTGAGGATGTGCAAGCTTTCGTATACGGCGGCCATGGCGATACCATGGTTCCCATGCCCCGCTATGTAACCGTGGGCGGCATTCCACTTCCACAACTCCTCTCTCAAGATAAGATTGATGCTCTCGTGAAACGCACAGCGAGTGGAGGAGCTGAGATCGTGGGGCTTTTAAAAACTGGCTCCGCTTACTACGCGCCTTCTTCTTCGGCGGTGCAAATGGCCGAAGCCATCGTGAAAGACAAAAAACGCATCCTTCCTTGCGCCTGTTTGCTCGAAGGTGAATTTGGCGTGAAGGGCCTCTACGTGGGTGTGCTCGCAAAAATCGGATCCAAGGGCGTGGAGCAAATCATGCCTCTCGAAATGACGGACGCAGAAAAGGCCGCTTTCCAAAAATCCGCCGCCTCCGTGCAAGACTTAGTGGACGTGCTGAACAAAAATAAATAGGAGTTTTTAGTGAACATTCACGAATACCAAGCCAAGGAATTGTTTCGTAAAGAAGGCATCCCTACACCTAAAGGCAAGGTGGCATTCACGGTGGATGAAGCCGTGGCCGCTGCTAAGGAACTCGGCACGGCCGTTACGGTAGTGAAAGCGCAGATCCATGCCGGTGGAAGGGGCAAGGGTGGTGGCGTGAAAGTGGCCAAATCCCTCGATGAGGTAAAAGCCCACGCCACCAAAATCCTCGGCATGCAACTCGTTACTCACCAAACTGGGCCAGAGGGGAAAAAAGTAAAAAAAGTTCTCGTGGAAGAAGGCTCCAATATTGATAAAGAGCTTTATCTTTCCATGATCCTCGATCGCGACACTTCCTCCGTGGCCTTCATCGCCAGCACCGAGGGCGGTATGGATATCGAAGAGGTTTCCGCCAAGCACCCCCAGAAAATTCACACCATACAGGTGGATCCAACTTTAGGATTCATGCCTTTTCACGGCAGAAAACTTGCTGATGCTTATGGCTTCACGGATCCGGAGCTGCGCAAACAAATCGCCGATATTGGTGAAAAGCTTTATAAGTTCTATTTTAAGTACGATTGCTCCATGGTGGAGATCAATCCGCTCATCATCACGAAAGAGAAAAAACTCCTTCCTCTCGACGGCAAATTAAATTTTGACGACAACGCCCTTTATCGCCACCCAGAAGTGGTAGCGATGCGGGATTTGGACGAAGAAACCGCCGGAGAAATCGAAGCTTCCAAGTTTGAATTGGCTTATATTTCCCTCGACGGTGAAATCGGCTGCATGGTGAACGGCGCGGGCCTCGCCATGGCTACGCTCGATATCATCAAGCTCGCTGGTGGCTCTCCGGCGAACTTCCTCGATGTGGGAGGCGGCGCGAATAAAGAGAAGGTTCAAGCCGCGTTCAAGATCATCCTTTCGGATCCTAAAGTGAAAGCCATTATGGTGAATATCTTCGGTGGCATCATGAAGTGCGATATCATCGCCGAAGGCATCATCGCTGCTGCCCGGGAAATGCAGATCAAGGTGCCCTTGGTGGTTCGCTTGCAAGGAACAAACGTGGAAAAAGGGAAAGAGATGCTGGCCAATTCGGGCCTCAAGATCACTCCTGCTGACGATTTAAAAGATGCCGCCGAAAAAGCCGTGAAAGCGGCAAAGGGAGCGTAGAATGTCGATCCTCATCAATAAAAATACCAAGATTTTAGTGCAAGGGATCACCGGCAAACACGGCTCCTTCCATGCGGAACAATGCTTAGCGTACGGATCCCAAATCGTGGCCGGTGTGACTCCTGGAAAAGGTGGCACCCGTTTCATGGATAAGGTGCCAATCTTTAATTCCGTGGCCGAAGCCAAAGAAAAAACTGGCGCAACAGTTTCTATGCTGTTCGTGCCACCGGCTTTTGCTGCTGATGCGATCGCCGAATCTGTGGATGCGGATCTGGATCTCATCGTGGCTATCACGGAAGGCATTCCCGTGAACGATATGCTGAAGGTAAAGCACTACATGAAGGGTAAACGCACCCGCTTGATCGGCCCGAACTGCCCTGGCGTGATCACGCCCGGAGAGTGCAAGATCGGGATTATGCCTGGTCACATCCATAAGCCCGGATCCGTAGGCGTGCTCTCCCGTTCGGGAACTCTTACCTATGAAGCTGTGTACCAACTTAGCCAAAGAGGCATTGGCCAAAGTTCCTGCGTGGGCATTGGTGGAGATCCCGTGAATGGCACGAACTTCATTGATGTGCTGGATCTTTTCAATAAAGACGCTGGCACCGAAGCCGTGATCATGATCGGCGAGATCGGTGGTACGGCGGAAGAAAATGCTGCCACTTGGATTAAAAAGAATATGAAAAAGCCCGTGGTGGCTTTTATCGCTGGTTCTGCGGCCCCTCCAGGGCGGCGTATGGGCCACGCCGGTGCGATTATTTCGGGCGGTAAGGGCACAGCTGCCGCAAAATTTGCGGCTCTGGAAGAGGCAGGTGTAACGATTTGCCGGTCGCCAGCGGATTTGGGCGCTTCTCTCGCGAAGCGCATTGGAAAATAAATTGTTCGAAGCGCTTTTTTTATTCGCCTGCTTGCACCTCTATTTTCTCCAGTGGGGAGTAGAGAAGTACAAGCAGTCTTATTCTGTGGCGCGAAGCAATATTAGGATTGGTTAAGCTTTTTCCAAACCCCTTGTCATTCCAGGCGGCTTTTGCCATAACTGCCCTTGAAGATTTGTGCACTAGCGCATTTACAGTAAAATGCTTAAAGACCTGAGGAGAATTTCATGGCCATTGAAACTACTTTTTCCATTATTAAACCCAATGCCGTTAAGAAGAATGTGATTGGTAAGATCATCAGCCGTTTTGAAGAAAATGGCTTAGAAGTAGTAGCCGCTAAGATGACCCGCTTGCCACGAGAAAAAGCCGAAGGTTTCTACATCGAACATAAAGATCGTCCTTTTTTTGAAAGCTTGATCCGTTTCATGACAAGTGGCCCGATTCTGCTCATGGCCCTCCGTGGTGAAAACGCCGTGATGAGAAATCGGGAAATCATGGGTGCCACAGATCCCGCCAAAGCCGCACCCGGCACGCTTCGCAAAGATTTTGCCGATTCTATCGAAGCCAATGCGGTTCATGGTAGTGATTCCGCTGCCAGCGCCCAAAGAGAAGTGGCGTACTTTTTCGATAAAAATGAAGTAGTGGGTCGCGAGTAGCACTCTTTCCATGACATCCCCGGGTTTTTCCAAACTTGCGCTTCTACCCGTGAACGTGCGGGTGGGGGACTTTGCGGGGAACCTAAAAATCCATTGTGTAAAAGTAAAAGAAGCCGTGGCCGAGGGCGCGGATTTTTTAGTTTTCCCCGAGCTCTCCCTCGTGGGGTATTTTCCAAAAGATCTTTTACATCGCCCCGCCTGGGTGGAAAAAGCCCAAAGCCAATTGCAGGAATTCCATGACTGGTTAAAGGATAATTATCCCCAAGTGGCTGTGGTGGTGGGTACAACTCTTCCTGTGGATGCAAAATCTATTAGCCCTCGGGGCTTAGCCAATTGCGCGGTCTTTTTGCACGGTGATCAGCAAGAGATTCGCGCTAAAACTTTGATTCCTTATTACGAGATTTTCCACGAGAGCCGCTATTTTGATTCCGCCGCGGATTTACTTGATCGCTACCGGGAGCCGATCACCCACAAGGGGAAAAAAATTGGTCTCCTTATTTGTGAAGATTCGTGGCACGGGATGATGATCCGGGAAAAAAAAGTGCACACCCAAAATCCCACGGAAGCTTTGGTGAAAAAGGGTTGTGATTTTTTAATCAATCTTTCCGCTTCGCCCTATGATCGCAAAAAACGGGACCGGCGCCGAGCTACCATCCAGGCCGCGGCTAAAGAATACAAAGTGCCGATCGCCTATGTGAATCACTTCGGCGCCCAAGATGATGTATTGTTCGATGGGGATGCTTTTGTGTTTGGCCCCCAAGGGGAATTGTGGAAAGAAAAAGAGGAAGCTTCCGGGGAAAATTTATTCTGGCGGGAAAACAGCCATTCTAGCGGCAAGCAAATCGCTCAGCGGGAATTGCGGGATTTAAATCGCATGCTCGTTACGGGCTTGAGGGATTACGGCAAGAAAAACGGTTTTTCCCGGGCGGTGCTGGGATTGTCTGGCGGAATTGATTCAGCCCTGGTGGCGGTTTTGGCTTGTGAAGCATTCGGAGCTGAGAATGTGATCGGCTTAGCGATGCCGAGTAAATTCTCTTCCGTTCACAGCGTGGAGGACGCGGAAATCCTCGCCCGAAACCTTGGCCTTAACTTCAAACATTTTCCCATTAAAATGCCCCATTCCACTTTCGCCATGGCTTTAAAGCCTTTTTTTGAAGGCATGCCGGAGGACGCCACGGAGGAGAATTTGCAGTCGCGCCTTAGGGGTATGGCCGTGATGGCGTTTGCCAATAAGTTTAAGGCCCTGGGCCTCGCTACGGGCAATAAGAGTGAGTTTGCCATGGGCTATGCCACCCTCTATGGGGATCTTTGCGGGGCTTTGGCGCCGATCGGGGATCTCTATAAGGGCGAGGTCTACGAGCTTGCTCGTTATATGAACGAGGTGAAGCCCCTGATCCCTGAGCGCACTTTTACGAAGCCTCCTTCGGCAGAGCTAAAACCTAACCAAACGGACCAAGATACCTTACCCCCCTATGATCTTTTGGATGCGGCTTTGCGCCTATTGGTGGAACAGGAACTCGAGCCAAAGGCTGCTTTAAAGGAAATGCAGGCCTTTCCTGCGGCAGATTTACCGCTCTTAGAGAAGATCCACCGATCAGTGGCTTTGAACGAGTATAAACGGAAGCAAGCCCCTGTGATTCTACGGGTTTCGACCCGGGCTTTTGGCCCTGGTCGCTCTTACCCGCTCACTTGCACTGTCTAGATTTTTACTTGAGGCATCTTATGTGGAGTGTTAAAACCTCTGTAGCCCGAGGATTTTACTCATATAAGGAGCCCAAGCCCATGAAGTTAGACGTAAAAAATGTGGTGAAGAAATTAGGAAAACTGGAAGAAACTCTCAAAAAGAAAATTGAGTCCGGTTCCCTAGTGAATGAAGTGCGCCGTTTTGCCGATGGCAAAGCCCAAGAATTGCGCCAAAAAGTGAAAACTTCTAAAGACGCTAAAAAAGTTGTCGCTTTTGTTGGCCAACGCCGCAAGCAAATCGAAAAACTCGCTGCTGATCTTCCTGGTGAAGTGAAAGTGGTTCGCTCTTTCATTAAAACTCAGAGCAAAGAGTTGGAAAAAATTGGCAACGATCTTTTGAAAAAAGCAAAAGAAGGAAAACTCGATGCGGACACGATCCGCACCGCGATCCGCGCTGCCACCACCAAAAAAGCTGCTCCTCGCCGCCACACCAGCGCGAAAAAAGCCACGAAGAAAAAAGCCGGTGGTACAAGAAAGAAATCCGCTAAGCGTAAATAAATATTACTTAGGACGATTGAAACAAAAGCCTGACCAGTTAATGGTTGGGCTTTTTTATGGCATTAATAACCCTATGGATCATACTCCATAAACTGGTCTATAATATGGAGTATGATCCATAGAATGTTTAAGCCCTTGAAGGGCCAAAGTTTTTTCCTGCCTTACCTAGAATTCTTTAAAAAATTACCGGAGCTCTAGGCCTGCTCTTCCATTCTCGGTTCAGATTTTTGCATCCCTAAAATCGGTAGCAAAATCCCTGAGCCCAGAATCAAGGCACTGGCCATGATCGTTTGCGGCGAGATCGTTTTGCGAAAAAAAACAGCTTCTCCCACCAAACAAAAAACAGGAATTAAATAAGTAGTAGCGGAAACATAAACTGCCGGCGCTTTTTGGTAAGCAACGGTCGTAAGCCATTGCGCTATGGACGCCACAATTCCTCCAGCCAATAGGGGCAGCACGGTGAGGGTTTGTTGGGGAAGGGGAACGTTGCCATAGAGTAATAAGGTTGTAACGGCCAGTAAACTCACTAGGCACCAGTAGAAGCTAATGATCTCGGGAGAATGTTTGTTTCTTTCTTTCGATAGCACTAGATACGCTAAGCCCGCAAAGATGCCGGAAGCGAGCGCCAAGGCTTTGCCTTCATAGTTTCCGCTTTTTCCGCCCCCCACTAAAAGAGCCAAACCCATGAAGCCTAACAGGATGGCCAAGAACGAAAGCCAGGAGGTAGATTGTTTTAAAAATCTTGGTGCAAGGAGCGCTACCACTATGCCTTGTACGCCTTGTAGTAGAGTGGCTTCGCCCACACCCAGGGATTGCACTGACATAAAATATGTTGTGATCGTAAGGGCGCCTAATGCTCCCCATAGCCAAAGAGGGCTGGAGCGATCGCCCCAGGGTAAGCCCTTTTTCTTTCGCAAGAAGGCATGCACAAAAAGCACAAAACTTAAGTTCACTATCACCCGGAAAAAAGTTCCGGCGAAGCTCGAGAGCGCAGGGTCTTGCCGGAAGCCCAGCACCGTGAGCAATCCCACCACGGCCCAGAGAAAGGCGGCCAAAAGTGCGATGGCAAAGCCGTTATACGATTTCTGTGTCACGGCTCTTTTCCAATGCTTTCATATAGCCCAGTAATTTATTGCCGAGAGCAATTTTGTCGCCGCTGGGATCCCGAACATAGCCGTGTTTTTCGTAGAGCGCTGCTACCTTTTCCGCGCCGTCTTGCACGTGCAGGTAAATGCCACTCGCCGCCCATAATTTGCTGATACGGTCCGCTTCTTCCAGTAGCAATTCCGATAGGGCCAGGCCATGAAAGTGAGGATCGATGGCAACGCAACGGAGAGTGGCGCCATTGGGTCGCCAGGCTTCGGAAGAAGGGGATTCAGGGTGGATCAAGGCAAAGGTGCCGATGATTTTGTAGCCTAGTTCCGCCACGCAAACATAGCCGTTTTTTCTACGGCCACGCACATTGCGCAATTCTTCTTTTCGTTCTTCGGAGGTTTGCACTGTGGGGAGTTTTTCTTTGTAGGTGCTTAAGAAAGTGTGCATGAGTAGATCGGCGATGGCGAGATCGTCGCTGGGGAGGGCAGCCCGTAGCTGGATGAAATTTATTAAATCTCTCGGAGTATCTTTTTTCCGCGTACGGCTTTGGTGGATCTTGTCCATAAAATCTCCTGCATTTGGTTTTTAATTTGTTGTTTGAGGAAGATAGCTGGGCGTAAGAAATTTGGGGGTCAGAGTTTGGTGAGGAATAGATTGGGAATTTTTAGCGATTGTTGAGGAAACTCTCTAGATAGATCCAGGTAAATTTAGGAAATGGTTGGGAAGCAAAACTTCCTTGCGCCGCAGAGATTAAAAAATGTAAAGCTCAAAGAATTTGTTTTACTGAGCGATCGGCGTGAAGAGATGGGTTTCGGGATTGTATGCGTGGGTTTCTTGCGCGCTTTGTTTCATCTTTTCTATGAGTTCTTTATCGCCCGGGAATAGAGGCGTGAGAAATAAAAATTCTTTTTGGGTAGAAGGATAGGTTTGGCCTTCGATCATATCTTTTTCGAAAGGCGAGTTTGGATCTTCGTAGAGGGTTCTACCTTTCGAAAACAAGGTGCCAATGGTTTCCTGCTTTTTTAAGAAATTCATGACCCATACGCCCCGGTAGAGGTTTCCGCAGCTATCCTGGAAGGTGTCGGAGATGAGCGAGTGTATGAAAGTATCTGTGAGCAGGCAGGTGCGTTTGGCGGGTGAGGGAGAACGGCTGGCGATCAAACAAACCTCGGAATCATAGGGTACTTTTCTGTTGTTGTAATTGGCCACGCGATACACGTGGTAGATCTTGGTGAATTGTTGAGGGTGAGTAGGGTAGAGGCGCTTATCGGGGCAGCTTGGGGGGATTTCTGTGTGCTCACGTTTACTTAATTCGATCCCTTGGCTTTCATATTGGGGATTAGTCCAACTGGTGATGGCGTTGGGTTGGGGCACTGAGGATAGATCTAGGGCCCAATCCCAGGAGACAGCAGAAGCCACTAGGGGAATTAGGAGTGGAATGAAAATTTGCATAGCGCATTCACTCAAGTGTGTTTGCTGGAGCTTATGCCGTAGGAAATATTGCATTGCAATATTTATTTGCCTGACTAAGCCTTAGTCAGTGGCTAAAAGTTCGTCGGAAAAATCGTTGGCAAGCATATTGTGTTTTTGTTTAGTTTTGTTTTTTTTGTAAAAATTTACCAATATTTTCAATTAGTTATAAATAACAAACTTTTTCTAACAGTTTTAATTTTTACGGTATGGCGCTTGCATTTTCTTACACGGGTATGGGGAACGAAGCAAACGACGAAATCTTCTCAGTGCGCCAGCGCCTGCGCCGGTGGAAATCCCTAGCGGGGGTTTTTCATCTGCTCACGGTTTGCGCCACGGCCCTGTGTTTTCTCTGGCTTCTCCCGCAAATCGGCAATAAAAATTTTCTGCAAATCGACCAAGAAGCCAAACAACAAATTTCTCGCCGACAACTCCTCCTCGAGGCCTTAAATAAAATGGTGCGCTACCAACGCTACTATAGCGAAGTGCATGGCCGCTATACGCGGGATTTGTCTCGCTTGCTGCTTCCTGAGGATTTTTCCTCAGGCAAAGAAGAAGAACTCCGGCGCAATTACGAGATCTCCATGCTGGAGGTGCGCCCCAATCGATTCCTGCTGCTCGCTACGGGCCTTAACAGTTCCGACCGCATCACCATGGATGAAAGCCACCGCATCAGCGCGAACTTTGTGTTACCCGCTCCAACTAAAATGTATTTAGTGGAAGAGGCCGATCGCATGCTGCGTTTAAAAGCCCGGGGCACTGTTGTGGGGGGCGACACGATGTTTTTCCGTTATTGGCGGATCGAGGAAGATGAAACCTTCGCTTGGGTGGCGGTGGGTATTCGCCAACCTGTGCTCGGGGAGCGGCGAGATTTACCGATGGCCAATGAAAGCCAATCGATTTTTGCGTCCGTGCGCCAGCAGATGCAGAATCGTTTAAGCGATGTTGTAGGGAGCAGAACACCAGCGGCCATTCGGGGTGGAGCAGATTTGGTCTATAAACATAGTGTGGATGTGAAGGATGTGCAGGAGTGGTTGGATGCGGCCCATTTGGCGCAGCATGTTCATTTTCGGGAGCGGGGGCGCTTTGCCCAGCGCTGGGAGGATTTAGATGCGGTATCGGGCTATCATTTTATTGAGCGTATTCGGGCGGTCACGAATTTGCGGGTGCGTCCTATTGATATCATAGGCGCCAATAAGGATTACCAAATTGTGATGGAGGGCATAGCGGGCGAGCTCTTGGGCGAGCAATTTGTGATGGACCGTTCGGGCCAGGTGCGCCAAGTAAGGTACACGGAAACGCTGATCCAGCAATTGCAGGAAACCACTAATATTTTAGGGAACTTCCAGATCAATCCGGTAGTGGAAGAATCCGATCCGGCACAGTAGCCTTGACTCCCTCGAAAATCCGCCGATAAGATAGAAAGACCGACACTCAATGTTGGATCTGGAAGGGGTGGTTTTGCAAACCTGTAAGAGTTATTTTGGGTGTTTAGGTTTATTGCTGCTCTTGGCCAGCTGTAGCTCTAAAAGTGTGCGAACCGAAGGTGGACTATTTTCCACAAAAGGTGAGGGTGGATTACTGAATGTAAGTGGCGACTCCAGATCCCCCGCCTCTTCCGGTAGCGGAACCTCTTATTCTATCCACGAAGAGATAATGAACGTGGATCTGCAAAACAAAGATTTCGATATCCCCGTGGCCTATAATAAGGAAGTGCAAAACTGGGTGGATTATTTCACCGGTGTGGGCCGCCGGCACTTTGCCATTTATCTAGAGCGAAAAGCTAAAATGGAGCCCGTGATCTTGCCCCGTTTGAAAGAAGCGGGCTTGCCCCAAGATTTAATTTATCTCGCGATGATCGAGAGCGGTTTTTCCACCCAGGCCCACTCCCATGCGGGGGCCACGGGCCCTTGGCAATTTATTAAATCCACGGGTCGTCTGTTTGGCTTGAAATCTGATTGGTGGCAGGATGAACGACGCGATCCGATCAAGAGCACCGAAGCTGCGATCCAGTATTTAACTCGTCTCCATAATGAGTTTGGCGACTGGCACTTGGCTTGTGCCGCATACAATTCTGGTGAGCGCAAAATCCGCAGGGCCATTGCCCGCTTGGATACAAGAGATTTCTGGACCATCGCCCGGGACCGTAAGGCGCTAAAACGGGAAACGAAAGATTATGTGCCAAAAATGATTGCCGCCGCGATCATTGGAAAAAATGCGGAGCAGTTTGGATTTAAAACGTACCCTGCGGATCCTTCGCTCTTAGAATTTGAAGAAGTGCGTGTGCCTAAGGCTGAAAGCTTGCGCACTATCGCTCAAGTGGCGAATATTTCCCGGGAGCGTTTGGCGGAATTGAATCCAGAGCTCCAGCGCTGTTGCACTCCTCCCCAAAGAGGTTCGTATACCATTCGTTTACCAAAAGGTGAGGCTGCGGCTTTAGTGGTTGCGGGCATTGAGAATGGAGAAATCGGGCGGTATGCGGGCTTTCGCCGGCATGTGATTCGTAGGGGCGATAGCCTTTCTCGGATCGCTGCGAACAATGGTGTGCCCGTGGAAGCCATTTTATCAATGAATGAAATCCGCAGCGCGCGGGCTTTAAAGCCTGGCACGGAATTAGTGATCCCCGATCGGGGCCGACCTGTGTTGCAAGCGAGCCGAACTTTGGCATCCGTGGGAGAGGGCCGTTCTGTTCGTAAAGCGCCTAAGGGCCGTCGAACTGTTACGCACGTGGTGCAAAGGGGGGATACGCTCTATGCGATTTCCCGCCGTTACGCTGTGCGCGTCGATGAAATTCGCCGCTGGAACTATATCGAGCGCTCAAAAAATCTAAGACCCGGAAGCCGGATTAAGTTATATGTAAAGAATGAGCACTCGCGAATCTAAAGCTCCTGATGCCCTCGTAACAGGCGCAGGCTTGGCTGGTTTAGTGACCGCCGCCCTTTTACTAAAAAATGGCAAATCTGTTCTATTGGCGGAAAAACTTGGTCGCTTTGGGGGCCGTCTTTCTCCCGAAAGTAGGAACGGTTTTTTTCTAGGCAGTGGTTTTGCCTTTGGTGACAGCGCCTGGTGGGGAGCGATCGCCGATCGTTTGGGTTTAGCAGCGGATCTGTTGCCCGTGCAAGATGGCAAAGCCTTGGTGCATGGTTCCCGGGGATGGGTAACACCCGAAACCTTGCCCGCTTGGGAAACCTATTTGAGCCAGCCGTGCACGGAATTTCCTGCGGGCGGAGTGTTTGGCATCGGCCAGAAGCTCATGGATTTTTGTGCGTCCCATGATGGTTTTACTTTCGCCAAAGAAAGCCCTGTGACTTCGCTGAAAGTGCAAGGTGGAGTGGTGCAAGAAGTGAGTTTGGGAGCGGAGCAAGCCGTACAGCCAGGTGAAGTGCACTGGTGCGCAGATTACAAGGCCCTTAACGATTCTTTGCAGGGTGAAGTGCCTGCCCCAGGCCCTGAGCGGGTTTCTTGGATGAAAAAATTTGTAAAGTCTCCTGCCCAGCCCGGAGTGGTGCTTGAGTTCGCCCACAAACAAAAGCTAGCAGATTTTACGGAAACCTTGCTCTTGCCTTTTGCGCCCGGAGAAAAAGAAGAGCGCAGATATTTAGTGGGATCTTTTGTTTCCAATCGGGATGCAAGCCTTGCTCCTTCTGGCCGTGCTTTATCTTCCTGGATCTTGCCGCTCACAGAAAGTGAATGGGGCGATAACCACGAATCCATGAAAAAAATCCGCTCCGCTCGGCGCTTGCTCGATAAAGCCTTTCCTCAATTTGACCAAAGCCTGCTCTTTGATCGGGTGCTGGTGTTGGAAAGCACTGTGAGCCCTTTGGCGAAGAAAAAAGGCGAGCGCGCTCCTTTACTCAAAAATCTTTTCCTAGGCGCCGATTGGTCTATGCCCGCAGGCGCCACTTCAGAAGGCTTGGCCCAGGGCCTCCTCAGTTGAAATTCCTCATTTTGGCGATTGGTGGGAGCAAATTTCCTTTTGTGAAGGAAGGCCTCGCCCATTATCTCGAAAACATCGGTCATATGGCCGAGGTGGAATATTTGGAACTAAAGGATCAGGCGAGTCGTAAAGGGAAAGAAGCGGAAAGCATCCAAGAGGCTTTGCTGAAGCGCAAATACAAAAAAGTTTTCCTGCTGGATGAAAGGGGCAAGGAGTTTAGTTCTGAAGAGTTCGCTTCTTTTTTGGGCAAACTTCGTGACGGGGGGCAGCAGCAAATTGCCTTCGTAGTGGGGGGAGCCTACGGTTTTACGGATGAACTCAGGGCTCTCTACCCTAAGATTTCCCTCTCGAAAATGACCTTCCCCCACGATTTAGCCCGGCTTTTCTTGGCTGAGCAACTTTACCGCGCCCTTCACATCCTCTCCGGCGGGAAGTATCATCATGGTGAATGAAAAAATCTAAAATTTCTGCGATTGCTGTGCTCTGTAGCGGGGGTGATGCCCCTGGAATGAATGCGGCCTTAAGAGCGGTTGTGCGCTACGGGATTGCTTCAGGTTTGGCTGTGTATGGAGTAAATAAAGGTTATTCAGGGCTTGTGCGCAGCCAGTGGGAAGTGATGGACAGAAAATCCGTGGCTAACATCATTCTCAGGGGCGGCACGATTTTAAAAACGGACCGCTGCCCTGAGTTCCACCGAAAATCCGTGCGTAAGCGTTGCGTAGAGCGCATGCGCTCCCATGGCATTGATGGCCTAGTGGTGATCGGTGGCGACGGCAGCTTTCGGGGCGCCCACGCCCTCTGGACAGAATTCCGTTTTCCCGTGGTAGGCATTCCCGGCACCATCGATAATGATATCGCCGGCACCGATGCTACTTTAGGGTTTGATACGGCGGTGAATAATGCTTTGGAAGCGATCGATAAAATTCGGGATACTGCCAGTGCCCACGAACGCACCTTTCTCGTGGAGGTGATGGGGCGTAATTCTGGTTACATCGCACTCGATGTGGGAATCGGTGGTGGCGCAGAAGCGATCATTTTGCCGGAGAAGAGATTATCCGCGAAGGAAGTGGCTTCCCGCATTCGCCGGGGCTTGGAGCGCGGCAAAATGAGCTCCATCGTGGTGATGGCCGAGGGCCAAGTGGCTGGTGGCTCCGAGGGTTTTGCCAAAGAGCTGAAGCAAAAATATGGCTTGGATGCGAAGGTTTGCATTTTAGGCCACATCCAGCGGGGCGGGGCGCCCACGGCTCGGGATCGGCGTTTAGGTTCCGTGATGGGAGTTAGGGCCGTGGAGGCGCTGCTCGCGGGTAAATCTGACGTGATGGTGGGCATTGAGGGCGATAAAGAAGTGCTCGTGCCTTTTTCGAAGACTATTAAGCGATCTTCTAAGTTCCGGAAAGATTTGATTGAGCTTGCGGAGATTTTAGCGGTGTAAATACCCGATAAATAATCATCGCTTCATTAATTTTATCTTTCGATAAACGATTTTTTCTTTCTTTTAGGAAACACAATTCCGATACTATTTAATTAGATTTAAAAGTTTTTATTAAATTGGAGGAGCGGATGATTAAAGTAATTTTGGTGCTCTTGGGTTTTTGTTTCGTTTTGCCATTGGCGGTAGCCGGGAAACAGAAAAGAACACTGGCTTCTTCGGAAGTAAAGTGCTCCGCTTCGGGCAACGGGATGGATTTAGATTATATTATAAAGCAAATTGAGGCCCAGAAGGAATGCCCAGCCGCTGCATATATCGCCGAAAACTGTGGCTTTGGTAGTAGTGCGGACAATGCGGTTACTTACGCCGCTATCACTGTTTGTGAAAAATCGACGGGTAAATTAACTAGTGCGGATAAAGCTTTATATTCCCAGATGAAAGGGCGCTGTGACAAAATGTGTAAACCAACTGAGCATGGCACAGAATGCACGAGCGCTATGGCTTTCTGCCGTTTGAAGGCATCTCGATTCATCTTTGATGTGAATACTTACAACCGGTGAGGTTCTGTCTTAATTTTGATCGATGAGGTGTTCGAAAATCGAACGCCTCTTTTTTTTCTCCTTTCTTTCTCGTGGTTTTGCTAAACAGATTTGTGGTCGCTTTTTGCATAGACCCATCCCATGTACCTCCAACAATTACTTTTTCGCCCCTTATGCTGGGGCTGTGGTGAAACTTTACGGCGGCAAGAGGACTTTTGCTTCTCCTGCCGCCGGGATCTTTTCCGTCAGTTAGAGCAGGACGGCTTTTTATGGAGGCATAAGGGTGCTGTGACCGGTTTACTCTCGTGCTTGCGGGGCACAGCTCCTCGTAAAGCCGCTGCTTGGAGTTTTGCCTTTTTGCGGCGCCAGGGTTTTTTAGTGGAATGGAAAACCAAGGGCTTTCAGCTGTTGGTTTTAGCTCCGCAAAATCCCCGGAAGGAAACTAGTGGCTTGGTGCTTTTAGGAGAGATGCTAAGCCGGGAGCTTAAAATTCCTGTTCTTGAACCTTTTGAAAAAATCGGCGCCCGCACTCAGCACGGGCGCAGTCTGGCAGCTCGCATGGATACAGCCTGTTTCATTCGCCTGCGGGTGGAAAGGGAGTGGGGAAAAGTACTATTAATAGATGACGTGCATACGAGCGGCACAACATTAGATCTTTGTGCTTATCTACTGATGCAGGCAGGAGCGGTTCGGGTAGAGAAATTCTGTTTAGCCCGCCAGATGGTGCCACGCCTCGAAAGAAAGCACAGCCAAACCAGCCACGAAAGCCAGGAAATGGATCCACTCCTGCTTCATCTTTTTGTGTAGCTGAGGAAGGAGATCGCTCGAGGCAATATAAAGGAAAGTTCCTGAAGAAATGGCGAGAGCGCAGCTCAAGAACCAGGGAGACTGAACTTCGAGTACGGTGCCGAGCAAAATTCCCAAGGGGCCCATGCTGGAGAAAAACACGAGCGCCATAATAATTCTTTTTTTATTCCAGCTAGAGGCGGCGAGGAGTCCCATGAGCGCCAAGGTTTCCGGAACTTTGTGCACAAGAATCGCAGCGAGCAGGGCCGCGGAAACGGAAATATCTTGGGCCTCGAGCAAGCCCACGCCGAGGGCTATGCCGGCGATCACGCTGTGAACCGATAGTCCAAAAAGAGCCGTGAATCCCAAACGATGGTTCGGGCATGCCTCTTCTCCGCAGGGGTGGGCCATGGTGAATCGCTCGATGATGGTCATGAGAAGGTAGCCGATGAGTAAAAAGAGACCAGTCGAAGGACCAAGATCCGGGATTGCTGCCGGCATCATGTGTAGGAAAGCCGCCGAGAGTAGCACCCCCGCGCCGAAGGAGAGCAAGGCATCGTAAAACCGACCCTGCATGCGCCAAGTGAGCGGTAGGGCCCCTACGGTAAGAATCACGAGGCAGTGGATCAGGGCGGCGATGACGGGGGTAAAATGCATGGTGGCGCACCTTTTAGCATAGCTTGGGGCGGAGTGCTAAGGGGATGTTGGATTTGTATAGTACATAAATAAAGCGCCGCAGCGTGGGTCAACCCAGGTGAATTTTTTAGTCAAGAAAAGGTTTTCCGCGCTTGGTACTTTTGCTTTGCGCGTGCAAAGTAGCTCACTCCTGCACCAACGCCAGCACTTCCTGCAGGGCCTGGATTTCCTCTTCCCAGTATCGGGCCGATCCAAAATGCGGAAAAGCTTGCTGAAAAGCCGGATCGTCCCAGCGTTTGGCGATCCAGGCGGAGTAGTGGATCATGCGCAAGGCCCGTAAAGGTTCGATCAAGCGCAAACTCGCCCGGGGAAAAGGGCGAAAGGCTTCGTAGCCCTCGAGCAGAGTGTTTCGATCTTTTTCCGCATCTTCTCCTCGACCCCGCACCACCATCCAGATGTCCTGCACGGCTGGCGCACTCATGCTGTCGTCGAAATCCAGGAAGAAGGGCGAATCCAATTGCCAGAGAGTGTTGCCCAAGTGGCAATCACCGTGGAGCGAGAGAAAGTTTTGATTTTTTAAATCATTCTCCACCCGTCCCAATAACGCATCCGTGATCGCAATAAAGCGCGCGTGGTAATTGGGATCCATAAAATCCAATAAATATTTCACGGGGCCATAGCCCCAGTCCTGCACGTTCAAACGCAAACGGTGACGGAAAGGGTAGGTGGCGCCCACATTGTGGATACGGCCGATATAGCGGCCTAGGGTTTTCAGGCGTTCGTCGTCGAGTTCGTCGAGCAAACGGCCCCGCACTTTCGGGAACAAACAAAATAGCATGCCATTTTCGCTCTCGAATAAACTTTCACCGTCTAACTCGAGGGGGGCGATCACGGGGATTTCGGCATCGTCGAGAGCGAACAAAAATCCATGTTCTTCGAGGATTTGCTCCCGGCGCCAACGGCCCGGGCGGTAGAATTTGGCCACCACGTGGGAGTCGTCTTCCAGTTCCACGTCGTATACCCGGTTTTCTAAACTGTTGAGGGCGATAGCCCGGCCCGTGGCCCGAAGATCCGGCTCTTCCCGCTGGAGGGCCGCTTCCACGGAATCCAAAATGCCGGTGGGAGTGAGACGGAAAAAATCCTCGAGTCCGCCCTTCATAATTTACTCCCCAAGGCGCGCCGAATATTTTCTATAAATTTTGTTTTATAGGTGGGGCTTTGCAGAGAAAAAATATCCGTATGCCCACCTCCTGAGATCCGCCAAAATTCTTTGGGCTCACGGGCTTCCGCAAACACGCGTTCGCCCATTTTGAATTCCACCAGTTGATCTTGTGTGCCATGGATCACGAGCATAGGGATGGGAGAGATCTCTCCGATGCGGCCATCGGGGGCGAACGTATCGCTCATGAAGAGCCAACCCATCCATTGAAACGGCCAGGTGAAAATATTTCGGGAAAGCACCTGCCGGGCCATGCTGCGGTAGGAAGGAAAAGTGGAATCCACGGCCACGTAGCGGATGGGTAAATGATTTTTACTTTCGATCACAGTGCGCAGAGCGATGGCGCCCCCTAAACTTTGGCCGAACACCACTAAAGGTAAATCAGGATTGCGAGCATGGGCCCATTCTAAAGCTGCGATTCCGTCCTGCACGGTTTTTTCGGGAGAAGGTTCACCTTCCGAGCGGCCGTAGCCTTGGTAATCGAAGGCAAAAAGATCCAAACCGTGCTCCAACATCCACACCACATTCAAATAATGTGAGCTAATATTTTCCGCGTTACCGTGGAAAAATACCACGGTGCCGATAGATTTTTTGGGGCTTTTAAAATACCAGCCAAAAAGCTTACTCCCATTTTTCGAGGGGAAAAATACTTCCTCTGGTTTTAAATTTAGGCGCGCGGGATCATAGTGCAAATTGCGGGAAGGATAGTAGAGAAGGCTACTGCAGCCGCTCAGCAAACCTGCCAACATAAGCCCCCATATTCCCCAAGCCGTGTTATGCTTCTTCATGATGGAAGCCAAAGTATATGTGAATCGAACTTTAAACTTAAGGAAAATCCGGTACCTCGGGTTCGACATGGATCACACCCTCGTGCGTTACGATAGTCGCGCTTTTGAAAAAACCACCCAGGATTTGGTTTTGGAGAAATTGGTGGCTAAAGGCTATCCCACGGAAGTGAAGGATCTGCCTTTCGATTACGACCTCGCGATCCGCGGCCTTGTGATCGACAAAAAAATGGGCAATCTTCTGAAGGTGAGCCGCTACGGCGCCATCCGCGCTGCTTACCACGGCACCAAACCTCTAGATTTTTCCACACAGAAAAAAGTGTATAGCTCCACGTATATCGACCTCAGGGACGCGCGCTATTCGTCGATTGATACCGCCTTCTCCATTTCCACCGCCAATCTTTTCATGCAGCTTGTGGATTTGAAGGATAAAACTCCCACACTTCCCGATTACGAAACCATGGCGAGCGATATGATGCAGTCCGTGGATGCGGTTCACCGGGATGGAAGCCTAAAGGGCATCGTGCGTGCCAATCTTTCCCGCTATATCGTGAAGGATGAGGCGATGGTGCGTGGTCTTGAGCGCTATCGGAAACATGAAAAACGCCTCTTTGTTGTGACCAATTCCGATTACCAGTACACAAAACTTCTTTTGGACTACGCTATCAATCCTTTTTTGAAAGAGCATAAGGATTGGAGCGAGCTTTTTGATTTCGTGATCACTTCGGCGCAAAAACCTAGATTCTTCATGGAGAAAATAAAATTTCTCAAAATTGATCCTCTCGATGGTTCCATGAAAAACCACGATGCTGCCCTTGTTCCTGGTGTGTACCAGGGAGGTTGCGCTTCCACTTTCACAAAAGATCTCGATCTCGACGGCGACGATATTCTTTATATCGGCGATCACATCTATGGCGATATCTTGCGACTCAAAAAAGACTGCAACTGGCGCACTGCTATGGTGGTGGAAGATTTAGCCGAGGAAATCCGAAAATATATAGACGTTGCACCCCTGCAAAAACAAATCGACGACCTCATGGAGCAAAAAGAGCCTCTGGAAGAGGAGTTGGTGGAATTGGTTTCGGAGCGGATTGAAAGAGGTGAAGATAAAAATTGCCCGCAGGTGTTGAAGCTTCAGGAAGATTTAGTGGCGATCGACAAAGAAATCGGCGGCCTCATCCGCCAACACCAAGCAAGTTTCAATAAATATTGGGGTGAAGTGATGCGAGCCGGGAATGAAGAGAGTTATTTTGCCTACCAGATCGAGCGTTTTGCTTGCATCTATATGGCAAAGCTTGCGGATCTCACCGCTCATTCACCCCGCACATATTTTCGTGCGCCCCGGCGGCCCATGGCTCATGAGATTCAAACTCGGCAGATTTCTTCTACCAAAGGCCCGGCAATATAATTTTCGTATTCGGCGAGGGCTTTGGCGCTGGGATTCGTGCCGGGAAAGTCATCCAGAAAAAAGCAGCGTAGATTCGCGTACTGTTGGAGCATGCCACAGAGAGCGAGGCAGCGGATTTCCGCTTCTTGGGGCGAAATTTTTGTGGCTTCCCGGATCATATTTGTGAGGAGTTCGAAGAGCGGGTTCCAGAGATTGTTTTTTAGCTTTTTCTTAAAATCCGGATCTTCCAAGAGGGCCCGTTGGGCGAGCAGGTGAAAGCTTTCATCTTCCCGGATGTGTTGGAAGAGGGTGTGCACCACTTTGCTTAAGTGTTTGGCGGTGAATTTTTTTTGTGTGGGGGTGAGAGGGCGCAATGAGGCTTGCATGCTCGCGAGTTTCTCGGCGATCACGGCGTCCCGGAGGCCTTCTTTGTTGCCAAAGTAGTAGGCCACGAGGGCACCGTTGGCGCCGCTGGCGTGGGCGATTTGTCGTAAGGTAGTGGCGCGAAAACCTTGGGAAGCAAAAAGACTGCTCGCGGTTTTCAGGATGAGAGAGCGGCTATTGGTGCGCAGGTTTTCCACTAGTTTTCTACTCTGCGCATAATAAGATGGCCGTTTACGGGCACAGAAATGTGGAAGAAGGCTTCGCCTTCTAAGGTACCATCTCGGTAGGTGGCACTAACGGAAACAGAACCTCGGCCTGTATTAGACGAGCCGTCAGAGTTTTGAATGGCTAGTTCGTCGGTATCTTCAAAATAGCGGCCGAAAATGGGACGCAAGGCAATAGGGTATAAGCCAGGATCGTAAGCTGTAGGGTGAAAATATCCACTTAGCACTAGTCGGAAAATGGGGGCACCATTTTCATTGGTTCCATCCCGAACTTCTACAACTCGTAGATCCATTTCTATTGGTTCAGGTCGCCGAGTGCCCGTATGGGGAGTAATAGTTCCCCGATAAAATCCCACAAAGCGGGAATACATTTGCCGAGCTCGGTCACGGTCTTCTCTCTCTTTACTAGTGGTGGCGTTATCGTCTTTAGACGGACCGCAAGCTAGAAGAGAAAAAGCGGACAAAAATACCAGGAGATACAGCTTCATGGGAGCTCCTCAAAAAGGGATTTCTCTTGAGTTTAATCAGATGATTAACTAAAAAGTCAAGATAGTCTTTATGAGTGCCATTGCCTTTGGGGAGGAAAAACCCATGCGTCTAATTTGCTGTGCGTTTTTTATGCTTTTGGTGGCTTGCGGAGGCAAAGATGAAGTAGGCGGCCAAGGAAATGCCCCTACTCTTTTACCTCCCCAAAATCAAAACCCTTCAGATCCTCTTCCCCGGGAGCGAGGTCGGGAAAATGCGGGCACCCAATTTCAGATCGTTTGTGAGTCTATCGATTATATGGGCATTTTTATGCCTAATTCTGTGCAAGGTGCGAGCACTAGAGTAAGGGATTTTATTCAGAAAGAACCGAATGAAAGCATGAGCGCTCCCGGTATCTTAAGCATTAAAGATAAAATCATGAAGCTCGTATTTTTCCACGGTGGCCGTGCTGTTGTCACAAACTTTGATCTTGTGGCTCACAAAGAAATTGGCAAGCGCAAATCTTTTTCCACTTCTTCTCCCGGTGGTTCTGAAGTGTACCAACAGCAGGGATTTTCTAAGATCCGCACCGTGGCCACGGCTCCTAACCGCTTAGCTTTCGCGGTGGCCAATGGGGATGGTTACGATTTACGTTCCACTGAAGAGCCACATCGGAAAGTAGAACGTTGGAATTTAGGTGGAAGTTTCGGCAATCTGCGCTGGGAACCTATCAACCAAAATGAGAGTGAAGTGTTTGCGGATCGCTTAGGTGGATCCATGCGCCAGGGTTGGTTCCGTATTAATGGCGCAAATGAGTTGGTACAAAAAGAAATGGCTCCTTCCTCCTTGGGGGGCCACCAAATCAGCTTAAAGCGTTTTGATAACGAGCGTCTCGTGTGGCTTGAGTGGAAGAGTGGCCGCGCTACGATTCGTTTCTGGAATACTACTACTGGCGAAGTGCAAAACTACAAAGTAGAAGGAAAATTTGGCGCTGGGATGGCACTCTTTAAACCGAGAGGCCAGGAAAAACTCGTGGTTCTTCAAAGCCGCGCTGGCATCCACTTTTTTCGTTTTGAAACGAATGCCCTCGTTCTCGCCTATGTTTTGGAGTATCCGGATCTCGTGAAGGATCATATCCAAAAACGCTTCTGGCCCTGGAATCCAGGTGCGCTCTATTCCGTGGGGGATGATTCACAACTACTCACTGTTCTGCCGATCACTTGGGGAAAATTATTATTTGCCGTGGATGAAGGAAAATATTTTCGTCAACTCGGCCACTTTGCTTGCGTGAATCCTGATTTCTACGCGGAAGATTACGGAGGCAGCCTATGAGATTTGCAGTAATCTTTTTACTCCTTCTTTCTGTTACCGCCTCGGCAAAAAAGCCCGAAGAGCTCACAGAATCGGATCTTAAAAATCTAGCGGAACAGGAGCTTTCGTCCACTCCGAGCGGAGCGGTGTTGAAACCTTTTTCGCTGCCTGAAGAAAACGATGGTTTGGTTTCCACGGCGGAGGCCGTTCGGGAAGAAGAGCAGGAGCCTTTGCCCTCTTCTGAATTTGAATTAGGTGGCCAGCCCTATCGCCCCGTGGGCCAAGGAAGAATCTCGGCTTCGGAAAATTATTCTTACGGCGCTCTTAGCGAAAAGCCTATGTTGCTTCTCGGCGGTCACTATTGGTTTTACCAGCGTCTATTGTCCCAGAGATTGCCTTGGCGGGCGGGCATTGCCGTGCAAGGGGGCCTTGCGTCTCATCTACTTAAAATCACCACTAATCAAGGCAGGGTGTACGATGATTCCCGTCTCAATACTTTGCAACTCATGGCCGGGCCTGAAGTAGAGTTTTTTGTTTGGCGCCATTGGTTGGCGGCTGGTTTAGGCGGCAAAGTGGGGCGGACTTTTGTTTCCCAATCCACCCGCTCCACGATCATGGATCATAGCCAGGCGGCAAATCTCTGGGAGGCGGGCCTGCATGTAAGAGTGCAACCGTGGCGATCCGTGTTCGCTAGGATATCTGTGGCTAAGAGGGGCGTGCTCGGCACCGCCGGAAATCTTGGCGCCCAGGAAAACAACTATAGCGCCCTCATTGGCTTTGGGATGTAAATGAAACTATTTTCTCTTGTGCTTTTTTTACTCGCGATTCCCGCCCAAGCGGAAGTGCGTCTCACGCCGCAAATTGTGGTGGATAAAATTTTAGGTGAAGGCCGAGATGCAAAAACCATCGAGCTCGAAGCCCAGTCGGCCTATACGGCGTATTACAATAATTTTGGTATCTATGATTTAGGTTTCGTTTCCTCCTATACTTTCGAAGACAGCCGCAAAGACTATCTCTCCGGCAGCGGCAACTACCGGGATCGCACGGGCTATTGGTCTCTAGGGCTCACGCAGCGGATCGCCACGGGAACAACGTTCGAATTAGATTACAATCGCACCCAGCAAAATAGTTTGTTCCGCAGCTCCAGCAGCCGTTCGCCTTTTATTGTATATGATGTGGGCACCCTCACCGTGACCCAAGATCTCTTAGGAAATTTTTTTGGTATCGCCGAGCGCCAACGAAACCGCGCCGCTAGACAAGCTTTGGAATCCGCGAGCTGGCAAAAGAAAGAAAGCCAAGAGCAACTAGTATTAGATTCTTTAAAATTATTTTGGGACACCTACGTGGCCCGGGAATCTCTTAGGGAAGCCGTTTCCCAGCGGGATAAATACGAAGCGCTCGTAAAAGAAGTAGAAAATAAATCCCGTTTAGGATTTTCTAGCCCTGGGGATTTACCCAAAGCCCGGGCTGAGTTTGGTGCCCAAGTGCGGAATGTGAAGGCGGCATCTTATACCTTTTTGAGTACTCTCGACACTCTCCTCACAGCCATGCGTATGGAAGATGCGGATAGGGAAGTGCGTTTCGAGATGAAAGAGGAGTTACCACCCTTGCCCGTGATGGTGATGCCGCAAATTGATAGTTTGCGCTCCGTGAAAGTGCAGGAAACTTTATTCAACTCCGCCGATCTAACCAGAAGATCCGCCAAACTCTCCACCAACTGGCCGGAGCTAAAACTCATCGGTGTGGGAGAGTATACGGGTTTAGATTCTGATCGTGGCCGCGCCTTTTCGATGATGACGAGTGGGGATAAACCTCGTTATGCTGTTACTTTGGAGATGAGCTATAAGTTTTTCTCGGACACGAATAGTGGCACGCTCAATAGTGCTGAAGTGGGTGCTGAGCGGGCTTTTAATGATTTCCTAAAAGCTAAAGAGGATCTACGCCGGCAAGTGAGTTCAGCCATGGAAAATGTGCGCTTCACCTATGCGGCGGCGGTTTCTGCCGTGGAAGAAACAAAGCAATGGGAATCTGCGATCCGTGCCCAGGAGAGTAGCTACCGGCAAGGGCGCTTAGATTTTTCTCAATTGATCCAAGATTATAATTCCTATTTTAAATCCCGGGCCACCAAAATCCGGGCCCTGGGCGATTACCACATTGCCCTTCACACCTATGCCGCCACTGTGGACGAGTTGGTAAAATGAAAACACATAATGTAACCATGGAAAATTTTGAAGAAGTGGTGGACCAAAATCCCATAGTGATCCTGGATTTCTGGGCCGCTTGGTGCGGGCCCTGCAAAATGTTTGCGCCAATCTTTGAGCAACTGGCAGAGCTTAATCCGGATATTTATTTTGGCAAGGTGGACACAGAGCAAGCGCAGGATTTAGCCCAGGCCTTTCAAATCCGCTCGATTCCTTCTTTGTTAGCATTTCGGGGCGGAGAATTGGTGTTTGAGCAAAGCGGAGTGCCGCCACCTAGGGTGTTGGAAGAATTGTTGGGGAAACTAAGAGGGGCTTAAGGCCGCTCTAAAATCGCCGTTACTCCCATGCCGCCGCCGGTGCATACGGAGATCAAACCCCGTCCGCTGCCTTTTTTCTCTAAGAGTTTACTGAGCGTAGCCACAAGGCGTGTGCCCGTAGCGCCGAAGGGATGCCCCAAGGCCACGCTACCACCCACCACGTTCAACTTACTGCGGTCAATACTGCCGAGTTTGCCGGGAAGCCCCAAACGGTTGCGGCAAAATTCATCGGATTCCCAGGCCTTCAATGTGCAGAGCACTTGGGCGGCGAAGGCTTCGTGGATTTCGTAGAAATCAAAATCTTGTAATTTAATTCCTTTTCGCGCGAGCATCTTTGGCACCGCATAGGCGGGTGCCATAAGGAGGCCCTCTTTTTTCTGCAGAAAATCCACGCCAGCTACTTCCGATTCCACGAAATAAGCCTGTATGGGTAAATTGTGTTTACGCGCAAACTCTTCACTGCAAAGAAGGGCGGCGGAAGCGCCATCCGTGAGGGGGGAGCTATTGCCCGCCGTGAGGGTGCCCTTGGCGCTACGCTCGAAGGCGGGTTTTAGTTTGCTGAGTTTTTCGAGAGAAGTTTCGCGAACGTTATTATCTTTTGTAGCGCCTTGGAAAGGCACTACGAGATCATTGTAAAATCCTGAGCTCCAGGCTTTGGCCGCGTTGGCGTGGCTTTGGAGGGCCAATTCATCCTGCTCTTTTTGGCTGAGTTTCCATTCCTGGGCCATGAGCTCGCAGTGTTCCCCCATGGAAAGGCCTGTGCGGGGTTCCACTACGGCGGGGAAGCGGGGTTTGAAGTGGTGGGGACGGAAAGAGAAGAGTAAGCTCAATTTTTCGCCCAAAGTTTTAGCCCGGCTAAAGGCCACGAGGATTTTAGAAAATTCAGGGCTAAAGGCGATCGGCACATCGCTCATGCTGTCAAAGCCGCCGGCAATGGCGGAATCAATTTGACCGAGAGCAATTTTGTTGGCCATCAAGATGCAAGCCTCGAGGCTCGTGCCGCAGGCGCGTTGGAGGCCGAAGGCGGGAGTGTCGAGGGCGAGGCCTGATCCTAGCGCCACTTCCCGGGCGAGATTCCAGTCAGACGAATGGTTCATTACACCACCCACAGCGAGATCCCCTAGAGTTTTTCCTTGTAAATGAAATTTATCTACAACTGCTTTTACGGCAGTGGTAATCATTTCCTGATTGGTAGCATTGGTGTAAGCGGAGCCTGCTCGGCAAAAGGGAATGCGGCTACCACCGGCGATGACTACTTTTTTCATAACACTCCTTTAAGGCACGGGCCGGTACTGGCCCTTAATTTCTTTATAAGCTGTTTCCATAAGAGTATCCCTCGTGCTGGATTCGGTCACGGGAATTTCTTGGCATACATTGAGGCTAATGCGGATATTTTTTAGCCGCGCTAGTTGTAAAAAATGTTGAGTAAAATTCATGTCGCCATACCAGCAGAGATAGTCGCGATTTTTTGCCGTCACCGCTTCGCCATTAATGCTTTCGTATTGGATCACGATTGGTAGCACGGGTTTGCGGGTTTTTACGGCGGCGGCAAATAGGGGCCGTTTAAAGGGTAAAATGTTCGTGCCGTTGGTGGAGGTGGCTTCCGGAAAAAAAGTAACGTGGAAGCCTTGCTGTAAAGCTTCTTCGATTTCATAAATTTCGTTGTGGATATTATCCTTTGATCTTCTTTCCACGTAGAGGCAACCTGCAAGTTCTGTGATGAGTCCGAGAAAGGGCATGTTTTTTACTTCCACGGATGTCACAAAAGCCGATTCCTGCCAAGCGGCGATCACGAGTGCGTCGATATAAGACATATGATTAGCTACTATCAAATAATTTTGCCCGGGCCGTAGGCGTTCGGGATTTTTGATCACAAGCTCCAAATTTAATACCCGCACGGCCCAGCGGCTGTGTTTAGCTGCTTGCTCAAGAAAAAAATTTCGGAGGGTTTTCGGATCCCGGCTAAAAAGACGCACGAGCCAGGTGTAGAGAATATGCCAGGCGAGTATGCCCACAAAAGCTAGGGTCTTGAGTAGAGTCAAGATTTCCTCTTGAGCGAAAGAGTAAGGATGAATTTCGCCACTGTCTCTTCACCCACGAGGGCCGAAGCATGCACGGGCAAATTGTGACGTTCGCCCGTTTGCAGCACTTTTTGCACGAAGGCGGCGATTTTGTCTCCCTCTTCACAAAGGAAAGTTACATTGCCCTCGGGGCGTTTTAAAAAATCTGCGTTGAAATCTTTAAAGCTCAAATGAACCTTTTGTTTTTGGATGTGGTGCATGGCCAAAAGACCAACCACACAATCGGCGCCGATGGCCAGCGCGCCAAAGTACATGGAGCCCAGGTGATTCTTGGTTTTTCGCGTGAGAGGAATTTCTACTCTGGCTCGAGTGTCGGTGATTTCGCTTACCCGAGGGCGTACGAAGAAGAGTAGCGGGATTTTCAAAAAGCCAATGCCTTGCAAAAGCATGGTGGCCTTCCAATTGGCGGGAATCGTTGCATGCACTTGCTGAAACACTTCCTGGAGTTTGGTTTTCATGGGAAGATTTTACCTACAAATGACAGAGCTCTACAGCAACTTTTTTTTAGGATTTCTTGGGGTCGCCGTGGGCTGCTACGGCACTTTGGTGGGGGCGGGGGGCGGTTTTTTGCTGGT
>CAYQES010000018.1:0-63452 GCA_964416595.1 uncultured Bdellovibrionales bacterium | reverse complement strand
CGAGCCTTTTTTGCGCATATCTGCGGGCAAAAACACCAACGGGTTATCGGTGGCGGAATTCATTTCTGTTTCTAGGATATCAATGCAATTCCACAAAAAGCGGCGGGCGGCCCCATGCACTTGAGGCATACAACGGAAGCTGTAGGGATCTTGTACTTTTCCGCAGTCTTTATGGCTTTGGGCGAGGGCGCTGTTGCCAATCAATTTTCGTAAATTGGCGGCCACGGAAATTTGTTCCGGATGGGGGCGCACCATATGAATTTCCTTGGAGAAGGCTTTTACGGTTCCACGGAAAGATTCTAAACTTAAAGCGCCAGCGATATCGGCAGTTTTAGCCAAAGCCAAACTCTCCGAGAGCACAAGGGAGCCGATGGCTGTCATCACCTGGGTGCCATTGATTAGTCCCAAGCCTTCTTTTGCTCCTAGGGTGTGCGGTTTTACGCCTGCTTTTTTTAGGGCCTTGGCGCCATCCATCCAGTGGCCTTGGTACCAGGCTCTTCCTTCACCAATCACCACGAGGGCCATATGCGCGAGCGGGGCAAGATCTCCGCAGGCGCCTACACTGCCTTGCTCAGGAATCCAGGGTACGATACCGGCATTTTGGATTTGCACTAACTTTTCTACTAGCGCCAAAGACACACCAGAATATCCTTTGGCCAGAGTGTTGGTGCGCAATAAGAGTGCGGCCCGTGCTTCAGGAAGAGAAAGAGCCGGCCCCACACCCACCGCATGGGAGCGAATTAAGTTCACTTGCAGCTGGGCTAATTTTTCTTTGGGAATTTTTACGTCGCTTAAAAGTCCGAAGCCTGTGTTCACTCCATATACCGCTTTTTTTCCAGTGGCTAGTTTGCCCACATAGCCCTGGGCTTCTTTGATTCTTTTTTTCGCCTTATCAGAAAGGCGTAATTTTCCCTCTCCACCATGGGACCAAGCCCAAACTTTTTTTAAATTGAGGGATCCACCGTCGATTACAAGTTCTTTCATTTCTTTTTTCCCGCGCGCAATGCCTGAATGGCGGATTGATAATCTTTAGAGCCAAAAATATAACTGCCAGCCACCAGCACATCGGCTCCGGCTTGAATAAGATCACCGGCATTTTTATCATTGATGCCACCGTCTACTTCAATGAGGAAGGTGTGGCCTTCAGTTTTTCTTTTTTCAGCCAGATCTCGGCACTTTTGCAAAACATCGGGAATGAAGGATTGGCCGCCAAAACCGGGATTTACACTCATGAGCAGAACCAAATCCACTAAGCCCAAAACATGGTGCAAACTTTCCACGGGGGTTGCGGGATTGATCACCACTCCGGCCTTTACACCAGCCGCTTGAATTTGTTGGAGCACACGATGCAAGTGGGCACAGGCTTCCACATGCACAGTAAGATAATTTGCGCCGGCCTTTGCAAAGGCATCGATATATTTTTCTGGCTCCGAGATCATCAAGTGCACATCTAGGGGTGGAGGATTTAATTTCACCAAGGATTGCAAAACCACGGGGCCGATCGTGATATTGGGCACGAAGTGGCCATCCATTACATCCACATGGATCCAATCGGCTCCGGCCTTCGTTACGGCTTTTACTTCTTCTCCTAAGCGGGAGAAATCGGCGGAGAGAATGCTGGGCGCGATCAATGGACGCTTGTTCATGGGATCTCCGAGTCGAATTGGTGGGGTAGGGATTGGATACCATTCTCAAATTCCTTGGGCAATACGCGGGTTTTCCCTTCTGGTTGCACTTCTAGTAATTCTAAAACGCTCTCCAGGCAGTTGACGTATAAACGCTCATTGGCAAACCAGAAGGTGCCAGGGGCTCCCCGGGGGGATAGATCGCTCAACTTAGAGCGTAAAAGCTTCAGGCGCTTCTTTTGAAAGAAAGTGTAAGCGCCGGGCCAAGGAAAAAGCCCGCGGATTTTATTGTGGATCGAGGGAGCCGATTCTGCGGGAAAACGCACTAGCCCATGTTCTTTGGTAAGGAGGGGCGCCAGGGTAGCCAGATGGCCATGTTGCGGGCGGGGTTGAATCACGCCGCCCTCTAGACCATCAAGGGTTTTTACCAATAAATCCCCACCAATCACCTTTAATCGTTCTTGCAGTTCTTGGCCGTTTTCTTCTGGGGCAATTGGCACTGTGACTTGTAACAGGATGTCGCCTGCGTCCATTTCTTTCACCATGAATTGGGTGGAAACGCCGGTTTCTTTGTAACCCTTAAGCAGGGCCCATTGCATAGGAGCGGCTCCTCTTAAATCAGGCAAAAGTGAAGGGTGCACATTCACTGGTGGATAGGGACAAAAATGCAATAATTTTTCCCCCAAAAAACCACCGTAAGCCACTACGGTGAGAATATCGGGCTTCAGCTGTTCGAGAAAACCATATACCTCTTGGCAATTAACTTTTTCTGGTTGGATCAGGGGAAGGTTGTGCTTTTGTGCCACCACCTTTACGGCGGGGGGCTCTAACTTTAAACCCCGACCTGCCGGGCGATCGGGCTGGGTGATTACTCCCAGCACTTGGTGCTTAGATGCAAGCAGGGCTTCTAGTGAAGCCACCGCAAAAATCGGGCTTCCTAGAAACACACATTTCACCGCTCCAATTCCTTTTTCAGGCGGCGTTTGATGGATCTACTTTTCATCATGCTTAAGCGATCGATGAAGAGGCGACCATCCAAATGATCCAATTCATGCTGTACAGCCACGGCCAAGTAGCCTTCCGCCTCCAAGGTGTGGGGATTGCCATTTACATCCTGGTATTCCACCACCACTTTTTCTGCACGCACTACCTCTTCGTATTCTCCAGGAACACTTAAGCAACCCTCTTTGCAGATTTGTTCGCCTTCCCGGGAAATAATTTTAGGATTCACTAAAATGAGTGGGTTTTTATTACTGAGCACCGGCGGCTCATCTTCGGAAGATTCATATTCAATATCGATCACTACAAGTTGCTTATGAATATTTACTTGTGGGGCAGCCAAACCAACGCCCGGGGCTTCGTACATCGTTTCCAACATATCGTCGCAAATTTTTTGCAAGGTTGTGCCGAATTCCGTAACCGGTTTACTTACTTGCGCGAGGCGAGGGTCAGGATAGGTGAGAATTTCCAATATTGCCATGCATGATCCTTTAGGTCCGTCTCGTCCTTACTATCATGAAAACCCCAAAGGCGAAAAAGAGGAAATTGGGCAGCCAGGCGGCCCAAAAGGGCGCAATCCAGCCAGATTTCCCCATAGATAGGGCGCCGGAAAAGATCAGCCAGTAGATGAGTACTAGTAGGAAACAAAGACTGATATCTTTAGCGAGGCTACTATGGCGCTGGTGCTGGGTAGCGAAAGGAATGCCCAGTAGGGCCATTATCAGTGGCACAAGTGCCATACTAATTTTCGACCAAAAAACCACCTCGAAGGAATGGGTGTCGATACCTGCGTCTTTGTTTCTCTGGATATAACGCCAGAGATTTTTGAGTCGTAAAGTTTCTACTTCTTTCTCAATTTCCTGAAAATCTTCCGGAGCCTCATTCAGCGTGATTGCTTGGGTTTCAAAATGTTTTGTGGAGGGATAGCCGGTTTCTTCGTCGAATAGGGTTAGAAGTCCATTGGAAAGCAGCCATTGGCCCTCCTTAAAATCGGCGGAGGAGGCCTCAATTTGCTGAATGAGATCGAATTGATCGTTGAAGGTGTAAATAGAAATTCCAGAGATACGGTTCTTTTGTGGGTCGAAAGAGCGCAAGTTGTAGATAAGATTGCGACTGCGGTACCAGATTTTATTTTGTTTGATGTCTGTTTGCAGGTCGGGTTTTTTCTGAATCACAGTTCGATAAAATTGTGCTCGAGCTTTGGCCAGAGGGGGAACCACGCGATCAGTTATCACAAAGGAAGCGCAGCAAAGCATAAACACCAAACTAAGCAAGACGAAAGAAATGCGCGCCAAGCTCACGCCACTGGCGAACATAGCAGTGAGTTCATTTCTTCTGGCTAAGCCAGATAGGCAAAGCAGCGTGGCCATCAAACAAGAGGGCGCCATCAATAACACGAGTACTTCTGGTAATTGGTAGAGCGTGAATTGCAAGGCGTAGGCGGGGGGGATGTCTTCCTTTACTCCTTGCCGCACGGTGTCGCCGCCCAAATATAAAACGAGGAAAGTGGTAGTCGCTGCCACTAGGCCTTTCCAAAATTCTTTCGCAATATAGCGGTCTAGGATGCTCACAGATTTAACTTATCATAATCAACCCCCGCTGTTACACTCAGCCTTCATAGAAGGATTGTCATGAAGAACCAGCCCACTAGCGTTTTGACCCGCTTGAAGAATTGGCTTGCGGACACAGGAAAACAGTTAGCGATTGCCATTTTTATCGTGATGTTTCTGCGTTCCTCGATCGTGGAGCCCTATAAAATTCCTTCCGGCTCCATGATTCCTACCCTGTTTATTGGCGATCATATCTTTGTGAATAAGTTTGCCTACGGATTTAAGATCCCCTTCACGGAATTTTTCCTGGATAAGCCGATTTATATTACCTCGCAGTCGGTTCCTTCCCGGGGGGATGTGATTGTGTTTCGTTACCCGCGGGATGAATCCATTAATTATATCAAGCGTGTGATTGGCTTGCCGGGCGATCGGATCTCCATACGGGAAAAAGTGTTGTACATCAATGATAAGCCCGTGGACATTGAGAGCTTGCGGGATCCTAGCTTAGAGGCCGGCATTGAATCTGAAGACGATAAGCGCGTGCTTTCTCTTTTTACGGAAAAGCTCGAAGGTTCGCCTCACCCCGTGCTCTACAATATGAACAGCTTGCTGAATTCCGACTACGGACCCGTGGAAGTTCCCGAGGGGAAAATCTTGGCCTTGGGAGATAACCGGGATCGCAGCTCTGATAGCCGCATTTGGGGTTTTGTGCCCATGGAGAATATTAAAGGCAAGGCCATGTTTGTGTGGCTAAATTTTGTGTTCCAAATGGACAATGAATTTCGTTTCCAGTTCCGCGTAGAGCGGATTGGTACGATCATTCGCTAGTTAAAAAAGCCTTACTACAAATTTCAAAACAGAGCGCGTAGCAACCCTCGACCCCGGGATTCTTGCTAAAATATCCCGCATCCAAATTCCATTCTCATAATAAAAATCGATGAACGCCCGGCCGAGAGAATGGGCTGAAAGGAATTGATCCCGGAATTGCCGGAGTGCACACACTTCTGGGCAGTCACCATCGGCAAAAGCCCAGGTGGCGATCACGCAGAATTTCTTCACGCGAATCGCATTATAGGTAGCCCAGAACTCTTGTTTGTTCTTGATCGATTTTCTGTATGCCAAAAACTTTCGCATATTTTCTGCAGCGAAATTTTGGAAGGGTTGGCCCACAGTAAAGCGGACAAATAATTTATGGTAAACCTTTCGTTCCTCTTTAGCTGAGGCCGTATCTAACATGTCGAGAATTTTTAAGGTGTCAAAAATGATGGAGGAAATCATCAAGCATTCTGCTTGTCTGGTTTTTTCTTCAAAATTTTGTGGGCGTAAATCTGTTAGTTCCACGTTCATGGCTTGCGCAGTGATGGAAAAAAATCGACGATAACAAACCAGGGCTTTGGAAAAGTCTTTTTTGTCCGAAAGCATCTTGCCTTCACGGGCGATGGAAATACGCTTGGCCAACTCCTCCAGAAAGGAGCGCTCCATTTTACGTTTTTCTGCCTCTAGAATTTGCTCTTCTATGAGGGTGGAGCGTTCGGCTTTTTTATCGGAAGCGGATTTGGAATCGGACATCCAATTATTACATCAGGGAAACGGGATCGACGTCAACCTGCAGCAGAATCTTGCGGCCAAGAGATTCCACCTGCTTTGTTGAGAGGGATAACAAGAGTGAGTGAAGGGCTACAGCTTTTTCGGCTTTTAAAAGAATATTCCAACGGTACCTGTTTTGCAGTTTGGCAAGAGCCGCCGGCGCCGGACCAATCAATTCCACCTTCAGCCGTTGGGCATGGGGGGCCAAAAATGCAGCGATCTTTTCCGCCGCATTTTCTGCCAGGTTAGAAGTGGGCGCAGAAAAAAGGATTCTAGCCATGCGAGTGAAGGGGGGGTAGTGGAATAAATGCCGAATGCGCATTTCTTCTTCCGCAAAAGTTCGATAGTCGTGATTCTGGGCGTAAATAATACTAGGGTGCTTGGGATTAAAGGTTTGCAATAGCACTTTGCCTGGCCGCTCACCACGCCCCGCCCGTCCAGCCATTTGGGTGAACAATTGGAAACTTTTTTCCGAGGCACGGAAATCTGGCAGATGGAAGCTGGCGTCTGCATTCACTACGCCTACTAAGCCGATATTAGGAAAATCGTGGCCCTTCGCTATAATTTGGGTACCAATAATAATTTCTGCTTCTCCAGAAGAGATGGATTCAAGAGCCCGTTCCAATGCCCCCTTTCTTTCCATGCTTTCTCGATCAATGCGTAAAACAGTTTTTCCTGGGAAAAGTTCTTTGACTTCGTTTTCTAATGATTCTGTTCCTAGGGTGCCGGGGAGCCACTGGTCACTTTCACATTTTTCGCAGTGGCTAGGCCTTTTTTCATTATGCCCGCAGTAGTGGCACTTTAAAATTTTCGACGACAAATAATTCGTGAGCGTAACGCTGCAGTTGGGGCATTCGGGCACAGCACCACAGCTAGAGCAGAGTAGAAAAGAAGAAAATCCCCGGCGATTGAGCAATAACATTACTTGCCCGTCGGCGTTTAAGGTTTCTTCCATGGCCTTTCGTAAATGAGGAGAAATGGATCCCGTAATACTATCCTTGGAGCGATCAATCACTCGCACCTCCGGCATCGTGCGGCCAGAAGCCCGCTCCGGTAAAAGAATGTGTTGGTAGCGGCCCGTGATGCCATTGTGAAAAGATTCCAAAGAAGGAGTGGCACTACCTAATAAAACAGTGGCTGCGGAAGCTTTCCCGCGCACAATGGCTAAATCCCTTGCGTTGTAGCGTAAATGATCCTCTTGTTTTAGGGCGGAATCATGCTCTTCATCCACAACAATCAAGCCAATATTTTGGATTGGTGCAAAGGCTGCGGAGCGGGCGCCAATGCACACGCGGTATTTTCCGCGATTTAATTTATGCCACTGCCGGCTTCTTTCTCCATCAGAAATCCCAGAGTGCAGAACCGCGATATTTTCCCCCAATCGTTTTTGGAAACGGGAAACCAATTGGGGTGTGAGTGCGATTTCTGGAACTACTACAAGAACATTTTTGCCAAGGGCTAGGGCATGGGCCGCAGCCGTTAGATAGATTTCCGTTTTTCCGCTGCCAGTTACGCCTTGGATTAAAAAAGTTTGAAATTTTTTACTCTCCTGAGATTGGCGAATTTTTTCCAATGCCGCTGCTTGATGGGCCGTGAGTTGGAATGGGCTCGATCGAGAAGGGGGCGGCGTGGGGGTGGCATCATCCTCTACGGCTATTTTTTCTAACCAACCGGCTTCCACCAATTTTCTTGCCGCGGGCCGCTCCTCTGAAGAGATAAAAGATCTTCCTTCGGTTTGAAGTTTTAAAAAAAGCGCCCTTTGCACTTTCCCTTTTGGTACAAAGGTAGGATTCGCTTTCGCTTGCTGGCTGAGTTGGAAGGCATCAAGTTGTGGTGGAACAGGATTGGGTGGCAAAAATCCTCGGAGTACTTCTCCCGCAGGATAATGGTAATAATCGGCGGCCCATTCTAAAATGCCCAAAGTTTCTTTTGTAAGAAATGGCAGATCGCTAGATTTTTCTTCGATGTTTTTGATGGTGTAAGAGGATTTCTCGATCTCTTTTTTTATTTCTAGCACAATGCCATCTAATTTTTTCTGTCTCACTAAAACCTTCACCGGATCCCCCACGCGTAGTTCGAGGCCCTCTGGGATGCGGTAAGTTAAAGGTGGCAGTGGAAGTGGTACAATGACTTGCGCGTACATCTAGTGAAGAAGCGTGCGGGCGATAGAGGCAATCTCTGCGGATACTTTCGCTTCCGTGGCGAGGGAGCTTTTGGGTGGAAGCACCCGATCAAAGGAAAAGAAAAGCACGGGTGCGCCGTCTTTCCATAAAATAAGGCGAGAATTTTGTGGGCTACCTCTGCGCAGTGAATAAACATTGCGGAACTCGAGTTCGCAGAGATTATCCCCAGATTTCGCCCAACTTAAGTCCGTTACTTCTTCTGGGCATGGGCCCTCAATTTTTAGAGGCAAAAAAGTGTCTTTTTCAATCCAAATCGCTTTCTTACTATCCTTATGCACCCAAGCGTATGTTTGCCGATACCGCTTCAGGGCCACAGATTTATCCGTTTTATAAAAAGGCCGAGGTGGCTCTTTCATGTTGGCAACTTGTTCTTTGCCTGCGCGGAGTAGATCGGTTTCTTTGGCCACGGGCAAACCAAACGCCTGCACGGATTTCACGAGCGCATCACCTTCGTTGCTAAATAATATACTCAGCGCTGGCCATCCGCCCTCTTGGTTGGTGGCTGCGGGGATCGATAGGGTGCCGAGCAATTCTTCGGTGCCCCCACCATTGGGGCGGGAAACGGAAAGTTGCAGGGCGGGCCAAGGTGCCTTTTCTCTTTGCTCTGCAATGTGGCCATATAAAAAAAAGGCGGGCGGGATATAGGCCCAGGCGGCCAAGGGAAGCAGGAAAAAAAGTAAGGACGAAAAAAGAAAATTCATTAGGAAAGTTCCTTGGCCAGCCGCAGGATGAGATTTTTGGCTCGATCCCGAAGTTCCGGGCGCTTCATGGCATAGTGCAAATTGGCTTCCATATAACCAAACTTATCTCCCGCATCGAAGCGCTTTCCTTCAAAACGATAAGCGTACATTTTTCGCTGTTTGGCGAGGGTCTGGAGCGCGTCGGTGAGTTGGATTTCCCCGTTCACGCCAGGGGAGGCGTTTTCGAGGATAGAAAAAATATCTGGAGTGAGAATGTAACGCCCGGGAATCGCCATTCGCGAGGGGGCATTTTCCGGTTTCGGTTTTTCTACTAGCGTATCCAGCAGCCAGGTATCTTTACCGACTTCTTTTCCACCCACGATTCCGTATTTGCTGGTGTCATCCGCAGAAACTTCCATCACGCCCACCACGGGAGAATTTTCTCGGGCTTGAAAAACATCCACTAGTTGTTTGGTCACAGAAACTTGCGAGTCGATCACATCGTCGCCCAGTAAAACCGCAAAGGGCTCGTTGGCCACAATGGGTTTTGCACAAAGCACCGCATGACCCAACCCCCGGGGCGTTCCTTGGCGCACGGAAATAATATCGATCTTGCGCAATAGCGAATCATCTAAGTCTGAATCAAAATAATCTTCTAAACTGGTTTTGCCTTTGCTGGTAATCAGCACGATCCGTTGGATTCCCGCTTTTGCGGCTTCCAGCACGATATGGTGAAGAATGGGAGTGTCCACCAGGGGCAGCAGTTCTTTTGCCACAACTTTAGTAACGGGATGAAATCTGGTTCCTCTGCCCGCTACGGGAATAACCGCAGTTTTAATTTCCATACGCTTCCTTTGCCTCAACAATATAGCATGGTATGAATAAGGAAATGACGCGGAACGCATTTCTCCTTATCCTATTTCTTTCTTTCGGAATGTTTACTGTTGATTTTGCTACAGCAGATTCGCCTGTGGTGCAAGGTCTAGGGGGCGCGGGCCGGGCGGGTGTGCCTCGGGAAGGGCTTTTTAGCAATCCCGCAGCCGTTGGCCTGCTCACGGAGTCCGGGGCGTTCTTAATTTATGAAAAGCCGAGGATTCCGGATTGGAATGCGGGGGGGCGTCTTTATTCTGTGGGTGCTTTCGATGGGCAAAACGCGGGCCTGAAAGGCGCTTTCGGATATATCCGTACCTCTCGGGCGCGGGTGGAAAATACAGTTTCACAGAGCTACGAAGATCGATCTGAATATCGCATGGCCCTTGGCTTGCCACTGGCCGCCAATGTGGCCGCCGGTTTACGTGTGCAGTACATTACTCGCCGCACCGGTAGCCAAGAAACTAAAATTTTTAATGGCGGCGTGGGCACAATATTTCCTGTTTATAGCGGTTTAATTGCTGGCCTCACCTACGAAAATCTTTTGAATAAGCCGGGCGAATTGGCACCCACTATGGGCGCCGGACTCTCCTACGCCTTGGGTTATGGCATCCAGGTATACGGCGATGGCTATCGACAAATGAAGGGTCCTAAGAAGGGCGAACGGGGCTGGGCTTTGGGAGCGGAGACTGCGTTGGCCGGTGAGCTGCGGGTGCGAGGTGGTAGATTTCAAGATGGGGATCGCCGCCGCAAGGGCTGGAGTATGGGGGCTTCTTGGGTGGGGCCGCGCACTTCGTTTGACTACGCGATGCGAACCTCAGGAGATCTGCCGAAAGAGCGCGATCATATTTTAGGACTCACAACCATTTTCTAATAGTGAGGAATACTTGCGCCTTCTTCTCCCCACAATAATAATAAGTAAATGATCCTGAAAACTCATCATAAAGCCTTCATTTCTATCATCCCGCTCACCTTGCCCATCGCCTTAATTATTCCCTATGCGGTGATTGCCTCAGATTTCCGTGGGTTGGTGTGGGTATGGGAAGCTAGCTACCAACCCTTTTGGATTACGCTGGGGATTTTAACTTTCTTGTCTGTCGTATGTTCTTTCCTGCTTTGGCAACTGCAGGAGCTGGGATCCACCTTATACCGTGTGGGCGTTTTGTTGGTCACGGTGCAAACTTCTTACGTGGCCATGATGGAGCGGCGCCATTCCCTCTTAATAATTATTTTTGGGCTTTTTACTTTGCAGGTGCTTTTATCGGAAAAAGTGAAAAAGGTGCTTAAGTTGCCATTTTTTGCCTCCAAAAGGCGATGGTGGGAGGGCTACCCTAAGGGCATTCCTGGTCTGGTAGTGGAGCTTTCCAGCGAAACCGGAGATACTAAAGAGGGACGGCTCTCTAATTTTGGCGAAGAGGGCTGCTTTGTTTTTGTGGAAAATGGAACCATTCCTTTTGCGCCGAAGTTTTTACGGATTTTTTCCTCAGAAAAAACTCTTTTGGAGGCTGAGGTAGAACCTGTGTTGTGGACAAGGGATGGGTTCGGCTGCGGAATGCGCTTTCATCGTTCCGATATGGAAGGTGATTGGAGCAAAGATTTGCAGGATTATTTAGGGTACTTGAGGAGGGCAGGATATGAAGTGGTGTAAAAATTTTTTAGTTGTGTTGGCATTGTTCACATTCGTTGCTTGTACGAAGACTCCCAAGGCTGACACTCCCGAAGGTGCACTCGAGAAATATGTTACGTATGCATTTGCGGTTAAGAGCCCCGAGGACAAAAAAAAGCTTATGGAGCTTAGCACCGACGACGCCCTCTATTTTTTGGAAAATATGAGCGATGAAGATTTTAGGCGTCAGTTTATAGATTCTGATCTGAAATTTGTAAGTATGAAGGCCAAGGATAAACGCGAAGAAAATACTGGTGATGTAAGCTTGGTGTATGAGTTGAACTATCGCCAGGGCAAAGATGTTAATCAGATCGTTCACACCAATAAGAAAATCGCGTATCTTACGAAAAATCAGGAAAGTGGCGAGTGGAAAATCAAATCCACTAAAAATCTAAAAAGTTTTTTAGAAGTGAAAGATGTTTTAGTTGTTACGCCGGAGACCACGGACAAAAATGGCGGCGCTACTAGCAAATAATACCAGCGCAATTGTTTGCGAAGTAGAAATATTGGTTCCAGGAATATGACCGCGGGCGAGATCGCCACGAAAGAGCTCCACAAAAAAACGTAGGATCGCGTAAAACATTACATAAATAGTAGCGATCGTTCCTGTGGGTGGATTCTTTTTGCGTAGCCATAATAAAGATATGCAAATGATACTGAGGCCAAAGCTTTCGTAGAGCTGGGTGGGGTGCAGGGGTTGCCCTTGGAGGCCGGGCTCTACTAGCGAGCTGTGGAGTTCAATGCCCCAGGGATAGGGGCAATAGGAGCCGTGGCAGCAACCGGCGGCGAAACAGCCGATGCGCCCGATGGCTTGTGCCAGAGCGAGTGGTGGTGCGAGTAGATCGATCGTGGGCCAAAGGGGCATTTTTTTCCGCTGCAAAAATAGTAAGCCGGCGGCGAATGCCAATATAAATCCACCATAAAAAACCAATCCACCAGAACGAAAATCCAGCATTTGCTGCGGATTTTTCAAGAAGTATGGGAAATTGATCACAACAAAAAGAATTCTGGCGCCTAAGATTCCCGTGACCAAGAGGAGGAGGCAGAGATCGGAAATGGCGGGAACGGATAGTTGCGTTTCTTTGGCCAGGCGCCGAGCGAGAAACATGGCTGCCAGATACCCAAGGGCGATGAAAAATCCGTAAGTCGGAATGGCTATGGTTCCAAATTCCAGCAGCACTGGAAACATTAAGATTTTTGCCCTTCTTGTTCAAAGAACAGGCTTGCAAGCCAAAAGCAAACGCCTAGAGTGATCGCGCAATCTGCCAGGTTGAAAGCAGGAAAATGCAGGCGATTGTGGTAGTGGAAGTCTAGGAAGTCGATCACATACCCCAGGCGCAATCGATCCATTAAGTTTCCCAGAGCGCCACCCACGATCAGGGCGATGGCGTAGATGGAGAGTTTTTGGTTTTCTTTTAATGATCTGAAGTAGAGCAGAATAAAAATCAGGGTGAGGCCCGGCACAATAAAGAAGAGTGGGTCGCGCAAATAATCGGGAAGTCCGGATAGGAGACCAAAGGCAATGCCTGTATTGTGCACGGGAGTGATTTGAAAAAAGTTTTCCCAAACCACGAGCAGTTCGCCCGTGCGGAACCTGCTGGCCACCAAAAATTTGGTGAGCTGATCCATGGAAATGAGCCAGCCAGTCATGGCTACGAGGATGAGGTACTTTTGCGGAACCATTCTCTTCTAGGTTACCGCTTTCTTGGAGCTCACGCCAATTTTTAATCCCCTTCGTCCTGGTAATCCTTGGCGGTGAGACCATACTTCTCTAGTTTGCGCAGGAGCGTTTTCTTAGGAATATTGGCATGCAAGGCCGTTTGGTTAATGCGGCCATTGAACACCTTAAGAGCGCTAATGATGAAGTGCTTTTCAAATTCTTCTTTTTGGCTTTGGAAATCGAGGTTTTCGAGGTTGATGGCGAAGGATTTAGGCTCACTCCCATCTTTTGTTTGGATCACGTTGTCTGATGCCACGGCAGACTTTCCCATGCTGCGGGATAGCCCACGAATAGAATCGGGCAGGGAGGCGGGAGAAATCACTGATCCCGATTCAATCACAAACGCGTGCTCCATCACGTTTTCTAATTCCCGAATGTTTCCAGGCCAGTTGTATTTTAACAGCAGATCCTTGGCTTCAGGAGATACGGATTCGATTTTTGTGCCATAAGTGCTGTTAAATTTATCCAAGAAATGGCTCACGAGAGCGAGCACATCGTCTTTTCTTTCCCGCAAAGGGGGCAAGAAAATGGGTAGAACATTCAAACGGTAGAATAAATCTTCCCGAAATTCTCCGCGCTTGATCATTTCTTCTAGGTTTCTATTGGTGGCTGCGATGATACGCACGTTTACTTCCACTTCGCGGTTAGCGCCCACGGGAGTAAATTTTTGTTCCTGTAGGGCGCGCAGTAGTTTTACCTGCAGGGCGGGCGAAATATCTCCGATCTCATCTAGAAAAAGGGTGCCGCCGTCGGCGTATTGAAATTTTCCGATTTTTCTTCCGTCAGCTCCAGTGAAGGCGCCCTTTTCATGGCCGAAAAATTCACTTTCAATGAGAGATTCGGGGATCGCGCTGCAGTTGATGGCTACGAAACGCTCATCTTTGCGAGGGCCATTCATGTGGATGGCGTGGGCTACCAATTCTTTGCCCGTTCCGCTTTCACCACGCACTAGTACAGAGGTATCCACGCGTGCAAGTTTATCGATCATAGTGAAGATGCGTTTCATTTCACTAGAGCTACCGATCAAGCCTTTATTCTCGCCGGCGTTCAGCATGGCAGGAGCGGATAAGCTCACAGTTTTTACAAAATTGTGAGCTTTGAGGGCGCGATCCACCAAGGCCACGAGATCTTCGCTTTTGATGGGTTTTTCTAAATAGTTATAAGCACCCTGGCGAACAGCCTCCACAGCATCTTTCACGTTGGAGTAAGCGGTGAGCATCAGCACAATGATGCTATTGTCGTAGGCCTTGATGTGTTTTAAGGCTTCCAGGCCTGTCATTTTGGGCATGTTTACGTCTAGCAGCACGAGGTCGTACTTTGAGCTCATCACCTTGTTAAGGGCCTCTTCCCCATCGCATGCTTGGTCCACATGGAAGTGCCGCTCAAGGAAAGCGGAGCTTACAGTTAAGCGGAGGGCATTGTCGTCGTCTACTACTAATACTCGGAACATGGGTCACCTCATACCGAATCGCCCACGATGGGCAATTGAATCAAAAACTTACTGCCAACGCCTTCTTGGCTTTGGGCCTGTACTTTACCACTGTGCAGCTCGATAAAATACTTAGATAAATACAATCCTAGCCCACTACCCTTTAATTGATCATCGGACCGTGATTTTCCACGGAAAAACTTAGTGAACAATTGTTCCATTTCGTATTCGCTTAGGCCGGGACCACTATCTTCAATGGCTATTTCCACGAAATCATCGATTTCCCGGGAGCGAATCCGCACCTTGGATCCCGAGGGGCTATACTTGATGGCGTTATCAATAATATTTGTGAATACCTGGATTAGGAGAGAAGAATCCACTTGAATGGGGAATAGGGGCTCTAGCGCCAGATCCACCTCAATGCCTTTTGCTTTAGCTTGGAATTCAAGCTTCTTCACGCATTGTTCAAGGATTTTGTTAATATCTTTGGATTTTTTATTGAGTTTAATTTCATTCGATTCAACTTTTGTGAGGTGGAGAATTTTGGAAATAAACTTATCCAAGTTTTCTGTGGATGAAATAATCTGGCGCATGCCTTCTTCTTGTTGAGGCCCAAGATTGCCCTGGCGGATTACGAGCTCGGCGAGGCCTTGGATTTGTGCCACGGGAGTTTTTAAATCGTGGCTCATCAAGGAGAGGAAGTTGCCTTTCATTTCTTCCACTTGCACCAAAATGTCGTGCTTCTCTTGAACTTCCCAGCGCTTTTTATATTCCAGAATCGCTCGATAGGGAACGATGAGGTAATAGGTGAAGAACATGGCTAAGAAGGGGTGCACAAGGGGCAGCCATATTCCCAAGCGGAATAGCACCAGGGAAATGGTGAATAAACCAATAAATAAAATGATTAGTGCCAGCACGCCGCGAGAGGGGCGCATGGTGATTGCCACAAAAGCTAAACATAGCGCCAATAAGAAAGTAAGGGCTGCGTCGATATATTTAGGCACAATAACAATGCCCTTATTTTTTAGGAGTGTATCCAAGATAGAAGCATGAACTACTAGACGGGGATTCGTGTAGATAACCCGCGAATAAGGAGTATAAGCGTAGTCGTTCATGGCGTCTTTACGCATGGTTTCTATAAGGATGATTTTTCCACTACTATTTTCTAAGCCTTTTCCCTCGAGTGCATCTTTGAAAGATATGGTGGGGAATGTATTTTTCCCGATCAGTGTGTCTTGGGGATAATAAATCAACATATGCCAAGAATCGGCGGGCTCGTAATAATATGCGCCGCGGATGGTTTTAACTTTTTCTCTTAATTCTTCGAGAGATAAGTTGGGGTAAGCGGCTTGCATATGCACGTTGGGTTGGTTCAATACGGTGAGTAGTGCCCGGCGCATGGCTTTATCTTCACCAAACATGGTTCCGTCTTTATGGAGAACCGCAGGGCCATGGGGCAATAAGCTCAAAGGATAGGGGGATAAAACCTCTCCTGTTAAATCTACATCGGTTCCTAAATAAACTTTGGTTCCTTGGGATTCGGCCTTTTGGGCGAGAGCCACAAATTGCTCTGCAAATGAGGGCCTGGTTTCTATCTCCGAGGGGTCGAATTTGTTTAAATAAATGATGGCCCGGGGCTTATGTTTAAGGAGATTTTCCAGGGCCTTCGTTTGCGCTTCGATGGAAGTATAGTTGTCGTTTTCCTTCTCGCCTAAGGGCAGGAGCAGAATGTCGGGATGGGGGTTTTCAGCGCCCTTCCAACGCATTCTTAGATCATAAAGATAGGCCTCTACACGGTAGAGTTCCGTATTTACAGCGGCCGTGGCCAAGAGCAAGGCAATCCCGAAGCTCATATAAAGCTGGGTTCTGGGCACGGGGCTCAGGATCTCTTTGATTTTTAATAAGTACTTCTTCATACCTGTTTTTACGTATAGTCTGGCGCCCCCCTTGCGCAAGTTTTACGCCAGTTTGGGCCTATTCTCCTATATTAAAAACTCATGAAAATTCCACGACTTCTTCAGTTTCTTCCCCACTTTGTCGATAGCATAATGTTAATCTTTTCTACACTCGTATAGCGCATGATCAAGATAGCTAAAGACAAACCATTACACGTGCTGAGCATCGGCACCAAAATCCTCATCAAGGATGTGATGGATACGTACATGCGCAGTTTGGGCGAAGTAAAAACCTACTATGCCTATAAAATGAGTACGGCCATCGAAACTTTTCAGGAAAAAAAGCCCAATATTATTTTTTGTGAGCAGAATTTTCCTGAGGGCGGCGCCCTAGAATTTATCCAGTATATTGGCGGATTACCTGCTTCTGGCGACCATTATTTTGTGCTGGCGAGTGAATCATCTTCTGAGGATCTCGTTTCATTGGCTATGGAAAAGGGGATGGACGAAATTCTCGTGAAACCCTTTGCCACTGACAATATTCATCAAATTGTAGAGCGTTATTTAGAAAAAAAAGCCCAGGGTGCTACGGACTGGGTGGCAGATTTGCGTGCGGCCCGAAAATCGTTTCAAGAAAAACGGTTTCAAGAGGCGGAAGAACTTATGGCTGCGGCCGCTCGAAAATATGCACAAAATCCTAGCGTGCTCCAAGAGGTCGCAGATTTCTTTTTACTAAGAAACAATCCGCAAATCGCACATCCTATGCTTGATGCAATTTTGAAGGATTCTCCGGAGAATGTGAGAGCCTTGAGCTCCATGGGATCCACCTTGAAGCGAATGGGCCGCTTGCGAGAGGCATCTGAGAAATTTTTGAAAGCCAACTCTTTAAGCCCGCTCAATAGCTTGCGCAATGCGGAGCTTGCTGAAACCTTTTTATTTTTAGCGGAAGAACAGATCCAAACGGCTCTCAAGAATGAAAATGAGAACTCTAATTTCATTTTGGCTAAGGCCCGCTATCAGCTGGTGCGCAAAGACTATAGCGCCATGGTAATTTATCTAGATGCCAAGCGTGCTTTTCTTTCGGAATCTGCCAAAAAAGAAGCCGATACGATCGTGGCGATTGCTAAGAAGCTGGGCGGAATCAAGTAAGCTGCAGAATTTTTCTGGCCTCTTTAGGGTTGGCCACTTCCCTTTGCAACAACCGAGAAAGATCAGTAATTCTTTGCACAAGTTGCGCATTGCTTTTGGCTAATACGCCCTTTGAGAAGTAGAGATTATCTTCAAATCCCACGCGTACATGCCCGCCACTAACGATCGCTAGTGGAGCGGCTTGTAATTGAAAGCGGCCCACGCCAGCCACAGCAAAGGTACTACCTTCGGGGAGCTTAGAGCGCATATGAAAAAGGTTCTCTGGTGCGCCGGAAATTCCATACTTTGTTCCTAAAACAAACTGAAAGTGGGCTGGTTGCGGAATTAAGCCGGAGCGCACGAGGGATACCCCATACTCCAGCATCCCCAGATCATAGACTTCGATTTCTGGTTTGATCTTGAGTTTATTCATAGCCTGCGCCAAGGCAGTAATATCTTGTGGTAGATTTTCAAACACTTCATCCCCAAAATTAATGGAGCCCACATTGAGCGAAGCCATTTCTGGTTTGAGTTGTAAAGGAGCTAAGCGTTCTTGCACCGGCGTGCCCACGGCACCGCCCGTAGAGAATTGCAAAATCAAATCGCATCTACTGCGGATAAGATCACTGACCTTTTGAAATAACTCCACAGCTTGGCTTGGCTTTTCGTGTGAGTCGCGCACGTGCAGATGCACTATGGACGCACCCGCTTTCCAACACTCATGGGCCGCATCAGCTTGCTCTTCGGCAGAACAAGGGAGGTTGGGATTCATAGCTTTGGTGGTTTCGGCTCCGGTAATGGCCGCAGTGATGATGAGTTTTTCCATGCTTATATCTCAATGGCTGCGACATCTTTTGTCAATTGAGCCCTTGCGGTTCTAGGGGAACTTGAGGAAAATAAAGGAAGCCCGGTGGGCTCAAAGGGGGGATTATGCGATTGATGTTAAAAATTTTGAGTTTGGCTCTTATTTGCGTGGGATTTGTTACGGCTTCTGCTTGTAAGGGGGGAAAACCTCCTGGCAATGAAACGCCCGCTCCCGAAACAACAGCAACAGATACCGCTACCTCCACAAGTACCAGCACTGCTCCATAGTTTTTGGGGTTCAACGGATAATTTCGTGCACTAGTGTGTAGAGAGCGGTGGGCAAGTGCTCGATTTTTGCTACCCGTAAATATTTTCCTCGGCCGCGTTTAGCGAGCCCACGGCAGAATCTTGGGCTCGACCACGCATTCCCCGTTTGCACCACGTGGAGCCGGGGTAAGCGTGGAATTAAATATTCGGGATTTTTGCCCGCTGTGAATTTTCCGTCTGTCATGAGGATCACGGCTTTTTTGGAAAGTTTTCCCGCTAGGGCTTGTTTTTCTGCCAACAATAATCCCGCCTCCAAATTAGTGAGGCCCCGGGCCGGCACTTCCATAAATTTCTTTAATACTTCTTGGGGCCCCTGTTTGGTGCCGAGCCCTTTGATCAAATTAGCGGTGGATTCAAAGGCCACCACAGAAAAATCTTCTGGATCTAATTGCAGGCACAGCACCGCCAAGGAAACTGCCGTAAGTGCAAGTTTACGACCTGTCATGGAAAGGCTCGTATCCACGCACACAATTACTTCCGTGCGCCGATTTTCCTTTCGTTCCACTAAAAGGTTTTCTAAGGAAGGATCTTCTTCCAAAGTGGAATCTAAATCGAAATCGTCTTGTGGATGTTGGTTCCAGGGTAGGGCCTTTAATTCGTAAGGGCGAGAAACGGAACCCATCGTGGCCTGGGCTTTACGAATGATGGCGCGGATTGCGGCATCTCGCACTTTTTCTCGGCGCACTTCTTTAAGACCATTTTTAATTTCGTGGTAGTGGAGTGCTTTTTCCCAATCTGAATCGGAGGCGTTTTCCACGGCTCCATCACCGGATTCGGAGAGAATTTCTGGGGGGTGGAATTTTACTTCTGGGTTGGATTGATCTTCGGGCAATTCCCCGAATTCTAGTTTAATTAGGGAGCCCGGCTTTTTTTTTTCTGTTCTGCCAAAGATTCAATGGCATTTTTGAAGCCTAGTTCTAGGCCCTCTTCACTCAGTTCCACCCGTGTGGGAAGGGAGAGTAGGGCGGCACGCAAGAAATTTTCCCACTCGCCACCGAGGCTTGCGGCAAGATCATATAGGCTCAAACCTGCACGAATGCTGGCGCCACGTTTAAAAAGCACGGAGCTACGGGTGGCGCGAACGAGATGAATGGTCCAATCCAATAATTTATCATTGGCATTTTTGCGGTACAGGGAAGACGTTTTAAGAATGGCTCTTTCTTCTTCCTCGTTTTGGTAATTCAAGGTGATCAATTCAAAGCGATCCAAGAGCGCCTCGCTCAAGTGGCTCGTGGCCACGAACTCTCTTGGATTCTGGGTAGCGATTACCGTAAACCCTTCTTTTGCTTCTAGAGTGCCGATCCGGGGAATTTCGATGCGATTTTCATCCAGGGCAGGCAAGAGCACGTTTTGTACTCCCTCGGGCATGCGGTTTAATTCGTTAATAAATAAAATTCCACCGTGGCGCATGGCTCTAACTAAGGGACCATCGAAATAAGAATCCTTGCCGTAGCCACTTTTTAGAACCGTGGGGGGATCGAACCAACCCGTGAGTTTGTGTTCCGTGTAGCGGGAGTCGCCATCTACCCGCACCACTTCTTTTCCTAAAAGTTTGGCCACGGAAGAAACCAAGAATGTTTTGCCAACGCCCACGGGGCCTTCTAAAAGCACATGTTTGTGCAATTGCACGCAGTGAAATAGGCTTTCAATTTCAGCTTGGCGGCCCACAACCCCATCTTTTTCCAGGGCGGCTTGGATTTTCTCTACCGATGGAATTTTCATCCCTTATTTCCTTTACGGCGCAGGAATTCGTCTACCACATAGCTTGCCACGTGAGAAGGCAAGGTGCCAGGGCCAAAACCCGCATCCAGCCCGCATTCCACTGCAATCGGGTGGTTCAGCCGGGGGCCCCCACCCACAAAAATGAATTTCTCCCGCACGCCCTTTTGTTCCGCGAGGCGCATCATTTCTTTTAGATTGTTGAGGTGTACATCTTTTTCTGTGACCACTTGGCTCACAAGAATGGCATCGGCTTTTAATTCGCCGGCTAGGCGCAAAAGATCTTCATTCAGCACTTGGGCGCCGAGATTTTTTGCGTCGATCCAAGGGTAGCGTTCCAATCCGTAATCGCCCTTATAGCCTTTCATATTAAACATGGCATCGATACCCACGGTGTGGGCGTCGAATCCTGTGGTGGCACCGATGATCACGAGCTTGCGGCCAATTTTACTGCGGATGATTTCATTGATTTCGTCGAAACCCTTAAACTTGGCTTCTACCTTTAGCACTTCAATTTTGGTGAAATCCACCGCATGATCGGTGGCGCCATAGCCCACAAAAAAACTAAAACCTTCAGAGGGTTTTTCCATGGCCACGATTTTAATATCGTGAAATCCCATCTTGCGTAGAAATTCCCGGGCAGCCTCTTCTGCTTCTGGGGAGGGATTCACAGGCAAAGTAAAAGAAACCTGTACGCGGCCATCGTTCATGGCGTCGCCATAGGGTTTAAGGTTTTTTAAGTCTACCAGTTTTACGGAAGGGTGATCGGGCGCTCCGTAAGGGAGAAATTTAGTGCTCAATACTTCCTCCCCTCAAGGCGCTCTAAAAAGGGATTGTAGTAATTTTCTTCTTTAGTAAAAACTCCGTTGTAGCCCTTACCCCCATCGAGTTTTCGACTCACTTCCGCAAAACATTTTTTTTCAATAGCTTTAAAGAGACCAATTTTTTCGATTTGTTTTAGGAGTTTTAGGGAATCGTCTAAAACTTTTTTCGACCAGTTCTCGATTTTTCCATTTTTGCGGAAGATGATTTCTTTGCTTAAATTTTCAGCGCCCCCGAAAATATAATTACAGCTTTTCAGTGCCATATAACGATCGCCCAAGAGCGGGGTGTGGATCGCTTCTGTGGGCATGCCTAAAAGATGGATGCCCTGATTGGTGAGCACGCTCACGAGATTGAAAATAGAATCATACACATGACCAAAAAAGATATCGCCCTCCATGTGGCGGGTGGGGGGCATATATTTCAAGGGGGCTTTCGGAAAAATATCCCGGGTCATTTGTGCGCGGGCGATCTCGAGGAGAATCACATCTGGATGCCAGGGATTCATCTCCATGGCGTGCCCGAGGCCCATGAATTCTTCTTTCATATTGGCCGATAGCGCAAAGCGCTCGTTGATGAATTGGGAGGAGAGCACTTGGTGGCCATTTTCCACCGCATCCGCTGTGGTGAGATAATTATCTTCGCCGGTATTGATATAAATTTCTGAAAGCGCGCAAACCAAACGGGAGAAGTGCTGGTCGATCAAAGTGCGTTTCATGTTGATATCGCGAAAGAGAATGCCGTAGAGAGAATCACAAAGCAAAAAATCCAATCTTTCCTGGGCCGCGATGGTGGCGATCTCGGGCATGCATAGCCCTGAGGAATAATTGGTGAGGCGGATGTAACGCCCAAGTTTTAAACTTTCTTCATCTAAGGCTTTGCGCATGATGCGGAAATTTTCTTGGGTGGCATACGTTCCGCCAAAGCCTTCGGTGGTGGCACCGTGTGGCACATAATCTAAAAGTGATTGGGCGGTGGAGCGAATCACAGCGATCACATCGGCACCAGCCTGGGCTGCGGAGCGGGCTTGCACCACATCTTCAAAAATATTTCCCGAAGCCACGATCACATATTTTAGTGGGGGCTTTTGGAAAGAGCGATCTTGAGGGTCTTTCCCCTTTTTGATGAGCTTATTTCTTTCCTGGCGCATTCTAACCAATTGCTTTAATCCCGCTTGGGCAAACGAATCGGCTTTTTTGCGGGCATTTTTTTGCAAAGGAATTTTTGCTAGCCGAATTTTTCCTTCAGCTACGGCTGCCGCTACTTCTTGGGGGCTCTTCCCTGAATCCAGGCAGGCATTCGCCATCCAAAGAGAAGCACCTTGGCCGAGGGCACCATCTTCTTGGAGTTGATCCACGATCATGTTCACGAATGGGTATTTATTTTTGCCGATCACTTTAGCGTCTTCAATTCCCATTAAACGCAGCACTGAGCGCTCTGTGGCCACGGTGGAGTGGGAATCGATCATTTTTTTAACATCAGCGGAAATGGAAACGGCGAGCTTCCGGCAAGTGGCGATCTTTTTTTTATCCAGGGCGAGTTTCATAGAGAGATCCCAGAATTGTACGCAGCTCCTGGCTCTCTCGCAATAGCTCAAATGTAAGTTCTGCGTGGCCCTCTGTGTAGCCATTCCCGATCATGAGATTCACATCGGCGGCTACTCCCTCGGCACCAAGGGCCGCGGCGGAAAAGCTAGTGGCCATGCTAAAAAAATAAACGGTGCCCAAAGATTTTGCCGCAAGGATACTCGCCATTTCTGTTCCTGGAACATTGGCCACATTGATCACCAAATCAGCGCCAGTTCCGCCGAAGGCGATTTTGATGGCTTCCGAGGCGGCCACAGCATCTTGGGCATTGCCTTGAATCACTTCATCCACAAAAGAAAAAGAACGCAGGCGCTCACAGGCGGCCGGAGAATATTCGAAAGCCACTACTTTTCCCGTAATCCCCAGGCGTTTACGGGCTTCATACAAGCAAAGTAGCCCGCTTTTACCGCCGCCACCAATCACTGCCACATTCATGCCGGGTTTTACGAGCCGAGCGGTTTGTGCCGGCGCCCCACAAACATCCAGAGCCGCCAGGGCTAAACCTTCACTGATATCTGTTGGCAGTTTTGCGGCAATGCCGCTGTTGAAAAGCAGGGCGTGGCCCTCCACTTCCACCCGTTCTATTTCCGGAATCACTCTTAAGATGCGCCGGATATGAAGCGGGGTGAGTGTGAGAGAAACAAGGGTGGCAATGCGATCGCCGGGCCGCAAAGATTTTAAATCGCTCTTGGTGATGCCGGTGCCCACTTCCTTCACGGTGCCGAGGAGCATGCCGCCGGATCCCGTTACAGGGTTTTGTAGTTTTCCTCTTTCTTGGATCACTTGCAGAATCGCTGCGCCAGTGCGTTCGGGATCTTTAGCATTAGCGGCATAAAATTGGTGGAAGCTTGCGGAATCCACATTCAGGCTCGAAACTTCCACTAAAATTTCTTCGGGCCTGCACGGCAGTGAAGTATCCAAGCGTTTCGCTTGTTGAGGCAGGGTGCCCGCGGGTTCTAAAACCCGGTGGATGCCCAAATGTTTTTTAGTGTCGAGCACGTTCGGCCTCGCGCACCCGTTCTTCGGCAATGCGATTGGCCACCGTATTGGTAGGAAGTTTTTCTGCTTCCGAGACTTCCAAGATTTTTTTCATGGTGTCGTAGATGCGAGCCACGTGAGCGTAGGCTTTGTCCCGATTGTAGCCTTCCCGTTCGTGATAAATATTGATCAAGCCGCCCGCATTGATGGCGTAATCAGGAGCATAGAGAATTCCTTTTTTCAAAAGCTCTTCGCCATCTTTCTCTGTGGCTAACTGGTTGTTGGCGCCGCCAGCGATCACTTTGCATTTTAAGCGACCGAGAGTTTGACTGTTCACTACAGCTCCAAGGGCTCCCGGGCTAAAAATCTCGCACGTTTGGTCATAAATGGATTCGGGGCTCGTGATTTCGATGCCGAATTCTTTTTGTGCCCGATTCACGGATTCTGGGTTGATGTCACAGCCCACCACTTTGGCACCTTCTTGGTGCAAATGTTTTAACAAATGAAAATTCACTGCGCCGAGGCCTTGGAGAGCGATGGTTAAGCCCTTTAAAGATTTTTTGCCAAAGGCTTTTTCCGCGCAAGCGAGCATTCCATTGTACACACCCCACGCAGTTACCGGCGAGGGATCGCCGCTAGAGTTTGTTTCACCGGCAATTCCTAAAATATGGGAAGTGCGGCTCTTGATCGTTTTTAAATCGTTCGAATCAATGCCCACGTCTTTCGCGGTGATGTAGTGGCCTTTGAGTTTTTCTACAAAATCGCCAAAACGCCGCAGTAGTTCCGGTGTTTTTTGGGAGGTATCGCCGATGATGATGCTTTTTCCGCCCCCCAGAGGCAGATGAGAAATAGAGGCTTTGTATGTCATGCCTTTAGAAAGACGAAGCACATCTGTGAGCGCCTCTTCTTCATTGCGGTAGTTCCACATGCGGCAACCGCCGGTGGCGGGGCCCAAAGCAGAATTATGGATAGCGATAATGGCCTTTAAACCCACCTTATTATCGTTACAAAAAAGGATTTGTTCATAATTGTCTGCCTGGATCTTTTCGAAGACCGCCATCATTGCACCTCTAATTATTTCCCCAGTCTTACTACAGGGTTAAGAGGGGTGTCATGACTTTATTTTTGCTGTACGATTTTTAGTCAGTTCTTTTAACTCCCTGTATTTACTCTAGTTTTATAGAAAATAGGGGGGGCGGTGATCGTTTTTTGGACGGTAGCGTCTAAAATTCAGTCAGTGAACCCGTCTATCTTTTGTGCAGGCCGAGGATGGACTTTGGTCTAAACCATTGAAATTTATGGATTATGGCTGATTTTCCGGGCTCTGGCATCGGCATTGCAGACTATTCCAGTAAGGAATCCCCCGTGGACGAAGTGGGAAACTTTACCAGCCTTTAGCTTGTGAAGCGCTGGCCAAAATTTGCAGTGGAGAGAGATATGAAAAACGCTAAACGTGGACCGCAAAACCTAGCCCTAATAGCCCTAATGTTGGGTGTAATGAACCCTATCGCGAGAGCTGATGAATCCATTGATTTCAATTCTTTAGTCGACGCAGTTATCTCGGTGGATGTTGTTGCTGAAGAAACAGCCTCTACCAATGGTCTTGTAGGCAAAGTAGGTGTTAGCGTAGGCGAACTAAATACTATTATTCCTAATTTCAAAGTGCAGAAAAACGACCGCGACATTCAATTCGTAGGAGCCATACCCAAGCGCTGCACAAAAAACGCTTCTGTAGATTATAAATATAAAGAAGGAAAACACCTCCTTCAATTCAACATACCTGCCTGTGCAAACGGCTTCAAAGCTGATGAAAAAGAAGAAATGGTTGCCGTTTCCTCTGTGTTTAAAAGACAAAAACTCGCCGATCAAAGCGGTGAACTTTATGTATTACGTCGGGACGCTGGTGACCCAAATGATACAAGTTTAGAAGTTTCTGATGAAAAACTATCCGATAGAACCGGTGTGACCTTTTATCACAAAGGCAGCGCGGAACAACAAGCCGATGCTGATGAGGCTGAAAAAGAAGCTATTGCTGAACAAGAAGCCGAAGCCGCTGCTATCGCCGCGCAAGAAAAAGTGGAAGAATTAGAAAGGGCGCGAAAAGAAATAGCCGAGCATTGCAAAAAGGGCAATATGCCCGCCTTAACAGAAGCGATCTATGCAATCGCTGATTTATTGGGTGAAACGAGCGATGCACTCGTAGCCGAAGCCGAAGAAGCTTATAAAGCCGGCTTACAAGATAGAATCACTAACGCTGAAACAGCGGAAGAAGCTAAAAAAGCGTACGAAGAGTTGTTGAAGCTCGATACTCTCGATACTGCTGGCAAAGAAGAAGCTAAAAAAGCTTATATCGAAAAGCGCATTGAGATCTTAGATGGAATCATCGCTGATCCTGTGGATGGATATAAATCCGCCGCTAAAGCGATCAAAGATTGGAAAATCGAGCTCAAGAAACTCTTGAAAGCTAAAGATTACAAAGCTGTGGAAGGAACCTTTGCACAACGTTACAGTGCCTTGGCCACCCATGCTGCGAACAATAACGATATTAAAACCGCAGTGATGTTGTACGACGAAGCAAAAAATTACGCCGATAACGAAGGCAAGCGCGAACTCGACAACGCAATTGGTTCGATCCATATGGACCAATTCAAGAAGTGCTTGGAAGCAAACCCCCTCACTCCTAAGAGCTGTGATGGTTTCGTGAAGCAAGCTAAAGCGCGGTCTAAGATGATCGAGCAGAGCTTGGCCCGGGAATCCGGTGACGACGCAGAAGCCAACTTAGCTGCCTTCCAATTGCAGCAGGTTCAGACCTTCGGTTACGGCGCTGGCTACACCATGGATCCTTTAGGCCAGATGAATATGTATGCCGGTATGGTTGGGCAGATGAAGTACGAGAGCTATGCGGCTGCCTACTACGCCCAACAACAATTGTGGATGCAGCAAATGATGAGCGGCGCAGGAATGAACGGTATGAATGCGAATGGTGGAAGTCGTGGAGGTCTCTTCGGGTTGTAAGAGGCAAACCGAGGAACACAAGTGGAAACGGCTCCTGAAAGGGAGCCGTTTTTTTTGCTTTTAATTTTAGCTTGCGTTTAGAAAACTGTGGCCGCCGTGAACGAAAAAGCCGAAACCCGGCTCGTATCCTTTGGCATGCTGCTGTTCGTGAAGCTGAAGTAATCTCCAGGAAAGAAGAAGCCGAAGTCTGCTCCGAAGGAAATATTGTCGTCCCAATTATAGCGGGTTCCTAGATCCAATTCCCATCCCATATTGTTGGATTGAGTAGCATTCGAAGTAAACCATTGCCGGGTGCGGTGGTTGAAGGCGTCTTTGCCTCTTTCCGCGGTTTGATTGGCTTGGGCCCAAACAATTCCCATATTCACGCCCCACTGCTCCCAGCGTTTTTCCGAGGAAAACATAAGATACTTCGCGTTGGTGATAGCGGTGTCGTAGGGGGAAACCGTATTGTTTGCCACACTGTTTTCTTGGGTGGCGGTACCCACTACGGCATCGGGATTGGTGGGACCAAAATTTCCTAAATTATAACCAAATAGGATTTGCCCCAGTTTATAGGAGCGATGGAATTGCATGGCGCGGAAGGTGCGATCGCGATTGCCGGTGGTTAAGGGCATTTGGCCAGGCACGGTTCCCGCCTTGAGGGTGTGTTTCCATGTGTCGAACTTCAGCGCCGCTTCTAAGGCAATGGCAGTAGCGGCATAATGGTTGCGATCGCCGACGCCATTTAAATCTCCGATATCACCGCTGTAAATAGGCACCTCGGCGCCGATTTCAAAAACATTCCAGGATTTACGGGCAAAGAAATCCATGAGCTTCAAGTTCATGCCGTTGGCGCCGCTAGCATAGGTGGTGGCCGTAGAAGGATAAAAGTAGCTCGTTTGGGAGTGGGAAGCATTGCGCTTATAGTAGATGCCCCCGGCAGACAAATCCTCTTCGGGATTGTCGTAGCTTAAAGACAATCCGTAGTCGGTAACGTCGTCAGAGCCGTGGAGGACAGTATCCGTGAGGGGGTTTCTCGAACCCGCCAAGTTTCTGCCCATAGAATTTTTAGCGTAAATGGGAGTTAAGCTTAGGTAGCCGAACTTTGATACAAGACGGATGGTATCCGAGGTGCTTTGGTAGCGATCAAAGGTTTTGTCGCCCGAATTAAAGATTACGCCTAGGCCCCAATGAAAGGGAGCGCGCCCCACTTGCATGGTACCGAAATCAGTGTGCACATCGAGCCAGAGGCGGGAAGCGGAGATTTCAAAGCCCCCCTTACCGGTGCTGAAGGGATTGTTGCGGTCTTCCCGGGGAACGCTGCGGCCGAAAAAACCGTAAATCGGATCACCCACATTCCACTCGGAATGCACGATCACGTTATCATTCACCAAAATTTTGGGCTTCAGTTTCAAAAACACGCTGGAGAAGGTGGTGCTCTTTTTTCCTTGGCCCGGAATATATTCGCCCGTGTGTCCACTATTTGAATAGCCAGGAGAGGTGATATCCATCTGGTAGTTATGAACGAAATTATGATCCGCCCGAAAATACCCTGACCAGTCCACGGTAAGAGCATTTGCATTGGGAGCCAGCGCAAAGGCGGCTACAAGAGTAAATAGAGTAATTTTATTTATCGAGGAACAGTTCATGGGGCTCCTTCAGGTGTTTTGGCCGCGCTGCAAAAAAATCGGGTTTACGCAGGTTCCATATAAGTCTGTGATTTGGGGTCAAGTCAAGGTAAAATCTACAGACGAAAAACCGCTTTTTGCGCTCTTGAATGTGCGCAAGGAGAACCAGCTTGAATCCAAAGCTCCGTCGTCTGCTTATTTTTTCCGCTATCGCGGCGCCTCTTTTTTTATTTTTGGCCTTTTTGGCTGCGCGTTCTATTTCTGAGGAATTAGAAGCCCGTTTTTATGAAACCTTCGATTCTGTGCCCACCAGAGTTTATTCTGGTTTGTATTGGTTTCGTCCAGGGGTGGGCGCTTCCACAGAAGAACTCCGATTTCGTTTCAAAGAGCGGGACTATCGCGATGTGGGCGTGGCGGAAAACGTAACAGCGCCCGGAACTTTTTCTTTAACGTTGGATGATCTAAAGCGCCCGGCGCAGCTGGTTTTTTTCACCAATGAATTTACCTACCCGCAACTGGCGAAAGAAATTTTATTCGGTAATGCCCAGGCAGACATTCGACCCGCAAAATATACTGTTTCTTGGGATTCAGGTCGGATTCTTCAGGTGAGTTCGGCGGATGGAACCGAGGTTCCTGGAGCTGCCCTGGAGCCAACTCTCGTGGCACAATTAAATGAGGGCAATGTGCAGGCGCGGCGCACGGTTCCCTTGGGTCAAATTCCCCACACTTTAATGAAGGGGATTGTTTTAACCGAAGACCAACGCTTCCTCGAACATGGGGGCATTGATCCCCGGGGGATTTTGCGCTCGATCTATGTGAACTTGCGTTCTGGTGGTTATGTTCAGGGAGCTAGTACCATCACCCAACAGCTGGCTCGGAATGTTTATCTTACTCGCCAAAAAACCATTTGGCGTAAAGTCAAAGAGGCTGCGTTTTCGATGCTGCTGGAGTTTAAATTTTCCAAGGATCAAATTTTAGAGAAATACCTCAATGAAGTGTATTTTGGACAATCGGGCAATATCGCCGTGCATGGAGTGAGCGAGGCGGCCAAGTTTTACTTTGGTAAAGTGCTGGATGAACTTTCCGTGGCCGAGCAAGCGCTATTGGCGGGCATCGTGCGTGGTCCCATTTATTATTCCCCCATGCGCCACTTCGAGCGAGCCAAGGCCCGGCAAGAATTGGTGCTCACAAAAATGTTTGAAGCTGGCGTGATCACTGAAACCGAATACAAAAAAGCGAAAGAGGAAAAACTAAAATTTGCTCGCGTGAGCTTGGTGCAAAATCGGGCCCCTTATTTCACGGATATGGTGCAAGCTCAACTGCTGAAAGATTTGCCGGAACAAGAAGTATTGGGTGCGGGCTTCACGATTTTTAGCACCCTTGATACATACTACCAAGCTTTAGCGGAACGGGCCGTTGCTAGTGGCGTGGCGGCGATTGAGGGTAGGATTAAGCAGTACGCAGAAAAAAAGAAGAAACCCTTGTCTGAAGGCACAGAGGAGCCAGAAGCTCGGTTGGTGCAAGGAGTGTTTATAGCGGTAGATCCAGCCTCTGGGCATTTGCTGGCTTTGGTGGGAGGGCGCTCTTATGAAGAGTCGAACTACAATCGCGCGTTGCTCATGCGCCGGCAAATTGGATCTTTGATTAAACCCTTTGTGTATCTTTCTGCGCTCATTCACGGCCGCAATCCCGATGGCACTCCCATGAATTCCATTTCAAAATTTGAAGATAAATCTTTCACGTATGAGTTCGATGAAAAAGTTTGGACTCCCCGGAATTACGACGAGGATTTTGCCGGCGTCGTTACTCTTCGTTACGCCTTGGCCAATTCTATCAACACAGTGGCTGCGCAAGTGGCCATCCAAACTGGTTTGGATAAATTGGTTGAGACAGCAACTCAGGCGGGTTTTGCTACGCCCTTACAGCCGTTTCCTAGTTTATCGCTTGGTGCCGTTGATGTTCCCCCTATGGAGATTGCCACCGCTTACACCACTTTGGCCAATTTTGGTGTAAGGCGTGAGATCACTTCCACTCTGGCGGTGGTGGGGGAAGACAGCCGCGCTGTAGCTAGTTACCAAGAGCGTAGTGATCATGCTTTGCCTCCCGAAGAAACGGCGAATTTGGTGCAGCTCATGACTTCTGTGTTTGATATCGGCACGGCCAAATCTTCTCGGGCTGGTGGGTTTGTGTGGCCTGCTGCTGGAAAAACAGGAACTACCAATGAATTTCGCGACGCTTGGTTTGCGGGCTTTAGCCGGAAACTATTGGCCATTTCTTGGGTGGGTTTTGATCGGGATGATGAAGTGGTGCGTAAACATCGTAAGGCTCTTAAATTAACCGGAGCCGTGGCCGCTTTACCTGTATGGACAGAATTCATGGCTAAAACCCATGCCCAACAAGAAAGCCAGCCGCTACCGTATCCGGATGGCATCTTGCGTACCTTGGAGGTAGACTTAGTGACAGGCAAAAGGGCCAACTATCGCTGTATGGGTGATAGTGTGGTGCAAGAAACTTTTACCTACCGTAACGTGCCAGCGGAAGAATGCAATTGATGGCATAAGAAATGAGGAGGACAGGATGTGCCCCATTTATCATCGCTCCAAGCGCGATAAAGCTTCAAAAGAACAACTGCGCTTAACTACAGCTCGCATAAAAATGTTTGTTTGGAATGCAAAAACGGAATCGGCTGCCATCAGCGGATATAGCTTTATTTCCGAATTTTCTCCGATAGGCGTGGGTTTATATTTGAAAGAAAAAATTCCCTCCGGCAGTTTGGTGCGCGTGGCTCATGAGCTAGAGACGGCCACTACTTTTCGGGGAATGGTAATGTGGGCCAATCAATTTTCTTTTAAGCAAAGCTTTGTGGGCAGCCAGCCCCACTTTTTCCGCATGGGAATTCGTTATCTTTTCGGCTCCGAAGCTGAGCGGCAAAGGTACCTAAAATATTTGAACGAAATGCGCAGTCGCGCTCTAGTTCTCGAGCCTGGCATGAAATTTTGAGCCAGACATGCTAGCGTAGCTGTGAGGTAAATACCCATGGCAAAAAAATTATCTATCCTCGTACTTATTTTCGTAGTCGCCTATCTTGGGGCCCACTTCTGGATTCGCTGGCGTAATACTGTGGCTGACAATGCCACTAAAACGGCGCGTTTAGCTGAGTGTGAAGCCAATGGGGTACGGGCTATTAAAATTTTTTCTAATAAGGATGGAAAGGAAACGGTGCTTTCTTTCCAACGTAAAGATGCGCCTGTCGCCGGAATACCACCTTCCACTCAGCTTAGCTTTTCAGAGTGGGAGTTTTTGTCACCAGAAAAAGGCGAAGCCGATGCTTCAATTCTAGTTCGTGTGGCTTCCATGTTTTGTGAGCTCTATGATCCAATACCGTTGAGTGTGGGTGATTTTTCTTCACCCTCTGCATCCGTTGATCGCATGGAAGTGGAAGTGCAGGGTGGAGAAAATCCAGGGACTTATATTTTACATTTTGGGAAATTTTCTTCGGATCGCATGAGCATTGTAAAAGTTCAGGAGCCGGGGGAAAAAGAGAAGGTGTATAAAATTCCCTTACGATTGCAGGAATTGGCTTCTTTTGCGCCAAAGCAATACCTCAATATGAAAATCTTGCGGATGACAGCGGATAATGTGCAATCGGCCAAGATTTTTACAAAAGCTAAAGAATCGTTTTCCTTGGAGCGAAGCGGAAATGGTTGGCGCGTATTAGCTGGGGGAAAATTTTTGGGCAATGGCTCTGTAGAGGCGGAAAAATTTCTTAATCGCCTTTCTACTCTGCGGGCCATCGGCGTGAGTCAGGGGGCCGCGAACCCCGCATCTTGTGAGGAAAATCAAAGCCAAAAAAGTGTGCACATCGTGGGCGTGGCGGGGAAAAAGGAAGAGATTTTTTTCCAATACGGAAAAAAGGGCCCGCTCACTGCTTGCAGTACGGCTAGGGATGCGCTTTTCACAGTACATAGGGATTTCTTGCCGTATTTGGAAGTGCCAGTGAAGAAACTTTTGGAAAAGTAGTTTTTACTTTTCTGATTTAGCTAAGAAATCATCGAGAATTTGGCAGAATTTTCCAGGTTTTTCCGCATGCACAAAATGTCCGGCGCCTGGTATTTCTGCTAATTCAATAGCCGGCCTACTTGCGGCCATTCGCTCAGCTTCTTCTCGAGGAAATTCCACGCTGCGCTCTCCGCGAATCACCAGGGTGGGTAGGGTTAGGCTGGAAAATATTTCCATGGCATCTTGGGCCCTTCCTTTTTCAATGGTTTCCACCATACCCGGGGCGTGAAAGCGCCAATCCAATAGGCCATTTTCTTTGGCCTCCAGGTTGGCATGCAGAAAACTACCTGTCATGGGATCGTTGCGGAAATTTTCTTCGAAAAACTTTTTTGCCGTTTCTTTTTCTTGAAAGGGAGTGGGCACAGAGGCCAAAAGATTTTTAATCCAACCCACTCTTGAGGGGTTGGCTTCCATGCCGGAATCTTCCAGCGTAAGACTAGCTGCGTAGTGCGGAAATAATTTACAAAACCAGAGCGCTACCCTGCCGCCCATGGAGTGGCCTACAATGTGGCAGCTTTGCCATTGGAGATGTTGGAGAAGTGCGGCTAAATCATTTGCGTAATCGCTCGGACTATAGCCAGTTTCTGGTTTAGCGCTGCGGCCATGGCCCCGTTGGTCCATTACTAAGACCGGGCGTTTTTCTTGAAAATATGGCCAGATCTTTCCCCAATTAGCAGAAAAGCCCATGAGCCCATGGAGAAAAACCACGGGGCGGGGAACGGAATGGCTATTTTCAGGCCCCAGCACCCGGTAATTTAACTGTTGTGGAGGAACTATTGACATCGGAATCCTCTACTTATATTGTCTTGCCAACCAGAACTCACGTTAATCACCTCCCAGTTCTGAAATTTCAAGATCAATCACATCATAATCCAAGAATACATTTTGCGATTTGAAAGAAGATGATGGGTTTCAGGTTCTAGGAGCTATTGGAGCCAATTTATATGGGCGATAGAGACTCGCAAGACAATCCCAACGAAGGTCGCAATCACGATCGTAACGGCGGTCCTCGCCGCTTCCAAAAAGGGGGCGGTCATAAGCACCGTCACCAGGGTGGTGGAAAATTCCGCCACGGTGGTGGCCAGAGGGGGAGCAATAACCCTGATTATGCCGCGGAAGATGCAGCGGAAGAAGCGGCCGAAGCCGCAGCCTTAAATGCCTCCGGTGGTGAGGGCGGAGAGGAAGGCACTCCTCGCAATGTGCAAATTCTCTCCATGAAAGATTTAAAAGCTAAGAACCCTAAGGATTTGGCAGAACTCGCCACTTCCATGGGCGTGGAAAACGCTGCGGGTTTGCGTAAACAAGAAATTATTTTCCATATCCTGCAAGCCACCGCAGCTGGTGACTACGCAGTTTTTTCCGACGGTGTGTTGGAATGCCTACCTGATGGTTACGGATTCTTACGTTCTCCTGACTACAACTACTTGCCAGGCCCCGACGATATTTACGTTTCTCCCTCCCAAATTCGCCGTTTTGGTTTGCGCACGGGAGATGTGATCACGGGCCAGATTCGCCCACCAAAAGATAACGAACGCTACTTTGCTCTTCTTAAAGTAGACACGATTAATTATCAAACTCCCGAGCAAAGCCGGGAGCGAGTGCTGTTTGATAACTTAACGCCACTCTACCCCACGGAAAGATTTAAAATCGGGGAAGATTCGAAAAATTATTCTACGCGTATCATTGATATGATCGCGCCCATCGGCAAAGGCCAGCGCTGCTTGATTGTAGCTCCACCTAAAGCCGGTAAAACCGTGCTCTTACAAAATTTAGCCAACGCCATCACCACCTACAACCCGGAAGCGGTGTTGATCGTACTCTTGATCGACGAACGCCCCGAGGAAGTAACGGATATGGCCCGCTCCGTGAAAGCGGAAGTAGTGAGCTCCACTTTCGATGAACAAGCTTCCCGTCACGTGCAAGTGGCGGAGATGGTGCTTGAGAAGGCCAAGCGCTTAGTTGAGACTGGCAAAGACGTGGTGATCCTCTTGGATTCCGTTACTCGTTTGGCCCGTGCTTACAACACCGTGGTTCCTCCCTCTGGAAAAATCCTTTCTGGTGGTGTGGATTCCAATGCCCTTCACCGTCCGAAGCGCTTTTTTGGAGCCGCTCGGAAAGTAGAAGAGGGTGGATCCCTCACGATCGTGGCCACTTCCCTCATCGATACGGGTTCCCGTATGGACGAAGTGATCTTCGAAGAATTTAAAGGAACGGGAAATTCCGAGATCGTGTTGGATAGAAAACTTCTCGAAAAACGGATGTTCCCTGCTCTCGATATCAATAAGAGCGGAACCCGTAAGGAAGAGCTCTTGATTTCTCCCACGGATCTTCAGCGCATTTGGATTCTGCGCCGGGTGCTTCAGCCCATGAACACCATCGATGCGATGGAGTTCTTGTTGGATAAAGTTTCCCACACCAAGACCAACCGGGAATTCATTGATTCCATGAGTGGTTGAGTTCAGGGGATTAGTGAAAACAAAAACCCGCACTTTGTGTTATCAAAGCGCGGGTTTTTTTGTGTCAAATTGGAGCGGGGTTTATTCTTCGCCAACCAGCTCTACGCGGAATGCCTTAGTGCAAGAGCGGTTGAGCACGGTGCGGTAAGTGTCTGTGGCGTCGCCATCGCCTTTCGAAGCAGAAACATCGCAGATCACGGCTTTTTTATTGGATGCTATGAAGCAGGAGTAAGCCCAAAATCCACTCTCATCGTATTCACGATAATTTCTGGCTGATTGCTCTGTGAATTTTTCTGCATTTTTATAGCAAATTGACGGAACATTGCTGCTAGCTAAGGCAAAAGATTGCGAGGAAGTAAAAAGCCCTAACAAGCCAACGAAAACTAGGAATTTTTTCATAACGAGGCCCTTTTTGTTATTAGTTAAGAAACGGTGCGCATCTGACGACGCAATGTATAATTTTTAAGTTGGCTCACTGTCAAGGGGATCGCCCGAACTAGGTGAAAACTAACAGTTGTGCGAGGGTAAAGGTGCAAAGATCCTTCTGAACTAGTTAAAATCTAAGAGATTTATCTTTGGGGGCTTAAGTCGAAGCGCGTATTCCTAAAAATGCCCTCCTTTTACTGATTTATTCAACAGTTTGCACCCTTACCCTCGCACAACTAAAGGAACCTGGACACTTTCCATTTAATCGTGCTACACCAGGCCCTTACCGAAAAGTTTTCGCCCAAGGGCGTAAAATTAGGTAGCCAACGCTACTTAAGCCCTTGTAATAAACGAGGTTTTTATGAAAAAAGGCATTCACCCTAAGTTTGTTGATACCACCGCTACTTGCAACTGCGGCAACGTGATTGAAATCGCATGCACGGTTCCTGATTTGAAAATGGATATTTGTTCTGCTTGCCACCCCTTCTATACGGGCACCCACAAGGTGATCGATACGGAAGGTCGTTTGGAACGCTTCAAGAACAAATACGCCAAAGCTGCCCAAGCCAAAAAATAAACGGGGCTGAAGCCCGGAGATTCCATCGTGTTCCGGAAACTCGAACAAGTGGAGAGAAGATTCGAGGATCTGGAGCGAAAACTCCAGGATCCCACGATCAATCCCCAAGACATTCGCAATTTTTCCAAAGAGCATGCGGACTTGCGTGAGCTTGTAGATACCTACCGTACCTACCGCCAAGCGGAGCGGGATTTGGCTTCGTCCAAAGAATTATTAGAAGATTCCGACGCAGAAATGCGCGCCTTCGCCAAAGAAGAAGTGACTCGCTTGCAGTTGCAGCTGGAAGAGCTCACGAAATCCCTCAATGTTTTGTTGCTACCCAAAGATCCTAACGACGAAAAAAACGTGGTGTTGGAAATTCGTGCGGGCGCTGGGGGCGACGAAGCGGGTTTATTTGCCGCTGAAATGTTTCGCATGTACCAGCGTTATGCAGATAAGCGGGGCTGGCGCGTGGAGATCATGAGTTCTAGTGGCACGGGCATTGGCGGCGCCAAGGAAGTTACGGCCCTCATCAGTGGTGATAAAGTGTATTCCCGTTTAAAAAACGAAGGCGGCGTGCACCGAGTGCAGCGGGTGCCCGATACGGAAACACAAGGTCGTATTCATACTTCCACGGTTACCGTGGCTGTATTGCCTGAAGCCGAAGAGGTGGACGTGCAAATCAATCCTGCGGATTTACGGATCGATGTGATGCGTTCTGGAGGATCCGGCGGCCAGAGCGTGAACACCACCGATTCCGCCGTGCGGATCGTGCATATTCCCACGGGCGTGGAAGTGAAATGTCAGGACGAAAAAAGCCAACACAAAAACCGGGACAAAGCCATGAAGATTCTCAGGGCACGCCTTTTGGCGGCGGAAATTGAAAAAGCCCAGGCCGCAGAGATTTCTGCTCGTAGATCCATGGTGGGCACGGGCGATCGCTCCGAGCGGATTCGCACTTATAATTTTCCCCAGAGCCGCCTCACGGATCACCGCATCGGCTTAACGGTGCACAATTTGCCCGATGTTATGGAGGGGCAATTGGATGGAGTGATCGATGCTTTGATAGCCCACACCCAGGCGGAACTTTTGAAAAATAGTTCGAGTGTGCTTTGACCATCAGCGCTCTTCTTTCTTCGATTCCAAAAAATAATCGGGAAGATGCCCTCTGGCTCTTGCAGTCAAGATTGGATTGCAGCCGTTCCGAAATTTTTTTACAGCCTGAGCGTAAGTTGGATGCCGCGTTTTTACGCCAATGGAAAAAGGATTGGCGGGAAAGACTGGCTGGAAAGCCTCTACAATACATTGTGGGCCGGGCGCCTTTTTATGGTCGAGAGTTTTTGGTGAGCCCTGGAGTTTTGATCCCTCGGCCCGAGACAGAATCTTTGGTGGAAATTTGTTTGTCTTTGTTTCCAGAAAAGCAAACGGTTCGTGTGTTGGATATTGGCACTGGATCGGGGATCATTGCGCTTACCTTGAAATTAGAACGCCCAGATTGGCGGGTGACCGGCACGGATATCAGCGCAAAGGCGCTTACCCTGGCCAAGAAAAATGCCCATCTTCATGGGGCAGAAGTGCAATGGCTCAAACGAGATCTTTTTGCGACATCTTTGCAAAAAGAGGCTTGGGATTTAGTGGTCTCCAATCCGCCGTACCTAGATTTTGCTAAAGATTTTATCGGGCCTGACGTGAAAAAATGGGAGCCGCGGTTGGCTTTGGAGCCAACTCTTTCTACGAAAGTGCGGGAAATAAAAGAGCGGGCTGCTTGGTGTGGAGAGAAAATTTTACGGGCATCCTCGAATTCGCGGGTTGGTTATACAGTGATGGAACTAAGCCCCCGGGTGGCTCAAGTTTTAGAAAAGAAATGGCGGCGTTCTCCTCGAGTGAAACGCATCCAACGCCCCGCGGACTTAGCTGGCAGAAAGCGCTTTTTGTTGGTAGCTTGGGAAAATGCATAAGTTTTTAGTAGAAGGGGGCAACACCCTTTCGGGAACAGTGAGAGCCAGTGGTAGCAAGAATAGCGCTTTGCCTTTGTTATTCGCTACGATTCTAACGGCCAAACCCATTCGCCTCCGCCGGGTTCCGCAGCTAAAGGATATTGAAACCACTCTAAAACTTTTGCGCGGCATTGGAGCAAAAGCTGAGCATGCGGCGGATGTGGTGGAGATCGAAAATCCCGCCCTTTCTTCCACGGAGGCGCCCTACGATTTAGTGCGCACGATGCGGGCGTCGATTTTAATGTTGGGTCCGCTTTTGGCGCGAGCGAAAAAAGCCAAAGTTTCTCTGCCTGGTGGTTGTGCCATTGGCACTCGGCCTGTGGATTTGCATCTTTCTGGTTTGGAAAAAATGGGAGCCACACTCAGCCTGGAGCAAGGCTATGTAATCGGTGCATGCCCTAAGGGATTGAAGGGGGCGGAAATTTCTTTTCGTTCTCCTAGTGTTGGTGCCACCGAACATTTATTGATGGCCGCTTCTTTAGCGGAGGGGCGCACGGTTTTGCGAAATTGCGCTCGGGAGCCGGAGATCGTGGATTTGGTGAAGCTGTTGAGGGCCATGGGAGCCAAGATCCAGGGCGAAGGTGAAAGCGATATTACGGTGGATGGCGTGAGCTCCCTCGGCGGCGCGGATTACGAAGTGATGTTTGATCGCATTGAGGCGGGAACCTTGCTTTTGGCTGGTCCTATGACCGGCGGCCGCGTGCGCGTGGAAGGAATGGATGCCGATTGCTTGGGAAGCTTTTTGGATTTGGTAAAAACTTCTGGAGCGGAAGTAAAAGTGATGGCGGATGCGGTGGAAATGGGGCCTGGGAAATCTTCCCGGGGTGTGAATTTTTCCACGGAGCCTTATCCAGGATTTCCCACGGATTTGCAGGCGCAGATGATGGCCTACTTGGCCCAAGTGCAGGGCGATAGTGTGATTTCGGAAAATATTTTTGAGAATCGTTTCATGCACGTGCCGGAGCTCAATCGTTTGGGTGCACAGGTGCGGGTGGAGGGGGCAAAGGCCTATGTGCAAGGCAAGCCCGGCTGCTATGGAGGGGCCACGGTGATGGCCACGGATCTCAGGGCCAGCGCCTCCTTGGTTTTGGCGGGCCTAGCGGGCAAGGGTGAAACCTGCGTGCGACGGATCTATCATTTAGATCGGGGCTATGAATCCATGGAAGTCAAACTTGGGGCGCTGGGTGCTAAGATTCGTCGAGCGCTCGAGTAAATTCTTTCTTAACTATCTAAAAATACAAAAGAATTTAATATAAGACCATTATACTTGACTATATGTAGATTGTTAATTAATCTTAATAGATGCAAATAATGGTGAAAGGCAATCTAGACCCCGGGAGCAATTCGCGGGGAGCCTTAAAACCAGGGTCCAATCAACGGACCTTTACAATTGTAACGAGGGAGGCGGCACAGGAATCGGAACCAGGGTTGTACGTACGCTCATTGCCATCTTAAGAGGAAACCTGGATCGGAAACTTAGTCTGTCTCGATTAGAAATAAAAAAGGAAAACAGAATGAACGTTATCCAACTGAAAAAGATGAAATCCGCAGGCGTAGCGGTGTTGATGGCAATCACCCTCAGCGCTTGTGGTGGTAAAGGAACTGGCGTGAATCCTAAGATCGATGGGATCACGGGTCCAGACGTGGAACTCGTAAACGGCCGGGTAGTGTTAAGCATGGTGTTTAACAATCTCTCCGTAGATGGTGGTGCCACGATTCCCATTCCTAAATACCCCAACTCTAGCGTGCAAATTGGTCCAGACTTCCAAAGCGCCGGAACTCTTCTAGTACTTACGATTTCTGTGACAGACTTCTTGGGAGATAGAGGTGCCATATTCGACCCACAAACTCTCCCCGGTGGTCGCCCTCTGCCTTCTGTAGCTGCCGGAAAATTACCTGCTGTGGCCGTACAAGTGCCCCAGTTGTTTAATACCGTGTTCTACGTGGGCCCCGAAGTGCTCGGTTTCTTCGTGCCCTTCAACAAACTCGACTTGGCTGGAACCATCCTCACCTTCCGCTTTCATAACAAAGCCGGTGAGCCCGTTGGTATCCTTGGCCTCGTTGGATCTGATGCTCAAGGCAAGAACGCTGGCGTGCTAGCCATGATGCGTGCTGACCTCATCGGTATCTTCAAGAAGCCTAGCGCTTCTACGATGAACAAATTAGCTAAGATGTTCTAATCTAGTAATTTGGAAATCTTCGAACCCGCTCTGCTTAAAGGCAGAGCGGGTTTTTTATTCTACTCCCACACATCATACCTCGCGCCGCCAATGCTCCTATACCAGGGGAATCCCAAGCGGCCAGGCCCGAGTTCGATATTGATAAATTCTCCCTCTCGCAAGGAATAATAGAGGCTCGAGGAAATTTGGATTTTTCGGGGTAATTTAAAATTATCGGATTCTGGGTGAATGCGCACATGGTGGGTGGTGCGTTTACCGCGGCGGCTGCGGTGGGTTTCTGTCCACTTTTTTTCTACTTTCGCTTCCATAGAAAAACCTGGTTCCATATCGGCGCCCCGATTGAAATCTGAGAGCGTTTGGATGCCAAAGAGAGGTAGCGATAAAAGCAATAATAAATAAGAATCCACCATTATCCGGTGGCAGCGGGATGAGCCTTTCAACAATTTAAAAATCAGCAAGCACAACAAAACAAAAATCACGGCACTAAATCCTAAACCCCACAAAATCAACTGCATAGAATCTGGGTAGTAACTTTCCGGGTGTGCGGAATTTTCAATCATTGATACCAGGGAATACCCAGTTATTCCCCAAAGTATGGCTTCAATGAAAATGGCCCGGGCAAAATAAGGGTCGGAGAATTTCTCACGGGGCATTTGGTAAAATGCGTCTAGCTCTTTACGGATCTCATTAAGCTTCAGCACCCATAATAGCGGCGGATCTAGGCGTGCGCTGGATTCCAAGAAAATGTAGTGACCGTTGCACCAGATTTTTTTAATCTGAAAATCTTTTTCGAATAGCTCTAAAAGAATGGCCCGCGTTTTGGAGCTTTCTTTTAAAAATTTCCCAAAAATCACATGATCGCATTTGATGTAAAGTTTTTGGTCGAAATTTGTGTCGCCCGTTTGGAATTCCCCGTTGAGGCCAATGCTTTTGCAGAAATGATCGATCTTGGTTTCCCGTATGATTTCGAAAAAAATGTTTTTATTGGTGGGAATGGCTAAGAGGTGAGTTTTATTGCGGCTTAAAAAATTTAATAACCATCCGCCCTTAAAAGTTTGTGCGTAAGAAATCCCTTCGATGGTTTCCAAATCAAAATGGGTGTGAAAGCGCAAATGACGAACGCAGAATCCAACAAAAGCGATAGCAAGGCGGGCGATGATCCACATAAATATGTTCCTTTTTATTATTGTGAGGAGAGAAAGGAGTAAAAGTAAGCCTCGTATTGTTGGTGTAATTTACTTTGGTATCGACGGGGATTTGCTCTCTAGTCAAAATTAAATGGTTTATACGTTAATATCCGACTAAAATACTATTTATTTATACCTGCTAACGAAAAAAAAGTGAAAGACTTCTTTTTTTCCTTAAGGGCCAAACGTGCGCACCGATGAGTGTTGTGCAGCGAGTATAACTTGCAGCCCAGCATCAGCCAGAGTTCCGAGGGGCGTGGGGCCCTAAAGAGCGAAGCAGAAGTTGGACGATGGTTCGCATGGTAGCGAGTCTTCGAGAGAATGCCACAGGACGGTTAAGGCAATCTATTGAGGAGGAGTTACTATTATGGGTTTACGTATTGCAACCAACGTTCAATCTATGAACGCTCAAAGGAACTTGGGTCTCTCTAACGAGAAACAAGCTAACACTTTGAACAAACTATCTAGCGGTGCTCGTATCACGAAAGCTGGTGACGACGCTGCAGGCCTTGCGATCTCGGAAAAGTTGAAGGGCAGCATCCGCTCCATGCAACAAGCCAACCGCAACGCTAACGACGGTATTTCTCTCATCCAAACGGCTGAGGGTGGTATCAACGAAGTGTCTAACATCTTGCTCCGTCTGCGGGAATTAAGCGTACAAGCCGCTTCTGATACCGTGGGTGATGCAGAACGTGGTTTTACCGACAAGGAATTCCAAGCCTTGAAGGGTGAGATCGATCGTATCTCTCAGGTGACCAAGTTCAACGGCCGCTCTCTTTTGAACGGATCCGGTGAAACTTTGGATTTCCAAGTGGGAATCGAGAACGATCCCGAGCAAGACAGACTACAATTTACTACGGCGAATACAGATGTAACCTTGGGAAAACTTGGCCTAGGTGACACCAGTACGATGACCAAAGCATCTGCCCAAGAAAACTTGGCAAAGATCGACGTGGCCATCATGTCGGTGAATGAAAACCGCGCTTCGCTCGGTGCCTTGCAGAACCGTTTGTCTTCCACAGTGAACAACCTCGGTATCGCTACTGAGAACTTGGCCGCTGCGAATTCACGGATCCGCGATGCTGACATGGCTTCTGAATCGTCTGAACTAACTAAGCAGAGCATCCTTTCCCAGGCTGGTACTGCAGTGTTGGCTCAAGCGAATAGCAGCCAAAACCAAGCTCTTAAATTGCTCTAATCTCTCGAAGGCAGGGCTCGAGCCCTGTTTCTCGAGCCTGATCATAGCGATCTAACCCACTGAAATTAGGAGGGTATTTAGCCCTCCTAATTTTTTATGATAATAGTGTACTTTTTTACTTAAGTTTTGATACACGGCACCGAAAGGTTACACGTAACTAGTTGATCAAATCACTCTGAATAACCAGAGTGAGATTGGAATCAAAAAGGAGTGTAACCAATGGGCTTAAGAATCGCTACTAACGTACCATCCCTCTCTACGCAGAGGAATCTAACTCAGACTTCAAACGAAGCAGGTAAATCCTATGCTCGTTTGAGCTCTGGTCAACGGATCACCAAATCGGGCGACGATGCCGCCGGTCTTTCCATTTCTAACAATTTGGAAGCCACGGTTCGGGGCTTGAAAATGGCTCAAAGAAACGCCAACGACGGTATTTCCTTCGTACAAACTGCGGAAGGTGGAATCAACGAAGTTTCCAACATCCTTATCCGCTTGCGGGAACTCTCTGTTCAAGCCGCTTCTGACACCGTAGGAGACAACGAACGTGGTTTCCTCGACAAAGAAATGCAGAGCTTGAAGTCTGAGGTAGATCGTATCGCTATGGTGACAAACTATAACGGAACGAACCTACTTTCTGGCGAGGGCCGCGAACTTTCTTTCCAAGTGGGCACTTCCGCTGGAGAAATGAACCAAATTAAATTCGATCCTTCCAAGTCGAACGTGAAGGCCGATGCTTTGGGCGTGGGTGGATTATCGCTCTCTTCTAAAGACGGAGCCCTCGACAGCTTGGGTGCTATCGACGAAGCCATCAAGCGCGTGAACGAAAACCGTTCTGACTTGGGTGCTATGCAGAACCGCTTGCACTCTAGCTCAAACAGTATCGGAATCGCCGTGGAGAACCTCTCGGAAGCTAAGTCTCGTATCATGGATACAGACATCGCTGCAGAGACTTCCAACATGGTGAAGAACCAAATATTGCAGAACGCTGGTATCTCAGTATTGGCTCAGGCCAACGCTGCTCCTAACAGCGCACTGAAACTCTTGTAAAATTATTAAAGATCAGCTTTTAGCGGCAGATCTTAAGCCCAGCCCTGGCTGGGGGCGTAAGCTTCCAGCCAGGGATTTTAAAGAATAAATGAATTTAATTTGTAGAGGGGGGTTGGATATGAAAAGAGCATGGAAATATATAACTACCGTAGTTCTTCCCTTAGCGGGCCTTTCTACTTTGCTGGGTTCTTGTGCTAGTACTAATTGCAATAACGATGCTTGTTACGATCGGAATATTTCCTCTGTGGATCCCTACCGGAAGGGCGATGTGGCAGCTTGGGGCAGTGAAAAAGAGATAAAGGCCAAAGAAGAAGAAGAAGAAGAAACTCGGGTACGGGAAACCCCGGCCATGAGGAGATCCAGATGAAGCGTCTCACGCTACATTTTTTGAGTTTGGGGATCTTTGCTTTAGCTGCGGTATTTGTACTGGTTTGATTTGATCGGGCTATATTCGTTTAAGCGGGACCTTTTTTTACCGATAAGCATAGGGGAGGGCTTATGCAATCGGGAAAAATCCTGCCACCGCTTCGGCAGTTTTTTACAACGCTGAAAACAGGTAACGCCACCCGCGACTCTAATTCCCAGCAGGGTCAGAATCGTGAGCCGGAAAAAGAGGCGTCCGCTGAAGAGGCGGAACTGGCAGCCAAGGCCTTGGCCGATTCAGAAGAATTCCAAAAAAACTTTTTAAGCACGGAAGTTACCCAACAGCAGGATAAACCCGTAATCCTCGTGAAGAGCAGCTCTGGTGCAGTGGTGCGAGTGATTAAAAACTCAGAAATCCACGTAATTTTACAATCACTTGGTTCAGCTAAGGGACCCCGCCATGGCCGCATCCTTGATCGCCGGATCTGACTCAATTACAGTGGGGAAATGAACGTTTTTTTTGTGTCCGATTTGCATCTCACCAGCGATGATCCCCAAGCCATCAATCGTTTCGCTTCTTTTGTAAAAACATTACCGCAGCCAAATGATGTGCTCATCTTGGGTGGAGATATTTTTGATTTGTTTATCGGAGCAAAAGAAATTTTTCAGGCTAAATTTCACAGGGCACTAGAGGCGATACGGCAAGCGGCCCAGGGCGGCGTGAAAGTTTATTATCTAGAAGGGAACCATGATTTTTATTTAGCGAAGGTATTTGCAGATCACCAAAACATCGAAGTGCGTGCAGAAGATTTTCCTTTGGAATTGAATGGGAAGAAGTTTTTCATCTCCCATGGCGATCGGATTGATCCCGAAGATACTGGTTACCATTTCCTACGTTTTGTGACGAGGAGTGGGTGGTTTCGCATACTAGTAGATATAGTGCCGGGAGTATGGATTGAGCGCATTGGCAACCGATCTAGCCAGGAAAGCCGTAAATACAATAATCCGCAAAAGGGTGGGCCAGAAAATCAGCAGCGTTTACGGGCCCTTTACCTGGATTTTGCTAAAGAGAAAATTCGCGAAGGCGCGCAACACGTTCTTGTTGGCCACTCTCACTTGCGGGATCAAATCCTTGTGGAAGAGGGGGGCACTAAAGGCGAATACTTGAATTTAGGCTTTTCCTCGGATCTTATTTATGGGGTTTTGGGGGGAGGGGCTGATCGTTTCCAGGTGAAAAAATACGCTTAAGCGGAGGGTATTTTTGCCTCTTTCCTGGTTCATGGTACAATTATAGTTACTCTCCTCTTGGGGGAGGGGCCTGAAGGAAGGGGTCTTGGGTGCCTAAAAATAATACCGGTAGTATTATTTTCCTTAATCCGGGAGAGTATTTTCAAGCGGCTGTGTCTGGAGCTGTTGCGAGCTTGAAGGTTGAAGTCTCCGAACACGCTCAACTCTATTTAGTTCATCTTCTTGGCCATTATATTCATTCAGAAAATCTTTACCCGGTGGATAATGATGGCAAGCCTGCGGAAACTCTCACGCACCAATTGGCGGCGGCCTTAGAAGAAGAAAAAGCAGAGCTGCGCGCAAAGCGTTTGAAGCAGCTTGGAGATTTTTCTCTCTATGTGGCCGGATTTTTCAGCGATAGCTTGAATCGTAAATTGGTGGATGTGGATTATTATATCGGCATGGGCGGCGCAGCTTACGAAAACGTGGCGCGCTTAGAGGAAAGAAAATCTAAGTCCCAATTGTTTTTAGAGTTATCCAGGAAGTTCCCAAACTTTGTGGATATCTTGGCGCAGATCAGTGAAGAAACGGGATTCAATCCGAGCAATCACAAGGATTTGTTGCGGGTGTATGATCTCTGGGTGAAAACCGGCAGCGAGCGCCTGGCGAAACAGTTGGCGAAGGCGGGAATCGTGCCGCCCTCTGGAAAAGCTCCTAAAGAGGGCGGAGAAGATTCCTGATTTTGCAGAATTACTCAATCACAAATGTTTTAATCTTATCGCCCTGGCGAATGCTTTCCACATTCTCTTGCCCTTCCACAACTTTCGCAAACACGGTGTATTGGCCATCGAGGTGCGGGTGGGTGCCGAGCATAATGTAAAATTGGCTGTCCGCAGAATTAGGATCCTGAGTGCGCGCCATGGAAACGATGCCGGGCACATGTTGGTGTTTGTTGAATTCGGCTTTTAGTTTCACACCGGATCCGCTGGTGCCAGTGCCAGTGGGATCGCCCGCTTGCACCACGAAGTTTGGAACCACGCGGTGGAAAATAATTCCGTTATAGAATCCTTCAGAAATCAATTGGGTGATGCGTTTCACGGTGTTGGGAGCATCGTTCGTGAAGAAGCGCCATTTGATTACGCCGCCTTTTTCCAGGGTAAGAGTAGCTACGGCTTTCGATAGGCCATCGGCATCAGTATTTAAATCATAATTGGGCATTTGCTTCTCTCCTGCAGTGGTTGTTGTTTGAGGGGTTTCAGTTGCCGTTACTGGCGTCGGAGCGGGTGCCTCCGTAGCTTGGCGTTTTTTTAGCACCGCCACAGTAACTCCTACAACGATAATTGCTACAAGAATGGTGAGCGCGATATTTTTGTTCTTTCCCGTCATTTGACACCTCTATGGCCGGTCGGTTATCGGTAACAGTGGATACTAAATCATTGCTTGGTGCGGGCAAAATGGAAAAAACGGAAAAACCCTTCTGGGATCATTTGGATGAGCTGCGCCGCAGGTTCATGACCTGTCTCTATATCCTTTTGCCGGCCTCGGTGGTGGGGTATTTTTTCCGCATCCCTGTGTTGGAATTTCTGAAGGCTCCTTTGTTTGCCGCCTTGCCGCCAGAAAAGCAGAATCTTTATTTTACGGGCCTTTTTGAAAGCTTTTTTAATCACATACAGATTTCCATTTTCACGGGAGTATTTCTCGGGAGCCCATTTTTTCTCTATCAAATCTGGGCGTTCATTGGCCCTGGTTTACATACCCATGAGAAAAAACTTGTTATTCCTTTTTTAGCGGCGGGCACACTCTTTTTCTTTTTAGGTGCAGCCTTTGCCTATTATCTGGTGCTTCCGGTGGGGTTCAAGTTCTTTGTAGAATTTGGAGCGCCCATGGATGTGCCGATGATCACGGTAAAAGAGTATTTTAGCGTGCTATTTCGGCTCCTGCTGCTGTTTGGTTGCAGTTTTGAGCTGCCAGTAGTTCTGGTGCTTTTAGCGAAGGTGGGGGTGCTTTCCCACGGGCTTTTGGTAGCCCATCGGCGGACGGCCGTGATTGCGATCACAGTAGTTTCTGCGCTTTTTGCGCCGCCGGATGTTTTATCGATGTTGATGATGATGGCACCGCTTTATTTGTTTTTTGAGGGCGCCGTGCAAGTGATCTATTGGATGGAAAAGAAAAAAGCCTCCCGTGCGGGAAATTAATCCCGGCAGTGGGGGGGAGGCTTTTTTTGCGTCACTTATGGAGGAGTTACGCTTGAAATTTTTTAGCCGGTTTTGCGAGCAGATTTCATGTGTAGGTACTGCTCTTCTTTTTTATCGAAATCTAAGCACTGTTCGCCGTGCTTGTTGATCAAACCGAATTTAAATTGGTCGAAGTGTTCCGTGCAGAATTCGAACTTGCTGGGGGCGTGTTTACACCCCTTTACTTTGCAATGAATCACTGCTGCGCTTGCGTTTGGTTTACCTTGTTTCTTGTCGCCCATGAACAATCTCCCGGTATTTGTGGGCTAGGGACTATCCCTTGCCACAGTAAACTTGTCGGGAATATGGGCGTATTCTTTAGTGAAATAATCAGAATTAAAATGATAGTAATTTCAGATATTTAAGAGGATTCTGGAAGGCAAGCTACTTTTCCCGGTATTTATTGGTAGGCTTTCTTCCTAGTTCGCTAGCTAGCCAAGGATAGAGCTTGTGGGCCACTTCCCTATGCCCCTCGGGTGTCCAGTGATTACCGTATAAGGGGAAACGATGGGGGGTAGATAAGAGAATGTAAGGGATCTTCAATTTTTGCAAAATCGCTTCCGTTTCTGGATCCTCCAGTGTGAGGCCCATCAAAAATTTAGCTCCATTTTGTTCCGTGAAGTTTTTTATTTCTTGCAGAAGTGGTTGTAGAGGCGGATCCACTTCTATCTTGGGATGTATTCTATCGAAAATAACTTTTGCCGAAATGCTGATAAACCGACTCTTAAATAAAATGGGGTATTTTATCGAATAAAAGCGCAACGATTTGGGCACGGGGGTGCCCAGAAGTATTAGGCCTTCGCCTTGCCGGATGAAATAGGGTTTATAGTAGCCACCGTACCGGGAGTTAGTTGCTATGTCGTCTTTGTCATTTTCTACGCAGAATAATAAAAAGACCGCATCTGGCTGGTGCTTGGGAAAAATTTTTTTCAGCAGCAAAAGTTCTTGGTCGGTGCCGTAACCACTTATTCCTGCATTTATAATCTCCCAGCGAGGGAAGCTTGTTTTAAGTAATTCGGAGAATCTTTGGTGTTGTTGTACATCAACCCCCCAAACAAAAGAGTCCCCAAGAATTAATAAACGGCTCCCCATTTTTTTTTCATGGGAGCTATCGCGAAACCCCTCACTATTACTTTCTACGGCAGCAAGAATCGAGTTGTCATGATAGGATCGGATATTTTTTTTCCCCGACCATCCAAGCTGGGCATCATAGGAGAATAACCGGTTTCGATCATCGCGTTTCGGTAATGGGGGGCTTGGAAAAACAAGCCTTGCTCCCAATTCCGCTAGAGTAAAGAAAAGGACAATGGCTAATGCGTAATTAAATACTGCCGTTTTCCACATTCTTGAACTGTTGGATAATGGCCTCACGGGCGATATGAGACGCTTTTACCCGCCAGAATTTCCGGTTCACGATCATGGAAGCGAAGGCAATTTTCTTTTTCGGGTTAGAGCTGGATTGGGCAAAACCTACGAACCAGTCGTACTTCCCTGCGGGTTCTGTGCCCGAGAGTGAGCCGGTTTTGGCTCCGATAAATAGCTTCGACAATACGGGATGGTGGTTATAATCCCGGTATTCTTTACGGGCGGTTCCCCGGGTGATGGTGTTCTCCATGATCATGGCCAGAGAGCGGGAGGTTTCTTGGTCTACGGGGCGGAGTAGATTTTTATTTACCTCTGCTTCGTAAAGTATATGGCCAGAAGCATCCGTTACGCTTTCCACTACGTAGGGTGAGGGCATTTTCCCACCATTGATAATGGCAGCAGCAATCATTGATCCTTGGATAGGATTGAGGGTTTGTCGCTTTGTGTAGCCGGAGCCCGATTCAGCGAGACCAAATTCATCATCCGTAGGGATAATGGCCGATCCCATTTGCAGGGGCATTTCAAAATCAATGGTTTGGTTGAAGGCAAAACCGTTAGCATAACGCTGCATAACGGCGGGCCCCACTTTATTCATGGCGATTTTGCCAAAAACAGTGTTCACGGATTTCGCAAAAGCTTCTTCTATGCTGATGAAGCGGGTCCAGCGGTTTACAGTATCGCGTAAATTACTTTTATAGAGAGTGGTGTAGCGTCCGTTCACGGCGAAACGGGCGTGGGGTGTGATTTTCCCTTCCCCTAAAGCTGCGGCAGAAGTAACCACTTTAAAAATGCTGGCTGCAGGGTAAGAAGCTTTTAGATTTAAATTCTCCTCGCTGGATTCTGTGCTGTAATCCACCATGGCTAGAATTTTACCTGTTTCCGGATCCATGGCTACGAAAGCCGCATACACTGGATTGTAGCGCTCATAGAGAGATTCGATTTTTTCCTGAAGCTCTTTATCCAAGGTAAAGTGCACGTTGTATTGTTTGTCTTCACTGGAAACCGGGAAATATTCCATCCGTAAATGGTTGGAAGTAAGGCGGCGGGGGCCCAAAAGTTGGGCAATTTCCTGCTTACTCATCTGGTGATTTTTATAAATTCTTTTAACGGAATTCGCTAAGGAGCCTGTTTTTGAGGCTCCCTGTTGCATTAGAAGCGCCGTGGCAAAGGTGGCGAGCACTGCGCCGCCGCCAGCTAGCCAGAGGATCGGTTTAAATTGTTTCATCATGAAAGCAACCCCATAATACTAAAGGCTTTTCGGAAGATTCCTGCCTTTATTTAATCATAACAGCACAATCTGCCCTAGGGAATACAGATTTTCTTCAAAAATGCCGAAGGTTTTCATAGGGATAGTAACGTTTATGTGGGCTACATATAAAGAAAAATTAAAGCAATTTTCTGAGCGTCTGGTGGAGGCCCAGAAACAGGTGCGTTTACTGGATGGCGTAAAATGGGATCCTAAGATTCTAGAGGATGTAAGAAAAAGCCGTTTCAAGGAGCTGCCCAAAGTTACTGCGGAGACCTACGAAAAAATTCCGTTAGGCTATGATCCTGAAAAGCGCATCCAAGAATTACAGAACATCGCCGATGGCATCACTTCTGATCTTGGTGCGGAAGATCCCCTGGGCCGCATCCTTTTAGTGAGCTGCCATGAATACCAAGATTTAATTCGCATGTTATTGCAAAGGGGCCAGCCTGGATTTTACGACTTCTCAAAAAAACTCTATGGCTCTCCGCAGGATTGTTTTTTTGGCTCCCAGTCCACCGTGAAGGATTTGGGCCTCCATTTATATAATATTCTTTCCAGCATCCAGGATCGGGAAGAAAAAGATGAAAAAAGCGAAGAGGTGGATTCCAAGAAAGCCCTGGAAGAACTCAATACCCGCTTTGGTAAATACTTTCCCGGTCAAAACGTGAAAGTGTTTATCGAGGATTCTATGGTGGCCGATGCGGCCGCCATGGCAAAAACCATTAAATTGCGGGAGGCCGCCACTTTCACTCGCCGCGATATTGATATTCTCGAGGTGCACGAAGGCTGGGTGCATATGGGCACTACCATCAATGGCCTAGAGCAAAGAATTGCCAAGTGGTTGCATAAAGGGCCGCCGCGTGTAACGGCTACACAAGAGGGGTTGGCAGTGTTGATGGAGATTTTTTCTTTTGTCACTTTTCCCCGCCGCGCCCGCAAAATTAACGATCGGGTTTTAGCGATCGCTAAGGCCGAAGAGGGCGCGGATTTCTTAGATGTGGTGGAATACTTTCGCACAGAAGGTTACGAGGAAGAAGATTGTTTAATTGGTGCGCAAAGGGTGTTCCGGGGTGGGGATGTGCGGGGAAAATATCCCCTCACGAAGGATATCTCTTATTGCAAAGGCTTTGTGGAGAACTACAATTTTATCCGCGCTTGTATCCAAGCGGGTAAAAGTGAAATTGTTCCCTATCTTTTTGTGGGTAAGGTGCATGTTTCCGATGTGCCGGTTCTTTACCAGAAACATCGGGAAGGTATTATCGATGCACCGAAGTTTTTGCCTCCTTTCTTTAAGGACTTAAATTCGCTTATCGTTTGGATGAGTTTTTCCAATTTCTTAAGCGCCGCGGGCATGACCAGCGCGCAGGATGCGTATAAGCATCTAATCCAAGAAACTTCATAATAGGTAACGGCTTGATTTCCTAGGTTCTTCAGGGTCTACTTATGGGGGAAACCCCTAGGAAAGGACTTAAATGATTATGAAACGTACACAATTTCTTGCCATGGCATTGGTGGCTTTATTAGGAGCTCCCGCTTTTGCCGCCGTGGAATTAGCGAAGATTGGTTCGAAGACTCTCACGGATACCGATGTAAAAGGCCTTTTGGGGAATATCCCCGAAGGTCAGAAGCAACAGATTAATAATGACCCCGAGATCAAAGCTCGCCTGATTGATAATATGGTGGTGGAAGAGCTCTTTGTACAAGAAGCGGAAAAAACCGGCGTGTCCAAAGACAAAGATTTTCAAGCGGCTCTAGATAAAGCCCGCCGTCAATTGCTCACTCAGCGGTATTTGCAGCGCACAGTGCAACCCAAAGTGAACGACGCTAGTGTGCGTGCTTTCTTCGACAAAAATAAAACCCGTTATAGCCAAGATGAAGTGAAAGCTTCTCACGTGCTTTTGAAAACCGAAGCGGAAGCCAAGGAAGTGTATACCAAAGCTAAAGCCGGTGAAGATTTCGAAGTGCTAGCCAAGAAATATTCAAAAGATCCTAGCGTAGCTCAAAATATGGGCGACCTTGGATTTTTCACCCGCTCCCGCATGGTGCCTCAATTTGCTGATGCTGCTTTCAGTATGAAGCCTGGAGAAATCAGCCAGCCTGTAAAATCTCCTTTTGGTTTTCATGTGATTAAAGTGGTGGAAAAAAAGGCCGGTAAGGCCGTGAAGTACGATGAAGTAAAAGAGCAGGTTCGTGGAGACTTGCAGAATGAATCCATCAATGAATTGATCGCCTCCTTGAAAAAGGCCAATAAGGTGACCATTTTTGAAGATAAAGTAAAGACCCTCAAGTTCTAAGACTGGTTTTTGATAATGAAAGAAACCCTGGGATTTTTATCCTGGGGTTTTCTTTTTTCCCGTAGCGATCAAGTAAATTTCCATGCTGGCTTGCCGGGTGCTTTCGGGGCGAAATAATTTGAGAGAAGAGAAGTGGGTGTCGATTTGTTTCCGTACTTGGTTAGCGTCTTCGCCCTCAAAAAGTTTTACGACTAAGGATCCACCGGGCTTAAGGTGCAGTTTGGCCACCTCTAGGGCGTGGAGGCAGAGCTCTGCGGATAAGGCTTGGTCCCGCACTTTTACGCCGGAAGTTTTAGGCGCCATATCGCTCAACACACAATCAAATGGGCCTTCGGGCAAATCTTCCGGTTTTAAACGAAACGCATCGCCGTGGATGAAACGAAAGCGGGGATTTTCTAGTTCCACTTTTTCTAAATCTACTCCCACTACAATTCCATTATTGCCCACCAGAGGTAAAGTTACTTGTACCCAGGCGCCAGGGGCGCACCCTAGATCCAGCACTTTGGAACCATTGCGCAGAAGTTTGAATTTTTTTTGGATCTCTTGGAGTTTATAGGCCGAGCGGGCCAAGAATCCTTCCTCTTTGGCCTTCCGATGGTAAAAATCTTTTTTTTGGTAACTCATATAAACTCCACCACCGTGCAACCCTCACCACCCTCGGCAGCGGTTCCGGGCCGGTGTTTCATATCATAGGGGCTAGCCCGCAGGGCTTCCCGCACGGCTTTTTTGAGGGCTCCGCTGCCATGACCATGGACAATGCGCACCCAGGGGCGGCCGCTGCGTACGGCTCGATCTAGATAAGCGGCGAGTAGATCTTGGGCTTCGTCCACGGTTTTTCCTAAGAGGTGAAGTTCTGGGGGAACATCTGCATGGCTGCTGGAGGTGGCGTAGGGTTGGGAGCCGGTTTTGGGTTTTCCTGTGGGTTTTGGTTCCAGTTGGTCCCAAGAAATCCGCATGCGAATATTTCCCACCATCACTTCCGCGGGTTTTTTTCTATCGTTGGGCGAGGAAAGAAGAATGCCTTCGGTTTGCATGGAAGGAATACGCACGGGATGATTTTCTTGGAATACCAGTGATTCGGGAGAAGTTCTTTCTGAAATAGGTTCAGGGTTTTTAGGTGTGGGGGCTAACTCCTCCATGGAGGTTTCGATTTCCCGGAAGGTGGAACGCACCCGTTCCATATCTAGCTGGGCTTCCAGGGCGGCGGAATGTTTTTGTTCCACGGAGCTGAGCTTTTTCTTATAGCTGGAAATTATATTTTCTACGGTGGCTAGGGCTTGCCGTTGTTGGTCTTTTAATTTTTCTTTGGCTTCTATTTGAAAACGTTTTTTTACGGCGTCCAATTCCGAATTTAATTGGGCGAAACGCGCCCGTTCGGCTTCCAGTTGAATTTTATTTTGCTGTAGTTCTTCTTTGGTGGCTTGGAGTTCTCTTTCTTGCAGCTCTAATTGATCCACGGCCTTTTGTTCTTGCAAGCGTTCTTTCGAGAGGAAAGAGCGGGCCGTTTCTACAATTTTCTCTTCTAATCCTAATTTTTGGGCGATTTCTAAGGCACGGCTGGAACCTGGCACTCCAACTCTCACCCGATAAGTGGGCGAAAGGAGTTCCGGGTTAAATTCCATGCTGGCACTTTCGAAAGAATTTTTTGCGCTCACCTTTAGCCCATTCAGGTGGGTGGTTACGATGGCGAAGCTGCCACGTTCTGCTAAGGCCTGCAAAATTGCCTGAGAAAGGGCGGCGGCTTCTTCTGGATCCGTGGCATGGAGGATTTCATCTACAAGCACTAACGATTGGCCCTGAGCCGATTCCAAGATTTGTTTTAAATGTAAAATGCTGCCCGAAAAACTGGAGAGGCTGAGCTCGAGATTTTGCGCATCCCCAATTTGAGCCAGTACATTGGAAAAAAAAGGCAGCTTCGCAAAACCCGCGCAAGGAAGGAAAAATCCTGCTCGCGCCATCAACGCACATAAACCCACGGCTTTTAACAATACGGTTTTTCCGCCGGTGTTTGGACCAGAAACCACCAGGATTTTTTTCTCTGGCCCCAGACGGAAATCATTTCTTATGATTTTTTCTGGAGATAAAACAAAACCCAAGAGGGGATGGTAAAGCTCCTCTAGAAAAAAATGATCCGCGAAGGTGGGCTGGGAAAACCCACGCATGGACCCATATTCTTTGGCAAATGCGCCACGGGCTAAACTTAAATCTAATTCCACAGAAGTTTCGTAAGACGTTTGAAATTTTTGGGCGTGGGGATGGAGCCTGCCTGAAAGCTCTTCGAGGATGCGATAGATTTCTTCTTCAATGAGGAGGCTCGTCTGTTTTAAGCGATCGTTGCAATCACGAACGGCCGCGGGTTCCATGAACACTGTGGCCCTGGTGGTGCTACTTTCCACCACGAAACCCGATACTTTATTTTTAAATTCTGTTTTAACGGGGATGAGATAGCGTCCATCACGAAAATCGAAATATTTATCTTGGAGGTGGCCCTGGCGAAAAGCTTGCTGGAGAATTGTGTCCAATTTTTCTCGGGCTTCTCCGTGGAGTTTTCTTTCTTGATCTCGCAAGGAGCGCAAGGTGGGGCTTGCTGAATCCCGCACGGAGCCATCCGGATCAATCGCATGGCGCACGGGCGCAATGGGTTTGGAGAGGTCTGGAATGAAGCACGCTTGCTCTGAAAGGATGGGGCAATCATTTTTTATTTCTTTGTTGGCGAAGGTTTCCCGTAGCTCTAAGGCAATTTCTGCGAGCTTTGTTAAAGCTAATAATTCTTTGCCATCTAGCACGGCGGATTTTTCCAAACGTTCCAGCGCCTTTTCCAGATCATCCAAGGAGGAGAGAAAGCCAAAGGGCGAATGCTCCAGGGCTTTCACGGCTTCTGCGGTGCAAGCTAAGAGCCGCTCTGCTTCTGGCTGCGAAGGCGCGGGCAAGACGCCCAGGGCCGCAAGCTTTGCTGGTGCGCTGAAACAATGGGCGCTATAATGGCGCAGCAAAGTTTGCCACTCGAGGGATTGCAGGTTTTCTTCCCCATTCATGGGATGGGAATCTAGCATGAATCCTTAGGATCGCACCATGTCGCTGAAATGGAAAGAAATCGCCAAGCTCCTAGAAGAGGCCGAGCCCCTCTTGCTGGGCTCTGCTTTGCAAAAAATCGCACAATTAAAAGAAGTGGGGGATAGTTTTGCTCTCCATGGCTTTGGTTCATTGGGCTATTGGCGCATTTGGACCTGCCTTTTGCAGGATAACAGTTGCTGGGTGCTAGCTCCCGAAGAGTGGGAGCTGGAGGCCCAGCCGGAGCCATCCACCTTTGTAATGGTGTTGCGTAAGCATCTCTTGGGAAAGCGTATTGTGGGTTTAGAGCAAGTGGCTGGGGAGCGGGTGTTCCTTATGCATTTTGAAGAGAGTTTTTCTCTTTTGTTTGAACTCATGCCCAAAAGAGCCAATCTACTTTTGCTCGAGGGATGGAATGCACAAGATCGATCGGGCCGTTGCATTCAGGCGTTTCGCCAAGCGAGTTTAGAAACCGGAGGAGTGTATCGCCTACGCCCGCCGCCTCCGGGCGGCAGTTCCGAAGAAATGCGGGAATTTTCCGGAAGCCAAGAGGGCGCCCATCCTTACCATCGAGCTGTGGGGGATCATTATTGGGCGGGAGTGCAAAAAAAAGGTTTCACCTCTTACCAGCGGCAATGGCGCCAGGCTTGGAAGAGCCAAACAAAAAAAATTTCCACAGCCTTAGAAAATGCCAAAACTGATTTGGCGGAATCCCGGGAGGCCGAGCGCTACCAAAAGTGGGGCATGGCGCTCGTGAGCCATTTGTATAGCCTTGGGCCCAAAAAATTACCGAAAGAGAAAAAAATTATTTTAGATGAAATGGAAATTTCTTTGGATCTAGCGAAAAATTATTCCGACAATGCGGAAACTTTTTTCCGCAAAGCCAAAAAAATGCATCGAGCCGTGGGTGAGTTAGAGCGTCGTTTGGCAGAGCTCGAAAGAAAAATGGAAGCGCAAACGAAAGTGGCCGCCAAAATCGAAGCCGCCGATACGGAAGAAAAACTCGAAGCCTTGGCTAATTTTTTCGAAGCAGAGAATATTCCGGTTCCGGAGCGTCCCACCACGGGGCCGGAAAAAAAAGTTGCTGAGGCAAAACTGTGTTTAGAAGTGATTTCTAGTGATGGTTTTTTGATTTTTTGTGGTCGCAACCAAGAAGAAAACCGGCAAGTTACCTTTCGGGAGGCCAAGGGCAACGATCTTTGGCTCCATGTGAAGGGGGTGCCGGGCGCCCATGTGGTGGTGAAAGCCCAAAAAAGTAAAACCGTACCTCTCGCCACGTTATTGGAGGCGGCGCAACTTTGCCTCTACTACAGCAAAATCCGCAAAGGGAAGCGGGCGGAAGTGGATTATACCCACCGCAAAAATGTGAAAGCCATCAAAGGCACCCTCGCGGAGGTTACCTATACGGGCAATAAGTCGCTCTATGTGGAAGCGGATCCGGAAATATTGAAGAAATTAATGCGCTCCGTTTGAGCCGCCGTGCAATATTTTTCAGGCTTTCGTTTATTTGAAAAAAAGAGAAGAAAGATTTCGTGATTTGTGAAATACCTTTGTTCCGTCAGAGCATAGGGGGTTTTATGGTTTGGCGGGTTCTTTTCTTAGGCTTGTTTTTAGGGGCAAGCGTTCAAGCGGCCGATTTAGACGCGAAAAAAGCATACTACGGCCAAGATTTTTTCCAATCCAGCGGCGCACTCAAAGAAAAACTTTTCCATGTTTTAGCGGGTTCACACCAAGCCGTGAGCGGCGGTTATGACCAAATTAGCCCGAAGTGTGGTGGAAAATGTTACCGCCATGAAGCCATTGGCTATAAACGCGCCCGGGAATTTTTGTTTGGCGATTTTTATCTCGTAAAAGATGGGAGCGAATACGGCGTGAAGGATGTGTACTGCCAGCGGGTAGCGGCGGCTTCTGAATTTTCCGGCGCCAAACCCGGACCCAATGCGATCCCAGATCATCGCACCATCAATGCGGAACACAGCTGGCCCCAAAGCCACTTCACGAAATCTTTTCCTAACGAGGAACAAAAATCCGATTTACATCATTTATTCCCTACGGATTCGGAAATGAATTCTAGCCGCTCGAGTTTCGATTTTGGTGATGTTGTGGCAGGAGCCGAAGATTTAAAATGCAGCACGGCTCGCCTGGGCCAATCCCGCAATGGCAATCGGGTGTTTGAACCCCCTATGCAACATAAAGGCAATGTGGCGCGGGCCATTTTCTACTTTTCTACCCGCTATAAAATGCAGGTGGGTAGTGAGGAAGAGGCTACGTTGCGAGAATGGAACCGTTTAGATCCTGTAGATGCGGAGGAGCGGGAACGCAACGAGCGGATTTTTGAACTGCAGAAGAATCGGAATCCTTTTGTGGATTATCCGGAGCTAGTGGAGCAGGTGGCGGATTTTTAGGGGCTCCGTTTTGCGGTTCTCCCGGCTTTCGTTTTGAAACGAGACGCGGAGTGCTGAAAGCAAGGGTGATCAGGATTTCGATGGGTAGTTGTACGAAGAGCGATTTAGAAATAAGGGGCTCACTCTAAATCCAATGAATTCGAATCAATTCGCAGGCATGAATTGCACTAGCTTGCTGCACATAAATCTTTCCGCTCTAAACAAAATCCAATCAATTTTCCGACGCCCCATTCCATGGGGCGCCCCACGTTGCGGTTCGCCATTTGAACCACTGATACATCGCGAATTTACGAAACAGAGTTTTTCATCATCCTCTGTACGATCTCTTCTGCTTCTTCTCGGCTTCCAATCTCTTCATTCATATGTAACCGGTGTATTTCCGATAAAATTTTTCCCATAATTGGCCCGGCCACCACACCTAACTTCAATAAATCGCTACTACTGAGTAAGGGCTTAGGTTGTAACTTTCCGGCCAGAGCTTGCATTTCTTTCCAAGCGGGGATTTGCAAAAAATCCGACCCCCCTTCTCCTTGAGCACACAGGATTGTCCACGCCTCTGGAAATATTTCTTGCCCCACCAAAGATTTCTTTTCGCCCAAAGAAAGAGCAGAGAAGTTTTTTAGGTTTTTCAGCATGGGCAGCAATAATAATAATTTTGCCTTGGTTTCTTTGCCCAAAATAAATTGCTTTCCCCAATCCACACCAGAAATAAGGGCCGCGAGAACGGCCCAGGGTAAAAATGGGGAGGGAGCGAAAGAAAAATTCTCCTGAAAAATTTTTTCCGCCTTGTCCAAAACAAGCGGATCAAAATCTGTGGGAACAGCTCGGCCAAAAATCGGCTCCCAGAGGCCACTCGTAATAATATCCTGCAAACCAGCCGATGGCTTAGAAGAGGTAACCAAGCGCTGCATCTCTTGCGTAATGCGCTCCCGGCTTACGGCTTGTAGTCTATCGGCCAACGGCTTAATAGCAGCCAACACCTCGGGGGCTAAAGTAAAACCCAAATGCGCCAATTGAGAATGAAAACGCACGGCCCGTAGCATGCGCAAGGCGTCCTCTTGGAAGCGGGCAGAAGGATCGCCCACAGATTGAATAACTTTTTTCTTCAAATCCTCCACGCCCCCAACGTAATCCAGCACTTTTTCGGTGAAAGGATCGTAGAAAAGGGCGTTTAAGCGGAAATCCCGGCGTTTGGCGTCTTCCTCGGGATTGGAAAAATGGATTTCGTCCGGATGTCTACTATCCGTATAGGCGCCATCAGCGCGGAAGCGGGCCACTTCGATGGGCCCTTCCTCCGTGACTACCACCATGATGCCAAAGGCTTTTCCCACGTCTAAGGTTTTGGGAAACCACCGGGCGATTTCTTCCGGCGTGGCTTCGGACACTAAATCAAAATCCTTGGGTTCAACTCCTAGCCACAGATCCCGCACGGCTCCACCCACCACGAAGGCTTTTCGCCCATGGCTTTTCAGGGTTTGGAGAATTTCTTTCACAGGGAGGGGCAGATGGTGATACCACTCCACGTCATAGGACATCATATGAACTCTTTACCATGCATTACCTTAAATCGTTACGCCCAGGAGCGCGCTAAAAAGGGCCACCCTTGGGTTTTTAGCAATGAATTGGGCGATCCGAAACGTTTCCAGCGCCTAGAGCCGGGCAGCATGGTGGATGTGCTCGATTGCCATGGGGATTATTTAGGCACGGGCTTTGTGAATCCTAAGTCGTTAATTTCCGTACGGATCCTTTCCCGGCAAAGGGAAGAAGCGATTGATACAGATTTTTTTCGTAAACGAATTTCGGCGGCTTTACGGGCCCGGGAGCCTTTGTTTGGTAAGGGTAGTGGCTCTGAATCCACCTACCGGGCTGTGTTTGGCGAGGCCGATGGTTTGCCCGGATTAGTGATCGATCGTTTCCAGGGCGCATGGGTGATTGAGCCCCACGCTTTGGGCATGTATCTGCGCCGCCAAGAAATTGCAGAAGCCTTGGCAGAATTTTCCGCCAGCGATGCCATCATCTCCCGCACGGATAATCGTTCTGCCCATTTGGAAGGAATGGAAATTGGCGTGGAGCTTTTGCGGGGAGAAATTTCTGAAAAAGGAATCTACGCCGTGGAAGATGGCATTCATTTTCCCGTGGATCCCATGCAGGGCCAAAAAACCGGTTTCTTTTTCGACCAAAGGGAAAATCGTACCTACTTTCGCCAGTGGGTGGAAGGCGCTATCCGTTCTGAGAGAAAAGTGCATGTACTCGACGTGTTTTGCCATGCGGGCGCCTGGGGCCTACGGGCTTTAAAAGCTGGGGCCGCAAAAGCTACTTTCGTGGATAGCTCGGCCTCCGCCTTAGCCGCGGTAAAAGAAACGGCTCAATCCTTAGGAGTGTTAGACAAAATCACCTGCATCGAGGGTGATGCAATGGAAGTGTTGAAGACTTTGCCTGAGCGAAGTTTCAACGCCGTAGCCCTAGATCCACCGGCCCTTATTCCTTCTAAAAAATCTGTGGTGGCGGGCAGTAAAAATTATCGGGAACTCAATGCCAAGGCTTTGCGCTTGGTGACGGCGGGAGGATTTTTCAGCACCTCGAGCTGCTCCTACCATATGCAAGAAGATCGTTTTGAAGAAGTGGTGGCAAAAGCTTTAGGTGACGTAGAACGGGAAGGCACTGTGTTGCGCAGAGGCTACGCTAGCTCCGATCATCCGTTCTTGGCGGGCATGGAAGAGGGGCGTTACCTAAAAAATCTTTCTTTGTTAGTGCGATGATTTAAAAAGTCCGCTGCCGGACAAGCGGTGCAGCAATTTCCGTTTTGAAACGAATTTAACGCAAAAAAAGTTTCCGCGCGGCCGTGAATGGATCGGTTTTTCGCTCGGAAACTTCCCGCAATAACTGCTGGCCCCGATTTGTGGATAATTTTTCTGCTACTTCCTTGGCGGCAGCATCTCTTGCGATATTCATGATGGCGGTTTGGGCAAAATGCCGACGCTTTTGCGAGAGGCGGCCGGAAGTTTTTAAGAATTCTTTGTGCTTGTTCACCATCTCAAACACTTCCGTGATGCCCTCGGATTTTTCTGCCACGGTTTTTAGCACGGGAATCACCCAAGGCTCACCTTCACCCGCGAGTTCCAACATGGCCTTTAATTCTTTCACCACATGATCCGACCCCTGGCGATCGCACTTATTCACGGTGAGAATATCGGCGATTTCTAGAATGCCGGCTTTCATCATTTGGATGTCGGGAACTAAAACCACATTGATGGTGTGAGCTACTTCCAAAATTCCAAGTTCCGTTTGACCCACACCAGCGGTTTCCAGGATCACCAGATCGTAACCGGCCGCATCGAGCAACATGGCCACTTCTTGGGTAGAACGGGAGAGGCCGCCGGGGCCTCCCCGGGTGCCAATGCTGCGGATGAAAACATTGCTGTCAGCGCTATGCTCTTGCATGCGAATGCGATCGCCCAGAATGGCGCCGCCGCTGAAGGGCGAAGAAGGATCCACGCAGATCACGCCTACTTTTTTCTTTTTTTGCCGGGCTTGGGCAATGAGTTTATCCGTGAGTGTAGATTTTCCAGCACCGGGAGGGCCTGTGATGCCTAAGAGATGGGCGTGGCCTGTGTGGGGGTAGAGTAAAGATAGGGCTTTTTCCACGGCGGGTTCATGGTTTTCCACGAGCGTGATGAGCCGGGAAAGGGAGCGTTTATCGCCCGCAAGCACGCCTTGAGCTAATTCTTGGCCGCGGGAGGGAGTCATGATTTTTGTTTCGCCTTTTGGATCAGTTTAGTGGTGGAGCGGCCCTTGAGAAAGGTGAGCGCGATGGCTTTTCCGCCGTAACTTTTCACCACTTCGTATTCGGGGATCGCGGTGATATCCCAATCGCCACCTTTTACGTAAATTTTCGGCTGCAATTTTTTCACGAGATTCACAGGGGTATCTTCGTGGAACCAAGTGACGCAATCCACGCAAGCTAAAGCGGCCATCACCCGGGCCCGATCTTTTAAGGTAACGAGAGGGCGGCTCTTTCCTTTTAAACGACGTACCGATTGATCGCCATTGAGCGCTACCAACAACGCATGCCCCTGGGCGCGGGCTTGTTCTAGGTAGGTGATATGGCCTCGGTGCAAAAGATCAAAGCAGCCGTTGGTGAATACAACTTTTTTGCCTTTTTTCTGCATGCGCTTCACCCAAAGCGCGGCCCGCTGTGGAGAGAGCACTTTGTTATGAGTGGAGGAAAAGCTCCTGGGCATTTTAAGCCTTACGGCGCACGATGGAGCCGGAGTAGCGATCGTGCCAAGGGCGGCGTTTATTGTCCCAAAAAGAAGCCAGGAATCCCAAACCAAAGCAGAGGGCCCCTAGGAGAAAGAGCCCTAATCGTAGAATGGCGTGCCGCAGGCCCGTGGGTTTTTCGTATTTGTCGTCTTCTACTACGCGCAATCCCAGCACCATTTTGCCTAAGGATTGACCGCCAAAACTTTCGGACAGCAAAAAATACGCACCAAAGATCATGGCAAACAGGCTTAAGGGGGATTTAGGGTTAAGCAGGAAAATATCCCAGGCATTGCCGCCAAAACTAAATATCCAGGCGAGGGTGAGAGGAATAGAAATAATAAGAGCATCCAAACCAAAAGCCACAAGACGAATGCCCTGGGGTGCGGCGGGCTCAGCCAAAATTAGCGACGCGGGAGACTTAGTGATGCTAGGCGCAGGGCGTGCAGGGCCCGCGGCTGTGGCGCCAATGCCAGACACGGGCACTTGATCTGTGGAAGTGGGCACCGTTAAGGGGCGGTGCTTGGGGGTTGGTTTAGCAAAACCTAAACCATCACTTAGGGCAGAGAAACCCAGATGCTCTTCGGTGAGATCGTCTAAATCACTCAGATCGTTGGGATGAAATTCCATACTTTAGGTTATATCCCAGGAAGATCAAAAATCAATGGAATGGGCAGCAATGGCCAGGGCTGCGATCGCCGCGGTTTCCCCCCGAAGTACCTGGGGAGAGAGAGCGGCTGGCAAAAAACCCGCCTGTAGGAACTTTTCCTCTTCTTGAGGGGAAAAACCACCTTCAGGGCCAATGGCAAGAACTAAGCGCCGATGGCCTTGGGCTAAGAGTGATTTAACTGTTTCATGGAGGCCAGAAATCGCGCCGGGCTGTAGGAGGATTTTCCCATGTTCCGAAAAAGCGGGCAGAACTCCTTCTAGATTTTGCATGGGATGCAAAGTGGGAGGCAGTGGATTGCCCGATTGTTTGAGGGCCGCTTGTATAATCCTTTGCCAACGCTCCAACTTTTCTCCGCTGGCCACGGAATGTTGGGTTTTCACTAAATGCACGCCACTGATGCCCAATTCCGTGAGTTTTTCCACAAGCCAATCCATTTTTGGGCCTTTCAATGGGGCCTGTAACAGCTCGAGTGTTACCGAGCGTTGGTGTTCGCGGATCGTTAAAACCTCGAGCACCACCGCATTTATTGCCGTAGACAAAATTTTCGCTTGGGCTTCGGTGCCCTTACCATCCAAGAGCAAAACGGTTTCCCCCGGAGGCAATCGCAATGACTGGTGGGCGTGTTTACTTTCTTCGGTGCTTAACGTAACCGTAGAGCCAATCACTAGTGGTTGTTGAACAAAAAATCGCCTCATTCTTTCCTCAAGGAAAGCAGGCTTATCCACTTGCCGGCCGGGTGTAAAGACAAACCTTTCACTTCTTCTCTAAAGACCGCCGCATTCATATTGTGCCAGAGGCCGATATAGGGCAGATCTTTGGCCACGATCTCCTGCACCTGGAAGTAAATTTCGCGCCGCTTTTTTTTGTCCATAGTGGATTCGGCGGCTTCTAGTAATTGATCAAGTTGGGGGTTTTTGTAACGAGTGCGATTGTTACGAGAAATTTCACCTGAATGAAAGAGCTCAAAGTAGATGTGGGGATCAGTTACTCCCACCCAGCGCAAAAGATATAGTTCCACATTACCCGTTTTTTTATTGG
>CAYQES010000017.1:53986-64841 GCA_964416595.1 uncultured Bdellovibrionales bacterium | reverse complement strand
CCAAATTTCCATGGCAGCTTTGTTCATTTGCAAAAAAGCTTCCTTGGAACTTTCAGCGATCTGATTCACTTCATTTTGAAATTTGCCAATGCAGGCGATGTTAGTGTTGGTTTCATCAATGAGATCCCGGAACTTTCGGGCAGAATCGATGATCTTGCCGTAGTTCGAGCAAGTGGCCACGGCGGTATCGAGCTCAGTGGGAGTAAGAGTGGCTTTTTTATATTTGGAAATATCTTTTTTACCTTTAGCCATACACTGCTTAGCGGCGGCCAAAGCATTGGAAAGTTTGTTCGTGGTTAAACCCATTTGCAGTTGGGCCTGGCTTAAATTTCCTTGTTGGCCACCGAGGGCGGTGAGTTGAGTTTGCATGGCTTGGAGTTGCGCCTGGGAGGTTTGCAGCGCACCAACGCCCGTGCTAACTGCGCCGGCGATTTCGGTAACGGTTTGGTTCGGCACCCCTACGGATTGAGCCACTGGGCTAATGAGTAGGCTAAGAATCATCAGAAGGTTGAGAGTTTTCATAAGCACCATTCCTTAGTAGTTTTATCGGCCACTTGTGGAAGGGTCTTTAGGGGACTCAAGTTTTTGGCGAAAGTGTCTAAGTTTTTTACACCTGTTTAAAACTTAGACACCCGAGCTATAGAAATTTTATTGTTTCGGAGCCAAGAGCTTTTCAAAAATCTGAATCACTTGGCCACGGTTCACGGCGAAGTCTTTATCGCCCGTGATGTAGCGTCTCCACAGCCAGGTGAGTTTCATATCCGAAGGTAACTCTTGGTAGGCTAAGAGAAACATATACACCGCGTGGTGGGTTTCGGGTTCTGTGAGATCGTACTCCATGGATTTCTTGGCGATGAAGGGCTGGAACACGGGGTAAGCCGTTTCGGCTTCTTCATTCGTTAAGAGGCCATCCCGGTTTTGGTCAAATCGAGAAAAGAGCATGTCGATATAGTAGGGAAGCAAGATCATGGCTTGCGTATCAGTTTGCGTAAAATCTTCTCCAATGCGGTTTTTCCGAGCTACTTTTGCCATCTGGCCAAAATATACGGCTTGGAAAACGGGGCCGGCTTTATCCATGAAACGCACGAAGCCAGGCAGTTGTGACCAATAATCCTTGTAGCGCGCTAAGAATCGGGAAGTGAAACATTGCTCATTGATCGTGAAGCGGCCACGGTTATCTTTGTTTTGTGCCTGGCAAAGCGCGGCGAGCTCATTATGAATTTTGCTTCCCTTGATAATGGTAGAAATCAAAAGAGATTCAAGTTCTAGGGCTTCGTGCATGGTGAGGCCCGCATCGCCATCGGAGCCATACAAGAACAAGCTACCTTCAAACAAGCGCTTAGTTACGGAAGCTCGCGCTTCTTCGCCCACGAGCGAAAGGTTTTCTAGAATGGGAAAAATATCGCCGACCAAAACTTCAATTTCATCCCGGCTCAAAAAATTAACTTTAGCGCCATAGCCCTGAACCAGCAATCGGTTGAGGGAATAGAATAAATGGATTTTAACCATGGAGCTGTGATGGAGTTTATCTTCCGCCGGACCATCGGGAATGGAAATGATGGAGCTAGCCTCTGGAAAAACAGTTTTCACGGCTCGGGCTTGATCTTTTATGGCAAGGATGGCTTGTTGAGAAAGTTTATTTTTTAAGGCGGTAGCCGCGAGCAATTCTTTTTCAGGAAGCGCCAGGATTTCTTGGCGGGTGAGAGTTTTTTTCTCTTGGAATATTTTTTCCAGGGCCCGTAAACCTTCGGTGCTGAAATAGAAAGTCTGGCTGAGGCGCTGTAAATTTTCTTCGTTGATTATATAGCTTGCCTGGGAGTTTAAGGGTTTTAAGAAACGTGTAAATATAGTGCGAAGGATCGATTGCGCCGTCTCTACTCCCATAGGTAGCATATTATTTTGGTGGAGAGCTACTAGCAATTCATTGACTTCCTCGGAACGGATCGTGCCGTTTGGTTGGTGCGAAAGGGCTAACTTCACAAGTGAAGTGAAATCTTGGAACAGGGATTCTAAGGAACTGAGACCCGAGCCGTGAGTGTAGAATTCCAAATTGTTTTGGAAATAGAAGCCGGCCCGCAAATATAAGCCGTAATAGAGCGGAGCTAGTTCATAGAACTTGGCCCAGTCTTCTTTATTGATTTTGTCTTTTGGTGGAGACACAAAAATACTTTTAGCCGGACGTAAAATTTGCACATGATTAAGAGCGCTATCAATCCAGGTTTTTTCTTGAGCATCGGGATAGAAAAAGGGTTTAAGTTCCCGCAGGAGGACGGTTAATTGATCGAACGTATAAGTGCCTTGGGAGCTGGCGAGTAGGGCGGAAACTTCTTTGAAGCTAGTCTGGAACGTAGCCATGGCCGTTTCAAATTGGTCAGCCGTATAACCACGGTCCTTAAAGGATTGCACACTAAGGGGCATATAGGGGCGTACGCGAAAAGCGGCTAATTTAAAGGCACGTAAAAGAGCAATGGTTTGAGTTAATTCTTTTTTACTAACTTTCTTGCTGTCTCCACCTAGCATGCCTTGTTTTAGGGCCATGGCTTGCTCCACTAAGGCGGGTGGTACGATTTTTCCATTCATGAAATATTTGGACAAAAAAGCGGCTAGCTCTTCACCAGTGTATATTTCACTCTCGCGGCCCTGGGTGTTGCTTGTAAAGGAAACGAGCGCGGCTTCTGTGCAAGTAAAAAAAGCATTCAACTCAGGCTCGGTAGCCTCACCTTGGAAAAAACCGCTCATCACTGGAGCCGCTTGCGACAAACAGCCCGCTTGCATGGGGTTTACGGCGACCTCATTTTTTTTCACTTCTTCATTAGTGCGTAAAGAGCAGGCGCTGAGGGTGAAAAGAGCGAGGGCAAGAGTGAGAATTTTAGAACACATAACTAACTCCTCCGCGGATGCGGTCGTTGCGCTGGTAGCGGCTGATGAAATCTACAGGGCTGCGGGTTTCAGAGCCTAAAAGATCGACGCCTATATTAAGAGAAACGCGGGATATGGGTTTATACACCACATCTGTTTGCAAGAGATTGCCTTGAGCATAGGTATCTAAAACAAATTTTGTGGCGAACAAAAAGCGATCGGCCCATTGGTCAGAGATGGGTGTGAAAAGGGCGGCACTATAGGCATTTTTAAACGCATAACGTGGCTCAAAAATTTCCCTTCCTCTTTGGGAAAAGGGGCCGCGCTCGTCTCCATTCCCACCATGGCGGTGGAAATAGGAAAATTCCACGCGGGTGTGGCGCATGCTTTTTAAGGGAGCAGATTTTAGGGTCACACCCGTGAGGGCGGCATTGTAGAACTCCTGGGTGTTCCAGTGGGAGGGAGGATTGTCACGTTTAGGTTTTTCCCAAATTTGCGTGGCCACGAGGGAGTGTTTGGGCAAATTCCAGCCAAGATCAAAGGCATAGAGAGTGTGGTAGAGCACCCGTGGGCGGATCACGGCGGGGATCTGGAGTGTGGAAAGATCGAGCCGGCCCTCGTAAGAAAGGGCTAGTTGGTTGATGGCTTTATAGGCATAGGAGGCCCTGGCGAAAGGGCCTAAATTCTTACCCACTCGGATTGTGGCTCCTGTGCCCCAGTGGCTTATAAGCTCACGTATGGGCGGAACATCTAGGGAAAAGTACACATTGGTGGGTTGGTTAAAGAGCGAAATGCTGGAGCTTGGGCAATTGAACCAAGGCGAAGAAGTTTTGCAGGCGCCGTCGCTGAATTCAAAAGGGGCGCCTTGCTCAGGGATAAAAATCGGAGAAAAGAACGCGGTGGCCTGAAAGGTTTCGGTAGCGCCACCTAGAAAGGCGCCAAAAAGCCCGGACTCTTTTTCATGCAAATAATCCCAGCGAAAACGGGGATTAAAGAGGCCCAAGCTCCAATAGGAATCAAGTTCGTTCCACTCAAAGCGCTTACGGCCTAAATAAAAATAATGGCTCTGGCGGTCATAGCCCGCATAGGCTTCGGCTATGTCGATGTATTTATAATTGGAGCGTTTTAGGCCGTAAAGGATTTCAGCGTCGCCTCCAATATGGAAGCCATCCCATTTCTTTTGGCCGTTGGCGGCGAGGCTCACGGCCAAGTTGCCGATTTTTTCTTCGGAGCGGGTTTCTTTCGTTTCTGTTAGGTATTTAGAAGAAGAAAGGCCCAGTTGGATAGTTTGGGGTTGGGGTGCTGGAACTAAGGACGGCAAAGCCCAGGCAGGGAGAGTTAGGAAGAATCCTAATAAGAACGGATGAAGCTTCATGGGGTCCCTGCTTAAAGTTTTTGGACCCCATTTTGTATCACTGCATAGCGTTAAAGTCAACTACTGGCTATTATTTAAGTTATTGATATTATTATATTTTTAAAGAACCCGGGCTAAGAGCATCCCATCTCGAATAGGGAGCATTACAAGCTCCACCCGGGGGTCTTTTTTGGCGTATTCATTGAAGCGATGAATTTCCCAGTCGCTCTTCTCCTGGGGCCGTAACACCTTGCCACTCCAGAGCGCATTATCCACCACAATCAGGCCGCCTTTTCGCATTAGTGGCAAAGATCCATCCCAGTAGGTTTGGTAGTTTTCTTTGTCTGCATCAATAAACACCAAATCAAAGGGGCCTTTGAGGGTGGTCAAGGTCTCTTTCGCCGGACCTAAACGAAGTTGAATCCTGGCGCCGTGGGGGCTTTGGCGCCAGAATTCTTCGGCCAAGTTTGTGGCCCGGGTATCCACATCACAGGTAATGAGCTCACCATCCACTGGTAGGGCGGAGGCCATGGCTAAGGAGGAAAAACCCGTAAAGGTGCCAAATTCTAGTACCCGCTTGGCATTGGTTAAAGAAATGAGCAAGGCGAGGAAGCGGCCTTCCAGCAAGCCCACCTGCATTTGCGGCAATTTCATCTGGGCATAAGTGGCTTCGCGCATACGATCAAAAATTTCCGGTAAAGGCGTGGTGTGATCTAGGCAGTAGGCTTCAATTTCAGGGCTTACAAGGGGGATCATGTTTACTCCTTTTGTTTCCAAGCTTTGTGCACAATCAGGCGGGCCCCACGGCCATAGGTGAGGTAGGCCCACACCCATTGCACGAGCACAAAAAAACGATTCTTAAAACCGATTAAATAATAAATATGTATAAAAAGCCACGTGACCCATGCCCAGAAGCCATAGAAGCGAAAAGAGGGCAGTTCCACCACGGCTCGGCTCCTACCAATGGTGGCCATTTGGCCTTTATCGCTGTAGCGAAAGGGTAGAGAGGGTTTCCCTTGGGCAAGACGCAAAATATTTTCGGCCGCATGCCGCCCCTCTTGCATGGCCACGGGAGCTAAACCCGGCAGTGGTTTGCCTTCATGAGAAAAATGCACTTGATCCCCAGCCATGAACACATTTTGGTAACCAGGCAGACTCAAATCCGGGAGCACAATCACTTTCCCGGAGCGGTCCAAATCCACTTGCAGCTCTTTATTTAAGTGAGAAGGTTGCACGCCCGCGGCCCAAATCACGGTGTTGGCGCGCAAGAATTCTCCATTCATAGCTACGCCTTCGTGGTTGATGTTGGTTACGCGGGTGGATGTCCAAATGCTTACACCGAGCTTTTCTAAATCCCTTCGAGCGTGAGCGGCGGAGCTTTCGGAAAAAGAGGCGAGAATCCGCTGGCCCGCTTCGATCAAAATTACCCGGGTGTGCCGGGGATCAATCCGGCGGAAATCCCGATTGAGAGTGTAGCGGCTAATTTCGCCCAGGGCACCCGCGAGTTCTACGCCCGTGGGGCCGCCGCCTACTACCACAAATGTGAGGAAGGCTTTTTGTTTTTCTGGATCCGTTTCCCGTTCCGCCCGCTCAAAAGCCGTGAGCACCCTGCCTCGAATTTCTGTGGCCTGTTCTACGGTTTTTAGCCCGGGGGCAAATTCTTCCCACTCCTCTTTTCCAAAATAACTATGCTGGGCACCGGTGGCCACCAGTAAATAATCGTAATTGAGTGAGCCAAAATCTCCCTGCACAGATTTTTGTGGCAGTGAAATATGCTGAACCTCTCCTAGAATCACTTGCACATTTTTATAGCCGGAGAGGAGGGAGCGAATGGGGGTGGCTATTTCTGCAGGACTTAAACCCGCCATGGCCACTTGGTAGAGGAGGGGTTGGAATAGGTGGTAGTTGTGTTTGTCGATTACCGTAACGGAAAGCGAGCCGTTTTTACCCAAAGCCTTAGCGGCGTTTAATCCTGCGAAGCCGGCACCCACCACTACTACTGATTTGGCCATGGCCCCTTCTTACCACAAAGGGGCCTGGATTTGGCTTATGTGAGAGTGGAAAAATCCTGCCGCTCCACAAGATGGAGCAAGGCACGGAATTCGTTCACGGAAGTTTCTAGGGCTTTCTTCTCCGCGTAGAGGCGTCGGCGCCAATAGCGGGTGCGGGCGCGCTTCCAACGGGCATTTTCTTGGGCCAAGCTTTCTTTCCAAGCCTGGAACTCTTTCCATTTTTGCTGGAATTCTTGGAGCTTGGCTTCTAGGTGCAACTGCATGCTTTCCATCTGCTGGGGCAGTTTGTCATTCCCCGCATTACGGAATTGCTCCAAGGAGCTATCCATGCGGGCTTTAAGAATGTGAGCATCGGGCGTGCGTTGGAGGTTGCTGGAGAGCCCCACGGCGTTGAGGAACATAATGAGCCATTTGGTGGGATCCCAATGGAACCAACGCAGGCCGTTGCGGAAATCGTTAGCAAAGGCGTGGTGGAAATTGTGAAAGCCTTCTCCGTTGGTGAAAAACGCCAGCCACCAATTATCCCGGGCGGAGTTTTTCAAAGAGTAGGGGCGGGTGCCAGATGTATGGGCCAAGGAATTGATGAGGAACGTGCCGTGGTGCACGTACACGATGCGAATGAATCCACCCCACACTAGGCCAGCGAAGGGGCGGCCAAAGGCCCAGCCGATGAGAGTGGGCAAGATGAAACCTGTGAGCACGGATAGCAGTAAATAGTTTTTATGCTGCCAGTGGATGAGTTTATCTTCCGCTAGATCTTTGGCGTTGTCGAAACTGCGGTCTTTGGGGTCGTTCCGGAACACCCAGCCCATATGGGCGTGGAAAAATCCTTTTGTAATGCTGTAGGGATCGCCTTCTTTATCTACAAAGCGGTGGTGGTAACGGTGATCGGAGCACCATTTATAGGCGGAGTTTTGGAAAGCACCGGCGCCAAAAAAGAGAAAAATAAAACGCACCCAAGGGGATGCTTCATAGGTGTTATGGGAAAAGAGGCGGTGGTAGCCGGCTGTCATGGAGAGGCCCGTGATTTTCACCATCACGTAGAAAATCGCTATGTCTATCCAGGAAAAACCTTCCACATAGAGCTGCCAAGGAACGAGGATCACCGTGATCAGCGGGATCAGTAGTAAAAAAGATGTATTTACCCAAGAAAAAGTTCCGTTCCACTGGGGATTATGTTGCCATTTACTTTCCATGCCCGTCTCCTATTGCTCGCATTAGGCTCAAGTGTAACTGCATTATTCACGAAACGCTTCTTTTAATTGATTTACAGCATGTAGAGCGGCCACTTTGTAGGCTTCCGCAAAGGTGGGATAGTTGAATACATTCTCCACCAAAAAATCCACAGGCACTTTCATGGCGAGGGCCGCTTGCCCAATATGCACAAACTCGCTGGCTCCCATGCCGATGGCATGGACGCCTAAAATGTGCCGCGTGTCAGCATGAACCAAAAGTTTAACAAAACCATTTTTGTCGTTCACGATCAGGCCCCGGGCCAATTCAAAAAAGGGTGCCCGGCCCACCACATAGGGGATTTTTTTCTCTTTTAGCTCCTCTTCCTGGAGGCCCACGGAGGAGATCTCGGGGATCGTATAAATTCCAAAAGGGAAAGAGGCGGGGAAATCGGGGCAAGGTTCAGAAAAAATCCGGCAGGTGGCGATCCGCCCCTGCTCTGCGGAAGAGGCCGCGAGCCCTGGGGGACCAATCACATCGCCCACGGCATAAATAGAAGGAGTGGAGGAGCGGAAACTCGAACGGTCCACTTCAATATAGCCACGATTGTCCAATTTCACTTGGGCCTTTTGTAGATCGAGCGTTTCTGTATTGGGCTGGCGGCCCATGCAAATGAGTGCGGAATGAAAAGTGTGGGCTCGGCCATTGAGTTTTACTTTAAGGCCCGTGGCTCGGGCGTGGATTTTCCCCAAATCGCAGCCGAGCTTCACTTGCACTTTTAGGTGGGAAAATTCTTTTTTCAAGGCGGAGATCACTTCTTGGTCCACGGAACGCAAGAGTTCTTTGCGCCGGTCCACGAGAGTCACTTTACTGCCAAGGCGCGCAAAAATGCTCGCATACTCGCAGCCGATCACACCAGCCCCCACTACCATCAGGGAAGAGGGTAATTGTTTTATGTTTAGGATGGAATCGCTATCATGCACGCGCTTTCCAAAAGGAAACTCCTCGTGCCGTAAAGGGCGGGTGCCCGTGGCGATCACGATCGCGGGGGCGTGGAGAATATCTTTCCCCACGGAAATTTCTTGGGGCGATAAAAAGGCCGCATTGCCTTTAAAATATTGCACACCGTTTCTTGCCAGTTGCGTGGCCACCACTTTGGCTTCGGCTTTCACAATGGAGCGCATGCGGGAAAGGGCGGCGGCGAAATTATTGGTGTTCGTTAAGGCCGCCTCCCTCAGGCTTTTACTGGGGATGGTGCCCGTATGCACGCAGGATCCACCGGGGCGATCCCGCTCCACAATAGCCACGCGTTTGCCAAGTTTGGCGCCTTGGATGGCAGCGCGGAGGCCGCCGGGACCGGAACCGATCACGATAAGATCGAACTCTTTTCTTGGCATAGGGAAAGTATTTCTTGGCAGAGGTGTTCGGGCAAGTATTTTTTGAGCTAGCGGCGCCAGAGAAAAATGAGCAGGGCCAGCCAAATGAAGGCAAAAGACGCCCATTGCCCGAGGCCAAAGGGCTCTTGGTACAAAAACACTCCTAAAAGAAATTGGATGGAGGGAGAGAGGAATTGGAAAAAACCTAAAACCGAGAGCGGCATTTTCTTGGCCGCTTCCGCGAAGGCGAGCAGGGGAACCGTGGTAACAACACCACAAAGGGTCATCCATGCCCATTCAGATCCAGTGGCAGAGGGGGCGTGGCCCGAGCCGTTTTGGTAAAAATAGGTAAGGGCCAGCAGGCAAGGCAGAGATAGGAAGATGGTTTCAAAAAAAGTTCCGGGGATGGTGGGCACAGCCAGAATTTTGCGCAGCAGCCCATAAAAGGCGAACGAAAAAGCGAGCAGCAGGGCGATCCAAGGAAAAGTTCCGGTGGTGGCCGTGAGCAGGAGCACGCCCGTGAGCGCAAATCCGCAGGCGATTTTCTGGGCGCGGTTCATGGTTTCTTTGAGGAGGAGCATGCCGAGGGCCACGTTCACTAACGGATTTATGAAGTAGCCGAGGCTTGCGTCCACCACATGGCCGTGGTTTACGGCCCAAACGTAAAGATACCAATTGCCGCCGATGAGGAGGCCGGAGAGCACGAGGCCCCAAAGGGTTCGGGGTGTGGTGAGGAGTTGGCGCAGGGTGGAGCGATTTTCTGAGGTGAGGAAAAAAGGTGCGAGAAAAAGGGACGATAGTAGTACCCGATAGAGGATCAACTCCTCGGCGGGAAAAGCCGCGAGGCGTTTCCAATACAGGGGCACGAGCCCCCACCAGCCATAGGCCAGGATGGCGAGGGCATAAGGGGAAATTCTAATGGTGGTGTCCGCCTTCGCCATGCACGTGTCCGTGGCTCAATTCTTCTTCCGTGGCGGCCCGCACTTGGGTCACTTCCACTTCGAAAGAAAGATCTTTGCCGGCGAGTGGGTGGTTGCCGTCGAGGGTGATTTGATCGCCTTCAAGGGAGATTACGGTGAAAATAGGGGAGTGGTGGCTTTCGCCGCCCCGGAAACGATCGCCTACTTTTAGGTTCACATCCGCTGGGAATTGGCTGCGGGGAACCTGCAAAATCATGTCGTCCCGCTTTTCGCCATAAGCATCTTTGGCTGCAACCTTCACTTGTTTTTTCTCGCCAATTTGGGAGTTGGTAAGTTCCCGCTCAAGACCAGGAATAATATTGCTGGCGCCTTCTAGGTATTGCAGAGGTTCGCCACCCCGGGAGCTGTCGAGAACGGAGCCGGTGCTATCGGTTAATGTATAATGAATGGTTACAACGCGTGCCTTGGTCATAGAGCCTCCTTAAGAAAGCCCGCATAGCATCACAAAAAAAATCCTGCGTATAGGAGAAAAACTGCTAGGATGAAGAGATCTGGAGGAGTGATGAAAAGAGTTTTATTGGCGGTATTGGCCTTAGGGCTGGCGATGCCGATTTTACCAGTGGCAATGGCTAAAGCCCCGGCGGCAGAAAGTGCTAAGTCTAAAGCGAAAAAGACCAAGACTAAGAAGGCGCATAAAAAAGCGACCCTGAAACAGGCCAAAAAGAATAAAAAACAGGCGAAAAAAGTGGCTAAGAAAAAAGAACAGCGGCCGCCCAGGAGCCATCGACCCCGGGAAGTGGTGGAGCCACCCATGGACGAGCAAATAGCACCGGAAGCTAAGGATGAATTACCGCCGCCAAATATTGGCGATCTAGAAGAATAGAAAAAACCCCGGGAGGTTATCCCAGGGTTTTTTTGAGTTGATCAGGTTTTTGGGATCTATTTTGGGCCACTTGTGTGGCCCGAGCTTTTTGTACGTCACCTGGCCTGTGATGTAAAATTTCTAATAGACAACTTATTATTCTTTTTATACATGATGATTTATGGATCGAGTACTCTATGAACTTTCGGTTTTGAGCCGGGCGGTAGCTCACAAAAATCTTTCGGGAGCTTCGGGGCATGTGGGTTTAAGTCAACCCCAGCTCTCCCGGATCGTTCGCC
>CAYQES010000017.1:0-53976 GCA_964416595.1 uncultured Bdellovibrionales bacterium | reverse complement strand
TGTAGTTGTGTTGCAAGTCCGGTTCGCCGCATCGAGGAAACTTTTTCGGTGGTGCTTTTGGACCGCACGGCTAAACGCAACGCCACTTGGACTCCTTCGGCCTTTCAGCTAGCAGATTTCTACTCCCGCAAGATGCGCTCCTTTGATCGGGAGCTGGAAGCCCTCGTGCAAGGCACCCACACCCGCCAGATGGTGGTGGGCACTTTGGAGGGATTGATTCCGATTGCGTTGCCCTTTGTGCACACCTTGCTGGAAAAGGCGGGCATCAAGCTGGTGGAAATCGATGTGTTTGATTTGGACCGCCTGGAATCGCTTTTTTCCCGGGGCGAGTTTGATTTGATTTTTACGTCGAGGGAGCCGGGCCGGAAAAAATGGACCTACGTGCGGGATTTAGGCTTTCAATCTTTGGATATGATTCAGAGTAATCCGCATTTTCAGGTGATGAGTACATTCGAATACGGTTCAAAGCGGGAAGATTTACGTGGAGCGGAAAAGATTTTGATCAGCAATTCGCTGGCGATCCGACGGGATTGGTTTGAAAAATTTGGCGGACGGGGGACTCTGCCTTCGCAGCCGAAGAAACGCAAAAGCTCCAGCCAAGATACGGAGCAGATTTTGTTGGTGGGGGCGGACACCTTAAGCCCGAAGGTGTGGCAGAGTTTGATGTGATGGGGCTTGTGTTGACGCAATGCGAACTCGTTGCGAGTTCGCATTGCGTTATTCAATGAATACAATAGATTAATTTTTTTCAGGCCTGTTGATGCAATGCAACTTCGCCGCGAAGTTGCATTGCATTATAAATCCCTACCGCAATGTCATCGCCGATTTCATTATCGCGATTAGTTTCGTAGCAGATAGCCGCAACTGTTTTACACTTGGATGGGCCCATTCCTGGATCGCCGGATCTTTTTCATCATTGGGAATCCGCCAGGTGCGGGCCATGGCATCGGCTAAATACAGAACGGCGGCCAAAGAATACTGGCCCCCATCGCCGCCCTTCAAGCAATAGGGCTCTCGGTAGCGGGAAACAGGCGCGCTCAAAGATTGGAACACATCAAAATATCGTAAACTATGGGCGCTCACTTCTTCGTAACTAAGCCCAAATTTTTCCCGTTCCTGTATCAACCGTGCAAGGGGAGGAAGTTTTTCGTTCTGGTCGAGGTTAGTCTCAAATTCCACATACTCCTTCAGCGCAGAAGCCAGTAGCAACTTCCCACCATGCACCAAAAATCCCGCCGCCATCGCCTGCTTCGGCGCCGAACCTCGCACCTCATGGGAAATAAAGTATGCTAGTATCCCAGTGCGCTGGGCCCGTTTCCAAACCGTGCCCGCATAGGGCTCCAAAACCTTTTTGTAATCCGGCAAGCGAGCCAGGTGGCGCTCCATCCAATCGTAATACACGGCAGCGGCATAGGCCGTTTCTGAATAATGCAGATTATTGCGCAAAAAAACTTCTTCCATCTCCAAGGCGTGTTTCAAATAATCCGACGCCTTGATATCCACCGCGCCTTCTTCATTTACCGGAAACCGGTTTTCCAGCGCCTTGTGCATGCGCAAGGCGAGTATCAAATTGCGGCTACCGATCATACCGAGCAGACTAATCAAACGGTGCGTGGGGCTCGGGGGTTCTTTGCCTTCCGTTTTTTCGCCCTCTTCACTCTTACGCGGTTGCGTTTTTTGGTTCACGAAGCGGGCGAAAAGATCTTTATACGCGTGGTTGCGATGGAGGATTTTCACCAAATCTTCAGCGCTCACATCGATATCGATGAATTCTTGCAGTGTATCGCGGGCCGTGGGGCCCAGCTTGAGGGGAAGGAAACGGTCCGTGTCCTTAAAGGAAAAACCTTCCATATCCTAACAGGATAGGAGGCAGAAGGCCTTGAAGTCAAACCGAGAGCGGCCTATCCTAGAAAGATATGAACACTACCGCAAAAGATATCATGTCCAGCAAACTCATCGTGGCCAAAGATGGGATGAATATCGAAGACGCCGTGAAGCTCTTAGTGAACAACAAGATCACCGGCTTGCCCGTTGTGGATGCCCAAGGAAAAATGATTGGCATTCTCTCCGAGTACGACATCATCGCCCGCGTGGGGAAAGAAAAAACTCTGGACGCGGCCATTTTCAAAAACGACATCACCTATTCAAAAGAAGTGGAAAGCGTGCAGGAAGAAACTTCCCTTCAGGATATTCTCGATCGCTTTATTCGCTTGAAGTGCCGCCGCCTTCCCGTATTGGATAGTGACAATCGCCTCGTGGGCATTATTTCCCGCCGGGACGTGATGAAGGTATTGTACTACCGAGCTAAGGTGGGTTGATGAAGGTTAACCTACGCCAGGAAGAGTCCGTTTCGATCCTGGAAGTTTCTGGCCCCCTTGACCATCATAATTTCCAAGTTTTAAAGGCCGGCATCACGAAGCTCCTCCGTTCCGGCAAAAACCGCATTGTACTAAGCTTAATCGATGCCACCGCCCTCGAAAGTGATACCTTGAGAGAAATCGCCATCATCGATGTGTACGCCCGGGAGCTCGCCGGAAAAATTGTGCTCGCTTCCGGCAGCGAGGAATTGAAGGAAAGCGTAAAGCTTTTTGCTAAACCTCCCGTGATTCCGATTCTTTCGTCAGTGGAATTGGCCATAGATTATTTCAAAAAAGCCGAGCCTCTCGCTGAAGAAGAGGAAGATGTTGGCGCCCTTAAAGCAAAGCTTGAAGCCAAAGCAAAAGAGGTTGAAGCCCTTGAAGCACGCCTAAAACTCCAAGACCCTAAAGAAATGAATGAACTTCGCTCCGCCAATGCTGAACTAAAAGCCAAGATTTCTCTGCTCGAGGGTCAAGTGGATCAGATGGTGAAAGAAAAACGGCAGCCTGTGGACGCGGAAGGATTCTTGGAAAAAGTAGCCACCATGGAAGACATGATCAAGCGTCTTTCGGCTCCGGGAAAAACCTAATGGCTTCGCTCATCAAAGACAATTGCACCAATTGTGCTATTTGCGCCCCCATTTGCCCGACCCACAGTATCTATCCGGGCCTAAATCGTTTTGTGATCGACTCTGATACTTGCACCGATTGTGGCCACTGTGTGTCGGTTTGCCCTGTGGAAGCGATCCGCGCCAATAAGCCAAAACCAAAAGAGCAGAAAAAATAGATGCGTCCCGCAAGTTGCGTGGACCGTTGCCCGGCCTGCCCGCACCGGGATTTTTCACAACACGAAAGTGAAAGCCAAAAACAGGAATGGATTAAAAAAGAACTCGTGCCCTGGCAAGAGGTTATTCAGCCTATCCTTTCTCCGGAAAAAAGATGGGGCTACCGACGAAAAAACCTTCTGCATGCCCGCCACCAAAATTCCCAATGGCAGTTTGGTCTCATTCGGCGGCGAGGGCGCGAGGAAGAATTCGTGCCCATTCCTGAATGCCCTTTGCATTTCCCGGGCTTAAATGAAATTTATAAACTAGTAGGGGAACTCGCGCCTCCCGAACTTCCCTTGGTGTTTGTGTTGGTTTCGGGAAAAGCCTGCACACTAGTGATCAAAAGCACGAAACAAGAAAAATGGTTCCATGAAATAAAGCTCTGGGAAAAAAACTGGCCCAAAGGCTATTCGCTTTTCGTGAATTGGAATCCTGTGGCCGGCCGCCGAGCTTTAGATAGCCGTCGTACGGAACTGGTTTTGGGCTCCTTCTGGCAAGAAGAGGGGGGCTGGATTCATGGGCCGGTGGTTTTTCGCCAACAGATTCCGGAATTGGAGGATGCGGCCCTCACCGAAGCAGAATATTTTTTTCGGCAAAGCAATTGCACAGCAGTAGTAGATTTATTTTGTGGTTTGGGTGTTAGTTTAAGGCGCTGGGAAGATCGTGGGTGGCGGGCCGTGGGAGTGGAGCTGCAAGGAGAATCCATAGAAGCGGCCAAACAAAATGCCCCCCAGGCCCATTTACTGAGGGGACGCGTAGAAGATCGTCTTCCGCAGGTGGAGGAGTTTTTAGAACGCCAACCTTTCATACTCTATACAAACCCGCCCCGTAGTGGCCACGGAGAAAAAGTTTTAGAGTGGATCTTGCAACAGGAGCCCAAACGCATCGCTTATCTTTCCTGCCATCCGCGATCCCTTGCGGGTGATCTAAAAACTCTCAATGCCAAATACGAAATCTTAAAAATCCAGCCACTGGATTTTTTTCCGCAAACCAATCATGTGGAGAATTTGAGTCTTTTACGTTTACGGGGAAGCTTGTAAAAATTTTTCCGCCTGCTGCCAACGCAAACGCCCACGGCTAAGCACCCGTTCCCGCCAGGCGGGATTTTCTGGAAAAAAATGCGCCAACATCTCGGTTTGCGTTTTTAGGGAAGGCGGCTGTGTGTCGCCACGTTTTAGCCATTCATAGTTTTCTTTCCGCAAGGCATTGATATTGGAAAAGGCTGACAATGTGCCAAACTCTTGCACCACATAGTGCACCTTAGAAGAGGGTAGGGCCGCACGAAAGGCAGAGGATAGGGGCCCTTGGTTGTCATAGATGCCGTTTGTTTCAGGATCCGGAACGATGGTTGGTTGGTCGAATACTTTTGCAAAAAATACTTCGTCCCTGGTGCCGTTTTCCGCAATTAAAACTTCTTCGCCGAACTCTCCTAGGCCCGTGTGTAAATCAATTACAACGATTTCTTGGGCAGAAGATCCATGGGATTTTAAAAATTCCTGGCAATGGATAACCTCTTTTTGCACTGAAGTGCCCATATAAAAAAGCCCCTTGGGATTTTCCACCTGGCCAGAAGCGATGGCCATGGAAGTGCGGGCGGCGCCGAAACGATGGCGGTGAACAAAGGCTGACAACGGGCCCGTGAGAAATTGCAGGCGGTTCTGTGGATTCAGGTAAGAGTTAAAATATTTATAATCAGGGTTTGGTTTGGCGGGGCCAGTGCGAAAGTTACGGTTGAGATCCACATTTTTACTATTGGCCCGTCGGTAAAAGGCCATGCCATAGGGATTCACTGCGTGGATAAAGAGTAGAGACGGGCCATCTTCTTTTGGGGTTTCTGCCAAAAGCGAGCATTGCACGGCAGAGCCCACATAACCTTCGATTCCGTGCACTCCGGAGAGGTGCACGAGCAGGCGCTTCGGATCCCGGCGTAGTAGCGCATAATCTTGGAAAAACTCGGTGTTTTCGTGGGGAATCCGTAAGCGTAAATGGCGGTAACCACTTTTTTCCGCTGCAGTGATAAAAGCTTCCCGGGCTTCCTCATAGATAGTGGGGTACATTATAAAAGCTCTTTCACACTGGTGAGCACTTCTTCTACATGCCCTGGCACTTTCACTTTCCGCCACTCTTTGGCAACTTTTCCTTTGGGATCGATGATAAACGTAGAGCGTTCAATTCCCTTAAATTTTTTTCCGTACATATTTTTTAGTTTGATCACAGAGAATTTTTCACACAGTTCTTGCTCGGGATCGCTCACCAACGGAAAGGGAAAAGAGTATTTTTTCAGGAATTTTTCGTGTGATTCTAAACTGTCGTTGGAAACACCAAAAACTTCCACACCCAATTTTTTGAACTTTGGATAGTGTTTGGCAAAATCCTGGCCCTCTAAGGTGCAGCCAGGAGTATTATCTCGGGGGTAGAAGTACAACACATAGTACTTTCCTTTTTGTTTGCCGGGGGAAAAGGTTTCACCACTAGTGGTTTTCCACATTTTGTTCTCCTTTTAGCGTAAGTTTTGTTTGTAGTACCAAAGTGGCAAGAATTAATATTCCGCCAAAAGCTTGCCAGCCGTCTAAGCGTTCTCCTAGAAAAAATGCTCCAAAAGCGGCTCCTAAGATGGGTTGCACAAAAAGCGTGAGGGATACAGCAGCCACGGGTGCCTTGACCAGGGCCATTGTCCAAAAAGTATAGGTAAGCGCCGTGCCTAAGGGCCCGAGCCAAAGCACCGCTAAATACCCTTGCAGAGAAAGGGATCTAGGAAAACCCACGCCTTCCCACACTAAATATAAACTAAAAACACAGAAGCCAAACCCCAGGGCCCAGGAGAACACAGATATGGGTTGTATTTTTCCCGCCAGTTTCCGGCTGATGATCGAATACATGGCCTCCATAGGCATGGAGAGCAGCAAAAAAAGATTGCCGAAGCTAAAAAGGGCGAGGGAATTTTGCCAGTCGTGAGGTTTGAGATTGCTCAAAAGGAGAAACCCTACCACTGCCACAAAAAAGGCTAAGATTTGTATCCAATGCAGGCGTTCCCGCAAAAAGATCCAGGCTAAAAACACCGCAAATAGTGGTTCCATGGCCACGATCAGCGTGTTAGCGGTGGCCGAAGAAAGCGCGAGGCCTTTGTATTGAAAAATGGAAGACAGAAAAAAAGTGCATAGTCCCAAGAGTGCAATCCAAGGGAAATAACGCCATCCTGAACGAAAGCTAGTTGTGGGGATTTTTCCAAGATGCAGTAAAAAAATGCAAAAAAGTGCAGAACCGTAGCGGAGCCACGCGGTTTGCAGGGCAGGAACTTCCTGCATCAGAATTTTTCCCATCACGGGATTGGTGGCCCATATTGCATTGCATGCAATAAGGCCCAAAAGCATGCGCCAAGACATTGCAGGAATATAGTTTTTTTCTTGGCTCCCTGCTATCTTAATCCACATGGAAAATTGGAAAGAGTTCGATCTGTTCAACCCCACGCCTGAACATAAATTGCTGCGGGAAATGGTGCGTACCTTTACGCAAAATGAAGTGGAACCCCAGGCCCACAGCTTTGACAAAAGCGAAAAGTTCAATTTACCGCTGATGCGTAAAATGGGGGAACTCGGCCTCTTAGGTTTAACGGTGCCCGAAGAATTTGGCGGCGCCGGTTTAGATGCTTCAGCCGTTTGTTTGGTGCATGAAGAATTAGCCTGGTCGGATCCCGGTTTTACTTTGTCTTATTTGGCGCACTCCATGCTTTGCGCCAACAATATTGCCCGCAATGCGAGCACAGAACAAAAGAAAAAATATTTACCAAAACTTTGCACGGGCGAATGGATTGGGGCGATGGCGATGTCGGAGCCGAACTATGGCACCGATGTGTTGGGTATGGAGACAATGGCCGTAAAATCTGCCAAAGGCTATGAAATCAATGGCCGCAAAATGTGGATCACCAACGGTTGTATCGACGACAATAAAACTGCCGCCGACGTGGTGTGGCTCTATGCCCGCACCGATGATCGAAAGTCCGGGAAAGCCAAAGTTTCCACTTTCCTCGTGGATAAAACTTGCGCCGGTTATAGCGTGGGGCAAAAAATCATGGATAAGCTCGGCATGAGGGCTTCCAATACAGCGGAATTGGTTTTTGACCATTGCCAAGTGCCCACGGAAAACTTAGTGGGCAGCGAAGGCGAAAGCATGCTCCATATGATGAAAAACTTGGAGCTCGAGCGCCTATCGCTTGCGGCCATGGGCTTAGGCATCGCCAAACGCAGTTTAGAAGTGATGAATCGCTATGCTAGCGAGCGCCATGCATTCGGCGAGCCTTTGCACCACTTTGGCCAAATCCAAAGGCATATTGCCGATAGCTATAGCGATTATCGGGCCGCCCGCACCTATGTGTATGAGACCGCACGGCGCTTAGATCTCAATAAGGGCGGAAATCGTTTGGACTCCGACGGAGTGAAACTGATTGCGGCCACTATGGCGAAAAACGTGGCCGATCGGGCGATCCAAGTTTTAGGTGGCTACGGTTATGTGGGTGAGTATGTGGTGGAACGTTTGTGGCGTGACGCAAAATTGCTCGAAATCGGTGGCGGCACCGTGGAAGCCCACCAGAAAAATATTGCCCGGGATCTGGCCCGCACTCCTGCCATTCTTGGGGAAGTATGAAATTTTTGTTTTTGCTTCTGTGCTTGAACGTTGCTTCGGCCAACGAAAATATCGAGCAAGAAATTCAAAAGGCCCACGAAGAAGTGCAAAAAGTTTTAGGTGGTTTGCAGGAGAAAATGCAGGCCGCCAATGGGGATAAGATGGCCTTGGTTCGCCAGAAAGCTTTTGCTTTAGCTACGGACCAAAGATTTTTACAGGCCGCTGAAGATATTTGGACTCACCCCAACCGTAAAACTTTATTGTGGGTGGAACTCGGTTGGTTCTTGTTCATGGTTTTGATCAAGGCTTGGCGGCAAGCCAAAGCTAATCATTGGTTCAAGAAATTTATGGTGGGATTTTTCTTGAGTCTATTCACTTGGCTCATGATGGTGCTTGCCATTCCGGCTATTATTTTGGGTGAACCTTTTCATATTTTTGTGGGCACTCTCTGGCGTGTTCTTTTATCAGGCCTGTTCTAAATAACGTTCGAGGATCTTTCGGCCATTGGTCTTAGCTCCTAATACGGCCAGAATCGTAAACATTCCCGCCATTTTGCGGTCAAGAAACACCACTTCCCGGGGCGGCGCCCGTAAGGGAAATTTCAGCATCTCCCAGGTGGCCTCGCTTACCCGTTTTGGTAGATCGCTCTTTTGCCAATCGAAGATTTTATCTTCCAGAAACGGCTCCACCACGAGTGCGCAGAGGCCATAAAACAAATCTTTTAGCTCTTGGGTATCACCCGGCTGCAGCAAACCAAGGGAAGCTGCGGCCTCTTCAAACACTTCCCGTTTCCCGTAGAAAATTCCGTTAAGCATTTTTTTATAGGGTTTTAAAAAAGTTTGGGGCACTTCTCTTACGGCTCCGTAATCAAAAAGAATCCATTGATTGGTTTTTAGTCGGATGCGGTAATTGCCAAAGTGGGGGTCCGTTTGCACTTTGTGCCACACAAATAATTCTTGGAAATAAAGATCCAGGATCGAATCGGCCAAGGCATTTCTTTTTTCCTGAGAAAGGTTTTTTACAGCCTCGCTATCTACCGTTACGCCTGGTTCATAATCCAGGGCGAGGATTTTTTTATTGGAAAATTCCGGGTGGACTTTCGGCAAAATATAGCGAGCATCGCCGGCTAATTTTTTGCCGAAGAATTCGAGCATTTTTTGTTCCCGCTCGTAGTCCAATTCCGCTTTCAGCATGGATTTTACTTCCGCAAAAAGATCATCAGTGGCGGGAAGTTTGGGCAAGAGTTCCAGGAGCGAAAGCACGCGCTTCAAGGTTTTCATATCGCCTTCGATGGCTTTATCCACGCCCGGGTATTGGATTTTTAGAACGATTTCTTGGCCACTGGCTTTGATCTTCGCCCGGTGCACTTGCCCGAGAGAGGCGGCAGCTTCCGCCTGTGAATTGATTTCTAGAAGCGCAAGTTTTTCTTTGCCCAAAGTTTTTAATGCCTTTTCCATTTCCTTCCAGGTAACGGGAATGGAATCGCTCTGAAGTGTTTTCAAAATTTGGTTCACTTCCGGGGGCAGGAAATGTTCTCCATACACCGAGAGCATTTGCCCGGCCTTCATGAGGCTGCCCTTTAGTTGGCCAATTTCTTGGGAAAAAAGCGCCGCCTGCTCTAAAAGATGGGCTTTTTTTCGCACCGATTGCAGGGCGCCCGAGGCAAAAAAATTCGTGGCTGCGTGGGTGGCAATCTTGGCACTCACTTGCACGCCAAGCCGCGCCAAGGTGAAACCTCTGCTCAAGGCTCCCGTGCGCAGGTTTTTAATTTCTTTTGGCTTTGGCATCTTTAAAAAGTTGTATGGCTTTGATTCTTTGTACACCGTGATCCACGATCGGCTTAGGATATTTTGCCTCACCAACCTCGGGGAGGTGTTCGCGGATAAAAGTGCTTTGTGGATCGAATTTTTTCGCTTGGGATTCGGGGTTGAAAATCCGAAAGTAGGGTTGGGCGTCGCAACCCGTGGAAGCGCACCATTGCCAGCCCCCATTATTGGAAGCTAGGTCAAAATCCAAAAGGTTTTTCGCAAAGTAGGCTTCTCCTTGCCGCCAGTCGATTAATAAATCTTTCACCAGAAAGGAGGCCACTATCATCCGCAAGCGGTTATGCATCCAGCCCGTATCGTTGAAGTGTCGCATGGCCGCGTCCACAATCGGAAATCCCGTGCGTCCTTGGCACCAGGCCTCAAAGTGCGCGGGTTTGCCGGGCCAGCGGATGTTATCGTATTCGGGCCTAAAGGCATGGCCCACCACGTGGGGATTTTGGTCCAAAATCATTTGGTAGAATTCCCGCCACACGAGCTCTTTCAGCCAGGTTTTATCTTTGGCTTTTAAGGCCAAGCGCACGCAAGCGCGAGTAGAGATCGTGCCAAAGCGTAGATGAACCGAGAGCCCTGAGGTGCCTTCCACGGAAGGAAAGTCTCTTTGGGTTTTATAGTCTTCGATTTTTTGGGCGAATTTTTTTAAGCGAATCTGGGCGGCCTTTTCACCCGGTTCTAGCCACAGAGGAACGGGTGGGGGAAGATCTAACTCTTTTGGGGGCAAACGTAAAAATTTGGGCCTAGCTTGCCGCACTTCCCACTGCTCAGGCCCAAGGGCCGATTCCCAAGCCCGGTAGTAGGGGGTAAACACCTTAAAGCTGCCACCTGTTTGGGTGGTGATTTCCTTGCCCTCAAAAAGCACATGATCCTTAACGGCCTGGAACTCCACGCCGATTTTGGCCAAATTCTCGGCCACTTTCTCGTCTCGCTCTTTGGCGTAGGGTTCGTAATCCCGACCCGTGCACACCAGCTCCGCTCCGATTTCTTTGGCGATCCGGGGGATTTCCAGGCGGGGATCGCCTCTACGGACAATCAAAGCCGAGCCTTTTTTGCGTAATTCTGTGTCTATTTCCCGTAAGGATTCCTGGATAAAGGAAATTCTGCGGTCAGATTTTGGTACACCCCGCAGCAATTGAGGGTCGAACACAAAAACTAGGGCCACTTCTTTAGCCAAAGAAGCGGCATGGGTGAGGGGGGCATGATCCTGCAAACGCAAATCCCGGCGAATCCAGACCAGGGCTTTTTTCTTCATGGGCCTAATATAGCCGAGAAAATCCTTCCCTGATGCGTCAATTCACGGTAAAAAACAGCCAACTTCAGGAGATCTTATGGCCCAAATAAACCTCAAAACCGGTTTGGCGGAAATGTTAAAAAATGGCGTGATCATGGACGTGATGAACGTGGAACAAGCCAAGATCGCAGAACAAGCTGGTGCCGTAGCCGTGATGGCGTTGGAACGGATCCCTAGTTTGATCCGCAGCCAAGGGGGCGTGGCCCGCATGAGTGATCCCCAGATGATCCAGGAAATCATGAACAGTGTTTCGATTCCCGTGATGGCTAAATGCCGTATTGGTCACTTCGCGGAAGCCCAGATCCTCCAAGAACTCGGCGTGGATTTTATCGACGAAAGCGAAGTGCTCACTCCCGCGGACGAAGAAAACCACATCAACAAACATGCATTTCAAGTCCCTTTCGTTTGCGGCTGCACCAATTTAGGCGAAGCTTTGCGTAGAATCGCCGAAGGCGCCGCCCTCATTCGCACTAAAGGTGAAGCGGGCACGGGTAATGTGGTGGAAGCCGTTCGCCACATGCGCACCCTCATGAAAGAAATCCGCATCCTGCAATCTCTCGACGCCAACGAACTTTTTTCCGAAGCTAAGCGCTTGCAAGCTCCTCTGGAACTAGTGCAAATGGTGGCCAAAGCGGGCCGCTTGCCTGTGCCAAATTTCTCTGCCGGTGGTGTAGCCACTCCTGCGGATGCGGCCCTTATGATGCAACTTGGAGCGGAAACGGTTTTTGTGGGTTCTGGAATTTTCATGGAAGCTTCTCCCCAAGAAGCTGAGACACGGGCAAAATCCATCGTGAAAGCCACGGCCCAATTTCGCGACCCCGCAGCCCTTCTTGCTTCTTCCACGAACTTGCCCAAAGCCATGAGCGGCGTGGAAATGAAAGCCATCCCTGCCGAAAATCGCTTATCAATCAGAGGCTGGTAGATGCCCCTGATTGGAGTATTAGCTCTCCAAGGCTGCATCGATCCCCATCGTGAACATTTAGAAAAGTTAGGCGCTACGGTGCGCTTTGTTCGCACGCCCAAGGATCTTGCGGGTGTGCAGGGTTTGATTTTGCCCGGGGGCGAAAGCACCACCATGCTGAAATTAGCGAAGGAAGTAGGCCTCTGGGACGAGCTTCGGAAAAGTTCCATTCCCATGTGGGGCATTTGCGCGGGCTCTATCTTGATGGCTAAGGCTGTGAAGAATCCCCAGCAGGAAAGTTTAGGTTTGATGGATCTCGAAGTGGAGCGGAACGCCTACGGCCGGCAGAAAGAAAGTTTTCAAGGGGAAGTTTTGGTGGACGGGCGGGCGGAAGCCGCGGTGTTTATCCGGGCGCCAAAGTTTTTGCGCTGGGGCTCGGGCGTGAAAGTGCGTGGGCGAGTGGGGGAAGAAGTTTCGTTTTTAGACGACGGACTTCATTTTGTGACGGCCTTTCACCCAGAGCTAACGGACAGCTCCTGGTGCCACAGGTTGTTTTTGGAGCGGGTGAAGGGCAAATTGAGCTCGCACTAGGCTAGCTCGCAAAAGTGAAAGACACTAAAGTCAGTGCCTTTTGTTTTTTAACCTACCATTTAGTAATGGTGGTAGCTTTAGTTAGACTGAAAAATACGGTCTACCAAGTCTAAATCAATTTGTCCGCAAGCCTCTTTATACGCTTGTAAACGAGCATTCAAGATAGAGAACTTCGCACTTTGTTGTGGCGCGCTATTGGTGGGTACTCCGAGAACAAAAATTAAATTTTGCTTCATATCCGTACAGCTTGACGTGGCGGCAGCTGGAATTTTTAACGAAGAATTTGAGAGTTTTTCGGCATAGCTATGGCTTGAAAACAATAAAAGAAAAGAAAATAGAATTACAGGCATATTTCCTCCAATGATTTATAAAAAATACCAATGACTCTTTTTGAATTGAATCACAATGTTACGAAACAGTGAATAAGATTTATTGTTTTAAAGTCTAGTTTAGGCATTTTTGAGCTGACCTTAAGACTACTGATAATAAGTAGGCTCATTCCCTTTACGCCACTTAATATTGCAACCAAGGCTGGGCTTCTGGGTAGACGAAATTTCTTTACTGCCAAGAACCGCATCCATCGCTGCCCGCAAATCTTTGCCAGTAACTGGAACAGAACTTCCGGGCCGGCTGTCATCCAATTGACCGCGATACACTAATCGGTGAGCTTCATCGAACAAGAAAAAATCCGGTGTACAGGCCGCTTCGTAGGCTTTAGCCACCGCTTGGCTCTCATCAAACAAATAAGGAAAAGTATAGCCGGCCTCGGCAGCTTCTTTTTTCATATTGGCGGGGCTGTCATCGGGGTGAGTGGTCACATCGTTGCTATTGATCGCCACAATGCCTAATTTCCCTCCATAATCTTTTCCAAGCGAAGCCAATTCTTGCCGGATGTGTTTTACAAAGGGGCAATGGTTACAGATAAACATCACGAGCAGTGGCTGCCTCAAAAAATCTTTAAGGGAAACGGTTTTTCCACTAGTTACATCAGGCAAAGAAAAATCCGGAGCCTTGGTTCCTAGTTCCAGCATGGTGGAGGGTGTTTTTGCCATAGTAAATCTCCTAATCTTCTGTTTGTTTACGAATAAAATCTCTCAAAGCATTTTCTGCAGGCACAGTTTTTTCTTCTACTTTTTCTACTTTGGCGGCCGGTGGCCCTTGGTGGCACCATGCAATCAGATCCGCCACGAGAGGCGCTTCGCCCTGGATGAGGGCTTCCACGGTGCCATTTTTGCGGTTTCGCACCCAGCCCGTCACACCGAGCCGCATGGCTTCTTGGCGCATGGATTCCCGATAAAACACGCCTTGCACGCGGCCGTGGATGGTAAGGAGCTTTGTGATCATGGCGTGTTCACCAAAGGGGCTTTTTGATTTTTTGCTTCAATCCAAAGAGAGAAATATTTGGTGGAATTATTTGTCTGGTGCTTTAGCACCCGGCTAATCCAATGCTGGCGCCAGTTTTGTTTTTGGGAAAAACCTATCTCGAGGATTTTCGCGAGTTCTTGTTTTAAACGTTCCGGGGCAAAGGTTTCTAAAGCCTTATAACCTTGTTGTTGGGCACTTTGCCATTGGGATTCGGATTCATACAACGCTTTTGCGGTTTGGATAAACTCTTCCCCTTGAAAACTTGCATGATCAAATCCTTCCATGGCTATAGGAGTGCCCACCACCGGCGTGCCAGTAGCCCAAGCCTCTAGCACTTTGCCTTTGATGCCGGCTCCAAACCGTAAGGGCGCCAAGAGCACACGGTGTTTTTGTAATGCAGCTCGGTGATTTTGCACGGAGCCAGCAACAATAATTCCGTCTTTCCCGTGCAGTTTAGAAACCGTAGCCGGAGGATAAGCGCCGTATAAATATAAATTATTGTTGTTGTGAATCTTTGGCCATAGATCTTTCGCAAGCCAATCTACGGCATCTAGGTTCGGTGGATGACGGAAATTTCCTAAGAAGGCGTAGTCTTTTCTGTCGGCAAATGAGGGAGAAGAATTTTCCTTGGCAGCACCAAACGGTAAATAAAACACTCTCTCGGCTGGATAGTTCTGCTGTAGCAACCAATCTCTTTCCCAAGTGGAAACCACTAGGCACCCGTCCGCCCGATAGAGGGAAGATAGTTCCCGGTCCAAATCCAAACCAAAATCAGCCTTGGTGAGAGAGGAAATCTCCTCGGCACTTGCACCTGCCGCTAATAACCTTTCTCTGGCTCTTCGCACAGAGTGAAGATCTTGCGTATCCACCAGGTGTAAAGCCTCGGGCCAAAGCTCCCGGGCTCGCCAGCCAAATTGCTCTTCCATCACGAAACGATCATAGAGCACCAAATTGGGAGTGATTTTTTTTAACTGCTCCACCACGGAAGAATCATTGGCCGGAGTGGGTAGAGTGCGAATGCCTTCTTGGTTTAAATAAGCACTGGCTGTATTTTCTTTGCAAGGGCTCAGCACTAAGGGCTCAAACCCCAGGGCACGTAGATTTTTGCAAAGCTCCAGGGTTCTCACGCCCGCGGCGGAAGAAAAAGGCTCGGGCCAAACGTACGCAAATAAAACCGCGATCAAAGTTCTTGCACCAATTCATCCGCGGAGAAGCGCACTTTTTTGGCTTGAGCTAGGCGATCTTGAGGATTGCGGTAACCGGCGGCGCAGGCCACGGCGGTTCGATACTCGGTGTTTTTGAGTCCGAGGATTTCATCGTACTTAGCCGGATCCAAGCCTTCCATGGGGCAGGTATCTATGCCAAGCACGGCGGCGGAGGTCATGAAATTTCCAAGGGCAATGTAGGCTTGCCGCGCTGTCCACTCAGGAATCATTTTACTTCTCGGCCCGTGCACCACATCGCTCAAAATTCCTTTACGGTAGCCTTCGAGCGTCTCTATCCCTACACCGCGGGTGTTGGCCATGGAACGTAAAAAATGGTCCACATAATTTTCATCCATGGTGAGTCGGTGAGCAAACACCACATAGTGGGAGCATTCGGTTACTTGCCGTTGGTTCCAGGAGGCGGCTTTTAGTTGTTCCCGTAAATTTACATCCTGCACCACTAAAAATTTCCAGGGCTGTAAACCATACGAAGAGGGCGTGAGGATCAACGCCTTCTGTAATAGGCTCCAATCTCCGGGAGAGATTTTCTTGGAATCAAAAGATTTTGCAGCGTAACGCCATTCTAGGGTGTCGATGAGATTCATGGCCGTAGACTACAAAAAAATAGCCGGAGGGGCAACTCCGGCTATTGAGGAAACTCTCTTTAGGGAGAGAGTTTGGGTCTCTGTAAGTATGGTAGCAGGGATTTTCGAAAAAAGGCTTACAGACCTTGCTTTTGGCTGCTGTGAGCCATCATAAAACCAGGTAAAACTCCCGCTACCGTCAATAGAATCAGGGCAAATTTAGGATCAAGAGTAGAGCTCCAAAAGGCCAAAACCAGGAGTGCCACCTGGCTAAAGATCCAAAAAAGAAATCCATTCCATTTCTCGTAAGGCTCGTAGGATTTAGCTAAAGCAATCACTTTCGCAACGGCCGTGAGATGAAATTGCAAGCTTAATACATCCGCCTTAGGCAAAGAATAGGCCGCCGGTGAAAGCATGGTGTGGTTGGTGCTTAGGGCTTCGGGAGGAGCGGCCACCCAGAGGGGAGTTAGGCCTTCGGTGTGGAGTTTTTGCAAAAGCGAGACAGTTTCTTCTTGGTTACAATCTGAATGCAAGTGGGGCAGAGGTATTTCCAGGGCGTGGATGCAGGCCGCGGGCTTGGGCGTGACCACAACGTAAGGAATATTCTTTTCGCGTAAGAGATCTAATCCTTGTTGGGTGGATGGATGCACGCGATCTACTAAGGAAAAAACAGCCGCGCATTTATCTTGGCGGAACAAGAGCTGAATATTTTCTCCCCGGTGTTTTTGTAAGAAGGGTTCCGCTTCAGGAGGGATGAGTAGCTGCTCTTGGCGGGCGGTTTCTTCGTTGGTCCAGCGAATTTTCTCACCATCCACGATGCCACTTGCACCGCCAGGCGAGAGGGAAAAATCCTCCAGCATTTCTAAGCGAATTCCTCTTGCCTGCATTTCTTGCAAAATTGCGTAAGCCTCTTCCGTTTCTAAGCGCCGAGCGAGAGGCCCAAGGAGTCGTAAAATCCCATCTTCAGAAAGAGAAAATCCTTGGGCCGCGGAAAAACGAAAACGGCCTTCTGTGAGCACACCCATCGGCGATGAAACCACAGTGCCTACTTGCGCCACATTGTTGATGGCTTCCAGGTTTCGCCAATAGATTCCATTCTGAGCAGATTTTTTTATAAACAAAAAATACTGTAAACGGTAAACCGCAAAAAATCCCGTAGCACTGGCTACTAAAAATAGGGAGAAAAATGAAGTTCCCCAAAAAGCCAGCGGCAAACTCAAAAGCAACAAGCCTTCTAGAAAAAATACTCCCCGCGGAAAAGGCGGCGGACTCTCTAGGGCCGCAGCCATTTGCATTACAAAAGACTGATTGGCTTTCCTAGTGGTTTTGTAGATGAAAGAGCCATTTTTATTTCTGCTACCCGCGTACACAAAACTACCCATGGATTTGGCTTTTGGTTCTACATCGCCTGAAAGCAAGGATTCATCCACAAAGCTTGAGCCAAAAGTGATTTGCCCGTCAGTGGGTAAATTTTCTCCAGCCTGGATGCGAATGAGATGGCCTTCTTCAATGGTGGCAGTAGGCGATTGGGTTTCGATGTCGGTGTCCACAAATAGCGTGGCGCTGGCGGGTAGGCTTGCCCGTAAATCTTTGGCCAATTTTTTTGCGGCAATTTCTGCAAGCCCTGCTTTATGCAAAAGATACAGCCTAAGCTGCAAAGCCAAAGCCAATGCCGCAAGTGGCAGGTAAGAACTGATGCGCCAAGCAAGCAGGGTGGCTAAGGGCACGGCAAACCAAAAGCTAAAAAGATGCAGGGCTTTGCGCGGGGAAAATAGAATTTCCCAAGCGGAAAAAAGGAGCGGAAAAATAGCAAAAAGCGGGCGCTCCATCCACAAAGCAAAAAGTGCACAACCAAGCGCTAGCCATCTTGCCATCAGCTAGGACCTCGCTTCACCAAGCGCACCTGGCCCTGTTGGCCTTGCCGTTGGAATTCGGCCATGGCGAGGGCGGCGGCTACGGATACATTCAAGCTTTCCACGGCACCTGTGCCGGCAATGCGCACCTGCACGTCCGATAAAGATCGCAATAGCCCTGAGAGACCACTGCGTTCCGCGCCCATCACAAACACGGCCTTTTGCGCGATCCTGGAATCAAAAAGAGAGATAGCTTTTTCGCCTGGATCAAAGCCGTACACCTGGAAACCTAAGCCCTTCAAGCGATCTAAAAATTGTTCGGTGTCTTTTACTTTTACAACAGAAACATGCTCCGCTCCGCCTTCGGAGGTGCGATTGGCTGAGGGCGAAATCCGTGGCAACTCTTCCGCAAGGCCCGCCACATAGCGCACACCAAAGTGAGCCGCGGTTCTTAAGATCGCGCCAAAGTTGTGGGGGTTGCCCACGCCGTCGAGAAACAACACAAGGTTTCGTTGGCTGCTAAGCTCTTTAAAAAAATCTTGTTCTCTTAAAGTTTGGCGTTCTTTGGCTACCACGCAAATGCCTTCGTGGTGTTTACTATCAGTTAAGCGTTCAAGATCGCCCTCGGAAACAAGATGGTAGCTTTTGCGTTGTTGGGAGCAGAATTTAAGCAGCGGAGCAAAGGTTTCCGATAAGTCCTTTTTCACGTAAACGCGGATAATATCCTTGGGTCGCATTTGCCATAGAGCCAAACAAGCGTTCCTGCCATAGTAGCGGAGCTCGTCTTTACTTAAGTGCGGGCGGTTGCTACTTGCGGGCGGGGTGGGTTTCATTAGGACTTATCCTTGGCGGCCTTGCCTTGAGAAGCCACGGCGGCCATGGCGGCCTGGATTTTGGCTTGGTCGCCAAGGTAGTAGTGCTTTAGGGGGCGAAGATTTTTGTCGAGCTCATACACTAACGGAACACCCGTGGGGATATTGAGTTCCATGATGGCATCTTCGCTCATATTGTCTAAGTGCATTACCAAGGCCCGGAGGCTATTGCCGTGGGCGGCCACCAACACACTTTTGCCCGCTTGCACACTCTTAGCAATGGTGGAATGCCAGTAGGGAAGCATGCGGTCCACGGTATGTTTCAAGGCTTCGCCTTTGGGTAGCGACTGCACACCACGGTAGCGGGGATCGTGGGAAGGGTGGCGTTCGTCGGATTCTTCTAAGAGCGGTGGAAGCACATCAAAGCTCCTGCGCCAGATGTGCACTTGTTTGTCTCCGTATTTGGCGGCGGTTTCTGCTTTGTTGAGGCCTTGCAAGGCGCCATAGTGCCGCTCATTCAAGCACCAGGATTTTTCCACGGGAATCCACAGCTGGTCGAGCTCATCGAGTGCAATCCAGAGCGTGCGAATCGCGCGTTTCAGCACCGAGGTATAAGCCACATCAAAAGCGAAGCCTTCTTTTTTGAGGAGTACACCGGCCTCTTTGGCCTCCGCGCGGCCCTTTTCGGAAAGATCCACGTCTGTCCAGCCGGTGAAGCGGTTTTCTTTGTTCCAGCTACTTTCTCCGTGGCGTAACAGAACTAGCTTATACATGTGGTCTCCTTGCTGTCTAAAAGGAAGCAAAAGTTTTGTGTAGGATTTGGCAGCTTTCCTGCATTTGTTTTTCGTTAATCACCAAGGGTGGAGCTAAACGAATAATGTTTTTGTGTGTAGGTTTGGCGAGGAGGCCGTTATCCTTTAGGCGCAGGCAAATGTCCCAGGCGTCCACGGGGCCTTTGGGATCGATCACGATGGCATTCATGAGGCCTTTACCACGCACGGCGGAAACCCAAGACACTTTCAGTTTATTCATTTCTGCGCGGAACATTTCGCCCATGCGAGCTGCATTGTCCGCGAGTCTTTCGTCTTTCAACACTTGGAGTGCGGCCATGGCTACTCGGCAAGCGAGCGGGTTGCCGCCATAGGTGGAGCCATGTTCTCCAGGTTTGATGTTGAGCATGATGTTGTCGTCCGCGAGTACGGCGGAAACGGGCAGCACGCCGCCCGAGAGAGCTTTACCGAGAATCAAAATATCCGGCCGAACATTTTCATGATCGCAGGCGAGCATTTTGCCTGTGCGACCAAGGCCTGTCTGCACTTCATCGGCAATGAATAGAACGTTATGGCGCTCACAGATTTCTTTGGCGGCTTTTAAATAACCGGTTTGTGGGATAACGACTCCTGCCTCGCCTTGGATGGGCTCGAGCATAAAGCCCGCCACGTTTTTATCTTGGCAGGCTTTTTCGAGGGCGCCGAGATTATCGTAATCGATCACTTCAAAGCCCGGCATATAGGGGCCAAAACCACTGTAAGAAGAAGGATCCGTGGACGACGAAATCGCTGACAACGTACGACCCCAGAAATTGCCTTTCACAAAAATGATTTTGGCCTGGCCATCGGGGATTTTCTTTTTGGTATAACCCCAGCGCCTCGCAAGCTTTAGCGCCGTTTCGCCCCCTTCCACACCGGTGTTCATGGGCAGCACCCGTTCGTAGCCAAAATATTTAGTGATGAACTGGGAGTATTCTCCCAAGGCATCATTGTAGAAGGCTCGGGAGGTGAGGGTGAGTTTACGGGCTTGGGTTTCCAAAGCGTTGAGGATCTTAGGGTGGCAGTGGCCTTGGTTCACAGCAGAGTAAGCCGCAAGAAAATCGAAGTAGCGTTTGCCTTCGGGATCCCACAAAAACACGCCCTCGCCCCTACTCAAAACCACCGGCAGGGGATGGTAGTTGTGGGCGCCAAACTTTTCTTCTAATTCCATGAGTTCTTTGCTGTTTGCCATATGACTGTAAGGATACAGTAGACGCTCCGCATAAATCCACTCGGGGGAGTGGGGAGGCGAATCCGCGGCGCCGCGGATTTACGGAGGTGGATGGTGTGTGCCGGGACAAAGGTATTTTTGTGGAGGTAGCGGTAGGCCTAGTCCACTTCCTTGGTTTCTTGGGAAAGGATGCGGGCGGGGGCCTTTTCATCGAAAAAGGCGAGTACCCTTTCGAGAACTTCTTTGCCAATGGCTCGGTGAGTGGCGCAGAAAGAAAAAACCACGGATCCACGCTCTGGGTTTTCTACTTCATAATCATCTACAGATATGCAGGAGATATTAAACTCTTTGCGCACTTCTTTGGTGAGCGATTTTAGGGACCGTTGCTTGAATTCTTCATCGTCGTTGTTGAAAAAATCAAAAACGATTTTGCCAAGAAAAAACGCTGGTTGGTCTGGCTGTCTGCGTTTGTGCATGGGGGGCGTTGGTGGTTTAGTCGTTGGTGGGTTTGCCGCCGGACTTGTCACCGGACTGGGATTTGGCGGCGATTTTTTTACGGGCCGTGATGATGCGGATCACTTCGGAGGCGGTTTCTTCCAGTGCTTTTCCGGACACATCAAAAATCGGCCATTTGCGGTTTTGGCGGAAAATATTGGTGGCGTATTCGATATCGGCCACCACATGTTCCATGCTGGCGTAGTTTTCATTGGAGTGATCGCGGGGATCTTTGCCTAAACGATCGAGGCGGGCTTTGCGGATGGTGTGTAGCACTTCCGCTTGGATCGTGAGGCAGATGATTTTGTTGGGATCCACTTGTTGGATTTCGGGAGGCAAAGGAATGCCGCGCACGATGGGGATATTGCACACTTTGTAGCCCTGCATGGAGAGGTACATGGATAATGGAGTTTTAGAAGTGCGGGAGATTCCTAAGATCACGATGTCTGCCTCTTTTAGGCCGTCCACAAATTTTCCGTCGTCGTGGTGGATTGTGTATTCCATGGCCGCGATGCGCTTAAAATATTGTTCGTTTACGGTGTGCGTGAGACCCGGCTGAGATTTTGGTTGGGTCTCGAAAAAGGCAGAGAGCGAGTTGAGCAAAGGCCCCAATAGATCAATGGATGGCACGCTGTATTTTTTGCCCATTTCTTGGGTGAATTTTCTCAACTCCGGCGAAACGAGAGTGTAGACAACCACATCCTGGCGAGCGGCTGCATCTTGGAAGATGGCTTCAATCTGCACTTGGGTGCGGATGTTTTTGTAGCGAGTATAAGCGATTTCCCGGTCAGAAAATTGGATCACGGCCGCTTTGGTCATGAGCGAAGCGGTTTCGCCTGTGCCGTCGGAGATGATAATGATCTTAATTTCGTTTCCGCTCATGGATTGCTCCCTCGAACCTGGTTTGACCTTAGGCTAGATCAATCGCGGGGGCCTTGCAATGATTTCAGTACTACTGGAAGTAGAGATTCTAGAGAGGGTTCGATCCATTCGGCCAACTCTTCGCCCCGGAACCAGGTGTTTTGTTGCTTGGCGAGTTTCATCGTGCTCTGCACGATTTGCTCTGCGAGCGTAGCGGTGGAGTTTGTGGTGGTGCCGGATTCTTGCAAAAAAGCCACGGCCTCTCGATAGCCTATGCTTTGCATGGGTTTACAACTGGTCGGAATGCCTTGCTCGAGCAGCGCTTTTGTTTCCGCTACCAAGCCACGGTCGAGCATGAGTTTGGTGCGCTCTTCGATCCTAGTTTTTAAAGATTCTTTTTCGACTTTGAGTCGAAAGTATTGGTGTGGAAACCGCGCCGGATTCTCCCGGGTGGTTTTGTTGAGTTCACTCCAGGCCAGTTTTTCGTGAGGGCCTGCTGCTTGCAGTGCGATGGCCTGCAGCGCTCTAATAATCCGGTAATGATCATTGGGGTGGACACGGGAACTGGGATCTTTGGCGAGAAGTTCTTGGTGGAGTTTCTCCCAGCCTTCATTGCTAGCGCGATCTTCTAATTCTTGTTTGATGCGCGCGGATTCTGCTTGGTCTTCCTCGCCACTGGCCATGCCTCTAAGGAGGGCCCTAAGGTAGAAGCCTGTGCCACCAATCACCAGAGGAACTTTGCCTTCACTGCGGAGGCGCTCAATCAAAGGCACGGCGAGCCGAATAAAATCTCCGGCCGTAAAATTTTCCATGGGATTCACAATGTCGAGTAAGTGGTGTGGGATCAGAGCTTGTTCTTTGGGGGTGGGTTTAGCAGAGCCGATATCAAATCCGCGGTACACCGTGATCGAATCCGCACAAATGATTTCTGTGGGGATTTTTTGCTTAGCTAGTTCTATTGCCAGCTTGAGCCCGAGAGAACTTTTCCCGGAAGCGGTTGGTCCACCAATCACTATCAGTGGGTGCTGCGGGTGAATCTTGATGATAGACACTAAAACACTCGCTTGAAGAGTCTTTCCAAATCCTGCCAGCGCAGACGCACCGTAGTGGGGCGGCCATGGGGGCAATGCCCAGAAAAATCCGTTTCGGACATTTGTGCAAGCAGCGACATGGCTTCTAGGCTAGATAAGGTTTGTCCGGCCCGCACGGAGCCATGACAACTTTCGCTGGCGAGCACGTCGAGTAGGCGATTACGAAAGGCTTCGGCGAGCTCTCCTTCCACGGTGGATTCATCCCAGTCTTGGGCAAGTTTACGTAAAAAATTGCCGATGGAAAGCACAGGCGCGCCATCTTTTTTGAGCAGTAGCGATGGAATCTCCCGCACCGTGAGGAGGGTTGGCCCTGAACGATCGAGCACTAGGCCTTGTTCAGCAAAGCGCGGAAATTCAGATTCGAGTCGATCGAGGGCTTCTCGACCAAGTTCTATTTGTAGAGGGATTAGTAGCGGTTGTGCTTCTAGTTTGCTGAGACGGGAATTTTTGAGTTTTTCGTATGTCACTCGTTCGTGGGCGGCGTGCTGGTCCACAAGCACGAGGCCTTGGTCGTCCTGGCAAAGTAGGTAGGTGTTTTTGAGCGTGCCTAAAAATTGAGGTGTTTGAGGTCCTAACTGAGGCCCAGGCTGCTGAGTGGGTGCCGTATGGGTTTGCAGTGGAGCTTGCTCAAAGGAGGTGTGCTCGAGCGAGGTGTGTTCCTGTGGAGTGTGGGTTGGTGGGGTGTGGGTTGGTGGAGTGTAGCTGAGTTTTTGGTGGTAGTGGGTGCCGGTTTGCAGTGAGTTTGGAAAGAGGGGTTCTGTGGTGGTGGCCAACGAAAAACCAGACGACAAACCCACGGATCCACGACGATCACCAGCCAGGGCCTTCTCTAGGTGTTTACGCACAAAAGCAAATACGTGGCCTGAATCCCTAAACCGTAGTTCGGCTTTGGTGGGATGAACGTTTACGTCTACGCCCTCGGGAGGAGTTTCCAAGGAAAGCACCAACTGTGGATACAGATTTCCAAACAACGCTTCTTTGGCGGCGGTGAGCACGGCCTGTTGCAGGAGTTTATCTTTTACAGATCTTTTATTTACGTACAGCAGAATGCCGCGAGATGAGGGAATAAAATGTTTCGAGGGTAGGATCCAAGCCCGTAGCCGGTAGGGCGCACTAACGGCATCCACGTGCAAGAGATCAGTTTCGTCGAGATGGAGTTTCCAGGCTGAGCGATACACATCCGCGATTCGGGCGGCCATCGATGTGGCAGGCGGGTATAAAAACAAACGCTCACCTTCTGAAGTGAGTTCAAAAGAGGTTTCGGGTGCGCTAATCGCGAGACGATGAAAAGTCTGGGCGATAAAAGTAGACTCAGCGCCTGGCGATTTCAGGAACTTTTTGCGGGCGGGAGTATTAAAAAACAGATCCTCCACTTTTACGGTGGTACCCACAGCGCGCGCCACGGCGCGATCTTCTTTGATGAGGCCACCTTCGCAGATGATTTCTCGTCCAGTGCCACGGCCAGTCGTGGTGCTCGTCGTGGTGTTCGTCGTGGAGGCGGCGGCCCGGGAGCTTAGGGTGAGTCGCGAAACGGCGGCGATCGATGCCAGGGCTTCGCCACGGAAACCCCAGGTTTGGATGGCAAATAGATCTTCGGGTTTGTGGATTTTAGAGGTGGCATGGCGGTCGAGCGCGAGTAGCATATCGTCGTGATGAATGCCGCTGCCATCGTCGGCCACTTCGAGGAGACTAGCACCACCGCGAGCACCACTGTGAGCACCACCGTGCACGTGCACGCGGATGGTGCGGGCACCAGCATCCAGCGAGTTCTCTATCAACTCCTTCATCGCTGCGCCAGGACGCTCCACAACCTCACCCGCTGCAATTTGATTGGCCAGTTGGTCGTTGAGTTTCGCGATTCTGCGCTGTGTGGGGGTGTCGATCATCACTGCCGAGTTAAATCATGTAATGGGTGGGGAGCGCAAATGCTTTTGTGCTTGTGGTGGTGTGGTCCGGTGGGTTTTAGGTCTGGAGTAGTGGGCTGTGCCGAGGCTTTGGATCCCAAGGTTTTACTGGGGATAAAGGTATTATTTCGCGCAGCAGTGAATTTACGAAAATACCTTTGTCCCCGAAAAGTACTTGAAAGAATTTTGGTGCAGGAGTAGCTCCATTTTATGCGTAAAAGAAAATCACCCAAACCTGCACAAGCGGTGCGCGGATCGTCTATGGCGTACAGCGCTCCGTTGGCGTACGGTGGCAACCTCAAATGCCGCCATCGTCAGCGCCCCTTCTGCGCGAAACGATCTATGCACGTGGTGTACCGGTCAGCGAGGGCCCGCGGCGTATGGAGCTTTTTGAACCCACGTCACAAACTCGCGATTCATGCCTTGGCCTTAGATCTAGCCGAGCATTATGATTCAAGGTTGGTGATGTTCGTGAATGCGGGCAATCATCTACATTTGGCGCTGCGGTTTCCTAGTCGAGAAAAGATGCAGGCCTTTTTACGGGTGTTTGGCCAACGCTTGATGTTTCTCGTGACCGGCGCCCGTAAAGGCGCCCCCAAAGGCAAATTCTTCGAGCGAATCGCCTTCTCGCGGGTTGTAAATTGGGGGCGAGAGTACAACGTCCTTAAGAATTACTTCTCAAAGAATGCTCTCGAGAGTTTTGGTGTTTTTAGTAAACCCCAACTGCAAGCATTCTGGAAAAACGCCAAAGCTGTGCCGTTGTAGCGCCCGGCACCTCAGTTCAGCACCTCAGTTCAGCACCTCAGTTCAGCACCTCAGTTGTTTTCGTGACCGCCGGATCGGAAAAATCCATCTACCGCTGCTTGGCGGTTTTCGTGAATAGAAAATTCGCGGTTGATGTCGTAGGCGCTGATGATCTTTCTGAATTCACTCTTTACGTTGCAGAGGTGAGGCACTGTCAGGCCGCGCTCTTGGAGCTCATACAACGAGCGAATGAAGTGCGTGATGCCGCTTGAGCCCACGAAGTTGAGGCCCTCCATATCCACGACCACTTTTTTCCCTTGGCGGGTGAGGGTGATGATGTTTTCCCGCAGCACATCCTGGCTTTCAAAATCCAGTTTGCCTTCCAATGCGATAACGGTGATTTCCCCTTGATTGAGTACACTGGCTCGTAAAGACATGACTTCCCTCCATGGCTGTCATTTCGACATTTTCCTGAGTTGCGCCCACAGGCAACCCATACTACATAAGAAAAGTATAAAAGGACTTCAGATGAAAGACCAAGAAAAAGACCATAACCTAGCTGAGCTCCCCCCCGGCCTTTACATGGTTTCCACTCCCATTGGAAACCTGGAAGACTTGAGTGCCCGCGCTGTGCGTGTGTTGTCCGCAGCGCATTGGATTGCCGCTGAAGACACTCGCGAAACCCGTAAGCTACTGGAATCCGGCGGGCCCACCACCACAAAGTTAATTTCTCTTCACGAACATTCTGGTCCGAATAAAATTGGAGACCTAGTTCGTCGTTTACAAGAACCCGGTGCCATTGGTGTGTATGTAAGCGATGCGGGCACTCCGGGAATTTGCGACCCGGGAGCGGATTTAGTGAGCGCCGCCGTAGCCGCGGGCATTCCTGTGGTGCCGGTGCCAGGGCCCAGTGCGCCCATAGCGTTGTTGTCGGTTTCTGGGTTTTTCTCGAGTAAATTTACGTTTCACGGTTTTTTTCCGCGCGAAAAAAAGGATCGCGAGACCTGGGCGCAACAGGCCCTGCAGTTAGGTGGGTTGCACGTGTTTTTTGAGAGTCCCCATCGCATCAAAGATTGTTTAGATTTTTTAGCAAAAGCGATTCCGACGACCTCTGACCAAGCCCAAGCACCGGCGCAAATCGTCGTGGGGCGGGAGCTCACCAAGCGTTTTGAAAGCATCTATCGCGGTACGATCAGCCAAGTAGCCGAAATGCTTCCGGAACCTAGAGGTGAATACGTGGTGGCGTTGGATTTAGGGAACACAAAAACAGCCAGTTCTGCCCAGGACGAAGAAAAAATCCGACCAGTGCTAGCAGAATTAGCTGCCTTAGGCGCAGGACAAAAAATCCTGGTCCGTGTGGGAATGAGCCATGGCCTCAGCAAAAATACAGCCTACGATTTAGCCCTCCAGATCCTGCAAAACAATCAAAACTATTAGGCTGTTACTGTCGTAAAGCGGTACAATCATAAGAGGTTAGGTGTAAGGCGCTTTTAGGACGAAGGCGCCAGGTTTGAGGAAGCAAGGATGCTGGGTACTCGTGTAGGTTTTCGATTGTGGCCCGCCGCCATTGTTCTAGTTTTCTTTTTGGGGCTATTGGGCCTTCAACATTTCACATTTATTCTTGCAAAAAAAGGTGGCGAAAACGAACAGGCGCTGGTGGCTTGGATAGAGACACAAGCGGCCTCATCGTTTTTGCAGTGGCTTGAGCGCCTGGACTATGACTCGCACTTGGCGGGGTCCCACAGCACCACCGCTAGCACCACCACTAGCACCACCATGGTTAGCCCTGAAGTCAGCCCTGAGATTGCGATTGTTGAAATAAATGAAAAATCTTTAGAACGTCTCGGACAATTTCCTTTTCCGCGCCATATCTATCAAACTTTGATCCAGCGTCTCGAAACCGCCGGGGCAAAGGTTGTGGCCTTTGATATTACATTCCCTGAGCGAGAATGGGGTGCCGGCGGCACCGGCTCCACTGGCGATCAAATCTTCGCCCAGAGCCTCAAGACGGCGAAGATTCCGGTGATTTTGGGGTATGCGTTTACTTCCCGGGGCGCCGAGGAAATGGGAATCCGTACTGTGGACAAGCGCAGCCTAAAACTTTTACGTAAACACGCGCTTCCTCGCGAACAAGTGCGGGACGATGCTTTTGTGCATTCCATGACAGGCCGCGAGCCCGTGCTGCCGCACTACCAGTTGCTATCGGCCTTGGGCACTCAGTCGGGTTTGGGTTTTTTTACGGCAGAAGCTGACGAAGACAGCGTGATTCGCCGAGCTACGGCGGTGATGGGATTTGAAACGTTAGTTTTCCCCTCACTCGCTGTTCGTGCCGTGAGCGCTTACCTACACGAAGGTCAGCCTCACGGATTAGTGCTGCAGGGTAGTGACCGAGGCCTCCGTTTGGTGAGTGCTGGATCTACGGAAGCCTTTACCCCGGGCTGGACTCCGCTCTCGCCTTCAGGCAGCGTACTGCTTCGCTACTATGGCGCGGGCCGGAATTTTCCGTACTATGAATTCTCTGATCTCATTGAGGGCAAGATCCCCGCAGCAAACCTCAAAGGAAAAATCATTTTTGTGGGAGCCACTGCCCAGGGCTTGAAAGATATTCGCGCGAATCCTCTTTCTAGAAACTATCCCGGTGTGGAAGTGCATGCCACTTTGGCCAGCAATATTCTCACGCAAAATTTCCTCGTAAAAGACGAGCGTTTTTACCAATACGGTTATGGATTTTTGCTGGGGCTTGGTTTGCTAGTGGCTGGTTTGGTGGCGTATTTGTCGCCGCTTTTTGCGTTTGGCTCCACGTTGGTGGTGATGGTGAGCTTTCGCTGGTGGTCAGATAAGTTTTTTGCCGAGGGCGTGGTGGTGCCCGTTTGGCTGCCCGTGATCGCCGCTGGCAGCGTATTGTTTGCGGGGATTTTGTACCGCTACTTCACGGAAGAAAAAGAAAAACGAAGGATCCGCTCCGCCTTCTCGCGCTATGTTTCCACGGCAGTGGTGGAGGAAATCTTAAAAGATCCCTCAAAACTAAGATTGGGGGGCGAAAAGAAAATCCTTACTGTGATGTTTTGCGATCTCGTGGGCTTCACGAAGCTTTCAGAAACCATGGATCCGGTAGCCCTCACGGAGCGGCTCAACGAATATTTTACTCGTATGACCAAAATCATTCTCAAGAACAGTGGCACGCTCGATAAGTATATGGGCGACGCCATCATGTGCTTTTGGGGCGCGCCCGTGGATTTGCCGAACCATGCGGAATTGGGCTGCCAAACAGCTTTGGAGATCCAGCAAGAATTAGCTGCCATCAATCGCGAGTGGCAAGCGCAATACGGCATCACGATCGGTTTGCGCATTGGTCTGCATTCCGGGGAAATGAACGTGGGCAATATGGGCAGCGAGCAGGTGTTTAGCTATACGGTGATGGGCGATAATGTGAATCTAGCGTCCCGTTTGGAAGGCGTAAACAACGTATACGGCACGCAAATTTTGGTGAGCAAGGAAACGGCGGAATCCAGCGGGCAAAAATTTTTGTTTCGACCTCTGGATTTTGTGCAAGTGAAAGGCCGGGAAGAGGCCGTAGAAATCCAAGAGCTCTTGGGCACCACGACTAGCATCACAAACTCCACAACAGAAGAATGGCTCGTGGCTTTTGCTCAAGGGCGCAAACACTACCAAGCGGGCCAGTGGGCCGAGGCGGAAGCAGCTTTTAGGGTGTGTGCTTCGCTAAAACCCGACGACACCACCTCCCAAGTTTTTATCGAGCGAGTAAAAGAATTAGCAAGCACACACAACAAGCACACCAAAGAAGTTTGGAGCGGAGTATGGAAGCTCCGGTCCAAATGATCGCACAACAAGAATAAGGGGCAATATGCTTAGGACGAGCCATATTGGACAAGAAATCGGACAAGGACTAGAGGAGCTTCAGGAGCATCTCCATGAGCACCTGCGCAAGCACACTAAGGGGGCCACCAGTAAAACCGTACTCACAAAAGCCAAAGCCCTGGAAGAAGAGCTTGCGAACATTATCCAGCGCACCGAACGCTACACCGAGCAACTGGAACTGCTCATGGAATTTAGTTCCATCCTAAGTTCCACGCTCGATACTAGCCGCGTGCGGGAACTTGCCATGAAGGCCACGTGTAAGCTCCTCGATTGTGAGGGCGCCACACTTTATCTAGTGGACGAAGAAAAGCAGGAGCTCTACTTTGAAACGATTGTGGGTGCGGTTTCCTCGGAACAATTTAAAGAGATCCGTCTACCGATCAACGAAACTTCCATTGCGGGCACTGTGGCCTTCAAGCGCAAAGGCCTGATCGTAAATAAAGTGAACGAAGAGAAGCGGCACTTTAAAGGCGCGGACCAAAAAAACCAATTTCAAACGCGCACAATGGTTTGTGTGCCCGTGGAAGCCAAAGGCAAGCTCCTCGGTGTGCTGCAGGCCCTAAATAAAACCCATTCTTCCTTCCAAGACACAGATCAGCGTCTCCTGGAAACTCTCGCGCACCAAGTGGCGATCGCGGTCGAGAATGCCTCTCTTTACCAAAATCTCAAAAATCAGTTCTATGAAACCGTTTCAGCCATGGCTACAGCCATTGAAGCGAAAGATCGTTACACGGGCGGGCACACCAAACGCGTGGCGCATTTTTCCGTGATGATCGCTAAGTATATGGGTTTGGCGAAAGAGACCATCGAAGACGTTCGGCTCAGTGCGATCCTGCACGATATCGGCAAGATCGGTATTGACGATAAGGTGCTTAAGAAAGATGCGCCCCTGGACAAGCTCGAATGGGAACATATGAAGCAGCACCCAGAGATGGGTTACCGCATCCTGGCGCATGTGAAGAGCATGAAAACCATAACCGACGGAATGCGTTATCACCATGAACGGCCCGATGGCCATGGGTATCCTTTGGGATTGAAGGGAGAAGAGATTCCACTTATCGCGCGTATCATCAGCGTGGCGGATACCTTTGATGCGATGACGTCCACTCGGCCTTACCGCAAGGGCATGGAGTACGAAGTGGCTTTTGAGGAGATCGTGCAAAACAGTGGCAAGCAGTTCGATGAAAAAGTGGTTGACGGCTTTATAAAGGCTTTTAAGATGGAACGAATGGGCAAAAAGAAGATCCAGCCGTAAGGGGATCATGGAGGAGTTTTGCGTTTACGCGTGCTCGGAGGGGACGGTGGAGTTGCCCCCGGATTTCAAACCACGAGTTTCTTGCTAAATCAAAATATCTTGATTGACGCCGGATCCGCCGCCACAGCGCTTTCCCTGCCGGACCAACGGAAAATTGATTCTATTTTTATTAGTCACACGCACTTGGATCACGTGAAAGATATTTGTTTTTTAGCAGACAATGTTTTTACGTTCCGAAAAAAGCCCATCGAGCTCATCAGCACGCCCGCTATTTTGGAAATCTTACGCACCCATCTGTTTAACAATAAGATTTGGCCCGATTTTACCAAGATTTCTAATGGTCGTTGTCCGATTTTGGCCTACCGACCCATCGAAACTTCCCTAAAGCTTGGCTCCCTGGAAGTACACATTTATCCGGTGCAGCATCCAGTGCCAGCCGTGGGGTTTATTGTGCGCGATAAGGGCAAGAACTCCATTGTGATCACGGGGGATACGGGCCCCACGGAATTATTATGGCAGGAGGCCAATAAAGAGCCCCACTTGAAGGCGGTGCTCACAGAGATTGCTTTCCCCAACCGTTTGCAAAAGGTGGCCACCGTGGCGGGGCACTTCACTCCACAAATGTTTGAAGAAGAGATGGCGAAGGTAAAAAAGTCAGTGCCTCTCTTGATTTACCATCTCAAACCAGAGTACACCAAAGAGCTGAAACGAGAGATAAAAGCATTGGAAATTCCAAAGCTTAAGTTGTTAAAAACGAACCAACGCTATACCTTTTAGCTGTACGTTAGCTATACTTTTTTAGGATCATTGGCGATTCGTTTTGAGGGTGTCTCATGTCCTCTTTTGAAAAAATCAAAACCCCTGGCATCAAAGAAAAGTCGGGTGGAGAGAAAACCACGCGGGTGCCCGAGGGCATGTGGTTTAAGTGCACCAGTTGCGGCGAGGTGATGGAAACCAAGGCGCTGCAAGAGAATCACTATATTTGTGTGGAGTGCAATCACCACTTTCGCATGTCGGCCAGGGAGCGGATCTGCCACCTCACGCAAGGCGCGCCTTTTGAGGAATACGGCCAGGATCTTCGTTCCTCGGATCCCTTGGAGTTCTTTGATTTAAAACCCTACAAAGATCGTTTGCAGGATGCCATTGGCAAACACCGCCAGAATGATGCTTTTGTGTCGGGCCGTTCGGAAATTGGCGGCATTCCCGTGCAGATTGGCGCCTTTGATTTTAAATTTATGGGTGGCTCCATGGGCATCGTAGTAGGGGAGCGGATTACGCTCACGTTGGAGAATGCCGTGAAAGAAAAAACTCCTGCTATCGTGGTGAGCGCAAGTGGTGGCGCCCGCATGCAAGAGAGCATTCTATCGCTTATGCAAATGGCAAAAACCAGCGCCTACGTGCTCGAGATGCGCAAAGCCGGCCTGCCCTTTATTTCTATTCTCACAGATCCCACCACGGGTGGTGTGGCGGCAAGTTTTGCGATGCTGGGAGATGTGATCTTGGCGGAGCCCAAGGCCTTGATTGGTTTTGCGGGGCCACGGGTGATTGAGCAAACGATCCGGCAAAAACTTCCCGAAGGATTCCAGACCTCAGAGTTTTTATTGCAACAAGGATTTGTGGATCAAGTGGTGCCTAGAGAAAAACTGCCACAAGTGGTGGCCTCAATCCTGCAAATGTTATTGTGGAAAAAGAAGCCTACTAAAACGAAGAAATAGATCCTGGTGAGAATATCCATTTTTTTCTTTCTCTTTGGGTTTGTGTTTTGGGCCGGGCGGGCCCATGGGGCTGCTAGCTTTGAATTAGAAATCGACGGTATGGAGGATAAGCACCATATTACCGCCGATCGGGTGCTCTATCATTCTAGAGAAAAAGTATACGAAGCTTTTGGCCATGTGGTGGTGAGCTCCAAGGGCAAGCGGATGTCGTCGGATTATCTATGGATCGACGATCAAACGAAAGAAGTGAAAGCCCGGGGCAATGTGGTTTTTGTGGACCAAGAAACCACCATCCAAGCGGCCGAGTTGCATTACAATCTGAACACCGGCTTTGGTTCAATTTTTTACGGTAAAGTATTTAACGATCAATATACTCTCAAGGGCCAACTGATCCGCAAGGTGAGTGAAGATCGCTTCCTTACTACCGAGGGTGAATATACTACTTGTAAAGATTGCGCAGAATCCTGGAAGCTCGCCGCCCGCAATGTGGATATGACCGTGGATGGTTATGCTTTCATGGATAGCGTGTTCATCAAGATCAAAGATATTCCCACGCTTTATTTGCCGTATTTAATTGTGCCTGTGAAAACACGGCGTCAGTCAGGATTATTATTTCCGCGCACGGGAGCCTCGGAAGCCAATGGCTTTGTATATGTGCAGCCTCTGTATTTAGCGTTAGACGATCACCAAGACATGACCTTAAGTTACGGAAAATACACCAGTCGTGGTTCCCGCTATGAGTTCGAGTATCGATTTGAAAGTTATGGTGGCATCAACGGCCAATTAAACTATTACCGAACAGACGATCGTAAATATACCTTCAGTAAACATCGTACAGCTTTTAAGAGCAGTTTTAATTTGCCACTCTTTAAGCATCTCGAAATGAAGTGGCGCATTTATGAAATTTTCGATCGTGACTACCTCGTGGATTTTGGTGAGATGCCAGGCTACGGCTATCCCACCATGGAATCTAATGCGGTGGCCAGCGCGCCTTTCCAAGATTTTTTCTTAAGCGCTCAAGCAAATCGTTATCGTAACTTATTGTTCGAGCAGCCCACGGGCGATGATCGGCGCACCGTGCAGACCGTGCCCACGGTGCATTTTGGTGTAAGGGAGCGCAAGCTCGTGGGGCCATTGCTTGGTAGTTTATATGGCCGCTACGATGTGTTTCGTCGCCGGATGAAATCTTTTGATGATATAAATAGCAATAATTTGTTTGATGTGGGGCATGATACGATCCGAGAAACGAATCGCACTTTGGTGCAGCCGGCATTGTCTGCGCCATTTTCTCTTGGGCGATTTTTAGGCGTTGCGCCTTCCGTTCAATACACAGAATTAAATTATGATTTTGCTGTGCCCACTGCAAATAATCCTGTGCCATCGGCTAACACTCGGTATGTGCAGGCAAAGGTGGAAGCCTCCGCTGTGCTAGCACGGGTTTTTGATTACAACGGAAAAGAAATTAACCGTATTAAGCACCAGTTTTCGCCCTTTGTTTCTTTTTCCAATATCCCTTGGATCGACAAAGGGAAAACCGGACATCCTTTCAACGGAGACGGCGGCCAGCTCACAAAAGATTATGGCTTGTTCGATCAGTACGATATTGTGCCACTCACCAATGACACGAATTTTTTGCGCTATCCCCAAGGTAAATCCATTTACTACGGTTTTAATAGCCGCTTGATTCGTAAATTTCGCGGCGCCGATGAGCAGCTTCCGCAGGCTTACCCTTATGATTTGGTAAAGAAAAAAACCAAAGAATATGACAAGCCCCTAAACCGCAAACAAGAAATCCAAATTGAGCGAAATAAATTATGGGATAAATTCGGGCCCCGCTATGCTGAATACCAAGAGGTGTGGACAGTAAATGTTTCCCAGGCCTACGATTTTAAAAGCGCCGAGCGCTTAGACGATAAAAAGCGAGCCTTTAGTTATCTTTCGGCAAAATCAGATTTATCTCTCGATCAACTATCTCACACTATGGAGTACCGTTTTTTTCCGCGAATCATCAACCGCAATTTAAATAGTGCGGGCGCAGTGATAAGTGAAACAAAATTTAGCAATAAACATTATATTTCCACATCTTTTACTTGGAGTTTCCAGAGCCTCACGAATTTACGCAAAACCCGCTCCTTTGTGCGTTCTATTTCTGGGGGATTTACAAATGCTAGTAATCCAAACGCTTCGCGAACGTTGAGCAGCGGGCTCAATTGGTCCTTTAACGATTTAGTGAGCATGCAGTTGGGGTATCGCTATGATTTACTATCCAAAAATCAATTGAATTGGTCTGCGAAAACCACTTTAACTCACCATTCCGAGTGCTGGGGATTGCAACTCATGTATGATTGGAAACGGGCAACTAGTGAATCTCAAAAAAGTAATGCAAATTTTGCCTTTCAGCTACTCTTTAACCCCATGGGCTTAGGGTTTTCTGGCGCTAATCAGACGGGCGAGGGTGGACCAGGCCAGGTGTTTGGCGGTATATAACTATCATGCGCATCCTAATTTCCAACGACGACGGCGTGCACGCTCCCGGCCTCCACGCCTTAGCAAAAGAATTTTCTGATCATCAAGTAGTGATTGTGGCTCCCGAGCGGGAACGCAGCACCACGGGCCATTCCCTTACGTTGCACAAACCTTTACGCCTCCATCGCATAGAAAAAAATGTGTACTGGGTGAGTGGCGGCCCGGCGGATTGCATCTATGTGGCCATGAATGAAGTGCTGAAAGGCAAACGTCCGGATCTCGTGCTTTCTGGGATCAATCGTGGTGCGAACCTCGGCCAAGATGTTTTCTATAGCGGCACGGCCTCTGCCGCCCGGGAGGCCGCTAATATGGGCGTGCCCGCCATGGCAGTATCTTTAGATTTAAGTTACCAGGGTGGCGACAAAAAACAGCATTATGATACGGCGGCCAAGGCTGCCAGGAAAGTTTTAGAAACAGCTTTGTTGAATTTTTCAGGGAAGAAAGATTCTTTTCGCTTGTGGCCCGAAGGCATGATGCTTAATGTGAACGTGCCCAATCGACCCTGGAAAAAACTAAAAGGCATCCGCACCGCTAAACAAGGGCACCGCATTTATGGCAGCGAAGTGGTGCGTCGCACGGACGCCCGTGGCCGGGATTATTTTTGGATCGGCGGCACTTATCAGGGCTATAAACCCATTCCGGAAAGTGATTGTTGGTATGTGGATCACGGTTTTGTGGCTGTTACACCCTTAGAATTAGATACCACTTATACAGCTGTGTACCAGCAACTGCAGGGTGTGTGGTGAGTTTAGCCGTATTTTTTCCGCTGCTCGCCTTGGCTTTTAGTGGCGCCCCTAAGCGAGAGTGTAAGGAAGACGCGTACTGTGTGTTAGTGCGGGAAACCTTTTGTGGCAAACTCTCCGCCGTGGCTTTGGGGCAAGATAAGGCTTGGGCCGATTGGGAAGCAAAAGAACGAGCAAAAGCTATGGCCGAGAAGCGGGTGTGTGAAACAAAAGATCGTATGGACCCGAGACGACACGAAGCCCGCTGCGAAAATGGTTTGTGCGTGGTAAAAGAGCTGCCGGCGATTCCGTAGGTCCCATAGTTTAAATGGATAAAACGGGGCTTTCCTAAAGCTCTGATCCCCGTTCGATTCGGGGTGGGACCACCAACTCATGCGGGTGTCTAAATATTCAGATATCTGATATCAGATATCGAGATATCGAGATATCGGATATCGTAGGGATAAGAGAATTCCTGATTACAATAACTATCGATGATGATTTTTATTTATGGGTGGATGTAAATAAAAAAAATTTTCTGAATTGGGGCGGATCTTAAAAATAGGGATGAGTTTTTATGAAAATAAATACTTTTCATGCCCCTGGATCCTGCGCGTCCGGATTTTAGGGCTTGGAATGAACTCACGGAAGATAAGGAGCACTAAAGCTCACAGCCCATAGGATCCGGCGTATTAGAAAAATGCTTGTCCAAGTTTAAATCAAGCTTGAGTTTGCCAGCCGTGCAGGCAGTTTTTAATTGTTCCGCTGCTTCTACGATATTTTTAGAAACAACTGACCAATCTTTTTCCGTGAAGAGTGCTTCCTTCACGAAAAACTCTTTTATGTCGGCACTGCCGAGAGCTTTTTCCAGTTCCAACAGCCGGCGATACGTATCGGAATCCATATGGGCCACGCCCCCTAGGAGATCCGCTTTTTTGATTCTGTGTTCTTTGGCCACACCGCATTCGTTGTCCTTTAGGAGCATTTCATTTACCTGTATCGCCTTGGCCCGGGCTGCTTCGGGCACGTCTTCCAAATTTTTTTCCGAGTCCACATTGCCTTCATGAATGTAAAAATAGCTTTTTAACGAATGAACATTGCCGAAGCGGTCTTGCTGGCCAAGAATGGTATCGAGTAGGATCATGTCCGCCATATCCCGCAGCTGCACCATTCGCTGCACATTTGCGGGATTCCAATCCCGGCCCACATTGAGGTTAGATTTTTTGAGTTCTTTATAGAGAGCGTTTCTTTCTTTGAAGGCGGCTATGCGATCTTCGCCCTTATTGAAAAACTCACTGTAGAAGCTTTCTTTTTTTGGATTTTTGGAGAGGGCTCCGTAGGATTGGTCGAATTTATCGGTAAAAAGAAGATCTTTTTTTGAATAAGCAGGGCCCTGTTTTAGGTCGCTTAACAAGCGACTCCAAGTTTTATAAATGATGCTTTCTTCTTTCAATAGAGTTAACGCTTTTTCTCCCAGAAGAATATGCCGCTCTAGATCCATGGTGCGAATCACGGAAGGGGGAACATTCCCCACGCCTCCTAGAATTCGAGACATATGATAGTAACCTAAGAGGGCAGGGGAGTAGCTGCAGCTTGTGCTGAGCTTGTATTTGGCTTCTTTTTTGGCGTCTTTTACTTCACAGTTTTTTTCCGTGAGTTCCTCCACTGTCATGCCATCGGGAGGCAGAAAGAAATTCACGCCGGGGTTAGTGCTATTATCTTTGGGGCAGGCGGCCAGGTTCACGCCCACTTGGAAGCTGCAAAGTTCTTGCTCTTGTTTACGGTCTTTCTTTTTGTATTTCCCGAGGGAGAAATGTTTAGGAATCACACAGATCTCATTGCTTCTATTGGGAATTTGAATGGAGATCGTTTCATCGCCCCGGGAGAGTTCTGGGTTGAGGGTGGCCCAGGCAGGGGTAGTAAAAGTGGTAAGAGCCGCGAGTAGAAAGAGCTTCATGGTGTCTCCTGGGTGTGTAATGTATCGGTTGCCTCCCTAAGGTTTCTTGAGTGATTTAATTAGAAATTAGTGAAATCAAATGTTTATACGGTTGGCAAAGGGGGTGAAATATTTTATACCAAAGCCTTCATTTATAAGGAGTTCCCATGGCCAAAGGTCCTGTTTCGCAATTCATCGATCACCACTACCGGCACTTCAATGCGGCCACCTTGAAGGATGCGGCTGTGGGTTACAACAAGCATTTGGATAAGGGCGGAAAAATGCTGGTCACTTTGGCGGGCGCCATGAGCTCAGGCGAACTTGGATTGTCGCTGGCGGAAATGATCCGGCAAAACAAAGTGCACGCGATCTGCTGCACGGGTGCGAATCTAGAGGAAGATGTGTACAATCTCGTGGCCCATGATCACTACGAGCGCATTCCTAACTGGCGGGATCTCACCAAGGCTCAGGAGCAAGAGCTGCTAGATCGGCATTTGAATCGGGTTACGGACACTTGCATCCCCGAAGAAGAAGCTATTCGCCGCATCGAAGGCGCTATTTTGGAAGAGTGGACAAAAGCCGACAAAGAGGGCTACTCGCTCCTTCCCCATGAGTTCATGTACAGGATTTTACTCTCCGGGAAACTAAAGCAATACTACCAGATTGATCCCAAAAACAGCTGGCTCTTGGCTGCGGCCGAGAAAAACTTGCCGATGGTGGTTCCTGGTTGGGAAGATTCCACCACGGGTAATATTTTTGCGGGCCACTGCATTAAGGGTACGATCAAAAATGTGCATACCGTAAAAAGCGGCATTGAATACATGATGAGTTGGGCCGCTTGGTACCAACAGCAGTCCAAAAAATCTGACATCGGATTTTTCCAAATCGGGGGCGGAATTGCCGGGGACTTTCCTATTTGCGTGGTGCCCATGTTGCATCAGGATTTGGAGTACGACGATGTGAAGGTGTGGAGTTATTTCTGCCAGATCAGTGATTCCACCACCTCCTACGGCTCTTACTCAGGGGCTGTACCCAATGAGAAAATCACTTGGGGAAAGCTCGCTGTGGACACTCCATCATTCATCATTGAATCCGATGCCACTATCGTGGCGCCATTGATGTTTGCGTATGTTTTAGGCTGGTAGTTACCGCTGCCGTGTAGATCTGCCGTCTAAGGCATTCCCCTACCTTTACCGATGGGTAAGCAGGGGATTTCGTTTTCATGAGTAAAAATAAGTCCGATAAAACAGAAGAGTTTGAGGTTGAGGAAGATCCTTCTCAGCCGAATGAAGTTGCCAAGGCTAAATCCAGCCCTAAGGCTGGGGTTGCTCGCCCAACTTCTGTAAGGGTGGAAAGGTTACCCCCGCCCAAAGAGTACGTTCCAAGGTACAGAGAGTACGACAGAGTCAACACAACATCTGATCTTGGTAAAGCCATGAAAAAACCTGGCTTCCATTTATCCATTAAAGGGATGCTTGCACTATTGATAGTGGCTTTTGTTATCTATAAAGGTTTTTTCAGTGAACCTAAATTCCTCGCTTTCCTGATACAAGAAACAGCCACGAGCACCGTTGGGCAAGGAGAAGTGCAGATTGAAACGGATGTGGTGGGGTTTGAGGTTTTTTGGGATGGAAATTATGTAACCACCTATAACAATCACTTCGATATGCCCGCCGGCAAAGAAGGGGAGTTGCGCATTAAGCGCGTGGGCTACGAAGATTTTATAACGAAGGTTGTTCCCCAGCAGGGAAAAGTTACTTTGGTGCGCCCTATCTTTACCCAGGAAAAGCGCATGGGCTTCTTCACCTATGAAACCGTTCCTAAAGCCAAACTCACGCTCACGCAAAATGGACGCATCATTTTAGAAACGGAAACTCCTGTGACTGGCCATAAGATTCCCGTGGGCAAATATAAGGCTCTCGTAGAAAACGATTTCATTGGCTATCGGGTGGAAGAAGAAATTGTGATTGAAGAGTGGAAAACCACCAGTATCCGCCGGCAAATTAGCCACAAATAGTAATTGCTACAAATCCTGTTCCTTTCTAAACTAAAGCGGCATGCAATCAATTGTTCGTTTTCTCATTGTGATGGGAATGGTTTTTGGCACTGTGCTTCTATGGAGGCCGGAGAGCAAAAGCATGGGTGCTTTACCGCCGCCTTCTTTAGTGCGGGGAAAAGGCACGCCCCAGGAAGAGCTAGAGCGGTCTTTGCGCCCGTTGCATATGGCTCCTTTGGCAAGGGATTGGTCTAAAGACAGTTTCCAGTCGGATCTAGAGGGTGCTTTTTTTCGTAATGACCCTTGCACAGTGATGGCTTTACTCCAAGAAGAGGCCTCTGTGGCACCCGAAGAACGGTGGGCTGCGGGTATGGAAGTTTTATTACGCAACCATAAGCAAAAAGCAGAGCTAGCACCTGTTTTTGTGGAACTGCCTTCGCCTTTTTTGGGTAGACCCAATGAAAATTCTAAAAACCTAGAAATTCGTTTCTTCAATGCGTTGCTTTATTCCAATCAGTTGTCGGGCTACGACGAAAATAGCGAGTCCCCCCACCGTAATCCCTATCGTAATGGGGAAAAAGCTGTGACTACCTTACGGGAATTGATTCAAGAGGATCCAGAAAATGGCGCTTATAGTTTTTTCCTCGCCCAAGCTTTGCGGCAAATGGGAGCAAAAAAAGAAGAAGTGGAGGCGGCATATATTCAAGCATCAAAAGCCCCTCGCTTCGAAACCTTCTACCAAAAACACTACGACAGTGTATTGCAGTTAGCATACGACAACCTTGCCACTTTCGCGTGGGTCTATACTTATTTGCATTCGGCTCCCACGCCCGATTTTTCCTCGGGCACTCGTAATTTGCGCAATTGGGCTTCGGATAGTGATACGGGCAAATGGATTGCCAAGCGCATCGCCAATCGTTTGATCGATACAGGCACGCGCTTTAAGGCGCAAAGTTCAGGGTATTTATATTCCCAAGCGGAATATCTCTTGGGGTATAGCTTGCGCTATATGGTGGATGGCAAGTGGGAGAAAGACAGAGAAGATTATTTAGAGCGCATGAAAGAGGCCAAAAAATATATTTCTGAAACTCCTCCTGCCGTAGGCATTGCGAGCATAGATCTTTATGGAGATCTTTTTGCTGACCATAAAGAAGATTGCCGCTGGGCCGCGTGGCAAGGGCTCTATGAAGCCTACCGCTCTAAACAAACCACTGGCGCTGGCACTTAGGCCTTCACTAAATTTAATAAGTGCAAGTGGCGCATTCCTCTTTCTCCCACCTCTCTAGAAACCAATAGGGTTTCTTCGGTGCTGGTTTCAATTCTAAAGTATTCCCGATTCTTTTCTTCTTCATTGCCCAAATTTTCCAAAGGGCCCTGCACACTCATCATTTGCCATTGTCTGTTTTCGCCCCACAGTTCATGGCCTTTGCGGATTAAGATTTCTTTAGCGAGTTTCATATTTGTTTCCCCCGTACTAATTCCAATTGGCCTTGGTGGGTGCGGTATTGGCAATGGATTTGCCAGGCGGGAATGGGTTCTTCCCCTAAGAGTAACACCATGGTGTGAGTTCTTTTGGCGAGTTTCCGCAGGCGCCGCAGCTCCCGATCCTCGCCATAGGGGCCATAGTAGACAATGAAGGGAAAACAGCCGGAGCGAAGAAAAGAAAATAGCGCCCAACGGGAATCTTTTTTTCCATTCACAAATAAAACCTTGTCCCACCGCAAAGGGTAACGGCGCACTTCATCGGGAAAAGGATCCAGGCTTTGCTCGATCCAGGCCGCAGGGTGTTCTGGGTAGCTGGCTAGCAAGGTGGCGGCGAAAGTGCGAGCCTCGGGCCCCGAAATTTCAATTAAAAGACCAGGCGCGATGGGTAAAGCTTGGATTTTAGATAAAAGTCTCTCATGAAGCGCTAGCATGCGACACTCCTTTGTTACAATCAGTGATAGGGCTTTTTTATTTTTGGTTTAAGTTACGAAGAACCCCGGTGAGCACACCTTCCACGCGCAATTGTGTGGGAGGTGTGATCACCAGGGGTGGGTACTTAGGGTTGGCTGCGTGAAGTTCAATCTGGTTGCGTTTACGAAAAATTTTCTTCAATGTGGCTTCGCCCTCTACGGAGGCCACCACTACGGTGCCATTTTCCGCTTGGGTTTGTTTGCGGATCACGGCGTAATCTCCGTCTAAAATACCGGCGCCGATCATGGAATCGCCTTGCACTACGAGGCAGAAATGATCCATGTCGATGCTAAGAAAAGAAGAGGGCACTTCCACGAATTCTTGGTGGATATGATATTCAATGGGGCGACCAGCGGCCACTTTGCCTAAGAGCGGTACATGTATGCCACTTTGTTTTACGCTCACGCCTCTTTTTGAGTGGGCGTCCATTTCCAAATAGCCCGCTTCTCTTAGGCGCTCCACATATTTTTGCGCCGTGCTGCGGGAGGCAAGGCCAAAGGCATTGGCGATTTCCTGGTAAGAAGGGGAGTACCCATTTTCCTGGATGAATCGTTGGAGGAATTCCAGAACATTTTTTTGTTTGGGTGTGAGCATAAAACCAGCATAAGGGTACATTTGTCGTACGTCAAGGGGTAATCGTACATTTTTCGTGCACTGGTTTTGGGGGCAAAAAAAGCTCCGGAAATTCTTTTGGTTTCCGGAGCTTATGTAGATTTTTTTATTTATTGAAAGCCAAAGTATCAGGATTTGGACATAGAGCCCGCTTCTCTTCGGCGGAGATCTCTAAGTCGGAAAAAGGTACAAACTTGCGGATTTGCTGCCGCACTCTTTCGTAACCGCTTTCTTTATTGTTGCCATCCGTATTGAGATCCCAATACTTCACGCCTTGTTCCGCGGTGAAACCACAGAACTGGCGAAGAGCTGTAACGGCCGCAAAACCAGAAGCATGCCAGCCGTTCCAGCAGTGTTCATAGATCGGGCCCAGGCGCGGATTGCGAATGTGTTCGTGGATTAAGCTCAGCAAATTTTTAATATCGCTCTCTCGATAACTTAAAATACTGGCTTGTAAATATTGGATTTGATTCTCATGGCGATTGAAAGTTTGACAGCGTAATTGCTTGGGAGCTGTATCGTAGTTTGTGGCGTAGAGATAAACCGCGCGCCCAAAACCTTCTTCACATAAATTTTCGAGTCCATCGTTAGGCAGAGGGTTGGAGTTTTCTCGCTTATTTACCCGATGGTAATAATTGTTCGCGCCACCTCGGTAGTACACTCCATTCAATACGGCCCGCAAATTTCTCGTGCCATAGAGATCTTCATAGCCATTACCTTTGTTGTCTACTAGCTTTTGAGAGGCGGAGAGAAGGTTGTAGCGGCTGCGGTGTTCAGCGCCCACAATAGGAGCTGGTTGTTGGGGGGCTGGGGGTGGTGCAGGCGGTGGAGTGGGTTGAGATTTTCTACCAAAGGCTGAGGAAGTTACACTGCAGCTAAAGGACCCGAAGATAAGTAACAATAGAAATAGGGCTGGTTTCTGAGTCATTTTTAACGCCTCCTTGCGTGTTATCTCTAGCGTTAATGGTAAGGGAATTTGCCGCAGCTGTTCTAGTCAAAATCTAGATTTGGTAAAAAAAATCAAAAATCCTGAGTAATGCGTTATTTTTATTCTCTACTATGTTTGTTTGGATTTCTTTGGCAATACCTCTTACCGGTGGCTTCAGAGCATTGAAATACAATATAAATAATTGAAATTATTCAGGGCCCCGATTTAGATCACATCTCAAAATCCCGATAGAAGAATGGGAGAACAAGCATGAAAGTTTTATTTTTTGTTGGATTACTTCTCACGCTAGTTATGAGCAACGCCCAGGGTAAAGATTCTTACTCTAAAAAGGAGCTCGCTGATCTTTGGCAAGACGTAGGAAATAATTCACAAAAACTTGTAACGTCTAACTCCAAGCACTATTGGGCTTGGTCAAAAAATGAAGCTGAAGCCCACTTGGGTGCTTACCTAGGAGCCAAAGGGATTGTGATGGGCGACCCACACATTCGCAATGTTTTTGACCACCATGTGGGCGATCATGTTTCCTTGGCTGTTTCTGATCTAGACGATGGCGGCGTTGCTCCTCTTATCCTAGATATTTGCCGTTACCTCGTTTATCTGGAAGCTTCCGATCTCGATATGAAAATGGGAGAAGTGTTCAATCAATATTTGGAAGGCTTGCAAGGAAATGCAACCCGCCATTCCGAGCTATTTAAAAAAGCTCAAGAAGAGAGTCAGGCGGACATCGAAGCCCAGCACCTTCGTTATGTGGAAAAGAACGGGGCAGAAGGCAAGTTCGACAATGACAATCTCGATCTAACTGGCAGGAAAAGCTTATCGGATAAGAAAATAAAAATAATTGATTCATTGGCCAAGGTAGTACAAAAATATACCGGAGAAGAAAAAATTTGGGATGAAGGTTTTCGCGAGAATGACAGTGGCAGTAGCGCAGGCATGGCGCGATACTGGTATCTGACGGGCACAAAAAATAAACCAAAACATATTCTCGAGGCCAAAGAGCTGGGGAAAGCCGCTGTTGCTTATTACCAAAACCAAGACGGACACAAAAAACGAGTACTGGCCGTGGCAGGCGCTTATTCAGAAGGAAAATTTATTTCGCGTTTATTTGGCGTGATCGAAAGCGATAACAAAACTTTTTGGCTCCGGCCTCGTAAATTCCAAGCTTTAGATTTAAACGACTCCGACCTTTCTCAAGAAGAGCAACAAGAGTTTGCTCTACAGCTGGCCAACTGGATGGGATTGATGCAAGCCCGGCAAAAGGGTGGACAAGATCTTTGGCGCAAAATAAAAGACTCTAAAAAAGAGGTCGTAAAAGAAAAGGTAGAAGGCTTTGTGCGAGCCTACCTGGAAGCAATCGATGAGATGTAACGGCCACCCGGTGCTAATCGGCTCCAGACGCAAAAGGAGCCTCTCCTAAAGGAGACAGAGCTAATTGGGGAACTTCTTAATTATACAGAAGTTATTGGGTTGGTGAATGTAAGTAGTTAATATCTCGTGGGACGAGTAACCGACTGATTTTCATCAGCTTAATCACTTTCAACCACTGGCCTTGGGCTTGCTATACTAGATAGGAAAGGCTGAATTTCCAGCTTATTTGGAGGAAAACATGAAGTTACTCTATCTGACCCTACCCCTCGTACTTATTGCTGCCCAAGTGAATGCGGCCGATACCGGCACCTTACTTTTGCAAGGGGTTGTGCAAGCTGTAAATTCGATTGTTGTTAATCCCAATGGATCAAACAATACTAGTTTAAACATCACCGGTGGAGACAACAACAAGCTTGTGGCTTCCGTGGTGGAAACTTCCAATAATAGCACGGGCTATAAAATTAACGCCAAATCGGCAAACGGCGGTGAATTGCGCCATACCGTTACGCCTAATTTAAAGACTACTTATACGATGTCTTATAACGGCGGTACGGCAGTATCCCTCACGAATAATTACCAGCAGATGAAGAACGTGACGACTTTGAACGGATTGACGTCGCATACGTCGAACGTGGTGGTGAATGTGGCAGCTTTTGCAGCGGCTCCTCAGGGGACGTATGCAGATACTGTGACATTTCAAATCGTTGCCAATCCTTAAATTGTGAGAGGTTAAAGGTGGGGTTTCAGTGCGGCTTGCTGCAAGGGTCTTCGTTGCAAAAAAGGCTCAAAGGGCCCACCATGGTTATTTTAAAAAATTGGATTTAAATTCTAACCATTTATGCCGTAATTGTTCCTATATAAATCTTTAGACAGATTTAAATTCCTGAATAAGCTTTAATTGATCTACGACTATTTGGATCTCTTCTCTCAAAGATCCTTAGCTTGTCTTCATTGAGCTCTACTTGCGTCTTCGCAATCCGAATGTTGAAAAATTCATTAAAGGTAAGGATTTTCTTTTCTATTCCCACATGCATGGCAGGGCTCGTCACATTTACTTTATTGTTTCTCTTATGCTTCTTCTCAAACTGAGGTCGCATATAATTCTTATAAACCGTAAACAATTGAAAGCTCTCTTGCATGGCTACCGTGTGCTTTGAGAAGGCAATCGTTTCTCTTTTAAATGCTGATAATTGGTGCCGAGAGAGCATGTCCAGGTGATTCACAGCAAAGAGATTATTTTGAAAGTTTCTGTATTTCTTGGCAGGAGTGATGTGATGCGTAACCTTTTGAAACTTCTTATTCCTTAACACCTCCCTATAGGCGTAGTGATTATCCGTGTGAAGGTTAAAATTGTCGTTTTTCGTCAATAAACGCTCAAAGACCCTGCTTGCTCCTCTATGAATTTCTCCTTTTGGATATGGTCCATGAATTTTTTCTAATTCTTTTTTTATCTTTTGCTGCCGTAAACTCATCCTGCCTTTTCTATTAAAGACTGAAAAACTAAAGTCGTAGGTAAAAAGAGATTCTTTCCCTACAGCGTGGTTAATGTTGTTCGGATCATACTGGCTGTAGGAGAAATTTTCTAAGCCATCAAAAACAATGGGTTCTTGGATCTTTATTTTCTTTAAATCCATAGCTTCTTTTAAAAGCCCCCAACGAACCATCTTACTAATTCTTTGCCTAACTGTATGATCAGAACAGCCTAAGAACTTGGCCGTTTGTCGACGAGTTGCGCCTAAATGATGCATATCAAAGATCTCTTCATATGTATTTTTTAAGCGATCTCGGTAGGTAAGAAAAAAGAAGGAAGAAGAAAAACTCTGCAAGCAATGTTTACATTGATAGCGTTTTGTAACGTAAGGAAAGCGATGGATCTTTCTTTTACCCGAAGCGTGATAAAATTTCTCATTCTGTTTATAGTGAAACTCGCACTTTGAATTAGGACAATAGGGAGGAACGAATTTCTCTAAAGCGCCTTCGACTTGTGTTGAACTTGGAGGGTTTGCCCACATACCTCACTAAGCAGCAAAAATGAACCCAAGAACAAATCCTTAAAAACTCTGATTTCCTTACTCTTTTCCCTCCTTAAGTAGCATTTCAGTACACCAAACGTTCTATTTCACTACTTACACTTCCCACCTTTAACCTCTCACAATCTACTCTAATGTACTCACTGTTACGGTGAGCACATCCTGATAATTCCCCGCCTTCGCTTCCTCCACCTTTCCGATTCTAAACCCACCGGCCAGGCGCAAGCCTGCGGGCGGACTCACGCCAGAACCTTGCGAAATCAAAACAGGATTATTCGCGGAGCCCCCTAGATATATCTCACTACCGTTAAGCGTGAGTGTGTAAGGAACATAACTGGGTAAACTGCTGTGGCTCAGTTTTCCATTATTTTGCGACGAAATTCGCACTCTGTAACCTGCGTTGTATTTGAGTAGTAGATCGAAGGTTGTTTGTTGGCCAGTGGAGAGGGTGCCGAAGTGGATGGTTTTGCTGGTGGAGGAGGGATCGAAGGGGGAGCCCGTATTTACGATCGAGAGGTCAATTTTCTTTTCCAAGCGGTGTTTGAGGCGAAAGGTTTCGGTGTCCATGAGTTCGGGGGATTTTGTGATCGAGCCTTGGTAGAGGCGCACCGTATAGCTGCTTTCGTAGTCGCCATGTTTTTCATAAGTCACTTTTGCGGCGCGGGGATAGATGGTTAGGTCGATTCCACCTGGAGTGGGGATGTTATCTGGAAAAGAGCCGAAGAGCACGTCCGAGTTGGAGGTGGCTTCGGGAAAGTGTTTAATGATGGCGGAGCAGTTGCTGTCTAGGCAGATTTGTACGGGGATAAAATCGCTGGCGTTTTTATGAAGAAGTTGGCGTGTGGAAAAAGAGGAGGCGCCGCCGTTATCGATGGTCACGAAAAAAAGGCAGCCGTTGAGGCCGTGGGTTCGTTGCACTCTAAAGCTTTCAGTGGGGGAGGAATTATTGCGGAAGTCTACGTCGTCCAGGTTTTGGATTTTAAGGCCTTGGCAGTCTGCGTGGGCATTGAGGGAGAAAAGGAAAATAAGGAAGTATTTCATGGCGCGCCTTTCGAAAATTTATGAGGAGGAATTTTTACGAGGCCTGTGGCATCTTCGGAAACGGAAATTTTCATGGGTAAAAATTCTGCATCGTCTACACTAAGAGAATAGGATCCGGGCGGTAGATTTTCTAAAAGAAAATGGCCAGAACGGTTCGTGAAGAAAGTGGACTGCACTTTGCCCTCGCTATTGAGCACGGATCCTGTGGCGAGTGCGAGGGGAGATCCGCTGGGTTGCAAGAATTGGCCTGCAAGTATGGCTGTGGCGGCGCCACCGACTTCTATTTTCATTCCGCTGCGATATGTGGGGCGGGCTATTAGATATTCTTTATTTAGAGAGTAACCAATCGGTAATACAGAGCTGTCTAAGATAATCGGCGTTTCGTTGTAGGAGGTGAGGGTGGGGATCACTGCGGGGCCGAAGCGATTGATGGTGGCTTCGGCGGATTGGCTCACAGGATTTACGGGGATTTTAAAAGATTTATAGGATTTACTGGCGGTTAAAAGGGCGAAGCTGTCCGCAATGGGACGGGTGAGTGCCACATTTGTTCCCACCCAGGCCACCGCTGTGGAAAGATTGAGGCTCGTGCTGTGAACGGTGCGGCGGTAGCCATTTTCTTCGCGGATTCTGGAGCTCGTGTGATCCGTGCGTACGAGGCCTTTTTCGTGGGTATATTCGATCGAAGCATCACCTTGGTAGGCTGTGGGAGAGTTTTGCGCGCCCAGGGTTGCGCGGAAATCGTCCACGATGGAAGAAGGGCTGCGGTTCATTTCGAGCCGAGTGGTTTTTGTGGGGTAGGCGTAGGATAAATTTCCATAGTAGCGGCCCTCGGCCTGCACCCAAGTGAGAGTGATTTGGATTTTGTGATTGATCTTATTTTCTTTCTCCCAAGTGTAGCTCATATTGGTGCGCCATTGTCTGGCGAGTTCACTGTTGAAATCAAAGCGCGCAGCGCGTCCGTTATCGCCCTCACGATTCACGGAGTATTGAAAGCCTAAACCAGCGGTGGTGACAGCCGTAATCGGTTTGGAGACCGAAAGGTCGTAGCGCCAAGAGTATGGATTGCTGCCAGTGATCTGGCCTAAGGAAGCAAATTTTCTGGCTTTGTATTCTATTTCCGCGGCGCCGCGGATGGGTTTATCTGCGCCGAGTTTATAGTCGAGGGATTTATAGCGCAGTCTACCTGCCGCTGCCGTAGTGCCGCCGGATTTATGGGAAATTCCGCTTTCGCCGGAAATGAGACCCGCACGCGTGAGCCAGATAAAATCTTGGCCGCCCAGCCACACACTCCGATCCGATTGAAAAGAGCCACCAATAGTGAAGCGATCGGAAAGTCCAAGGCGATGAAAAAAGCTGAAAGTTATATTTTTATCGTCGTAGCGGCGATCGTTGCGAAAGGTTTCCGAGGGCGCGCCCACTTGGTAGGCAAATTGTTGGATGCCCGCGCCTAAGAGTTGCACGTCGTATAATAAATTAAGATTTATCCATTCCACTTGGCCTGTGTCGTCCGTGATTTTTAGATCCACCTTGTTAATACCGGAGAAGAGGGGAAAGTCTGAAAGTTGAATTGGCCCTTGAGGTGCATAAACGCGATTGATAAAACCGTCGTTCACATATACTTCAATATAGGAGGGGCGTTTTACCCACAGTTCGGTTCTATTCAAGGGCCTGATATTGGCATAGGGTTGGATCGCGTATTGTCTGGTGACAGAAATGCCACCCAGGGTGCGGGAGTTTTGATAACCGGTGCTTAAGATCGAAACATCTCCCACGGAGGCCCGTAGCAGTTGTTTTTCAAAATCTTTCACGAGGCGGGTATCCTCCCGCTGCCATTCATGATTGAGGTTTTCTGTGTAAGAAGAGCCCGTTTCTAACACTAAGCCTTTTAGATTGGAAACCAAAGCTAGTGTGCCACGAAAAGGTTGCCTTGCGGCTGTTTGCGGATACACAAATCCTTGGTTGCCATTTGCATTTAAGTAGCCACTAAAAGGATCGGGCCCCGTGCTCTGGCGTTCCGCTAGCTCGCCCCTGAGGTGAAAAACTTTTCTAGCCCTTTTTTCTGCGGGAACTTTTAGCTGCAATGTAAGACTGGCTTCATCAAACTGGATAACATAACCCAAAGCCTCTAAAAATGCGGGTGCAACGGATTTGGTTTCGCTTAAGGAGTTTGTGAGTTCTTGCCATGCTTCGGGCAAAAGGCCGTTTTTCATGGCGCTAAGAAAGCTTTCTCTTTCTAAGGCGAGGTTAGGTTTCAAGTATACCCAAACTTCACCGAGATTTTGTTGGTCGAGAAAAATGGGCGCCGAAAGCGAGGGGTTTATGCTCTGGCTATGCGCATACGCTACAGGCCAGATAACTGATACGAAAAGCAGCCAGCGTATCAAGTCCCTCATGGAACGAATGCTACATCCACGGTAGGTTTAGGGAAGTTTTTAGGCAGAGGAATTCTTAAAATCCGCTTTCCGCCTGGCAAAATATTTTCTGTTCTTAAGTTTTGCAGTAGTGGTGCATCTAGTTTTAGTTCTTTACCATCTCCTTTTACGGAGACTTGCATGCGGTCCAACAAAAAGTGGGCACTGCCTTCATTGGCTACTTTGATTTCCAATATATCTTTATTTACGCCGTATCCTTCCACTTTCATTTTGGCTTTTACATTGGGTGGCACGATATAAAGTGAAGCCACGTATTCAATAAGGAATTTTAGCTTTGCATCTTTGGCATTGGATTTTTTGAATTCAATTGGCAATTGAGTGGCGATGAAGCGATAGGCTTGTTCTTTATCTAGGGTGGTGGGGCCAGTCCACGTTACTCGCACATTGCGTTTTTGGCCTGGCTCGAGCGACATCTGCTCCGGGAAAATAAGAAATTCCGTTGTAGAGGGGCGTTCTTCTTTGCCGTTTTCATCTATCACTCTGCGGCGCACTTCAAATTGTGCCGCAATTTTTTCTTGGGTATTGTTTTGGATAGTGTAAGTGCCGGATTCTTGCTTACCTGTTAGCGGAATGGAAACAACCATAGGTTCCACTTGGAAGGCGTGCACTACAGACGAGTGCCAGAGCAGCAAAAATAAAAAAGGGATTGTCATACGCATTGTGCAACCTAAGGGAGAAGATTTTATTTTCTAAGCAGTGAACTTGATAAGAATTTTACGTGAAGACAGCTGTACTTTCCAGTGGTAGCAGCTTACATTTTAATCCGGTGTCCAAGTCTATCGACATATTGATTTATGGAGCCACCGGTTATACGGGCCGGCAAGCGGCAAAGATCTTATCCCAAAGAGCTCACAACCTACGCTGGGCGATTGCGGGTCGTAATCATGCGGCTTTAACCGCGCTACTTTCTGAATTCTCTTCGCAACCGCAGGTACGGGTGGCGGATGGTAATTCTCTTACGGATCTGTGTTCCATTTTTGCGGATGTTAAAGTTGTGATCAACTGCGCAGGACCCTATCGTTACACGGGCAAAACCATTGTTGCCGCCTGTGTGCAAAGCAAAACAGACTATTTGGATATTACCGGTGAGCCGCAATTTATGGACGATTCGGCTTTAAGTTTTCACGAAACGGCTGCAAAAAATGGGATTTTAGTGGTGCATGCGTGTGGCTTCGATTCTATCCCTGCGGAATTGGGTTGGTTGAACCTTTACTTGAGGGCCCAAGGGCAACACCAAGTTTTAACAAATATAGAGAGTTTTTGGTCAGCGGAATCTGAGGAAGCGAGGATTGTTTATAACTCCGGCACCTATGAATCGGCGGTGATGTCTTTTTTACATGTGAAAGAGATTCATCGTTTGCGAAAACAACTCAGCCAACATCGAGGCATGCCCTATCTCTTAAGAGCAGGGAAAGCTTTGCAGGTAAAAACCTGGCCTTATTTTGAGCGTCGAGTAGGATGGTGGGTGCACCCATTTTTAGGCGCGGATTCTGTGGTGGTGAGAAATTCTCAGCAGCTCTTAGCGGCTAAAGATAAAAATGCGCAATGGCCCCGTTATGTGGCGTATATAGGGTATAAAAGTTTTTTTGAATTGATGGCAGATTTTGTGGGTGGCTTGCTGATTATTCCGCTCATTCCATTTTCATTCACGCGAAATTTAGTTTTAAAGTACCCAAGTTTTTTTAGCTTTGGTCGTTTTTCTAAAGCAGGCCCTAGGCCAGAAAAGTTATCATCCATTCGCTTTCAAATGGATCTGTTTGGTGTAACAGAAAATGGACAAGAATTACATTTTCGCGTAAGCGGCCCGGAGCCTGGGTATGTGGCAACGCCGATTATGCTGTTAGAAGCGGCGCTTTGTGTTTTGCAAAGCCGTTCACGTTTACCAACGGGAGGTGTATTCACACCGGCCGCGGCTTTTAAGGATTCCGATTTTCAGGAGCGCCTGGAGCAGGCGGGGATCCAATTTTCTTGGATCAAAGATTGAAGTGGCTGCATACTAGAGCGATGACAGCTTTCCGTGAAATATTTATCCGCCCCGCCGGTTTTGATAAACCATTGGATGGCTTACGGGCGCTGGCGATTTTCATGGTGCTTGGCATGCATGCCAACGAATATTTTCTGGAAGAGGGTGGGGCCCGATCTTTTTTAAATATGGTGCCGCCTTTTAAGGGAGGATGGATTGGCGTGCCCTTATTTTTTACGTTAAGCGGCTATCTAATTGGCGGGCAAATTTGGAAAGAGTGGCTGCGCACAGAGAATTTAAAAATTGGCGTATTTATTTTGCGCAGGGGCCTGCGCATTTGGCCGCTTTATTATGTGGCGCTGCTGTTTTTTTATTTTCAATATCCGGCGCCGATTCCATTTCAAGATCTTTTGGCGAATCTTACGTTTTTCACAAACTATTTTTATGAAACCGATATTGTGCGTGGTTCGTGGTCACTCTCCACGGAAGAGCAGTTTTATATTTTAGCACCCATTTTTATTGTGGCCTATGGTCAAGTGGTGAGGAGCGCTACGCTCAAGCAATACCGAAGTTTTCTTTGGGTGCTATTTTTTCTTCCAATTCTTTTTCGCTACCTTTCGTGGATTAGGGTATCTGATATTCAAACCTTTGATTTAGCACTCTATATGAAGGTGATTTACCGGCCCATCCATACCAATTGTGAGGGTTTGATTCTTGGTATGATTATCGCCAATATCCAGCAGGATAAAAATTTTCAGCCGCCAACTTGGGCTAAAGCTGTTCTACAGCGCCCCTTGTTGCTATTGGGAATATGTTTTTCCTTGATGCTGGCCTCTTTTGCTTCAAAGCTTTTATTGAATTTTACGGGCGTGGCTTTGGGGTTTGGTGCTTTGTTGTGGGTGGTGGTAAGGCATAACACTTGGCTGAATAAGATCTTAGGTGCAAATTTTCTCTATCCTTTAGCCAAGCTTTCCTATGGCATTTATCTCTTTCACATTCCGATTTTTCTTTTTCTCATGCATTTTTTACGGCCCCATCACTGGCCCTTGCCGTCCTGGCTGCAGATGATTTTGCTACTATTTATGGGCACGATTGGTAGCATGGCTGTGTGTGTGGTGACCTATATTTTGGTAGAAAAACCAGGGCTACTGTTGCGGAAGAGGATTTTGGGGTCCTGAATTATAAGCTCCCTAAAAACCCACCTTTAACCTCTCACAATTGAGGTTTTTCTGATATGCAGTTGTTTCTACAAAAATGAGGGCATCTACTTATGTATAAAAACTTTCTGCTAGCGCTGGCCTGCTTATTTTCTCTGCCAGCTTTTGCTGATTCCGTTGCCCCCGGCCGCACCCATAAAGTGAGTCTGATCATGCCGGCTTACCAAATCTGGAAGTTCCAAGAGCTGGAAAAGAACCCGGAAATGCGGGTAATGAAACTAAAGTTTGAAGAAGCCAAGATCAGCTTTAATGGCGCTCCGGCAGTAGTAGCGAAAATCAAATTCCGCGGACAAAGCTGCTTGAAGCAAAAGCGCCCCTGCTTTGAAGTAAAAGCAGAAGAATCCCTCGCCTTAAATGAAAATCTAAAAGGAAAAGAGTTTGCTCTCAATAGCATGGCCGAAGATCTAGGCTATATGCATAGTCGTTTAGGATTCCTAACGGCAGGAAAAGTAGGGCTTCCAGTAACGAACCAAGAATACGTGGAGCTTGAGATGGCCGACGAGAACGGAAAAAATGTTCATTCTCTGGGTCTCTATCTACTTTTAGTAAAACCGGTAGACTATGCCATTAAGCAAGAGCGCGCAGACTATGTTTCCCGCCGTCGCTATTCGGATTTTGAATTCAAAAAAATCGCAAAAACCTCTCAGCTCCCTCAAATAAAGTATGACCAAGGTTTAGTGGATTTAATGGCAGGCGTGGAAAAATGGCAAGGCCAGACTTTGCTCGATGAATTAAAGAGCCGCATGGATTTTGATCATTATTTACAGTGGCTCGCCATGAACAGTCTTTTGAAAAATGGCGACTATTCCGACGAAATATTTTATCTCGGTTATCTCGGCACAAATGGTGAGCCATTTTATAAAGTATTGCCCTGGGATTTTGATGACTTATTTAAACCCATTCACCATATTCCCTTCATGACCACGAGCTGCAGTGGTTTTGAGTACGCGCCCATCTACAATTGCGAAAACGTTTTGGACCGAACTCTGGTTACAGATCCTGTGGTGTACGCGTACTTGTTAGAGGTATTTCAGCGCACTCTACAAACAGAACTAGCCGAGGCACCCATGCAGGCTAG
>CAYQES010000016.1:0-65088 GCA_964416595.1 uncultured Bdellovibrionales bacterium | reverse complement strand
AACGAAGGAACAGAACCCAAGGTATCGATAATGGGTTTGGCTGAAATGCCAGGGATAGAGGTGCGGCCGCAATGGTGAAGGTGCAGTTCTTCAATGCGCAGCTGATTGTAAATCAGATGTGCTTCCTCTGAAAGTTGTGTGTAAAATTGTACGTCAGATTTGCAAAGACTTGGGGTAGTTGCATTGCTCTCCCTATATGTAAAGAGAGCAGGACCTGCAGGGTCCACAAGAGAATGTTCATTAGTAACTGCAGTTTACCCTGCCCACGGGCCGGGCATAGCGCCCCCAAACTCGGGTGATGTTTCCTAGTGGACGCATAACAGCCCGATCGATTACATAGCCCTGGCTTTCAAGATCTGCTCTCGCTTTATTTACTCGTGCAGCCATTTTTTTTGCAGACGAATAACGAGATAAACAATTAGTAGAGCTCCAAGGCCCCAAAATATCGCGCTAGCCACAAAACCATTGGTCATATTTCCACTCCAATAAACAAAATTCTAAACGTTTAGTGAAGGTGTGTCACGTGAAGGGTGTAGGGAGAATATTTGTTTTCTATATTTAAGATCGTGATGATTCTCTCGGTAGCCAACGCTTCCAAGCCAAAATCCAAAACCATATTCCAATGGCGATGCCCGCAAAGCCACATACGGCCATGGCCACTATCGCTGTCCAAGAGGGAGGTGGAAGATCAGAGAAAATGGAGTGGAGAAAGGGAGAAATAATTATCAGAGCGAGGCCGCCAAAAACTAATACAAGGGCAAGAAAGGAAAGTACTAGAGAAATGGCTCGTGGCAGCATGGCTTTTTATTGCATAAGCTTTGCTGTGTGGTCAAGTTGACCACCCTTCCGCACCTCTACTTTCCGGATCATTTATTGCTAGATCTTCCCTAGGAGGCTTTATGCAAGAAAACAAAAAATTACTAGTTCCTGGCGATCCTGCCGCAGCGAAAGAATACTTTAAACAAAAGATCCAGTTCACCACTGGGCCTGTGGAAGTGAAGAGCTTTCAAGATTCTGGGGAGGATTTTATTTTGGTAGACGTGCGCGAAGCAAAAGATTTCGCAGATAAACATCCAGCGGGAGCCATTAATTTACCGAAAACCCAATGGGATACTTTTGCTGGCTTAGATAAAAGCAAGGTGAACATTGTGCTTTGTTATTCTCAAGCCTGTCATTTAGCTGCGAAAGCTGCATTGAAATTCGCCGCTCACGGTTATCCGGTGATGGAAATGGACGGAGGATTCAAGGCTTGGGAAGAAAGTAAGTTTCCTCTTGAAATGGGTGGGGTGGAGAGGAAATCTGCTTAGAAAATACTGATTTTTCGAATTCTTCTTGGATTTGATGGCTACCTTGGCTTTGAGGTTATTTTTATGATTTTTTAATAAAATCTGTTACACCAACTTCATGCGCAAGCTTCCTAGCCTCAAAACCCAAAGAGCTATTCTGCGATTGCCAACATTAGAAGATATTCCAGCCATCCTGCTCTATTTTAAAGAAAATGAATCCCACTTAGCGCCATTTGACCCTAAGAATCCGGCAAATTTTTATACAGAAGATTTTTGGAAAGAAAAAATTCCGAAACATACAGAAGCGTTTCTTGCGGACCAAGCTTTACGTCTATTTATCTTTTTGCCTAATACAAATGAAATGATGGGTTCTTTAGAGTTTTCACAAATTTCTCGTGGACCTTTTCAGGCCTGTTATTTGGGTTATGGGATTGCAAAAAAATACCAAGGCCAAGGCATTATGCATGAAAGTTTGCTGGCTGCGATCCAATATGCATTTGGTGAGTTAAATATTCATCGCATTATGGCCAATCATTTGCCCGAAAACGAACGCAGCGCTCAGTTGTTGCAACGATTAGGCTTCCAGCGGGAGTGTGTTGCGAAAGAATACCTGCGAGTGAATGGCGCTTGGCGCGATCATGTGCTGAATAGCTTGCACAATTCTAATTGGCGGGACTTGGATGAAAGGATGGATCTTTCCGCTTATCATGAGCGTAAGAACGAAGAAGAGTTGAGTCTAACAGCGGTTCTTAAAAATTTAAAAAAATGAGCCACAAATTATACGAATTTTTTTAATAAAGTATTAAGGTGGGGCACCGTAAAGAGATTTACGAGTAGCTCGCCAGGCTCTTCTCCAAAACCACCATTTCAGACCGCACACTTCCATTTTCAAAGGGCTTGCGGGTTCCAGTGAATTCCTACCGTTCCATCAAAAAGGCCGGCATGTTCACCGATGTCCACACTCTTCGCAACTGGTAGCCGGCACTTTGCTTTTCGCGGATCCAATTTCTTGTTAGATCCCGCACCTCACTCATGCCGCTGAAAGTATCGTCGATTAGGGTCCGTGTTTTTTTCTTAAAGAGAAGCTTGCCTACAGTCACCCGAGGCCCGAGCGGAGTTTTATCGAGGGCTGCTTTCTCTTCTTCTCTTTGCTCCGGAGGGAGTTGATCGAGGTAAGCGTTAGCAAATTGCTTGAAGGAATAGAGCATGAGCTCAGGGTCCATAACCTCTACTTCGATCGCCTTACCACCTTTCTTTTCCCAGGAAGAAAGCGCCAGGGTTAAGACAGGGATCGAATATTTTTGGCCTTGCAGCCAGGGCATGGCTGGAAGTTCCACATTGGGAGGAGTTTTGGGTAAATTTCCTCCCATGAGCTCCCGGCGGGCCCGCAGATTGCGATTGAAACTTGGGATCACGGATTGTAGAAGCCCCGCGCGATTTAAGAGTTCAGCGGCAAAAGTCACGCAACCACCGCCTTCCATGAGGGCGGGTTTTGGTAAAAGACCAAAGCGGCGGAACGGCTCGCTGGGATGATTGATGAACTCGAGCACAAAATCATTCATATTGCGGCATTCGCTTTCGCTTACTTCAAAGCCGGCAAACACTACACCGCGTTTCTCCACGTTTGCTTCGATATATCCCGATACTTCCCAAGAGGGATTGAGGTGGCCATCGGTGAAAACGGAAAGGAAAGTAGTGAGACCAAAATTGCCTAAGATCAATTGGGGAGTCTGGTGAGTTACTTCGCCTGTCATGCCCGTGGCGGCTTCATACATCTGGCCGTTATTTCCTCGGCAGCGCCAGGCCACCATATTATGGCTGATCGACATCTCTTTGATCGGTGTGCCTAGCACCCAACTACGAAATTTATCGAGCGTGCGAAGATCCATGGGGTGACCAGCGGGTATGTTGATCCAAATCACATAATTCCGTTCTGGATCCAGTTCGGTTTTAAGATTTTGGAGCACACCTGTCCAAGGTTGATACACGCCGAAGCGAATTTCATCTCTACCGGGTAGCGGTAGATTGTCACTCGGGTCACCGCCGCTACTAGTTTGTAGGGAGCGATCCCCGTCGTCGTAGCGGGGGTGGGCTAGGGATTCACTGGAGGTTAGGGTTATGAAAAGTACTAAGATAAATATTTTTTGCATACTTATCCATCGTATCAATTCTTTTCGAGCATGAGCGCATATGGATGATTTACCCGGTAATAGCGTTGACAAATTCTCCGTTAAATTATCATGAGCATGGATCGAGATAGGTGGGGGTAGCTAAGCCTGAAGTTCATTCTCCAAATACGAAGAGCCCGCAATTGGATTTTCTCTGTATGGAGTAATGTCGTAAAAACCCAAGGATGCATACATCGCCAACGCCGCCTTCATGCTTGGCACTGTATCGAGCCGCATATGGTGATAGCCGAGGTTGCGAGCTTTTTCCAAAAGTGCTTCGGCTAACTTCCGCCCTAGGCCTTGGCCGCGGAATGCAGGTTGCACATAGAGGCGTTTCATTTCGCAAATTTTATTACTTAAAGGCCGAAGGGCAATGCAGCCGACGGGTTTTTCGTTCACATAAGCTAAAAGAATACAGCCCTTAGGGGAAGAATAATCCCCAGGAAGTGAGGCTAGTTCTTGGTCGAATCCCTGGAAACAAAGATCGAAATCTAAAGAATGGGCGTACTCCACAAATAGCTCCCGCACTTGAGGAAGGTGAGAAGGAGTGGCAGCAATGATTTCTTGCATGCCGCTTTCTATAGATTATTGGTTTCTTAATTGCAATCCGTTGTTCAGCCAAGTTTCTTGCGAAAGCGAAGATCCGCCCAATATTTTCCCTGCCAAAAAACTTCTAGAGAAATCTCGTATTTATTGTAGGATTTGTTTTAGGGCCAGCTTATATGTTCAACCACCGCTTTGACCAGAACGCGAGCAACCTAGTCGTACTGCACTGGTTCCTCTTGAGTTTTAATGGAGGTGCCATCAATGCGGGTGGCTTTCTGGCCACGGGTCGGTTCGTGAGCCATGTGACAGGATTCGCCACGCTTTTCGGGGTGGATTTTGCGAGCCACCAAATTCATGCGGCTTTAGGGATCCTTTCGGTTCCATTATTTTTTCTCTTAGGTGCATTTGTAGCCGGCTTGTGGATAGACCGTCCTATGTATCTGGGGCAAAAACCGCACTTTGATTGGGTAATGGGATTGAGCGCGCTTTCTTTATTTGTGGCGGCTGGGGGAGGGGATCTTTTTTTCTTCGGGGATTTTGGTAATACCGGACTCTTGAAGCAGAATTATGTTTTGCTGGTACTGCTGTGCTTTGCTAGCGGGCTGCAAAATGCGGCCATTACGTCTTCTTCTGGACGCTCGATTCGCACCACACACTTAACCGGCCTTACCACGGATCTTGGTTTGGGCCTGGCTCGCTTGGTTACTTTTGATTGGCAGAAAAACAATCTTCGCAATGAGCTGAGGGCTAATTATTTGCGGATTGGATCTATCTTGGCCTTTATTTTTGGGTCCGCCGTTGGCGCTTGGATATTTTTGTATGTTGGTTATATGGGATTTGTGCTGCCCGGTGTGATTTCTGCTTATGCTGCTTGGCATGGCAAGAAGGCGAAGGGCGCAAATAATATTTAGCGTCTAATTTGTGCCTCGCCGCGTCCAGGTGAGAGTATGGGGGTTCTGCTATACTGACTAGTTGTATGGCGCTTGAATCATCCGCTGAAAAAGTCCGCTGGCTCTATCTAGACATGAATTCTTTCTTTGCTTCCGTGGAGCAGGAAATGAACCCAAGTTTACGTCACAAACCCGTGGCCGTGGTGCCTCTATTTGCAGATACCACTTCTTGCATAGCCGTAAGTTACGAAGGCAAAGCATTTGGCGTGAAAACAGGTACCCGTGTGGGAGAGGCCAAGCGGCGCTGCCCGAAGATGATTTTTGTGATGGGTGATCATAAAAATTATGTGCGTTACCACAACTTGATTGTGGAGGCCGTGGAATCTTGTGTGCCCGTGGAGGCGGTGTGTTCTATCGACGAGATTGCTTGCCGCCTCATAGGCTCCCAGCAGAACGTGGAGGTGGCCACGGCTCTCGCGGAAAAGATCAAGCGCACGATTGCCAAGGAAGTGGGAGAGTATCTCACCTGTTCCATTGGCCTCGGGCCTAATCGCTATTTGGCAAAAATTGCGGCGGATATGAAAAAGCCCAATGGACTCACGGTGCTTAGGCCTAAGGATTTACCGGAAAAACTTTTTTCTTTAAATCTGCGGGATCTTCCAGGCATTGGTCCCCGCATGGAAGAAAGGCTCTACCGCAGGGATATTCGCAGCATGGAGAAATTATTTTCTCTCTCCGCCGATGAGTTGCGGTTTGCCTGGGGAAGTGTGAATGGCAGAGAAATGTGGAGTTTACTTAGGGGCGAAGATTTAGAGCGCAAAAAGACCCAGCAAAAATCTATCAGCCAATCCCATGTGTTGCCGCCGGAGCTTCGGAATAAAGAGGGGGCGTTGCGGATTTTGAAAAAACTCACCTCTAAAGCTGCGTTACGCATGCGGAGGGAAAATTTTTGGGCCAAGAGCATTTCTATCTATGTGCGATTTTTGGGTCAGGAAAGTTGGGGAGATTATCGGCGCCTGCCTTGCACCCAAGATACGGCTCTCTTTGTGCAAGCTGTGAACGAGATGTGGCTCGGTTTGCCGGAGGGCAGGATCTTGGCCACGGGCATGGTTTTCTCTGATCTTGTTTCTGAGGAATGCCGGGAGCTCACTTTATTCGACGATCACCGCCGGGCGCGGCTCACTTCGGCCATTGATAAAGTGAACGATCGCTTTGGCAAAGATATTGTGCACTATGGTGCCATCCACGAAACTGAAAACTTGGCGCCTTTGCGGATTGCTTTTACCCGGATTCCGACAGAGGAGGAGACTTAGCTACTCCCATTTATACAAATCCAACACCCGTTGCCCTTTTTCCGAATGATAGGGGTAAAGGTATTGGATCAAAAGCTCCGTGGATTTTTGCACGGATTGTCGATTTTCCAAATGCACGCCGGAAAAGTTAGCCAGGATCCAAAAGTTTTCGATAAAGGCATCTACTTCCTGCTCACTTTTAAATGGCTTTAAAATTCCCGCCTGCACCCAAAGATTGGCGGCTTGTTTCATGGCACTGAAGAGATGTTCATAACGAAAGCGCCAGATTTTTTCTAAAACCGCATCGTTCCTTAAAAGCAGGGCAAAATCCCGAAAGAAAAAATGGTAGCTTTTCAGTTCGCCAAAGAAAAAGCGCATGAAATCCACCATGCTTTCTTTCGGATTTAACGGTGCGCGGCCCGCCCATTTACTATGGGAAAAAAGATCAATCTGCCAAAATAGCGAGCGGATAATTTCTTCTTTATTTTTAAAGTGGTAGTACAAATTGCCTGGACTAATTTTCGCTTTTTCTGCGATCTCATGGGTTGTGACCACATGGGTTCCCCGCTCATTAAAGAGCGCAAGAGCTGCGCGAAGGATTTCACTTTGGGTTTGCAGGGCTTGGGAAGAGGTGGGGCGACCTCTGGCAAAGATGGAGTCTAGTGCCCGTAAGGTTTGATCGCTATTTATTTGCGTTCTCATTAGACATTTATGTCTAATGGAGGCAGCAATTTAGGCAAGCGGCAGTTTGCCTTAGTCTAGCTCATCCATAGTTTCTATGGCCTTGGGAGTGGGGCGCATAATAAAATAGAGCACAGTAATAACAGCAAGAATGGAACCTGCGGTGGCAAGCTCCGCAAATTGGGCTTGGCTGAGAATGGCTAAACAGACAATGGATCCCAAGGCTGGAACAAAATAGGGAACTTCGAAGCTACCCGCAATTTTTTCTTTCCGCTTTAATACAATCAATGCTGTGTTCACTACGATGAAACAACTGAGGAGGAGCACGCTAGTGGATTTAGCTAGGGAAGATATATCTCCACTTAAAATGAGAATGAAAAAAAGACACCACACCGCACCTACGGCCACATAGGGGGTTTTTCTACTGGGGTGCACTTTGCCTAAAACTTTGGGCATCAAGCCCTGGTGGGCCATACCGTAGAGTAAGCGGGATCCCATCACACAATTAAGCAAGGTGGTGTTGGCAACAGCAAAAAGAGAAATAAAACCAAAAATGGTTGCGGGAAACCAAGGAGCAGCTTTTACCACCACATCCACCAACGGGCGATTGGATTGAGCTAGTTCAGCGGCGGGGAGTACAGAAACGGCCACAACGCTCACGCCCATATAAATCAAAGAGGAAATGAGCACGGCGAGCAATAGTCCTCGAGGCAAAGTTCTTTTAGGGTCTTTCACTTCTTCGGCCACATTGAGCATATCTTCAAATCCCACAAAAGAATAAAAGGTGAGCACGGCACCTGTGAGCACTAGGGACAGGCCAATCTCACCCGTAGGATTTGCAGGAGTAGTGGCATCTAAATAATTTGTGGAGCCAACAAAGGATGCGCCTACGGCGAGCACGATCAAGAGTCCGCCTAGTTCCACCAGCGTGCAAACCGCATTGGCCGCAAGGGATTCCTTGATTCCCCAAAACACAACGAATGCAATCAATAGGGAGAAAGCGATGGCTACTACCAGTATGGGAAGATTAATGCCGAGGCCCGTAAAATAACCCGCAAACACTCTGGCCGCTGTGGCCATGGAGGTGAGGCCCGAAGCTAGTACTGCTAAACCTACGAGATAGGATAAAAAAGCTTTTTTGTACGCGCGGTAGGTGGTGTACGCGGCTCCTGCAGCGCGGGGATAGCGGGAGCCTAAACTAGCATACGATAATCCCGTTAAACCCGCGGCCACCATGCTTGCAAAAAAAGCTAACCACACGGCGGATCCCATTTGTCCGGCGGCTTTGCCCACGAGCCCATAAATGCCGGAACCCAAAATATCGCCCACGCCATATAAAGTGAGTGCCACTAAACCGATGTGGCGTTTTAAAACATATTTTTCCATGAGCTCACTCGCTTTCAACACCAGTTGGATCTTGCACAAAAAAACAACCTACCACAAAAGTGATTAGTGCAATGCTAATGGGATAATAAAGGCCAGAAAAGTGATTGCCCGTAGCGCTCACAAGGGCTGTGCCGATGAATGGCACGAGACCCCCAAACACTCCGTTACCAATATGGTAGGGGAGTGACATAGAAGTATAACGAATGCGGGTGGGAAAGAGTTCCACTAAGAAGGCAGCGATCGGCCCGTATACCATTGTCACAAAAATCACTTGGATCCAAACCAAGAACATAAGCATGGGCAAATTTGGATTCACCGCCATCGCTAAGGGATCCGCTGGGTTCCAGCCAGAATATATTTCCATGGCTTTATAAATAGGAATGTAGGCCAGGGCGGCCACGAGGCAGCCCGTCAAAATGATTTTTTTGCGGCCGATTTTGTCCGAGAGTGCGCCGAACACAATAAAAAATGGAGTGCCGAGCACCAAGGCAGCAGCGATGATAGTGTTGGCTTGCACAAACTCTACTTTTAGCACGGTTTGTAGATAATAAAGCGCATAGAACTGGCCCGTATACCAAACCACACCTTGCCCCATGGTGGCGCCTAAGAGCGCGAGGATTACGAGGCGGCGATTTTCCGGATTCATAAAACTATCCCGCAACGGGCTTTGCGAGGCTTTCCCTGCGGCTTTCATTTTTTCAAAAAGTGGCGATTCGCCTAAGCGTCTGCGGATAAAAAAGGAAAACACCACAAGCACTACGGATAGTAAAAAGGGAATCCGCCAGCCCCAATCTTTAAAAGCGTCTTCACCCACAGAAAAACGAGTGGTTAATACCACGCCTAGAGAAACAAAGAGGCCCAATGTAGCCGTGGTTTGAATAAAACTTGTGTAATAACCCCTTTTGCCTAAGGGAGAATGCTCGGCCACATAGGTGGCAGCGCCGCCATATTCACCACCCAAAGCTAAACCCTGCAATAAACGCAGCACCAATAAAAGCAAAGGTGCGGCCAAGCCAATGGTTTCATAGTTCGGCAATAGTCCAATTGCGGTGGTAGCTCCTCCCATCAGGAGTAGGGTGATCATGAAAGCGTATTTTCTTCCAAGTAGATCCCCAAGGCGGCCAAAAAAAAGTGCTCCGAAAGGGCGCACCACAAAACCTGTAGCGAAAGTAGCCAAAGTGCTAAGAAGAGCGACTGTTTCGTTGCCCTTAGGGAAAAACTGGGTAGAGATAATGGTGGCTAAACTGCCAAAGATATAGAAGTCGTACCATTCGATCAGGGTGCCCAAACTAGAGGCGCCAATAACTTTCCAGATTTTTGATTTTTCCATGATCCCCTTCAGCAAGTGTGTGGTGAACTAAAGGCATATATTTGAATGGGTTTTCCAGCAATCAGGCAATCGCAAGAAACCCGAGTTTTTTGTATAAACTTTAGACACCTGCCTACTTCCAAAGTTTATACAGTTCAATAAAGATAAATAAAATCAATGAGTTGCATCGATTTTTGCTTGGCTTGGGTTTTGCTCTCTTATGCCCAATACAGTTTTATAAGGAGTTCTTTATGGGTAAGCCAAACATGAAAATGATCGCTTTAGTATTTGCCCTTCCATTTTTAGTGGCTTGCGGAAAGGATGATCGATCCGTTAGCAGTGTTGGCGCGAGCGCTGGCACTATTCATGGTGACTGGCTACTAACTCAAATTCGCTGTGCGGAAGAAGAAAGCCAAGTGCCCTTATTTACCGATAACGCTTTGACTGCGGGCGTGAGCGTTAGCTCCACTTTGAGAATCAACCATGACCTCGGTGGCTACCGCACCTGGGCGATCGATTCTTGTGTAATAACCACCCCTATGACTTTCAGTAGTGTAACGAGCAGTACCTTTCATGGTGAAGACTCTGTGGCGAGCTGTGCCGGTGATTGCACTGCGTTTGCTGGTCTTTGTGGTCAGCTCTCCCCTATACCTACCGCAGACTATTCCTATGTAATCGAAGGCAGTTCCATGACTGTGAACATGCCCGTAGCCGCCACAGTGGCTTTTTGTGGTGCTAGTCAGTCGTCTTCATTGGTGTTTGTATACCATCGAAAGTAGGAATCCGTACTTGACTCTACGCATTGGCTTCTTTACTGTCCCCCTGCTTCGAAAACCGAGGACGTAAAAATGCCAATCCTACAGATGAAAAATTTCCCTCGGTCCCGGATGCGCACTCCGGGTTGCACGATGTCGCCAGTGAGTTGGATTTTTCTCAGTATGGCAGTGTTTATTTCCCTGATCGTCCTATTTCGCCCTACGCTTTGGGAGCTTTTTTATCTACACATCATTGATATGGCTTCCTTTTCGGTTCTCAAAAATCTTGAAGTCAAATTTTTCCTAAAACGTTATCCCGATGTGGCTGTTTATTTCCCCGAAATTTCGGAGGAAAAAATTGCGGCTCTAGATGAAGCAAAGAAAAAAGATCTTTTTGAATCCTTAGTGCAACTGCCGGATCGGAGAGCTTTGTGGTGTGTGTACGCCAGCGTCGTTAAGGTTGTACCTGCGGCCATTTGCATTATTTTTCTTTGGCATGCTGAGGGCTCCCGCTTTTTACAGTTTTTTAAATTTTTCGCTTACTTTTTTCTCGTGCACTCTTATTTTTACGCCAATATTTATTTTGATACACACTATTTTGTTTCCGACAAAATTAGGGAGTTCCACCATAAATATAATTGGAATTCTGTGTTTCGCACGGCCAAGTTTCCCTCTTCTCTTTCTGATTTTGGTTTTCAAGAAAGGATTTCTATAGGGGGAATTTTCTTTGCAATTTTATATTTGCAGGTTGTCCTTTTGTACTCACACCGGTTTGATTTTTCCCTTTGGAGCCTGGCAGAGACAGTGGCTCTTGGCATATTTGGTTTTGTGTTGTTAACAAGAACTTGGATGTTGGCTCGCAATTATTTTATGAATGGCCTAACTGTCCTCTTCCAAACTTTCCAAGAGCTTTCCAATAAAAACCAAGAGCAGGCGATTCCCTTGCACTCTTCTCCTGCGTTAGCGCGATTTGAAAATATTTTTAATGAGCTTACAGATAATTTACGCAGGAATGAGAGAGAATTATTGAGTTGGATCACCCACGAAACGGAGCAAAGTCGCTACCGTGCTTTAGGGGAGGTGGCTGGTTTGGTGGTGCATGATTTAGCGGGCCCGTTGCATACTTTGCAATTCTGTGTGGAAGAGATGAAAGAAAATCAGCATCCCACCTCTTCTGTCTATTTTAATCAAATTGAAATCAATGCCAAACGAGCCGCAGAACTGGTGGGATCTTTGCGGACATATTTACGCAATGCAGATTCTTCTGTGCAACAAGAAACATCTTTTGCTACAGCCCATCAGGCCGTTTTACTGCTCTTGCGTACGCAATTTATGGGGAAAGAATTTAGTCAGATCGTTTTTCATATCGAAAAATCTGCGCTCAATTTAAAGTTCTCCGTAAGCCAATCGGATCTTATTCATATCCTTTATAATTTATACAAAAATTCACTGGAAAACTTTATCAAAAATGCCATTGACGGCCCTTGGATTGCGGTGGAAGCAGTAAAGTCTGATCTTAATGAGGTCCACGTTTTATCTGTATCCGATAATGGCACGGGCTTGAGCGTGGAGACTTACGAAAACCTCACTGCCTATCGAGTTACTCCTTCGAAAAACTATGCCGCAAGGAAAGGCATGGGCTTACGCCTCACGCGCAGGTTAGTGGAACGGCTACAGGGCAGCTTATCTGTGTTAGAAACAGAAACAAATATCGGAACCACTTTTATGCTTACGCTGCCCGCACTTACTACTACAGCTCCTATTTGGGAGCAGAAAGGTTCACCGGAGGCATCAGTATGAATATTAGCGCCACCATCTGGGTTTTAGAAGATGATCCTGGTTGCATTTTTGTGTACGGGAAAATTTTGAAAAATTATAGCACTTGCGTGTTTTCTAGCATTAGTGAATTTGCCCAAAATTTAGCGAAACAAAAGCAACCTCAGCTTTTGATAGCAGATCTTAAATTGGGCGATGGATCCTTTTTGGATTATTTGAGTTCCACTCAAAAGCTAACTTTTCCTTTTCTGGTTGTTTCCTCCATTGATAATCCGGATACAACCCGTACTTGCTTGCAAGGAGGCGCTTTGGATTACGTGCTTAAGCCATTTCAGCAGAATGAGTTGATCGCAAAAATCGAAAAAGCACTTATATAAGATTTAAGAAATCGGGTGGATGGCCTGTTCTAATTCTGAAAGATGCGGATAAAATTCCTCATATCCTCGGCCAAAACGTAGCGGGAGCCGCCCTGGCTGCAATGCCTTTACCAAGCTAATTTTTCCGGGTGTTTTTGTTAGCTCCACATATTGTACCAAACCAAGTTTTGTAGCAGCCCGCGGGCTTTTTTTATTTTTTCCAGCTAACCATTGGCGGATTAAACTGTGGCTTGAGCTGCGCAGAAACCAGTTCAAATGAAAATCTGCTGAAGGATCTAACGAAATATGTTCTGGTGTAGGAGCGAATTCTTCATCGAAGATAAATCCTAAACGCTGGAAGCATTCACCTAGGGCGTGAGCTGTAGCGGTGGCAAAATCAAAGCTGGCTCCGAACCCAAAAATCAGTGGAAGATTTCCTTGTTTTGGGAAACCAAAAGTGCCTACTACTTTGGCGGGTTCTGGTCTATTTGGATCTTGAAAGGAATAACTGGTTACCTGGTAGTTTTCTTCTAATTCTTTGAGCCCCGGGAGCGAAAAGTATTTTGTGTCCAAGGCTTGTGGAAGAACTTCTCCGAACCAGCTGCGTAGCACTTGATCACGTTCGGCCATTTCAAAATAAGCGCGGATGGAAGCCTCTTGAAAATTTTTATGCACAGCTATGCCATTGGATTTGGAATGCTTCCACAGATTGAGGTTAGTGTCAGGTAAAAAGATCTCTGAATGAGAAAGCATTTTGCCTGTGGGCTGGCCTTCTGTATTTAGAATGGGAAAAGATAGTTGAGAGTTGTAGGCGCAATCAACTATCAGGCAGCGCTCTAGGAGCTCATAGTAGGCCCGCTCTGTTTCCTTGTGGAGGGCTGCACTACTGCCAGTCACTTCTTCGCCCGTTGCAATCCGCGTGGAAGCAAAGCCTACCAATTGCAGGCGTAATGAACCTAGCTGAAAATCTTCCGTAAAGAATTCAGGTTTTGACCATCCATCTGGAAGGGGAAATTCCTGCTGTAAAAGATCCAGCATATTTATGAAACTTTCCGTACTTCAATTTCACGCACAAAGCGCTCAAAGAATCTCATAGCGCCGTGAACAACAGCCTGTATAGCTTTTTCGTTCTTTTGCTCAATGCAAGTTTTATCGATGATTGCGAAATCATCCATCACGTGGTGTTTGTCGAGTTCCACATGGTTGGCAACGGACGACATAGACGAGTTTTTGATGCCACAGAATTTTTCCAAGTTTTTTAGCCAAACGGAACCCACAAAAACTGTAACGAATTCTGTTAGTAGAACATAACCCAAGTAAGATGCGGGATTTTCTTGGATACTTTTTCGTAAAAAGGCCATGGATTCTATTAAATGTGGGGAAGGTTCAGAGAATTGGTCACAATTTATTTCATTGGAGCGCAAATCATCTTTAGCCCATTCTTCGTGGCCTTCTTCCTCGTCTAACTTTTCTAAATAGAAAGCAGCTAGATCTTTTAGGCCCAGCTCTTGGGAGCGGAACATAGCTTTGCGGATGCAATCGTCTGTATTGCTCAAGAGAAATTTTAAATTAAAGAGATACCAACCTAATTCTTTCTGGGTAATGAGGCCTTCTTTTGCGCCTTGGAAAATGGGAACTGTATCCAATAGATCTTGGCAATAGGTTGACATTTCCTGCACCAATTGCTGGGAAAAGCGGCTGATATGTTTAGTTTTTGTGTGAAGAGATTGCAGTTCCATGAATTAAATCCTTGTGAGTAATGGCCCCCCCCTTACTTTTAGTGCAAAAGGGGGGGCAGGAAAATTAGAGAGTGTATTTTGCGAATTTCTTTTTCATATGATCCTCCTTTCCCGCTTATTTTTTGCAGATTGGGGTTTGGGCCCCATGCAAAACTGTTCTAAGAATACATTTTGATTTTTTTCTTGAAGGTATTTGGTCATGAGCAAGAGGCCGCCCCAGCGCTCGGTCATTTTGCTGCCCACCACATTAAATTCTAATTTATTGAATGTATGTACTTGCGCTAGGTTCGAGGGTGAAACTTCGCCCTCCACTCTTTCTACTCCTAACTCTTTGAGTACTAGGAATAACTTTTCATAAAATTTCCGCTGCATGCCTTTACCGCGGGCCTTATGTAGCAAAGCAAAATTCCTAAGATAATAGGTGGACCAATCAAAGGCATTGCCCGTGAAAACACCCACAAGCTCCCCTGCTTGCCAAAAGGCAAAATGGTCTGCCAAGTTTTGGTAGTAAAATTCTTTGGCAGGAGAATCGATCGTGGATAAAAAGGCAGATTTTTGGGCCTCTACTTCATAAATAGCGGCTCCATGCTTTTTCATAAATTCTTTGATTAGATCGAAATTTGCTAGGGAAGCCGTAACATTAGTATCTAATGACCATGGTAAAAGGCTCTGCCAGTCCACACCCCATAATTGCTGGGAGAGAGAGTATCTAGGAGGGGATTCTGGAGCCGAGGAAAGATCTATCTTGTTCGTTTCCATAAGATACTCACTATTAATGCCGAGTGAATATTTTAGGTCCCGAGCTTACAAACGCGACTTAATTTTTCTTAAGTTCAGATAGCTAAATATCGGCGGTGTGGTTTACACGCTATTTTCGCGGCAGGAGAATTTTAGAAGGTAAGATAATATTTTATGCCGGAGCAAACGGGGTGAAAGTCGTCGGTGTCCATAACTTCCCGGAAAATTTCTAAGCTGGGGCCGTCGCCGTCTGTCCAAATTTCCAAACACACAGCGAGAATAGATTCTTTTGCTCCCCAAACAGAATCATCCGTGGAGTCTAAAATTTGCTGGGCTCTGACTACGCAAAAGGTTTGGGTTTTCGTATTCACCACAAATTTTGCGAGGCGCGGATAGTTTTCCAGCAGAAACATTATGGTTGTTATTTTAGTTTCGTTCACATGGCCCCTTTTTTGTTAGCCAAGGCACGATAGAATAAAAATTTGCAAAGATCTTAAAAGATGCGGTTAAATTTTCTTAACTGCGAAGTTTAGCTGAGCAAGATGGCTTGGCTGGAATTTTTCTCTACTCTTGGGATACGCATATTAATTTTATAAACATTAGGCGCCTCAAATTGGATCGAAACATCTAAGGGCTTAAGTTTATTGCGTAGATTGAAAAGGTGAACATCTAGAGTTTTGCGCCCAACCTTTACATCGGGCCAAATGCTGGCCAATAAGCTATCTTTAGTGATTGCTTTGGCCTCATTGATTTTTTGCAGAATTAGGCATTCTTTGTGGGTTAAGGAAATGGTTCGGTCTTGAAAGTAGGCTTTCAATTTCCCAGGATCCACAGTGAGCACGGTTTTAGGCGTGCTGCACTCTTGGTAGCGGGGAGCTTTTTTTTCTTGGCATAGCTTTTCTACTTTGGCCAAGAGCTGATTTTTATTAAATGGTTTTGTGAGGTAGTCGAGTGCGCCTTCTTCGTAGCACTCCCGTAACACATCCATATCATCGAGGCCGGAAACAATGATCACATCGCTATAAAGAGATTTGCTGGCTTCTGTGGAAAAGAAATCCAAGAAATTAGATTGCTTCAGCATCAAATCCGCAATCACGAGCATGGGCTGGGGGTGGATGCTTAGGGCTTTGGCAAAATCCGCCACATCTTCAAAAAATCTACAATTGTATTGGGCCGATAGCGCGGTCTGGTAGGTGAATTGACAGGAAGGATCGTCTTCTAGCACCCAAATTTCAGGCCTAAGCATAATGAACCTATTTATGCTTTTTATTGCTTAGCATCCGCGTCATGCGTTTGCGTTCGTCTTCTAGAATTAAATTCATTAAGCGGTTCACATCAAGCTTATATAATTTTACTAAGGTTTTTAGGCGGTTTAAGGGGGGCAGTGTAATGCCTCTTTCAAAGTTAGAAATAAATTGGGCAGAAGAATAATTTAGAATATCTGCAACTTCGCGTTGTGTGTAATGCGATACGTCACGCATTTCTCGAAGATATTCGCCCACAGTTTCATAGCAGCGCGAAATAGCGTAGTCTTTTTTAGTTTTCAAGTATGCCCCTTCCAAAACCCAGCGGCTTTGTATCTTTAGAATACGTATGCGGGTTTAGTTATAAACGCAAGTGTATACGTGGCAAAAAAGATAGAAGAAAAAACAGTATTTCAACGCGGGTTGCCGCACTCTTTTGCATTTTTTGTATTTACCTCCTTTTCTTCGCACCACGCTTGTTTTTCTTTTAGAAGCGCTTCCCGTTCTAGGCGTAGGTTTTCTTTGCGTAATTCCGCATTGCTGATCATGGCTTCGCTACTAGCCACCTCAGGCGTGCCGCGCCATTTCTTGATAAGATTTTCTTGATTTTGGATTTGGGAATCGATGGCAATGATTTGGGCATGGAGGGCTTTGATTTTGGTCCACACCTCGGAGCGCTTAAGCGATTGCTCCTGGTTTTTGGTTTCTTGTGCTTCATATCTTTTTTGGGATTCCGTGCGATCCAGCGGTTTGTTCGACGCGCAGGCGGAAAAGAAAAGCAGTGGTGCGAAGATAAAAAAATATTTCATGGAAGAAGAGGGTAGGGGGTTTGTGAAGAGATTTCAAGGGCTGCTTTTGTGCGCTATATTGGGCAAAAGGCGAGGAGAAAATTATGCTTACCATCCGCTCTGCGAAGAAAGAAGACGTGCCGGCTATTTTAAGTTTTATCCAGGATCTGGCGGAATTTGAAAAACTTTCCCATGAAGTGGTGGCCACAGAAGAAAAGTTGGAGCGAACTTTATTCGGACCAAGACCCGTGGCGGAAGTTTTGATCGCGGAATGGGCGGGGGCACCTGCGGGTTTTGCGCTTTTTTTCCACAGCTATTCCACATTTCTTGCGAAGCCTGGCATTTATCTAGAAGATTTATTTGTGCGTCCGGCTTTCCGCAGCCAAGGCATTGGCAAGGCTTTGTTGCGGGAATTGGCGGTGTTGGCGGCGGAGCGCGGTTGTGGCCGATTGGAATGGTCGGTGCTGGATTGGAATGAACGGGCGCTGAAGTTTTATCATGCATTGGGGGCCAAACCGATGGATGAGTGGACCGTGCAAAGAATGACGGAACCGGTATTTAAGGAATTGGCGGGGTCTTAAAACCCACTAGGCAATCTTCGACTCCTCTGTATCCACTCAGGGGCCCGGCCCGTGCGTAAACTTGTGCGATAGAGCGAAAGTGCACGCCAAGCGGAAAGCGAATTAATAAAATTACCCACGGGCCAGCGCACAGGCACAAGCAAGGCATAGGCCCAGCCATGCACCCAGGCCGTAGTGCGCATGCGCCAGAGTAAGCGCCTAGCTAGCAGTAGTAAATTTATTAGCGAAAGAATTTCCATCCAACGGGGCAGAAGAGGAATTTCGCCTTCACCCTGGAAAGCGGAAATGAGAAATAAAAAAGACGCGAGCGTTAAGAAAATAGTTGTCCAGGTTCCGCGCCGATCTCTCCATAAAAAATATTGATCCGCGAAAGTGCCCGACCAGCCGAATTTTTTGGGCACTTGGAAGGCGATTTCTGTGGCCCAGCGGGCTTTTTGACCCACGGCGACTTTTGCTTTTTCAGGGAAAAACTTACGGGTGGCGATGAAATCTCTTTTATTTTTTTGTTGGATATAGGTGCTGAGGAAAGAAGCTTTAAAACCAAAGCGGCCTGCTCGCATGGCTAAGTGATAGGTTTCAGCTGCATTGTTTTCGCTAAGAAATGAGCCTTCGTTGAGGAGGGTAGTAAGAAGCGTTCGGCTCACGGCGAGGCCAGAGCTTGCATTGGGGATGAAATTTCCTAGGGCGTGCCTCGCGAGAAGATCTTTGGTGTGGGATTCGGCGGTTTCGTCCGCATAGGTGCCCGCGGTGAATTGTTTCCAGGAAACAGGGAGTGATAGCAGGGGGAGTTGCACAAGATCCGCTGTTTCTAATTCTTTATTTACAGTAGCTAGGGCCAGAGGATGGATTACGTCTTCCAAATCCTGGATCAGAAATCCTTCGTGGAATACGCCCGTGATTTTTTCCGATTTTACAATACTCGCGATCATATGATTGAGGAGTTGCGCTTTCGAAGTAGGGCCCATCTGGTGGTTCACGATCACCGAGAGGTGGGGAAATTTTTTCTCCAAACGGCGGGCGGCTTCCCAGGAAGCAAGATCGTTGGGGTAGACGCCAAGAAAAACGGAATAGTTTTCGTACCGAAGGCGTTCCAGGTTTCCTTGCACCATTTGCTCGAGAGAGGAGGGTTCTTGCCAGGTGGGGATTAGGAGCGCCAGGCGACGCTGGGGAAGAAGCGTGAGTTGCTTGAGTTCTTGGGGAGAAATTTTCCGGGGTTCCAGGCGTTTCCAAAGGGCGTAGAGATCGAGGAAGGTGTCGTCACAGTGGAGAAGGAAGGCGGTGATGAGAGTGAGCCCGAGGGCGATGGTGAACAACAGCATGGAACCTCTAAAGAGCAAAAACCGGAGAATAACTTATCATTTTAGTATGTTATGTGCAATGGTTTATTGGGTAGCGGTGGAAGAGTGGGTTTTTATAACACATTGATTTTACTGTAATTTATTCGCCGCAACGTGGGGCGCCCCATGTTGCGGGGCCCTAGAAACTCCGCCCCTTGCACCATCCACCCCCCACGCCTATGATCAATCCCTGTTTTCACTGTTATTTGCACACATCATAAGGAGCACACAAATCCATGGCATTCCAACTACCTAAACTCCCCTACGAACCCACGGCCCTAGCGCCCACGATTTCCAAGGAAACCATCGAGTTCCACTACGGTAAACACCACAAAACCTATATCGATAACATGAACAAGGCCCTGGAAGATTCTCCGTTCAAAGGCGCGAGCCTAGAAGAGATCGTGCGGAAATCCAGCGCCGGCATGTTCAACAACAGCGCCCAAGCCTGGAACCACACTTTTTATTGGTACAACCTTTCACCCACGAGCACTTCCCCTAGTGCGGCTTTGGAAAAAGCTTTGAACGATACGTTCGGTTCCAAAGAAAAATTCTTAGAGCAATTCGTGGCCCAAGGTGTAGGCAATTTCGGCTCCGGCTGGACCTGGCTCGTAAAAGACGGCTCCGGCAAACTCTCGATCGTGAACACATCCAATGCAGAAACACCGATCACCAAAAATCTGATTCCACTGCTTGTAGCCGATGTGTGGGAACACGCGTACTACATCGATTATCGTAACGTGCGCAAAGGCCACCTGGACGCCTTGGCAAAAATCCTTAACTGGAAATTCGCTTCCGAGCGCTTTGACTCTAAAGATGTGTTTGATTGCACGAAATTGATGAAAGTTTAAACAAGCTTTCGCAAAAACGTAAAAAGCCGGCTTATCTAGCCGGCTTTTTCTTTTTTAAAACTCCAAATCCCTTACGAAATGACAAGTATAACCACCAGGGTTTTTCTCTAAATACTTCTGGTGGTAGCCTTCCGCAGAGTAGAATTTTTCTGCAGGAAGAATTTCTGTAACCACAGGTTTTTTCCATTGTCCGCTGGCCTCTACGAGTGCCCTTACTTTTTCTGCGGCCTGTTTCTGGGCCTCATCGTGGTAGAAAATCGCGGAACGGTATTGGGAGCCCACATCGTTGCCTTGCCGGTGGCGAGTGGTGGGGTCGTGGAGTTTAAAAAAGTATTTCAAAAGTTCTTCGTAGGAAGTAACGGCGGGGTTAAAAATAATTTCGATGGCCTCGGCGTGTCCGGTAGTGCCGGTTTTTACGGTTTCATAGGAGGGATTGGCCGTGGCGCCGCCCGTATAACCAACGCGGGTAGCGATCACTCCCGGCAGATTACGAAATAATTCTTCCACTCCCCAAAAGCAGCCACCCGCGAGAGTGGCTGTGGCGTGACTTGCAAAAAGCTGGGCAAAATCTCCGTAGCCTTCCTCCTGCAATTTTTCTTTGGGGATAAAGCGCAAGGAAGCGGAATTGATGCAGTAGCGTAAACCGGTGGGTGCGGGACCATCAGGAAAAAGGTGGCCGAGGTGAGAATCTCCGTGTTTTGAGCGCACTTCTGTGCGGGATTGGAAGAGTTTGTGGTCTTCTTTGGTCACAATATTGGTGCTCTCTACGGGTTTCGTGAAACTTGGCCAGCCTGTCCCTGAGTCAAATTTGTCCAGGGAGCTAAAGAGTGGTTCGCCGGAAACAACATCCACATAGATTCCTTCGGCTTTGTTATCCCAATAGGGATTTTGGAAGGGGCGTTCGGTGCCTTCTCTTTGGGTCACTTCCAGTTGGGTGGCAGAGAGCCGCCGCTGTAGTTCTTCGGGAGAGGGTTTTTTGAATTTTTTGGGATCGAAAGTCATCGAAAGCTTTTAACATAGTTTGTGGAGCGGAGAATATGGAAAAGAACCGCGCTATAGGGGTATTATGGCCCTATGAAAAAAAAGAAAAAGGCTCCTGTTTCTCCCTGGCGCCATCGCTATAAGAAATTTACGCTTCCTACCTTCCGTAGCCCTTTGGCCGGCGAGGAGGAGCTAAGCTTTCGGGATGAAGTGGACCATGCTTTTTTCCTGCGCTGTTGCGAGCTCTATCGGGTTCTGGATCTTTTGCAGCGAAACACGGAGAAGTTGATTGAGGTTTATTCTAAATACCGCAATCGGGAGCAATTTCGGGAGACATTGAGTTTCCGCTATTTTGACTCTGAAGAAGCGCTGGTGGCGCAATTTGATCCACGCTTGGCTGCGAGTCTATTTTTTCTTTTCAATTTTCTCTATGAGCTGCGCATTTCGCTCACGTTTACAGATGATCTTCCGCTCACAGTAAAAAAAGAGATTGAGGATGCGATGTGGACCTTGCGGGAAGGCTGGAATAAGCTCACCGACGGCGTGGAAGAAAAATACGGTTGGCGTTTTAAGAAGCTGGATTAGGCAGCCGTTTTTAGGGATTCTTGTTCTAAATATTCAATTAGCTGCTGCCAATTATTATCCCCGCTTTTTACGGATAGCCCTGAGATCTGGGCAATATCATCAGACCAAATGGTATTGGCGATCACCTCGGCCTGTTTCATAATGCCGATGGATAAAGTGAGGGGATATACGCCATCAGGCAAGTTTTCTTCCGTATGGATCTTGATGCCCTCTCTGGATACGTCGAGCACCTGCAGGTGTATTCTTTTGCCGTCAGCTAAACACAAGTAACCTTCGCAGTTCATGGGGAACCGGCGGTACTTGGGCGTTTTTTTAAGAGGCATGTTAAGGGAGCGATTGGGGAGCACTTTGGCAAAATCCCCATGGTCGTAGAAATTTTTCAACACACGTAACTCTAGATCAGTGAGGCCATCGAAGAGCTGGGTTTTTTGATTAAATAGATAATCGAGAGTATTGGCTTCAATGCTTTGATGGGCTACGAGAAAGAATTTTTTCTCCGGGTAGTGGTATTCCACCTGCACATCTTTGCTGATTTGTTTTTGCAAATCGTTGCCTTCTCTGGCGTTGCGGTAGAAAGTGGCGCCGTTCAATTTTTCTTTGATGGTTAAGGGCTCGTAGCCAAAGTTTTTGAGGTAGTCGCCTGACCAAGCTTGGGGCACTTTGGTAACAAAGGCATCGTAGTGGCAATAGGTGGCGCCAAAACAGAGTGCGAAGTGATGGAGTGCTAGTAATACGTTACGATCATCGGATTGGGCGCTCACGAGTGAAATTTCCGCCAAGCGTCCGCTTAAATCTTCCCGGAAAGAAGAAAGATCCACTTCTTCTTCTAAGGGCAAACGAAAAGCACTTTCGCCAAAGAGGGTGAGGGCGCCCACCACTTTATTTTTCTCGAGCGCAATAATGGTATTGCTGGAGGGGAGGGCGTGCTGTTTGAGCAGCCAAAGATCTTCCACCATGCCTTTATGGGCAAAACCCACTTTTTGGTGGCTAGTCTGTAGCAGCTTGAAGGCTTGTTCGTACTGTTCTTTGGTGCGGGCTAATTGTACAGAAATACGCAAATCCCACCTCCGGGCTAGTATTCTATTATAGCCACTTTTATGCGATGAGTCTATAGCAATTGTTAAGTTAATTAACAAAATTACTTAGTTTTTTCAAATAGTTATGAAATACCTATAAAAAAACTCAGAAATCTTAAAGTTTAGGGCTCTAGGCCCATATGAATCATTTGAGTCTTTAAGCAAAAGCTCTCATCCTAATAGATAGGATGAAAGAGACCAACAAAGACGAAACATTTTGGGCGGTGCTCAACGCGGCCATTGAGCTTGAGTTTGTGCGCGGGCACCAGCGCTGGACCATGAGCGAACTTTCGCGCACCAGTAAAATCACTCGCTCGCTCATCTATTATTATTTTGGCAAATCTAAGGAAAATATTTTGCTGGAAGCCGTGAAGCTCGTGGGAGAGGAATTATTTGGCCTGAGCCCCCAGCGCTTGGAGCTTTGGCAAAAAGGGTTGATTGCCGAGAGCGTGATCCAATCCCGAAAATTGTTGGAAAAGGCGCCCCATATGAGCACGTTTTATATGGTCCATCGAAATGCGGAAACAGAGATCGGGGCGTCGCTCCGACAATTGGAAAAAGAACAACGGCAAAAATTGAAACGATACTTTCATGATTCTTCGGAGCCTTATCTAGAAGCTTTGTTTGGTCTATTGATTGGCCTAGTGATTGCGCCTAAATTACCAGACGCGGCCGTGCACAAAGCGGTGATGGTGGTGAAAGCGCTGGTGGCGAATCCGTTAGAGCCTTAACCGGCTTTTTCTTCGTCGCCGCTCTCCTCGTAATAATCTTCTTCCACTTCATCCACGGGAGTGCGTCCACCTGCAGCGGCGGCGGCAGCCGCGTAGGCTTTGCGTTTATCCAAGCCGTATTTTTCCACTTTCATGATCAAACCGGCCCGGGAAATCCCAAGCTCTTTGGCCAAGCGGCTCTTATTCCAGTTGGTGCGCTTCAAACCTTCCTTGATCATGGATTTTTCTAATTCTTCGAGAGCGTCTTTTAATTTGCCCGCAACGCGCACGCCTTGCACTTTGGTGTGTTCACCAAACTCACGGATGCGAGGGGAGAGGAGTTCCACGGCGATATTGGGTTCATCGCTCGAGAGCACCAAGAGCCGCTCCATTTCGTTTTGCAGCTCGCGCACGTTACCTGGCCAGCTATAGTCGAAAACTTTTTCCATGGCACGCTTGGCGAGGCGCTTAGGAGGCAAACCTTTTTCTTCGCAGCCTTTGGTGAGGAAGCTTTCCACTAGAAGAGGAATATCTTCTTTACGATCTCTCAAGGCGGGTACGTGCACGTTGATCACGTTGATGCGGTAGTAAAGATCTTCCCGGAACTCGCCGCTTTCCACCATGGATTTTAAATCTTTGTTGGTAGCGGTGATCACTCGTACGTCTACTTTACGGGCCTCTGTTGCGCCCACAGGCAGGATGGTGCCTTCTTGCAATACACGCAAGAGTTTCACTTGCATTGTGCCCGACATATCCCCGATTTCGTCGAGGAAGATGGTGCCTTTGTCTGCGGCTTCGAAAACGCCCTTTTTATCTTTCACGGCGCCAGTGAAAGCGCCCTTTACGTGACCAAAAAGTTCACTGTCCAAAAGGTTTTCGTTGAAGGCCGCGCAGTTGATCGTGAGAATTACTTTATCTTTACGGGGGCTATTGTAATGGATCGCGCGAGCAATCAATTCTTTACCAGTTCCGTTCTCACCGGAAATCATCACTGTGGAATCGGAGCTCTTAATTTTATCCAAGAGCTTGTAACAATCCTGCATCGGTTTCGATTTACCGATGATGTTATCGTAGCGGTAACGAACGCCGAGTTCTTTGTTAAGGGCGTTGATGCGCTCTTCCCGGGAAGAGATCTCTTGGTGCAAGGTTTCGATTTCCTGAGCCACTAACTGCACAAGCTCTTGCATATAGTAGAGGTTGGCATCGGCCACGGCCTTTAAGCTTTCTACGGCTTTTTCCACATCGTTCGCATTGAGACCTTGGGCGATAGCAGCTTTTTTGAGAGCTGATTTATCGGAGCTCGTGAGTTCTGCAGGCAAGAAGGGCCAAGCGAAAACGGTGCCGAGGAATTCATTGTCGATTTTCACTTTGGCAAAGATCGCTTTGGTATTGGGTAATGGGCCATCCACCACTTCAAAGGGTTTATCGCTGGAAGCAAGCTTGGAGCAAACTTTTGTGGAATAGGCTTCGAGGAATTCTTGGCCGTTGGGGCTTTGGAGAATCAGTTGCACCAACATGTTTTTGCAGGTGGGTTTTTCTCCCTTCACGTGGTTGTGGATGGTTCCGTGCCCGTCGGAAATCAAAATCGCGGTGTTAAACCAAGAGCTCAATACTTCATCGAGTTTTTTAATTACGTGAATATGTTTGAGTTCTTCCCAATTGATCATGGTGCCCTCGTTCGCAAAAATGGAGAACTTTCCTCCTTAAATGAGGAAGCCCTATGCCTAACCTTTCGACAGAGGTGGGGAAAAACTTGACAGTATTTTTAATAGCTGGCCCCTTTAATTGTTGATGTTTTTTAATAACCATCTGAAATTTATAGAGAAATTTCACATTTATTGTAGCATTTACATAAAATGCAGAGAGTGGCCATTTGAGCCATTTAGTTTCTATCAACAATTAAGTGGGCCAGCTTAAGGGCGATTCTTTTCTTTTTCTTTTCTTTCCGCATCCCGCACAGCTTGGCGATAGCGGGAATCCAGCTTCTGGTACGTGGTTTCCTGTGTGGCCAGAGTTTGTTTCCACTTATTGAGGGCCTGCTGGTTCTCTAACCGAGTTTTTTGCTGGGCTTCTTTTTGCCGCTCAAGACTCATAATATCTTTATCCAAGGCCGTGAGTTCCGATTGCAAGTGATCCCGGTTTTTCTGCCAGCTACTGGAGCGGTCATTCATTTTAGACAAATTCTCTTCGGAGATCTCGATGCTTTCTTCCAAAGCTTTTTTGGCGGCCTTCAAGGCGGCCATTTTTCTTTCCACCATTTGCATATCCCGAATCACTAGTTCTAATTCTTGGCGGTCTTTTAAGTTGCTGCGCTCAAACTCTTTGCGGGCGGAGCCCGTGGCGCCTAGTTTTTGGCTGTAGTCATTGAAAGTTTCTTTAGCCTGTTTTTGTTCGTCCACTTTTTTATTGAGGGCCGATTCCAGTTCTTGCAGGTTCTTTTTCAATTTACTGTCGTTCTCTTCCAAATCTTCGATTTGTTTTTTAGCCTGCTCTACTTTTTTCTGAGAATCTTCCAGATTGACTTTGATTTCATCCAAAAGCACATCGGCCTGGGCCGTTAGAGCAAAAAGCAGGGTAAATAATTGCAGCATAACAAATCCTCTAGGGCGTGCGCTGGGTGCGCAATGTTTCTAAATAAGGCTTCATGCCTCGGTCGTTCCAGGGTTGGGCCCCGATAAACTTATTATCCACTACCATTTGATCATTGATAAGAAATGTTTCAGGAAAGCGGGAGGAACTAAAGGTTTTTGCCACTTGAGCATCTGGATCCAGAACTAAAACCATCTGTTGCTTTAGTTTCGCGAGGTGCGGGTATTGTAGAAAAAACTTTTCCAGCGTGGCCCAGGAATCGTCCACGGCAACGGCGATAAAAGTGTAGCCCTCGGGTCGGAGTTTTTCTGCCAGGCTTAAGAGTTCTGGCAATTCCTGCAAACAAGGGCCACACCAAGTGGCCCAAAAGTGTAAGACCACCGGGTAGCCCTTCACGGAATGTAAGTGGAAATCTTTTTTGGCCCAGATTTTTTCCGCAGGCACAAAAAAATCCGGTGCCGGGTTACCTACACGGATGGCTTCCACGGCAGCGGGTGCCTTCACGGATTCTAACAAATTTTCCGCTCCGCCCCATTCCCAAAAAAAATACAAAAGTGGAGCCACGGAAAACAGGAAAAAAATTCTAATATACCGAAATGAAAACTGTTTCTGCATTTTGCTCCAGCATACGGCAAATCGCCCTGCACTAGGAAATTTTTGCTAGATGGTATACCTTTTAAGTAAGAGAAAATAGGAAGAACTCCAGTTACCGGGCGGGGATGCCGATCTTATAAGTAGGATTGTGTAGGGAGAAGAATGGTTCAGTCCTTCAAAAAAGCGATGCAGCGTAAGGGTGTGAGGTCCCAAGAGGCCTTACTGCAACGCGTAGAAGGTGAGCTAGATCCTATTTATGATCTTATTTACCACGTATTTGGCGATGAGACCTTTGCCATCGGCGTTTTGAAGAGTGCTTTGAAAAGAGCTTTACGCCGTTCCAAGCGAGAGCGTTATGAACGCTACCTTCGCTTATGGATGATTCGCATCACGGTGGAAAGCATCCGCCGTTCTTATAATAGATTTTTGCAAGAGCGTTTAACGGACCAAAAAGTTCCTTTGGAATTTTTGCCTCTGGAAGAAAAGCTGGCGCTCTATCTTACGGATCGGGTTGGTCTCTCGAACGATGATGTGGCCAGCGTTTTACAAGTGCCCGCCGGACGTGTGGGCCGCTCTTTAGTGTACGCTCGCGAAGGTTTAGCCAAAGAACAAGGCTTTGTTGCAGAAGGCAGCGCAGATTTACGGGAGCGCATTGCTCTTCACCGTTCTTTGACCGGCCAGAGTGCTTATGTTCAGGCCATGCGCGCTGCCCAAGCCCATGTGCGTGAAATGCCTGCGCGCCATTTTTCAGAAATCGAAAACTCCATTCGCCAACAGCAACTCTTGCCATTACTCAGCCGTCCCGAAGGAGTGCGTTGGGGTGATCTTTCTTGGCAGTATAAATTAGGGCTCGAAGCATCTTTACTAGGAGTTGTAGGGCTGTTGGCAGTAGTAGTGCTGCCCTGGGTTTTTTCCCAGGTAAATGCCCACGCTTTGGTGGAAGGACGCTTTGCTGAAGTTTTCCAAGTGGAATCCCAGGCCAATAGCAGCCCAGCCTTGGCTGAAATCACTACGGATCGTTTGTTGGCTTCTTCGGAAAATACCGAGGGCGAAAATGCGGCGGAAGCAGAAGCGCAAGACGAATTCGCCAATATGGAATTTCCTTCGGGTGACGCTTTCGAAGCGGGCACAGCTCCTGTGGCTCCATCTAGACAAGCGGCCGCGGTATACCGCTTGATCGTGCAAAGCGCGAGCCCCCAAGAACTTATTCCCCAAGTGCGCTCTCTCTTTGCGGCCAAGAACGTAAAAGAGCGGGAGCGTTCGGGTGAGGTAATGCCGGGTGGAGTGTATTTCGACGGCGTGACCAGCGTTTCTAATTACCCCATTTTGGTGCAAGAGATTCAAAAGCTCGGACAAACCAAAACGTATTCTCACCCTGGAGCGAGCCGCAATCCTAATGAGCGGGCTCGGGTGATCGTGTGGGTTCAGCAGATCTGAGATTGTGCGCGGGTAAGTGTTGCGAAAGAAAGTTCGATAATAGAACTTCGGTCGTAGGAAAATCAAACACGCAATATAAAAGGCAAAACGATTCTAATACTTTATTGTAAGCAAAGTGGGCTTACTATTTGAAGAGTCAGGGGGATGGAAAAAGTTCCTTATTGCCCAAACTCTCATTGTCCTTGTCATGATCCTAAAGTGGCTGAAAATAACAAATTCCGTTCCTATGGAATGCGTAAAATTAAGCGTTACCCTTACATTTCTCCAAGAGTGCAATGCCAGCTTTGCAAAAGTGTTTTTTCTACTTCTTTTTTTTCATTATCATATCGTGATCGTACTAGTGATACCTATGAACTCATTTTTCTTTTGCGTCATAAGGGGGACGCCAAACGAGGCATAGCCAAAAGCCTTAATTGTTCTCTAGACACAGTGCTGAGGCGTATAAAGAAAATGTCTCGTCATTCGCTGCTCCGTATGTCTAAGGACACAGAAGGTTTAAATATTAAAGAGTCTATTGCCTATGATGGCCTCGAAAACTTCTCATTCTCTCAGTATGACCCCAACAACATCAACCACGCCATAGGAAGAGAGTCGCTCTTTATGTACGACTTTAATTTCTGTCACATAAACCGCAAAGGTAAAATGAGCTCAGAGCAAAAGCAAAAGAAGAAAATGCTAGATGATAAACATAAAAAATATCCACCAAGAGCTATTGAAACATGCTCAAAACGGATTTTTGAGAGGCTGCTTACTAAATGTGATCAATCATTGCATTTGCACACGGATAATCATTTCATGTATCGAAATGCCATTGCAAATATAAAGAGTCAGAAAAAAATTGCGCACTTTATTACGCCGGCGAAAGTAGCGAGAAACTATAAGAACCGTCTCTTTGCCATTAACCATATGGATTTGCTCACACGACACCACCTTTGTGACTTTAAAAGAGAAACAATAGCCTTTGCAAAAACGTCGCAAGCGATGGTTGAAAGTTTTGTTTTATTTTCAGCGTATAAAAATTATATGCGTGAGAAATTTACAAAGAAGCAAAAGGGAGACATTACTGCAAATATTATCTCGCCTGCGATGCATTTGGGTTTAGTTGGTAAGATTTTAAATTTTAGAGAATTTTTTCATACAAGAATCAGCAAGTATCACGTGAAATTGAACGAAGACTGGAAAATGTATTTCGAGGGCGTTGATCCTTTTTCTAGAAGAAAGATTCGACCTTACACTGGAATTTAAAGTGGCTGATTTATATTAAAAGACGATCGTCTTGTTTGTTCAAATGGCGAAATCTTTCTTCAACTCTGCTCTAAATCACTCACGATAATATGCTTTGGTATACAAAAGGGGAGGTTCCCCATCGCTTGCAACACTTATCCGTTCACAATCACTGATTTTGAAGCTCGCGCCGTCGCTCGGCAGTGGGCCAGATATTATCCAAGAATTCACTGAACTTTTGGGGATCCAAGGTAACAGAAATGGCGCCCAAGGGGATTTCGGAGCCACCAATGGATTGGGGACCACGATTTTTTTGGAATCCATCTTCTGCTGTTTCTTTGAATGCTTGGTTGATGTATCTAACGGTCGCCTTGTGGCGGTTGATGCCTTTGAGTTCTGCCCTATTTGTTTCTGGGTTTATTACCGTTGGTAGATCGTCTACTTTTATGGTGCTCGCTAACTCGTTGGGATCTATGGCAGCTAGATCTCTGCCCATGCCTAGCTTTTCGGGATCGAATCCCTCTTTATAATTAAACACTATATTTTGGCCTTTTTCATCTAGGCGTCTATCAAATTGCGGACTAGCGATTACTTCTTTGTATTTTGTTACTGCCTCGGTAACGCCAGGGCTGGCTTGTTCTTTTTTAATTTCCGCGAATCTTTCTTCTACGATGGGGTTGCCGTCTTTGCCCATGGCGAGTACTTCAGTTTTTTCGCCTTTATTATTGTCTACGGAAACAAACTTATAAAAACGTTGTTCGGCAGCTCCATTTTTATCCGTGGCATAATTCTCGATCAACATGGCGTAGTCTTGCGTGAGAGCATGGCCAAGGATTTCATCATTTTTGAAAGTAGCAGCGTCCGTTATTTCTTGTTGAGGAGCCAGGACGTCGTTTTCATCTAACTGAAAATAGCGTGGTTTGGCCGTGCTGCCTTCGCGTTTGATGGTGCCGGCGCTTTCTTTTCCTTCTTTAGTGGCTAAGTATTTTTCCGTTTCATTCCTATAAATAAAATCTTTTCCTTGCCGCACGGATTCTTCTATTGCCGCTTGGTCAAGCTGGGATTGATTTTGAATGGACTTTATATTTTCACGATTGGTGTTGTTGACTACCATCATGTGCTTGATTTGGTGGCCAAGATTAAAGTGCACCAAGGCTTTTACAATCATTTCCTGTTTCGATTTAGTGCAATCGTTGCCACCTTTTAGGCAGTGATCAATGGCTTCGGCCGTATTTTTAATAATTTTGTCCTGCTCCTCTTTCCCAAGGGAAAAGCCGTAGGGGCCGAAATACATCTGGTGGGCAGCAAGAAATGTAGAATGTTCCGCAGCAGAAGCAAAAGCATCGCCTTGGGGCATGTAGGCCAGCTCTTCTGGTTTCTTAGCCTGAATCTCCGCTTGTCGGCGCTCGAATTCTTTTTGTGCGTTTAGTTCGTCTATGGTGACGGCAAGGCTAGAGGCTGAGGTAAACAAAAACCCTACTAGGGTGAGAAAAAGAGCCTGGATTTGCTTTGGCGAGCCCATGCTATTCTATTTTACCTCTACTGGAATAGAAGCAAAATGGGCGCCAAAAAAGAACTTTCCTAAACGAAAATAGGGGGTTCCTGCGCTGAAAGGGCCGCCCAAGGAATCAACATGTCGAAAAGATCGCCACTTCATTAGTTAGTGGAGGGCCTTAGGGTCAAGGCGTTGCCGAAGGCCTTCGCCTAGGAGGTGAAATCCGAGCACGGTTGCAACAATGGCCAAACCGGGAAAGGTGGCCATGTGAGGCGCTTCTAGCAATACATCCCGGCCGGTATTGAGGAGGGCGCCCCAGCTCGGAGTGCCGGGAGGCATGCCGATGCCGAGGAAGGAAAGGCTCGCTTCCGCGAGCACGGTGCCAGCTAAGCCAAAAGTGGCAGAAACTAAGAGGGGAGAAATGAGGTTGGGCCAAAGGTGGAACAGAAAAATCCGCCAGGAACTAAGGCCCATGGCGCGTGCGGCTTCCACATATTCCAAGGAGCGTAAAGCGAGCACTTCGCCTCGCACTAGACGGGCGTATCCTGCCCAAGAAGTGATGGCTAAACAAAAAATAAGGTTTTTTTTGCTGGGGCCGAGCATGCTGGCTAAAGCGATGGCTAAAAGAATTCCGGGAAAAGCAAAAAAGATATCGAGGATGCGGGTGAGGAGGGTATCCCGCCAGCCACCAAAATAGCCACCGATGCTTCCTAGTAGTAAACCGACCAAAACAGACATGGCTGTAACGGCGATTCCTACTTCCAAAGAAACTCTTGTTCCATAAATCAAAATAGAAAGAATATCGGATCCGTTCACATCACAGCCTAAAAGATGCTGGGCATTGGGGCGTTGCAGTTCGTTGGCTAGAGTGATGGCCGTGGGATCATAGGGCGCAAGCCAAGGAGCTAAAAGACCAACTAGCGCCAAGCAAGCGATGATTACAGCGCCAATTTTTAAATTCCCGTTTTTCATTTTAGCTCGATCCGCGGGTTTACGAGGGAGTAAGCGATATCAGCTAAGGCGTTGGCGAGCACATAGGTGAAAGAAATCACGAGCACACAGCCTTGCACTAGAGGGAAATCCCTGGATTGGATGGCGCGAAACACGAGTTCGCCTAAACCGGGCCAATCGAAAATAGTTTCTGTGATCAAGGTGCCGGCTAATAATCCACCGAGTTGTAGGCCAAGAATGGTGATCACGGGAATGAGAGAGTTTTTAAGGGCGTGTTTTAAATGAATAGCCAAGGTACTTAAACCTTTGCTGTGGGCGGTGATGATATAATCCTGGGAGAGGGTTTCTGTCATGGTGGCGCGGGTCATGCGGGCTAAAATAGCGGAAAGGCCAAGCCCAAGAGTGAGCGAGGGCAAAATATAACTTAAAAAACCTTCTCTTTCTGAAACCGGTAGCCAGCCTAATTTTACAGAAAAAAATAAAACCAAGAGTGGGCCAATCCAAAAGTTTGGCAAAGAAACACCTAAGATAGAATAGATGAGAACCAGGCGATCTACTATTGTGCGCCGAAAAGCAGAAGCCAAAACTCCAAGAGGAATGGCCACCAACACTGCCCAAGTGAGAGAGAGGAGAGCGAGGGAGAAGGTGGCGGGAATTCGCTCCCAAATGATTTTGCTCACGGGCTTTCTGGAAAGTAAGGATTCTCCTAAGTCGCCTTTTAGTAATCCGCCCCAGAAGTGCAAATACTGCTCAGGCAGCGGGCGATCTAAAGCTAGATTGGCACGCAGAGCTGCCTTGGAAGAGGGGAGTGCATTTTCTCCCAGCATGATTTCAACTGGATCGCCTGGCACAAGATGGATCAGCAAAAAAACAAATGTACCTACTCCCCATAACACTGGCAGCAGCTGCAATAGGCGCCGGAGAAAAAAGATGAGCATGTTTACATCCCTAAAGCTTTTTTTGCTTCAGCCTCGGTGGTCCATTGCACCTTAGATTCCGTGGTTGGTAACTGGAGTTCGCAAAGTTTACCGTCTTTTGTGATCCACCATTCCCCGGGTAGACCATTGAAAGTAACGATGGACCGATAACAGGGGGTGCCTTTAAAGTTTTTACTAGTTTCAGAAACATCGGCTACGCCTGTACGAGAATCAAAAATTCCGTCCTGAGCATCTTCCACTACGGCTATGAAGGAAAAGCTGCCTGGATCACCTATATGGAACGATAAGGCTTTCGGTAAAAAATTCGATAGCAATATTTTTTGTTTTAGCGCCAGGGATTTTCGTTCTTGTTTACCCGCGGGCTTCAATGGTTTGAAGGTGATTTCTAATTTGCCGTTTTTGGCGCGCCCATCGATTTTGTAGGCATTCGTTGCGCTCTTTTTTTCGCTAAAAAAGGCCACGGGGGTAAGATCTTTGTTATCTTGCACCACGGAACCAATATAAGTTTCACTTTTACCTTTTTCCACCCAGCGCTGAGAAAGTGCTAAATGTTTATCTCCAGGCCGCCGCTCCATGGTTTCTTCAAAATATCCTTGTGCCACTCCATCTTTTGTTAACAAATACCATTCTTGCCATAAGATTTGGTTTTTTGTTTCGGCTAGGGCGGTTGTGTTCAATAAAAACACGCCAAGAAAAAAAATCTTAGTCATTGATTTGGCCTCGCACTTTGAAGGTGGACTTGTGTTGCAGCATGAATGTGAGCAGTACGCCCGCTAAGAATAAAATCCAATTTAAATACATCCAAATGAGAAATGAGGGGAGCACCGCAAGACTTCCATAAATTTTATTGTGGATCATCATTTTGCTCATATAGCCTGCATAACCCCACTTGGCTAATTCAGTGGCTAAGGCCACTAGCACCCCGGAAAGCAGTGCTGAACTCCAGCGAACTTTTTTATTAGGGAAAATTTTATAGGTGAGCGTGAGGAAGAGGGAGCTTACGAAAACGATACCGATATTGGCTTTAAACAAAAGCTGAGGAAAGAATTTCGTTACGATAGTGGTGGTGGCCACGGAAAGCGACACGGAAACAGGTCCAAGGAACAGGATTAGATTGTAAATGAGTATCCGTTTCCATAACTGCTTTTTTTTGTGAATCGACCAAATGCGGTTCACGGAATCTTCAATATTGGCTAACAGCAAGAGTGCCACCAGCAGTAGCACTGCAAAACCGATATAGCCCAAGGTTTTAAAATGCACTTTACCTAGAAAAAGATCGATTACCCGGCCCACTTGGTTGCCGGAGCCCGCGGAAAGGTGCTTAAAGAGGAACATTTTGAACTGGGTGTGGTTGCTGAGCTGTTTTACGTCGATGAAGAGAGAAAATACGGAAAGACAAACGGCCAGAATCGGTACTAAACTAAGTAGTAGGGTATAGGTGAGGGCGGCAGCCCGTAGAGGAATTTGGTGCCGCGACCAGAGTCTTGCGTACATTCGGAAAAATTTTAACAAGCTCGCCTTTCTTACACGTTTTTGTTCGGTCTGCGCTAGCTCACAGTGGGCTGATAGCAGAAAGCAGGAAAAGCAATCCGCAGATTGAATACATTGTAGCCTCGATTTAAAATTATTCTATGATAAATTTCGCCTACATAGCGCTCGGACTTGCGGTGTATTTCCTGGTGCGAACAGTTTTTTCTGATGAAGAGCGGCGGAGCGCCGGCAAAGCACTCGGCAACTATCGCGATCAAGCCTCTGACGCTGGCAATATTATTTTGCGGTATTCCCGGCCATTTTTTTCCCGCTATGTGGTTCCGATTGTTGAAGATTTAAAAATCAACGACACGCGGAAATTACTAAAAAGAAAACTGGCGTCTGCTGGTCTCACGGAGGCGCTTACTCCTGATGAACTATATAGTTTCAAGATTTCTTTGATCATTGGTTTTCCTGTGATTTTAGGTTTCATGAAACTTGCGTGGCAAGTGGATGTTCCTCTCTACGCGTTTCCGCTTTCGATGGTAATAGGCTACTACTATCCAGATAAAATTTGGCTAAGCTCTGTGATTAAAAGGCGCCAAGAAGATATAAAACGGGCGATGCCGTTTGTGGTGGATCTCTTAGCGCTATCAACGGAAGCTGGTTTGGATTTTATGGGCGCTATTGCCAAAGTTACAGAAAAAGCAAAGCCGAGCCCGTTGATTCAAGAGTTAGAAATGCTACTCAAAGAAATCAAGATAGGTTCTTCTCGTGCGGAGGCCATGCGTAGTATGGCGTGGAGAATTGATTTGATGGAAGTAAATTCTTTTGTGGCTGTGCTCATCAGTGCTGATGAAATGGGCGCTAGTATCGGTAAAATCTTGCGTCAACAGAGCGAGCAAATTCGCCATGAGCGTTTTGTGCGCGCCGAGAAAGCAGGCGCTAAAGCCACACAGATGGTGCTTTTGCCCATGATGTTATTCATCATGCCTGCCATTTTTATTATTATATTTGGCCCATTCATGTTGGGCATGAGGGGCGATACGGGTGGTCTCTACTAGGGGGATAAGATAAAAAAAGCCAGCGTGCAAAAAAGGGGAGGAGCTGTGTTCCTTCCCCGCTGCTTAATTACAGAAAACGCATGGGAGCGCATGTGCGGGCTGTTGCCACGAAAAGATTTGAGTGCCGATGAAGGGTTGTGGATTGAGCCCTGCTTTTCGGTGCACACTTTTTTTATGCGTTTTCCAATGGACGCAGCTTTCCTCGATCGATCGGGAAAAGTAATTGCCATTTACCATTCTTTGCCGCCCTGGCGCCATAGTTGGATCCACTTTGGTGCAAGCGCTGTATTGGAAACTGCTGCTGGAGTGCTCGAAAAGGCGGGTGTGCAAGTGGGAGGATATTTAGATATATGCCCTACTTCATAAAAATTTTAGTCGCACCAAAAACAGAAATGGTTGGGAAAAAAATTCCTCTGGTAGAGGGGCAAACTATCGTGGGGCGCGTAACCCCTCCTTGCACCCTGCAATTGGAAGGCGCGAAAGTTTCCAAGCGGCATTGCACCTTTCATTTGAATGGTACTGTGCTTATGGTGCAGGACCACGGTAGCTCCAACGGACTATTTGTGAACGGAAAGAAAGTTACTACCCAAGAGTTGAAGGCAAAAGATCGCTTAGTGATTGGGGAGTACACCGTGGAAATAGTGGGGAAATGATTCATGGCTGCAATTAAACTCGTAGTAGTATCGGGGCCGAATCGAGGAGCCACGTACTTTTTGGAAGAGGGTGAAAATTCTGTGGGCCGCGCTCCCGAGAATCAAGTGGTATTGGCTAGCACCCAGGTTTCCAAAAAACATTTTTCCATCACGTACCAGGCCCGTAAAGCGGAGTTAAAGGATTTAGGCTCCAGCAATGGCACCTTTGTGAACGGAGTGCTCACCAAGAAAAAACTTTTGCAAAATCGCGATCGCATCTCCGCCGGCCCGTTTGTGATGGAGATTTTATTACCTGAAATCTCAGCACGAGCTGCAACTTCACCCAATATGGGCGGGAACGTGGCTCCAGTACAAATCGATCCTGGGCATTTCAAACTTGAGGACGAGCAACCAAAAAGTTTATTCGGTAAATACAAAAAGAAATTCGACGACACCTTCCTGCCCGTTCTATTTGATTTTTACGAGCGGATTGAATTTGTGAATCTCATCCTGGTGATGTTTGCGGCCTACGTTATTTTAAGCTTAGGGTTCACTGTATATCCTGTGTTGCAGCGGAGTCGGGAAGAAGTTCTGCGGCAAGCAGAGCACCAAGCAAAACATATTTCTAGTCAATTGGCTTTTATGAATCGGAAAGCCATTCTGGAGGAAAGAGAAGGCGCACTGATCACAGATTTCGCTGATTCAGAAGTGCACGTGAAGGAAGCGATCGTGGCTAACCTTGAGGGCCGTATCATGGCTCCAGGTTCTCGCTTGAATGAATCTTACCAAAATCCTTATTTCATTAAGTACAAAGATATTTTGCGCAAAAATAATAATTTTTGGGGCAAAACGGAAGTGAAGCGAATCCCAGAAAAAGAAGAGATCCATGTTTTCACGCCCATTATGGTGCTTTCGAAAAGTAAGGGGATCAATGTTCCTGGGGCTGTGGCTACTGTGGTGTATTCCACGGCTAATATAGCGCTAGATTCGGGTACCATAATGTCGGTTTATCTTGAGGCGCTATTATGGTCAGGTTTATTGGGCGTGATTTTTTTATATTTGCTTGTGCATGTTTCCCACAAGCCGCTGGAGAAATTAAACGACGATATGGACAAAGCCTTGAAGGGCGAGGCTAGTTCAGTTGAAAAGAAATACAAAAACGAAATCATCGATCAATTAATCGATACGGTGAATTCGGCTCTTGGCCGCATTCCTCGAGAACAAGCCAGCGCTGCGGGTGAGGTGAGTTCTGGTGCAGACCAAGAGCGCCTGATTATAGATAACATGATGCGCACTACGGAATTTATTTCCTCTAAAATGAACAAGCCATTTTTGATTTTAGATCCAGAAATGCGCGTGAAAATGAACAACGAATCTTTTGAAGAGTTAACAGGAATCCGCGGAGCACAAGGGGAAGTGATTGATGCCGTAAGCAGGGATGAGTCTTTTCCTGCCTTGTTAAAAGAAATGGCCGATAAGGCATTAGAGGCAGGCAATAGCGGTATAGAAGAAGATTACGATTTTAACAGTGGTGGATATCGAATTCTTGGTTTGGCCCTATCTGGTGTGCCTGGCCAACCAGAAGCATATTTGTTTTTATTCCAAAAGCAGGGGGACTAGATGCCAGCAGGGCCAAGTGTGCTGCGATTTTCCCGGGGATTGCCGCCGTCGCGGCAATTCGGGGAACGCCTGCGCCTTTTGGTGATCCAGGGGGAAAATAAGGGCACCTGTTTTTCTCTTCTAGGAGATTTATTGTTTTTAGGCAGAGAGGGTTGCCAGATAGTGCTCCAGGATCCAAATATTTCTAAAAAGCACGTGGAGATCGGCTGGAAGGGAGATCACTACGTAGCCAGAGATCTTGGCAGCGCCAACGGCATTGTTTACAACGGCGCAAAAGTAATGGAGGCCCATTTACAGCCAGGGGGTTTATTGCTGGTGGGCCTCACCATGTTGGAAGTTTATCCGCCTGGACAAACTAAAAAAACGGAACGACCGCTTTTACCAGAAAATAGTAGTGGCCGACCGCTCTTAGTGGGGGCGGCTACTAAAAATGTAAATCAAGCCACTCCTCTGAATGCAGAGGAAATTAAAAAGAAAAGAGAGACAGAAAAAAAGCGATTGGTGATTTACGCTCTACTCTTTTTCTTGGCTTTCATTCTCTATTTTTCCGAGAGCGATAGCACTACCATCAGAGAAAATGCAAGATTGCCAAAAGGCGAAGAAGAAACCCAGCAGGACACAAAAAAGAAGTCTAAAAAAGAAGTGGAAGCCGCTTTATCGGAATACATTCCTAATTACACTCTCGACACTCAGCAAAGAAAAGACGCAGAAATCTTTTTTCGTACCGGAGTTCGGGAGTTGCAGAACAAAAATTTTCGCCGAGCTTTCACCGCATTTGAAACAGCGCTTACAGTTGATCCTACTCACGAATTGGCTAAGATTTATTTGAAAAGCGCAAAAAAAGAGATGTTAGCAGAATTGCAGAATATGTCTGCATCCGCGCTAAGGGCTAAAAGATCTCTTCGTTATAAAGAAGCCCGCATGCATTATGGCAATATCATTCGCTACCTAGAAGGAGAAGCGGGCAATAATAATTATATGGACAACGAGTCCAATTCGATGATTAAGAAAATGTTCGAAGAAACTCAGCAAGCTATTAAAGAGCTGGATAAAGAAGAGAACAAGATTCAATGATTAAGATATCGGTGTACTACGAAGATAGAGCTGTCACCGAATTCGAACAGTCGGATGGGAAAGATATCACTATCGGCCGTGCTGCCGGCTGCTCTATCCATTTGGATGAAGCGAGCATTAGTCGTTTACACGCGGTTTTGCGCTTGCAGTCTGGTTCCTGGGTGCTGGAGCGGAAAGCCAGCTTTGGCGCAGTTCTTCTCAACGGGCAAGAAGTAGAAAATGCTCCTTTGGAAGGCGGCGAGGAAATCACTGTAGGAAAATTTAGCTTACGAGTAAATATCGAAGGGCCGAATCCTGCTGCAGCTCCATCTTCTGGCACAACTTCTATATACCAAGAAGAGGGCGATGGCCGCACCCGTTTGGTTTCTTCCTCTGTAAATGCCATTTTCCGTTTTGAGCCAGGTGGCGCTAATGTGGCTGAATATTTAATGACAGCGGATTTAGCTGTATTTGGCCGTGGCAGCAATTGTGATGTAGTGCTCACGGAGAAAAAGGCTTCGCGCAAGCATTTCGAAGTGCGAAGGCAGGGCCTTTCTTTTTTCGTGAAAGATTTGGATAGTGCCAACGGTTTGTTAGTGAATGGCAATGCGGTAAAAGAAGCAGAGCTTGTTCCTGGAGACGTGATCCAGATTGGCGAATCCAAGATCCAATTTGTGATCGAGAATAAAGAATACTTCTCTCAACAAGATAAATTCTTGCCCGTTCCTACGCATTTACAACAGGAATCTTCCGAAGCTGGTATGCCCATGGTTGGCGAGGGAGATTTTGGTGCCCAAGGCATTCCAGGTATTTCTACAGGTACGAGTTCCGCACCTCAAGCGCCGCAGGTTTCTCCCACAGATTTGATCGGCCGTTTTAAATTGGCTTGGTCCAATATTCCCAAAAAGCAACGGATGCGTTATCTCACCATCTTGGTTGTTTTTGCGCTTGTTACAGCGCTTTTGGGCGGGCCCGATGAAGCGCCCAAACCAAAAACAAGAGTGCCTCCTGGTTCAAAAGCTTCTCGCACTTATGAGCAGCTAACGGTAGAAAAAAAGAAATATGTTCGAGAAAACTATGCGGAACTCATCAAGGCTCAGGAGAAAAAAGAATATGCCAAGATGTTGGATCACACGCGTAATATTTTTACCTATGTAGATGATTATAAGGACGCAAAATCTTACGAAAGTATCGCTAAGAAAAAACTAGAAGAATTAGAAGAAGAAAAACGACGGGCTGAGGCAGAGCGAAAACAAGAAGCCTTAAGGCGTGAAGTGAAAGCTTTAGAGGAAAAGGGCAAGCCAATTTACGAAAAAGCTTTGGTGGATGCAAAGTTTCGTTCGGAACTAGATTCCATTATTCAGGAGATCTACGCTAAAGATCCTAACAACCGTTTGGCCCAACAGTGGAAAGATGGCATTAAGCAAAAGGATCAAGAAGATCGGGATGCAGCAGAGGCCGCTCGGGTGAAAGAAGAAAATCGCGTAAAAGCGGAGGCCCAGCTCGAGAGCGTGCGTAAAACTTTTCAAGCCCGCAAATATATCCAGGCATTGGCTGAGGCCGAAAAGTTGGCTGAAAACGGTTGGAATGTGAAAGACTATTTAGATCGCGTGGAGCAGTTGAAAACTGAAATCCGCCAAGAGCTTAGTTCCGTGATTGATCCTTGGTTAAAAGACGCGGCCAACCAGCGGCAAGAGGGTGGTGATTTGGTGAAGGCCAATGAATTGTACAATCAAGTGTTGGGTGTGGACAGCAATAACAAAGAAGCCATAAATGGTAAGGCTTCCATTCGAGAAATTCTGCATTTACGAGCCAAGCGACTTTATTCCGAAGCTATACTGGCTGAAAGTGTGAGTGATCTTACAGAAGCTAGGGAAAAATTTGAGCGTTGCCTGCGTACTGCTCCAGAAGATGATTTGTATAAAAAGCGTTGCCGCAGCAAGCTCTCGCGCTTTGAATATTTTAATAGTTCGGAAAAAGGCGCGCCTAATTTTTAGGAGATATTATGAAACGCACATTTGCATTTGGGGCAGCCACTGTTCAGGGTACGTGGCCTGTGCAGGAAGATGGTTTCTACGCGGATCCTGTTCGTGGTCTGTTTGCGGTGGCCGATGGTTTTGGTGGTAGGGGTGGGGGAGATTTAGCGGCCAAGGAAGCATTATTAAGTTTCCGTGCGGAACGAGAATTGCCCACCACTGGAGATTTTCCGCCGGAACTTAAGCGCCAACGGGCAGCTTTTGCAGCAGCGCAAACAGCGATTGAAACAAGAAATGCAAAAGCCGCAGTAAAGGGCGCAGCATCCCTTGTGGCATTGCAAATTTTCCCGAATTTTTTGGCCATAAGCCAATGTGGAACTTGTTCAGCTTTCCTTTTTCGGCAGGGAAATTTACGTCCGCTACTTTTGCCTCAAGCCCCGCCCCGCCAAGAATTTCAACCGCTCTTGGCGGATCATGCTCTAGGTTTATCGGAGCCTTTGGTGGAATCTCGCTGGTTGCCCCATGAGCCGGCAGATGTGTTGCTCTTGGCTTCGGGTGGCGTGGAATGGGAACAGTCGGCTCCTTTTTTAGCAGCTTTAAGCGCGCACATGCCGGGCGAGAATTTAGCGCCTATTGCCCAACAGTTGCTCGAAAATGCCAGCCTTTCAGCCCAGGGCTGGAACCGCACCCTGGTGCTGGTAGAGTGTTGACTGTTTCCGATCGGAGACAGTCCTCTTTTCAAAAGAAGCTCAGAACCCCCCTAAAGCTCGTATTAGACCCCAAATTTCAAATACTTGACAAAAATTATCAATAATTTAAACTAATAGATAAGTGGTGAAAAAGGATTAAAGCCTTTGGATAGGTATGCCGAATTATATTCAAGGCTAGGAACTGGGCATGAAATTATTAGAGATCAAAAATTTCGTGAAAGATGAGTCGGGCCAGACCACGACCGAGTATATTCTTATTCTCGCCGTGATCGTGACCATCTTCATGCAGTTCCGTAAAAAACTGACCACTATCCTGGGCAAAATCTTCGACGGCTTAGATAGCAAGACCACTGAAGTTATCGAAGACGATGGAAACTGGTAGCACACGCTACCAAGTGTGTTTTGAATAATCGCAGCTTTTAGGCTGCGATTTTTTTTTGTCTTAAGCTTACAATAAAAAAGAGGTGCCTCATGGACGAAGCACAAAAACGCTTTTTCTTCTTTTTTCGCCGCCGGCCTAAGATCCGCTCAGAGCGGGGTCAGGCAATCTTGGAATTTTTGCTGATCTTGTTAGTGTCGTTGGCATTTTTGCAGCTCGTTTTTTTCAATAAAGAGTTTGGCTTTAAAGCCAGCCTCGACAAAACCATGTTGCGCTTAGGATCTTACCTTGAAGCCAACTTGAAATCGGGCACCAAGCTTGGGCCCGACGGAGTAAAATCCATGGATGGTTTTGCGGGAGTCAGCCGATGGAGCAATTAAGCGCCATGGCTTTTGCTTTTAGTTTGGTGGGAGGGATGCATGATCTCTTCACCAAAAAAATTCCTAATTGGCTCACTCTTCCTGCCATAGTGTTGGGGCTTGTGGCGCAAGTGTGGCTGTTTAGTTTGGGTGGCGCTGTGAACGGAGTGCTGGGCGTATTGATCGGCTTTGGCCTCTATTTTCCTATCTATGCTTTGGGTTATATGGGGGCAGGTGACGTTAAACTGCTGATGGTGATTGGCGCTTGGACAGGTTGGCGTTTTTGTTTTTATGTGGCTATTGGCGCAGTGGTGATTGGAGCACTGTATGCCTTAGTCGAAATCATTTATCGTGGCCGTTTGTGGGCCGTGATAAGAAACATTTATTTTTTCTTACGTGCCCTTTTTGTTCCTGGATTGGTAGCCGAACCCTTGCGCCTAGATAAAGATCGCAAATTCGCTTTTGGCATTTGTTTGGCTTTGTCTGTGGCCTTGCTTATTTACTTACGTCACGAGGGCAAGTTTCTATGAAGCGCTTGCACCGTAGAGTGTTGCGTAACCAAAAGGGCCAAACCATGGTGGAATACCTCCTATTGATGGTGGTGGTGGTGAGTGCGATTCTTTTTGTGATTGGTAAATTGAAATCTAGCCACTTTTTTTTCGAGCGCTTTACGGAGCCCCTCGTGAAGCAAATCACTTACAATTACAAATACGCCGATCCTCGGGCTCAAGGCTGGGATGAGGGCGGCGCAAAAATGCATATCCAAATCCAGGAGCCAGAAGGTGCAACTTTTCGCATCTTCCAGCCCACGGAGAATTAGTTTTATGGAACAAAAAGAAAAAGACGAATCGGGCCAGGCGATCATCGAATTTTTGATCGTAAGTTCCATGATTCTCACCCTGATTTTTGTGTTTGTGCAATTGGCTTGGGGTTTAGCTTACGGGCATTATGTGCACTACTCCACGTATATGGCCTCCAGGGCTTACCTCTCTTCGGCGCCTTTTAAACAGGATCAGATCGACGCTGCCACAGCCGTTTTGCAAAGATCCCTCAAAAGTTCCGCGGGCCAAGATCTTTTACCTTTTGTGGCTCGGGCTCGCACAGGCGGTGACCGGGATATGCAAGGCGCAGAATTGATTCCTGGAGCGGCCGTGGGCGCGCATCCGGAAATGGGCGGCCGAGAAAACTCCCGGAAATATTCTTGGGCTGAGGGCGTGCAATACAATTTTAATTTGCGGCTCTTTTTATTACCGCTGGCTTCTTTCATCGCCAAAGACGGCGAAGGCAAAAGCATCCAACCAGGCACAGCCACTTCTCCCACCAAAGCAGTGGAGTGGAAGGGCGCGATTCCCTTAGCTAGTGATTCTTTTTTGGGCCGGGAACCCACGGTGGATGAATGCTGGAAAGAAATGCAACGGCTCTCAACTAGCACGGGTATTGGCCGGGCCGATGGCGCCGAATTCTTGGAGGATAATGGATGTTAGATCCGAACCAAGAAAAAGAGAGTGGGCAGGCTCTGATCGAGTTCATTATGCTCATTCCGATGTTAATAGCGTTTGTTTGGTATTTGGTGCACGTGAATTCCGCGATCAATAAATCGATCGTGGGTCAGCAGCATGCCCGCTCCCAGCTTTTTTTGAAAATGTATAACCACCGCTCGGGGCCCGTAACTTCGGATTTTACGAACACGATACGTTCCCATTTTTATATGGGAGTTTCTGGCGAGGTGATGGGATTAAGGGGCAAACCTAATGCCCCCACAGAAGTGCTGGGTTTAGGGGTAGCACCAGCAAAAAACACCTCTGCCAATGATGAGGCGGGGGAACCAGAATTGGGCAGCTTACGGCAACGTGTACGAATCCGCTCCGCTTTTGGCATTTGCACCCACCGGAAAAAACTACTGGATGGATCCGGTTTAACGGATTTCTGTGGAGCAGAACCCTCAAGCCAATAAGTCTTCAGAAATCTAGAGTTACGGCCGATAGAGCTTAAGGGAGCTCTATGAATAACCGGGCCTTTACTATCTCCTTTGTGGTGGCGTTTCTGGCGGTGTCCATGGTGTATTCCTATGTCACGTCCACGGAAGAAGCCTATCGTTTGCAATACGGAACGGAAGTTTCCGTGGTGGTGGCCAAAAAAGACATCAAAGAATTAGATATTTTGGATGAAACCAATATCACCGTAAAAACCATGCCCGCTTCGTTTAAGCAGCCGGGCACGAGCCAAGAGCCCAAGGATTTTATCGGCGCCTTGGCTGTGGCACCCATTTTAAAAGATGAACAAGTAACCCGCTCCAAGATCACCCAGTTGGGCGTGCGCACTGGTTTGGCCCGGCAAGTGGCAATCGGCAAACGGGCAGCCACAGTGCGGATCAACGATGAATCGGGTGTGGCGAAATTAATCAAGCCAGGGGATCGGGTGGATGTGCTCGCATTCACGGATCCTTCAGGTACGGGCAATAAGTTACAAGTGGAAGTACGCACTATTCTTCAGGACGTAATGGTACTCGCTACAGGAAAGTATGTAACTAACACGATGCCAGGTATTTTAGAGAATGATCCCATGAAAGCGGAGCTAAAAACCAAAGTGAAGCTTAACGACTATAACCAATTCGCCAACGTTACTCTGGAAGTGGATCCTTTCCAGGCCCAGGCATTGGTGTTTGCTTCCGTGCAGCTCAATGGCATTTATCTCGTTTTGCGCAATAACGACGACAGCGCCAAGGAAGATTTGGTGAAATTGCGTATGCAGGATTTAATGGCCCGCGATGGTGGCTTATTGCCCGCTGCTCGTGCGCCCGGATCTACGGCACCTCCATCCCAAGCACCCCGGCCATAAGTTTTGGCAGAACCCCCTATCTCTGGTACCCTGAAATTGCATGACTTACCTGGTGAGATGGATCTCCCTAGTCTTATTGATAGCGGTTTTTTCAGGCCTTGCTATGGCAGAAGATCCTCCTCCCGCTATGCCTGCGGAATCCACTACAACCACTAGCACCACTGGTGGTTCTACGGCAAAAAATGAAGACGATTACCGCACACTCGCCGTGGGCACCACCGATTGGCTGGAGTATGAATTTGAACCACGGGTTACGATCGGCAATCCCGCGGTGATGAAAGGCGAGATTGATCCAGCCAGCGCCCGCAAAATTAAACTCACGCCTTTAAAAAAAGGCACCACTTCTGTTGATATCCAGGATCCTAAAGGCAAGGTGGTGCATCGCTTGAATTACAATGTGATCACCAACGATCTTTCCCAGAAGGTGATGGCGATCCGTAGGTTGTTATTCGATGTGGAGGGCATCACCATCGAATCCGTGGAAGATAAAATTGTGATCGACGGGGAATTGATCGTGCCTCGGGATTTTGACCGCATTCTGCAAGTGCAGCAGGCCTATACGGAAGTTTTGAATCTTGTGACTCTTTCTAAAATTTCCCGGGATGCCATTGCCCGGCGCATGCAGAAAGAAATTAACGATGATCCAGGTGGCGTGAATGTTACGGTGCGGATCGTGAACGATACCTTTTTTCTAATGGGTAAGGTGGATAGTGGAATAGATGCGCAGCGAGCAGAAACAATCGCTCAAACTTATTTACCAGAATTCGGCGGTAGCCCCGCCACGAAAGAAGGCGTATTGATTCCGGTTGCTAAAAAATTCGGCATTCGCAATATGATCGTGGTGGAAGAGGCGCCTCCTCCGGCCACGCCAAAAATGGTGCGCATCACGTATCACTTCGTGGAGATCGGCAAAGATTTCCTAAAAAGTTCGTTCTTCAAATGGACTCCGCTCATGAGCGAAAGCTCAGGCATGGTGATTGGCCAAGGTACTACGGGGGGGATAGCGAGTTCGGGCTCTTTCAACGGCACCATTTCCAACCTCTTTCCCAAATTACAATCTGGTGCCAGTGGGGGATTCGCTCGGGTATTGTTTTCTACCGTGTCGATTGGCGAAGATAAAAAGCAGATTGAAGTTTTACGTAACGACAATATTCCATATATTTCCGCCGTGGTGAATGGCATACCTGTTCCCGATAACGTTCCTGTGGGTATCAACGTGAAAGTTACGCCAGAAATCATGGGCGAGGATAAGCTGCGGCTTGATACCTTTTTCCAGTTTCAAGCTTTAGCGGGAGCTGGTGCCGGAGGTAAACCCCGTACCACAAACACCACTATGACCAATACGGTGATTTTAAAGTCGGGCGATAGCGCAGCCTTAGGGGGACTCATTTCCAGCGATACTTCCAAGGATATTGATAAAGATCCTGAATCCGGAAATTCTGGGGCTGCAGGAAATCCGATTTTCAATCTTCTGCGCTCGAAAGCCTTTCGTAATAAGAAGACTCAATTTGTCGTATTTATAACACCCAAAATAATCAGTGATGCCGCCGAAGGAACCGCTGACATTAAGGCAAAAATCCTCAATAATAGTCAGAAGAAGAGACGTCGCGTGGTGAATTGACGGTCGGAGGCCAGGGATGGCGGGACACGTTATATCGGTGATTGGCGGTAAGGGGGGCGTGGGCAAAAGTGTGTTTGCCGCGAACCTGGCTTTAGCCTTTCTCAAAGAATTTAATTTAAAGCCGCTTTTGGTGGACCAAGATTTCACCGCCTGCGGAGATCAATCCCTGATTTTGGGAGTGAAACCGCCAAAAGGTTTGCAAGAAGCTTTGCAAAACACCGGAGCTTACGATCAACCGGCGATGATGAAACTGGTGGCTCAGCATCCGAGCGGCATGCACTATTTAGCGGCTCCACCTAATTTGGCCCAAGCCCGCACGATTAGCCCGGAAATGCTCGGCAAACTCTATAAGGCGATGCCAAATGTGTATCCCCTCACAGTGATTGATTGCGGCTCGCAAGTGGACGCGCACACCATCAAAGCCATGGAATTTTCCACTTTGATTTTTTTGGTCACCAATCCAGATATTCTAGTGATGCATCAAACTCGACGCATTCTAACGGAAATGGTGGAAGCGCTTTTTCCTCTCGATATGATCGAAGTGATATTAAATCGCTACTCCCAGAGTGCTGCGGTTTCTCCGGCTACGATTCAAAAGAGTTTGAATAAAGCGGTGTATGCCGCAATCCCTGAGGATAGCGCTTCCCACGCAGCCGCCCTCACGGCAGGCAAACCACTTTTATTGGCAGCGCCCAGTGCGCCTTCCACTCGTGCATTACATGAACTCGTGCGCAAAATGCAGCAGACCCAATTGCTCACGAAGCTTTCTGCTTTAAAAAAACCTTCCCGAGCGCAAGTGGCGGCTTCGCAAAAATCCGTTGTAAGTTCTGCGGCTGCAGCTAAAGAAGAGGCAGGCCCCAGAATACCTGGTCAGTTGGATATAAAGATAGATCCGTGGCAGGCCTTGAAGCTTCGTGTGCATAAAGAGCTAGTGGAGAAAATTGATTTCAAAAAAGAAGGCAATAATACGGCGGCTGCCAAACAGCTTCGAGAAAAATGCCGAGTTACGGTGGTGGATATTCTCAATAACGAAGATACCGCCTCCGTTGCACCTACGCGGGATGATCTTCAGCGGTTAGTGAAAGAAATTCTCGACGAAGCTTTGGGCTTTGGCCCCTTGGAAGATCTTTTGGCTGATGATCTTGTTACAGAGATCATGGTGAATTCTTCAAGCCAGATCTATATTGAAAAAGCGGGTAAACCTCAGCTTTCCAAAACAGTTTTTTCTTCAAACCAACAATTAATGAACGTGATCGAACGGATCGTGATGCCGTTAGGCCGAAGGATCGATGAAAAAAGCCCATATGTGGATGCCCGTTTGCCCGATGGCTCCCGGGTGCACGCGATCATTCCTCCCTTAGCTATTCGCGGGCCCACACTCACGATTCGTAAATTTCCAAAACACCGCATGACTTGGCAGGATCTCGTGAAGTTCGGATCCTTCACGCCAGAAATTGCGGATTTTCTGCGGCTCTGTGTGGAAAGCCGATTGAATATTATTGTGTCGGGAGGCACGGGTTCCGGAAAAACTACTTTACTCAATACTCTTTCTAATTTCATTCCTTCCACGGAGCGGATTATTACTGTGGAAGATTCTGCAGAATTGCAATTAGGCCAGGAGCATGTGGTACGCCTCGAAACCCGCCCCGCCAATATCGAGGGCGAAGGGGAAGTTTCCATTCGGGATCTTGTGAAACAAACCTTAAGGATGCGGCCCGATCGGATCATTGTGGGTGAGTGCCGAGCTGGAGAAGCTTTGGATATGTTGCAAGCCATGAACACCGGCCACGATGGTTCACTCACTACCATTCACGCCAACACACCCCGGGATTGTATCGCCCGTTTGGAAACCCTGGTGATGATGGCCGGAATGAATTTGCCCGTAAAAGCCATTCGCGAGCAAGCTGCCAGCGCTGTGCATCTTATTGTGCAGCAGAGCAGACTATCGGATGGATCTCGTAAAGTTACCTACATCACAGAAGTAGTGGGCATCCAAGGAGATACTGTAAGCTTGCAAGACGTTTTTCTCTTCAAACAAGAAGGATTGGATAAACGCCGCAAAGTGCAGGGCCGGTTTGTGGCTACAGGCTTTATCCCTAAATTCGTGGAACAAATCGAAGCCAAGGGATTAAAAATTCCCCGCTCTTTGTTCACTACTAAGTAGGAGACTATGAACGAAATATTCAACGCGCTCACGATCTCGCTTACCGTAGGGGTCATTGTATTTTTCCTGGCCTATATGAATGCGGCCCGCTTCTTGGAATGGCTCCGCTGGCAATCGATTGGTACCAGGGATTATATCGTAGAGCGCTTGGCGATGATGTTTATTGAGGTTACTCCGAACCAAGTGTTAGGTGCGATGGTGGCAACATCTTTGGTGCCTGGATTTTTGATTTTCCTTTTAATTTTGCCGCAACTTATTCCAGCCACCATTTTTGGCGTGGTCATTTCTTTAGTGTGCTGGTTTATCCCGAAGGCTGCGATTGATTATATGTTCAAAAAGCGTTTGGAGCGCTTCAATGTGCAGATGATCGATGGCTTAGGGCTCATGGCCAACGGAATGAAATCGGGTTTATCGATCGTGCAATCCTTAGGCATGGTGAAGCAGGAGATGCCCAATCCTTTGGCACAAGAATTCGATTACGTGCTCAAACAACAGCAGCTCGGAATTTCCGTGGAAGAGGCCTTTCAAAATATGGCCAAACGCTTGCCTTCGGAAGATGTAAACATGTTCGTGACTGCCGTAGTAATTTTGAAAGAGACTGGCGGAAATCTAGCAGAGACTTTCGAGACGATCGTATACACTATCCGGGAGCGGATAAAGATCGAGCAAAAAATTTCTGCCATGATGGCGCAGAACCTGGCTCAGGGAGCAATTGTGTTTTGTATGCCCTATGCCATGATCGCCATGTTCTACTTTTCCGATCCAGCTTTTCTAGCGCCTATGTTCCAGGAGCCCATTGGTTGGTTGCTGATCGGTGCAGCTTTTACTCTGCAAATGGTTGGTGGATTTATGATTTATAAGATCGTTCAGATCAGGGTATAATAAAAAGCGATTCATTTAAGGAGTAGTTACTAATGCTGCATACAAAGCTTCTTCCTCTATTGGTTATTCCATTCCTTTTTCAGGTAGAAGCCCATGCTTTTGTGGCCGTAGGTAACGGCAACTACTTCGTGGGATTTACGGATCTTGAACACGAGGCACCCCTAAATACTTTTCAATTGAAAGTGCAGCGCACTTACAATTCCCGCTCCCAATTCGATGGTATCTTTGGCTATGGCTGGGGATCTGATTATGAAAGTTTTCTTTTGCCTTCTACCGATGGCAGTGTGGTGATCCAAGAAAATGGTGGGGGCGATAAAACTCGCTTTTCACCCAAGGAATTTTCCAAGGCTGATCTAGAAAAACAGTTAGATCGTTTGTTGGAGGCCTATGGCAAAAAAGAAAAAGTGGCCACCTCTCGTCTGAAAGAAATGCGGGTAAAGCTCTTAAACGATGCCAATGCCCGGGATGAATTGAGCCGCAATTTGGGTGTTTTCCCCGAATTGCCCGTTGGCACTAAGCTCTATAGCACCCAGCGCGGTGATAAGCAGGTGCTCACGGTGATCAAGGGCGGTTATGTGCGTGAATACGCCGACGGGAAACAAGAATTATTCAATGTGAAAGTGGATGTGGTGGATCAAGGTGTGGATCCTAGCCGCCGCCGCACTTTGAAGGGTGTGTTGAAGGTGAGCAGACTCGTGGATCCTATTCGTAAGGCCCAAGTGTTTTACGAGTATGATAAAAATGGTCGCTTGGTTGTGATCACCGATAAAAAAACCCAGACCATGCGCCTTACTTATAATGAAAATAATAAAGTGGCTTCGATCACCGATGCTAAGGGGAAAAAATCCACTTATGTTTATTGCGACACGAGTGGTGCCTACAACTCTGCCAAAAAATGCGGCAAAGGTGACTTAATTTGGTCTAAGGATGGTGGCGGTTTAGTTTTCACGCACCAATACGATGCCTCTCATAACCTGATCCGCACAGGCTTCCCCGAGGGCAATAAACAAGACCAGTCTTTTGAAGAGATGACCTATTGGCCAGCGAATTCTGAGGGCGCGGGCGGGGTGAAATCTGTGAAAAATAGAAGCGGTGTTCTCGTGGAATACCGTTACTGGCAAAATCCCCAGGATAAAGAGGGTCATTACAAAACCAACATCAAAACCACATTCACCAGCGGAAAAACTTCGGAAACGAGTTATGAGTATTTTGAGAAGAAACGCGCGGATGGTTCCAAGTACCGCTATAAAATGGTTAGCGTTGTGGATGGGCAAAAAACTGAAACTATTTATAACGAGTGTTGTGGCCAGCCACTGCAGATCACGGCCCCTGAAGGGACCACAAAATTTGAGTATTATGCTGGCAGTGGTTTGCCAAAAGAAAAGGATACGCCCACGGAAAATATCCAATGGCAGTACCACGATAAATTCCACGGTAAGATTACTAAAATCGTGATTAACGATAAAAAGCTGAAAGCCCTTCGCAGCAGCGAATTTCAATACGACGACAAAGTGGGGCAGCTCGTAAAAGCCCGTACTTCTGATGGCAAGGGCATATTTTTGAACTATGATAGCCAGGGGCGCATCTCGGTGATGATCGATCAAGATAAACGCAAAATTGTGTTTAAATACTCCACCAACACCAAGCCTTCAGAAATCGTGCAAGAAGGCGTAGGCTCGATCCAGGTAAGCTACGATAAGGACGGCAATATTAAGGATGTAAAATCTAAGGGTGGGCGGCAAATAGCTGTTTCCGTGGCCGCTGCCTTCCAGAATTTGCTGGAGATCATAAAGCCCGCGGGAATTCAGCCGATATAATAAGGTGAGTGTACGTATTTGCGCTGTCGAAAGTTTGGTCGGGGTGTCTAAAGTTTTTACAGCTCTACAGACGCCTACAGAAAAAAGCTCCTTGGAAACAAGGGGTTTGATTTAGAGGTTTGTGGCATAGGCCTTGCTTTTCATAGGGTAGGAGAGAAGTATGAAAAAGATGATAACTTTTTTAATGGTAAGTTTCTTTGTAACCGGAGCAGCTTTTGCAGCTGAAACCGCTCCTGAAGAAATCAATTGTGAGCCCATCACTACGGCTGTGGATCAAGCCAAGAAGGATGCTCAAGCTACTGCTGAAAGCTCCCTTGATGCCTTTAAAGCAATCAAGGATGGCAAATCCGCTAAATAAATTTAGTTTTGTTTTGTTAATGGCCGAACTCCATATCCTGGGGTTCGGCTTTTTTTATTGTAATTTTAATCCCACCCTTACGTTCTCTTCTTAGCTTATCTTGCAGTAATCAAGGGCGTATACCTCCGGAGAGGGGGTGTACGGTAAAATATCTCTTGTAAAAACTTTGTACACTCTCTTATCGCCACTGTTCAAAATCAGGACAGCCAAAATCTACAGAACTTATTGATATTCCAAGGGAAGGGAGGGGGTGTCTCCGTTTGGCAAGGGGCTTGCAATTACTAGCTCTGAAGATGTTCCTCGATAGGCGTTTTCCCATAGAACGGGAAGATCTTATCGAACTAGTTGTGAGGTAGAAGATGAAGCTCGTAAAATTGACTGTATTGTCGTTGATGCTCTTGTCCTTGTCCCCTGTGGCTTCCGCTGCGTTGACTGCTAAAGAAGACGTAGATGGAGTAATGTGCCCTAGGTTAGAAGCGCAAGTTAAAGACGCTTTAGAAAGCAATGCTGCTCGTAATGCAGATAAAGCTGAAGCCAACGAATCCGTAAAAGGCGGCTAAGAAGAGCTGGATACGTCTCCCGTTGCTCAAAGCTCGGGAGACGGCCTGCTACTTTAGCCTACTGATGGAATACATAAAGGCCATCGTTTTTCATGCGGTCTAACCGATGTAAAAGCGTTTGTCGCAATTGTTCCACAGGCATCGGATACACTAACACATCATTGGCGCCATGGCGGAATGCCCGCTCTAGCGTGCCTCTTCCCCGCATACGCGAAAGTAGGATCGCTACGAGCGATTCGTCCATTTTTTTTAGCATCTTTACAGCATCCAACCCTGAGTTTTCCGCTAAAAATAAATCCACAATAACGATCTTGGCTGATAGCTTTTGCAGCCCTTCCATTGCCTCTTTCAGGTGACCCACCTCGGCTACGATTTTTATAGGCAATCCCTCTAATGCTAGTTTCACAAATTTTTTAAGGTCTTTATCCACACTCAAAAGAATGAGGTTGGTCATGCATTTGCCTCCCGATGCACGTCGATAATAACAGTTTCAATGGCTTTTTCAGTGGCCCGATGCACTTTTACTTTGAAGTTAGCAAAATAGAGCTCATCCCCCACGGAAGGGATGCGATTAAATTGCTGTAATAGGAAGCCAGAAAAGGTTTCATATTCACCCTTGGGAACTTGGATTTTCAATTTTTCATTAAGCTCCGTGATGCCGGTGTTTACCTGTACCAAAAATGAATTGGGGCCGATTTCCATCACGCCTAAACGGTTTTCATCCCATTCATCGGAAATATCGCCCACAATTTCTTCTAGCACATCTTCTTTGGTAACAATTCCTACAGCTCCACCGTATTCATCCACAACAATAGCCATTTCAGCGTGCTGCATTTCCTTAGTGAGTGTTTCCAGTTGCTGCACTTCGGGCACAAAGAGCGCAGCTCGCATATAGCGGCTCACGGGTTCCGATTCCGGATCACGACACTGGAAAACATCAGGAAAGTAGAGAATGCCCACGATATTATCAATTCGTTCATCATAAACGGGGAGGCGGGAGTGGCGAAGGGTTTCAAAGAGGTGAATGGCATCTTGGATGGTGGAATCTTTATCAATCGCATCCACGTTCACAAAAGGTAACATCACTTTTTTTACATTCTGTTGGGAGAAATCCAAGATCTTGCGAATCATGCGCTTATGGCCTAAGCGAATCTCGCTTTCATTGTCAGATTCAGAAACGAGGGCATGGAGTTCTTCTCGGGCGCGTTTTCGGCGGCTTAGAGTGTCCTGTTTTCCGAGACCCACAAGTTTCGAAAGGCGGTTTGTGTAGAAAGAAATCAGTAAGAGGAAGGGCGTGAAAATTCGGGAGAAAAGGAAAAGTGGCACGGCGGAAAATAGGCTGAAGCGCTCTGGAAAAGAGCGGCCTAAAACCTTGGGAAGGCTATCGGAAAAAATTAGGGTCAAGGGAGCAAAGAGGGCAAAAATGAGGAATTCATCATCGGCCCCAGTTTTTTTAACGCCAATGGTGGCCAAGGTTGTGGCAGTGGCAATAAATAGGTTTGAACCAAATTGGGTAGAGGAGAGGAGAAAGTCTAAGTTTTCTAAATGGCGCATAGCCATGGCAGCGCTGGTATTGCCCTCTTTTCTTTTTTTATTGAGAAAGATGCGGTCGCAGCTAATGAGGGCGGTTTCAGTGGCTGTAAAAAATGCTGTGAGTAGTACACAGATGCCAGAACTTAAAAAGAGGAGCGTGGTATCTGTCATTTAGACTCCACCCATAATTCACCAAAAAGTTGCTCCAAGATATCTTCCATGGTGATGGCTGCGAGGGCGTGGCCATTTTTATCTTCCACGATAGCGATATGGCGCTTTAGCTGGCGAAAACGGCGAAATAGCACTTCCGCTTTCATATTTGGTTCCACAAAAAGAGGCTCTTTCATGAGTGAGCGCACTTTCATTTCTTGGTCGTCGCGGTTGATATAGTTTAGCAGATCTTTGGCGTAGAGGATGCCCACGATTTGATCGAGTTTTTCTCCACGCACTGGAATGCGGGAATAAAAGTTCTTATTTAAGAGTTCAATCACAGCTTTGGGTTGGTCGTCTTGGTGCACCACTAGGCACTCAGAAAGGGGAGTGGCGAGATCGATTACTTTATCGTCGTCGATCTCGAAGAGATTTTCGATGATGTCTTGCTCTAGGCTATGAATGGCACCTTTCTTTTTGCCATCCTCTAAGAGGAGGCGAATGTCTTCTTCCTTAATGTTCTCTTCTTTTTTGGGATTTCGGCGACGAATTGGACGAGTTAAAATTTCTACCGTGTTTTCCAAGAAAAATCGCACAGGGAAAGAGATACGGTAGAACCACCAGAGGCCCGGTAGAAAAAGGTTTGCCACTGTAATATTGGCCTTGGCACCTATTATTTTGGGAGTGATTTCCCCAAAGATCATAATGATGGGCATGACCGTGAGGAGGTTCAGGGCGGTGACCCAAACTGGGGAGAGTTCTAGGCCTTCATAAAAATTTGCGATGAGATTGGAGAGGAGAACGTTGGTGAGCTCGTTACCTAAAAGTACAGTGGCCACCAGGGCCGCCGGGCGATCGAGCAGAAAGCGAATTTTGTGATGGCGTTCAGGATTTTTTTGTTTCAGTTGCCGTAATTGAAAACGGGAGAGACTAAAAAGAGCGGTTTCCGAAGCAGAGAAGAAGGCGGCGACAGCCACAAGAAAAAATGCCTGAACTAGAGGAAAATTGTCAAACAAAGTGATCCCAATATAGCATTAGGAGAACCCGCTTGCTACCCGTTGGCGTGTATTTGGCCTAGGCTGCTCTTTCAGAGGCCGAGAGACGATCCCGGGAGCGCCCCCCACCACCGGAGGTTTTTTTGTCCTTCTTGGAGGGAGCTTTAGCCAGGGCAAATTGCAACACTTCATCGATATTCTTCACGGGCAAGAACTCAAGCTTTTCCCGGTATTCTTCCGCAATATCATCCACGTCTTTCAAGTTCTTGTGGGGGATAATGATTTTAGTGATCCCATGCCGCATCGCCGCCAGCGCTTTTTCTTTCAAGCCGCCGATCGGGAGAGCTTTACCGGTGAGGGTAAGCTCGCCTGTCATGGCAATATCTTTACGCACAGGGATTCCCGTGAGCCGAGAAACAATGGCGGTGGCCATGGCTAAACCGGCAGAGGGTCCGTCTTTCGGGATCGCACCCGCAGGGATATGCACATGCACATCGTGTTCGCCGTAGGTTTTTTCATCTAGGCCGTAGCGGTCTGCATTGCCTTTGATGTAGCTCATAGCAGTGGTGGCACTTTCTTTCATCACGTCGCCCATTTGGCCCGTGAGAATCACACCGCCTTTACCGCGGGACATAGAAGTTTCGATGTATAGGATTTCACCGCCGGCTTGTGTCCAAGCTAAGCCTGTGCAAATTCCTACTTCATCTTTCTCCTGTTGCTCTTCCCGGATATAAACGGGAGCGCCTAAAAATTTGGTAACCATATCGGGCGTTACTTTGACTTTTTCTTTTTCGCCTTCAGCCACTTTTCGGGCCACTTTGCGGCAGAGGGTGCCGATCAAGCGCTCTAAGTTTCTCAAGCCCGCTTCTCGCGTGTAGTGTTCAATGGTGAATTTTAAAGCATCATCGATCACGTCGATATTTTTATCAGAAATACCGTTTTCTTTAATCTGTTTTGGCAACAGATACTGCTTCGATATTTTTAGTTTTTCATCTTCTGTATAACCAGAGAGCTGAATGATTTCCATCCGATCGCGCAGGGCAGGCGGAATAGTTTCGAGCACGTTGGCTGTGGCCAAGAACATTACGTTCGAAAGATCGAAGGGTAGGTTGAGGTAATGGTCGCGGAAAGTGTTATTTTGTTCCGGATCCAAAACTTCAAGGAGTGCCGAGGCGGGATCGCCACGGAAATCATTGCCTAGTTTATCAATCTCATCGAGCATCAGAATGGGGTTCTTGCTCTTTACTTGTTTTAAGCCTTGGATGATTTTTCCCGGCATTGCCCCCACATAAGTGCGGCGGTGACCCCGAATTTCAGCTTCGTCCTTCACGCCACCGAGGGAAATCCGTAAGAATTCTCTACCGAGGGCCCTTGCGATACTGCGGCCGAGTGAGGTTTTTCCTACTCCAGGAGGACCAGAGAAGCAGAGGATGGGGCCTTTCATGGATTTATTCAGCTTTCTTACGGCTAAATATTCCAAGCAGCGTTCTTTGATTTTTTGTAGGTCGAAATGATCCTCATCAAGGATTCGTTTCGCATTTTTTAGATCCAAATTATCATCAGTAGCCTTATTCCATGGGAGCTCTACTACCAGTTCTAAATAAGAACGTAAGATGGAGGCTTCCGAAGAATCAGGATGCATCCGTTCTAGGCGACCTAATTGCTTCATCACTTCTTGCTCTGCCTCTTCAGGCATCTTCGATTCGATCAACTTTTGACGAAGCTCTTGCATCTCTTCTTGTTTGTTGTCGCCATCACCTAATTCATTTTTTATGGCGCGGATTTGCTCACGCAAGAAGTATTCTTTTTGGGATTTAGTCATTTCATCCTTAGCCTGGGAGCGGATTTTGGCTTGCATTGCCAATACTTCCAATTCCCGGATTAGGATTTCATTTACGTTTTTGATTCTAACTAAAGGATCAAACATCTCCAGCAGCGATTGTGCCTCTGACATTTTTAACCCTAAGTTCGAGGCCACCAGATCGGAGAGGCGTCCTGGATCAGTTACATCATCCAACACCATCAAAATATCTGGAGAAAGCACTTTGCCAAGAGCAATTACTTTTTCTAGGTTTTCGCGCACATTGCGCATCAGGGCTTCTGATTCTAAAAGATCGTTGCCATCGAGAATTTTTTCATCGATTTTCTCAATATTGGAACGGTAAAAGGGTTCGGATTGAGTAAATTCTTTGATGCGGGCTTTAGTGAGGCCCTGAGCCAAGATCTTGATACGGCCATCAGGGAGTTTGCGCATGCGCATGATCATGGCGATCGTACCAACCTCATAGATGCCATCAGGCTGAGGGAATTCATCGGCAGTATTTTTCTGGGAAGAGAGGAAGATCAATCGATCATTTTTCGAAAGAGCCTCTTCAACAGCCTTAATGGAACTATCTCTGCCCACAAAGAGCGGAAGGATCATAAAAGGGAAGATCACAATATCCCGGACAGGTAGCATGGGAAGATTTTCCGGAATCTGGATTTGTTCGCCTTCGTAATTAGTCACCATAGTATCTCCAAAGTTTTCAAAGTCTCGCCGTTTACAATTGTCGCTTATGCCACGTAGAACTTCTTTTTCTTCTCTATCTCTTCTTGGTGCGCGACACAGAGGCGTGCCGTTGGAAATATTTCCAATCGCTTCGCCCCGATCTCCACGTCGCATTCTTCACAGAGACCATAGGTACCATCTTCCATTCTTTGGAGAGCTTCGTCGATTTCAGCCAAAGTGCGTTGCTCCTTCTCACGAAGGGTGAACACTACTCCTTGGGAAAGCTCCGCACTTGTAAGATCTGTTTCATCCGCTAGATCTTCAGTATTGATTGAGAACTCGCTCTTGCGTGAGGAGGCCGCCGTATTTAATAGGCGCTCTCTTTCTGCGAGGAGCTTCTTTTTCAGTTTCACCACGTTTTTCGCTTCCATGTTCTCTCTCCTACAAGCGTGCTGCTTGAATGCTCTTCGGAGGTGTAGCGGTGGTGCTTGAGGATAAATTACTTGAGCGGGATCAGGGTGTTAGGATTTGTTTTTTACCTGCTAATTCTCTGGACAGTACGTGGATTTACAGCCCATTGTGCACATTCTATCGTGTTGGTTTAGGGTACTAGAATGCTCTGTTCTGGCAGCGGTTAATTGCGCCAACTCTCTATCTAAATTGTCGATATATATAGCTAAATTTTGTAGCGCGGGGGTTACTTTTTGCTTTTGTATGTTTGAGTTTTTCACTATTTCCGAAAGGCGATGCAATCTTTCCTGACCATACAATTCTTCCCAGTTATTAGGGCCAGAAAAAAGTAAGGAGATTTCTTCAGGGCTGGGACCGCCGGAAAAAATAGCTTTCCCTCGAGTTTGACTCTGAGGATTCCACTGACTTTCCAATGCGGCCATATTTATTGTGACATTTTGTTGGTTGGCTTCAGCTTCCAACTGTTGGTATTGGCTGACTACAATATTGTACTCTTGGTGCATCAATGTGAGTTTACCGTTGATCTCTGTTACTAGTGCAGCTGCTTGATCCCGTAGTATTTGATGTTCTTGGATACAGGCCATTACTTTTTCTGGGAAGCAGTGAAGGCGGTGGCCAGGGCCATCGACAAAATCCCGGGCCTGGGCCATAGAAAAAAATAGTAAAAAGAAAATCATAAGTTCTCCTCAGGGAATTGGTTTCTGATGTGATGGGCAAGATTAGGAAATGAACGCAAAAAAAGTATCCAATCGTTTTCATTCTTTTTAGGCAAATAGAGAAAGAGTTTATCGCTTAAAGATTTTTCTATAGGTGAAGCCACCATGGCTCCAATTACACGCCAACAGCGAATCCGCGCTTCTCCTTCTGTTTGTGGGTGGCAATATTCGGCGAAGGCAGATTGCCAATGTTGTTGGCTTAAACGATGAAGGGCCTTTAGTGCCATGGCCACATCCGCGGGGCTTTCATTGCCCGTTAAGATTAACCAAGGCTGAAAGCGTTCGATAATTGCTTGGCTAGGAACGATGTGAGGTTCGAGCCAGGCGTGGATGGCCTTAGCCCGAAGCCACAGGGAGTCGTATTTTAGTATCCCGACCACTGTTTCCATATTGGTTGTAGGCAATTTTTGAAGGGTGGTTTTTCTCCCGATAGCAGCGATGGCATAGAGCCGCTCGAGAGGAGCATGGAGTAAAAGGATTTCTTCCAGTCGAGGGCTTGGATCCTGCCCCCAAGCCCAGAGTAACAAGCATATCTCCTGCACTTTTGGCCGTTTATTGTTCTCACTTTCGTAGCATTTTTCAGCGTCGCTTGCGTTCAGAGTAAAACCCTCTTTAAGAGCAAGGGTGCCGTTCTGTAGCAAGGTATCTTCTTTCGCGGTTTGTGTATTCTTAAACTCACGTAAAACGTATTCCGCCGAGGGCCGGGTGGAGAGGTTGGTTTTATTCGCTTCTTTCGGTTGGAATTGTTCCTGTTTTTTAGAGCAAGAACACATAAGGAAGGCTAATAGAAAAAGCAGTGTTTTCATCGGGCCGCCTTTCCACTATTTGCCACATGGGATTGATACTTAATAGTAGGGATATCAATTTCATGACGACGGATTTTATCAATCAAGGTTACTTTGGATATGCCCGTGCGTTTTGCTGTAAGATTAATTTTGCCTTCGAAGCGAAAAAGAATTTCTTTTAAATAGGTGCGTTCAAAATAATTCTTCGCCTCCCGGTAATCAGTGGGGAAATGCACCGCCAGATCCAAGAGCGGCGCTGAAACAGCATTGGTCTTTACATAAGGGGGCAAGCAATCACAGCCAATGAGCCCATCCCCACTCATAGCCACCGCAAACTCCATGGCATTTTTTAATTCTCGCACATTTCCAGGCCAGCCGTAGTTTTGTAGTTCCACAATGAAGGCCGCCTCCATACCGAAATAGGGGCGATTTTGGTTTTGTGCTGCCTTTATAGCAAATTGTTCCGCAAGCGCAGGGATTTTAGCTGGATCATCACTGAGATCCGGTAAATGCGTTTGGAAGGTGTTGAGACGGAAAAAAAGATCTTCTCGAAAAGTTCCTTCTTTCACCATGGCTTGTAGATTTTTATTGGTGGCCGTAATCACGCGCACGTTTAAAGCCACCTCGCGGTTGGAGCCCACAGGCGTGATGGTAAAACTATTTAAAGCTTCCAAGAGTTTTGTTTGCAGCTTAAGCGAGAGCTCACCGATTTCATCAAGAAAAGCTGTGCCCCCGTTGGCGGATTCTAGTTTTCCGATCCGGCGTGTATCGGCTCCAGAGAAGGCACCTTTTTCATGGCCGAAAAGTTCACTTTCGATGAGATTTTCACTGAGAGTTGCCAAATTAATGGTTACAAAGCGTCCATTTTTACGGGCGCTTTGCTCGTGAATTTCTCGCGCTAGGTGGCTTTTTCCTGTGCCAGTGCGGCCCGTAATGAGAATGGTATTATCCGTTGCGGCTATCCGCTTTAAGGTTGTGTTCATAGGGCACCTCCTGTTTGTTCCAACCATTGCTCCAAGCCGCTCCAGAAAAGATCTTCTGGCAAAGAGCACTTGGTGAGTAGGGGCAAATCTTCCGAAAATTCCATGAGATCGTAGAGTTCTTGCATAAATAGTTCTCCTTTATGTGTACCGCTAGGAGCAATCTCCATACCAGTTTGCGTGTGAGGGTTAAGTATGTGTTTTCTTTAAAAGCGGTGTTGCTGGGTAGGTAAGATTGTTGTGGGGTACACCCAACAGTTGTGGGAAAGAAGCGATAAGAGGAGGTAAAATAAATAAATGAATATATCTATTTTAGTTGTGGATGATGAAAGGCCTAGCCATGAGATTCTAGAGCGAATTTTATTGGGATGGCGCACTGAGGGTTTGCGTTTAGTGCATGCCTTTGATCCTAACTCGGCCTTGGCAGCCCTAGAGCGGGAAACGTTTCAAATCGCTTTGGTGGATTTACATTATAGCAAAGGAGCGCCAGAGGGATTCTCCTTATTATTGCGCATGAAAGAGCTCGATCCCGCTATGGAGCTGATTGTGGTGAGTTCCATGGATCAATTTGAATCGGTGCAAAGTGCGATGCGAGCTGGTGCTTCTGATTATGTGGCCAAAGGGTATGGCCGCGCGGAATTAGTGCATGCGGTGGAGCGGGCATTGGAACGGAGGCGCTGGCGGGGCATTGAGCGCAGAGTTTCGCATTCTTCTGGTCATTTTGTGATGGTGGGGCAATCTAAGGCTTTGCAGCGCTTGCAAACAGATTTAGTGAAAGTAGCGCCAAAAGAAATTCCGGTTTTATTGGAAGGGGAAACCGGTTCCGGCAAGGAAGTGGCTGCGAGGGCTTTGCATTTCTGGGGGCGGGATCCTGCGGGCCCTTTTGTGGCGGTGAACTGTGCTGCGGTTCCTGCTTCCACAGCGGATTCATACTTTTTTGGCCATGAAAAAGGTGCCTTTACAGGGGCCGATCGAGCTAAAGAAGGAGTTTTTGAGGAAGCCGATGGCGGCACTTTATTTTTGGATGAAGTGAATAGCTTACCTTTAGATCTGCAGGGGAAATTATTAAGAGTATTGCAGGAGCGGGAAGTGCGCCGCTTAGGTGGCCAAAAAATCCATCGGGTAGATTTTCGATTAGTGGCGGCCTCAAACCAATCGTTGGCAAAGTTGGTAAAACAGGGCGCGTTTCGGGAGGATCTTTGGTACCGCTTGAATGTGGTTACGGTGCGGGTGCCAGCTTTACGGGAGCGTGTGGAGGATCTAGAAGGTTTAGCTGCTGTATTTGTGCCTGGGCGGGTTTTGGATCCGGGAGTGATGGATGTTTTTCGCCAGTATACTTGGCCAGGGAATGTGCGGGAGTTTCGCAACGTGCTGCAGGCGATGGATGCGCTAGCGGATCCGGGGGAGATGCTTTCTCTGCGGCATTTGCCGGAACGGGTGATGGGGAAGTTGGTGGAGAATTCTGTGGGAGAGGGCGTTGAGGAAGCAGAGGGTTTGGTGGCCTTTACCCAATCTCAGGAAGAGCGGGAGCGGGAGTATTTAGCAAAAGCCTATCGCTCTTGTGGGGGCAATGTAAGTAAACTTTCCAGATTATTGGGAGTGGATCGATCCCATTTGCACCATAAGCTTTCACATATGGGGATTCATCGGGCAAAGCAGCGGTGAGTTGTTCTGGCGTACTTGTTAGGAGGATAGAAGTATGTTTGAATGCAACAAACATTATTCACCCTAGCGGAGATGCAATGAAATTTTTTATACTTTTTACAATCTTGATCACGCAATCAGCTTTTGCGTTGAATAAAACTAACACTGTTCAAAACTTAGAGGAGAACTACATAGGTTCCTGGCAGGCGATTTTCATCAATGATTGCGAAGAAGACTACGACACTTGGGGAAAACTAGTTATCTCTCCCGACGGAAATTGCAGTGTGGAGAATATTGAGTTTTGTACTTGGGCAATTGCCCAAAATGAACTTGTGATCAAATGGCCCGATTATCCAGAGTATAAAACTGTGGGTAAGTTGCAGAATGGTGTGTTGGTAGGAACGATGGAAAACGACTCAAAAAAATGGTGTTGGAGAGCGAGTCGAATTTAAATCGCATTCACTTCACTTGTGCAAAGTAAGAACTAGCCTGGGTTTTGTGTAAATGATTTGGTCCATTCGGCAAATTCAGCAAAGGGTTTCACTGTGGCCCCAGGTAACCCCATTTTAATCACTTCCTCCACCTGATCCTTTGTAGCGCCATGCCAGGTGATGAAGTGGGGCAGGCGCGTAAGAGTGCGGTTGGAGGCCAGGCGTTTCAACAAAATCATATCTTGGTGCTGTAGGGGAAAGAGAAGCTTTTTAAGGTCGATACCGATGGCGGCCACGTCTTCTTGGTCTACGAGGGAGATGATGTCGTCAGGCCGTTCCACGGCAATCACTTTGATTCGGCGGGAATTTACCTGGGTTTGGATTTTTTCCGAAAGCTCTTGGCTCCAACTATAGATCAGCACCCGTTTGGGTTTGACGCCATCCAAGGAAACCTCGAGGTTCAGCATCACTTCATAGAGGGATCGTGGCAATAAAAGAGTAAGTTTTTGCCCGCCCTGTTTTGGAATAGTGATGGTGGCCAAGAGTACCACATACTCTTCCTTATTCAGGAAGCGATCGGGCCCAAGAGTGTCGCTCGGGTACACCACTTTGTTAAAATCCATCCGCAGGTGGATATTTTTTTGGGTGAGCGAACGGAAAGCCCGGTCCAGGATGCCCGAGAGCTGGTTGCCTACTTCGCCGAAAGCATCTTGGTCGGTTTCGTCGAAAATGCCTTTTTGCAATTTTTCTTCGAGGGAAGTTTCCGGCACCATGCGCATGAGGGAGCCAAGGAGCACGGCAGTTTTTAGTTCGAAAAACCAGTAGAGCTCACCTTTGTAATCTTGGTCGGAATAAATTTTAATAAGCACCGATTGTTTTTTATAGGCTTGTAGATAGCCCTCAATGGGCATGAGAAAGGGTTCGAAGACGCTGATTTGGATCTTAGCGCTCTCGTTATTTAACATGAAGTTTAGGGCTTTTTCTAAGCCTGTTCGTACGCGATCATTGAAGTGGCGGATCTTCTCGTTTTCAATGATGCGTACGGGCTTTTCCATTATTTTTTCACCAATGGCCCGATCATGCGCTGAAGTTCCACGGGAGGGAAGGGTTTGGTAATGATTCCAGAGGCGCCCGCGTCTGTCATTTGTTGTTTCATGTCGGAGCTGGATTCCGTGGTTACCATGATGATGGGAAGATTGGGCATCTTAGCTTTTACTACCTTCACTAGTTCGATTCCTGAAATTTCTGGCATATTCACATCAGAAAGCATGATATCGATGCCACCGGCCGCAAGCTTTTGTAGGGCTTCTTTGGCGCTACCGGCTTCAATCACGGTAGCGGCTTCGAATCCGGCTTGTCTGAGTGATTTGATCACAATCATCCGCATGGTGGCGGAATCGTCTACTATCAGGATATTCATGGGGTTCTTTCTCCCAATTACTTCCACACCGTATCGGCTTCCTCCATTGTAACTTAAAGTGCGAATTCTTATAAATTTTTCCTGCAATTTCTCCGAAGAGACAGGTGGAGGAATAGTGCGTCTTGCAAGGCAACCCAGCAAGATCTTTTTTTGGGAACGGATAGCCTTCCGGATTTCCGCGGGCTTTCTTTTGCCCGTTTTGGTGAGCGCCTATGCCTTGCAGTATGTGTCTGACTTCTACACCGAAGTTTCAGAATTTGAAGATAGAACGATCCGCGTTTGGCATGGAGTGCATGTAAACGAGCATAAGATTTTATTAAATCTTACCAAGATGCGTATGAATGCTCAAACTATGCTTAGTGATTCAACGCCTACACTGCCCGCGCTCCTGCAAGGTGGTGTTAAGGAATTACGTATAGATTTGGAATATTCGCGTCGCTTAGTAGAGCGCGTTGCCACAGAGAGCAACGTGGAGGTGGATGCGCAGATAACCAGATTTTACGAACAAATTCTTTCTAATCATAAAATATTTCAATCCCAAGTAGAGCGTTTTATAGATGCTAGTCGGCGCCAGTCTCCCGAGGCCGCTGTATTAAAAAAAGAAATCGATCGGCTTGCTGTGGAGATGGAAGTATCTGTTGGTAAGCTGCGCGCGACCCAAGAAATTTTTGAATTGAGTGTGTCTGGATTGCTGCAAACCAGGAAAGAAACTGCGCAACGGGTGCTGGTTTTCTTTTTAGCTACTGTGGGATTTTTTGGTTTGTGTGCTGCTATTTTTGTTACTTTAAGTATCACTGGCCCCCTACAACAAATTCGAATGCGGGTAAAAGATATCGCCATGGGCAATGGTGATTTAACGAAAAGAGTGTATACCCGATCTGCTGGAGAAATGCGCGAGCTTGCCTCCTGGATGAATTTATTTCTCGAGAAAACTCAAAACATCATTACTACCATTTCTTCTGCTAGTGCAGTGGTAAAACGTACCACGGAACAGGTAAGTGGACACACGGATCGCACGGGTTTAGCGGCTGCGGGCATTAGTAAAAATATGATGGAACAATCTATGAATTTGGATGAATGCACAAGCTCCTTGAGCAGTATCGATGATCTCATCCAAAGCTCTGGCGAAAGCACGAGGCAAGCGGCTAGCCTTTCTAAAATTGCTATGGATCGAGCCCTGCAAGGCGGATCCTCGGTGCATGAAACGATTGCCGCCATGGAAAAGATCGAAGAATCGGCTAAGAAAATTGAGGAGCTAGTGAGCTCTATTAATGAGATCGCTTCACAAACCAACCTTTTGGCGATCAATGCAGCGATTGAAGCCACTAAAGCTGGTGAGCATGGTAAGGGTTTTGCGGTGGTAGCTGAAGAAGTACGCAAGCTTGCCGAACGGGCCCGTAAACTTACCGGTGAAGTTACTTCATTGATGGGTGAATCGAGCGTTCGTGTAAAAGCGGGTGTGAGTTTAGCAAAGGGCGCTGGGGTTTCGCTGGACGGAATCATTAAAGACGTAGAAGCCGTTTCTTCTTTGATCCAGAGAATTGCTGCTTCCTCCTCTAATAGTCTTCGATTCTCCCGATCATTATCAGAGTCTTTATCTTTATCATCAGTCTTCTTTTTTGTTTTTGGTTCTTCTGTAGGTTTTGGAGAAGGTTCTGATGTTGAATTT
>CAYQES010000015.1:0-68953 GCA_964416595.1 uncultured Bdellovibrionales bacterium | reverse complement strand
GGCATCGGCGATTCCCTGATTTACTTCGTGGATAACCGCTTCGCCCTAAGAAACCAATTTAAGCCTACCCACGAAACTCCCGTGCCCCAAAAGGGATTGCTAAAAATCGACCACCTCACCAATAACGTACCCCGGGGCGAAATGGATAAGTGGTGTGATTTTTACGCCAAGGTTTTTAACTTCCAGAACGTGCGCTATTTCGACATCAAGGGCACCAAAACGGGCCTCATTTCTAAAGTGATGGTAAGCCCCGGCTACAAGGTGATGATTCCGATTAATGAACCGTCGGACGGTAAATCCCAAATCCAAGAGTATTTGGACGAATACCACGGCTCTGGCATTCAGCATGTGGCCTTCCTCACCACCAATGCGGTACATACGGTAGAGGAACTTAACAAAGACAAAATTGATTTCCTGGATGCTCCGCCGGATACCTATTACGAAATGCTCTCGGAACGCTTGCCGCTCCTCTGGGAAGAGAGGAAAAAGCTGCAGAGTCTCTCGCTCCTCGCGGATGGTGACGAAGCCGGCTACTTAATCCAAATCTTCACCAAAAACATGATTGGCCCGATTTTCTTTGAAGTAATCCAGAGAGAAAATCACTGGGGCTTTGGCAACGGAAATTTCCAAGCCCTCTTTGATGCCATCGAGCGCGACCAAATGAAACGGGGCTATTTGAAGTAAGGGAGACAATATGTACTTTAGTTCCCAAGGCATTCACACCAAGCAGGCCCATAAAGGAATCCCTGAGGGGTGCGTGGAAGAAGAGCAAGGCCGCAAAGGTTTTTTCGGCCAAGTATCTCACCTCATCAAACGAAAAGGCTCCACCCGCTGGAAGGTGATTGAAGGCCCTCTAAAACCCCGCATGTTCGATCTAGTAAAAGCAGATCGCTCCGGCCAACGCCAGCGTTTGCTCTTCAATCAGGATGTTACTTTCTACTCGCAGTGGATTTTCCCTGACGATGCCACGAACCTCACGGCCTTCCGCAACGCCGATGGGGATACGATCTACTTTTGCCACCTCGGAAAGGGCCAGCTCCTCACGGAATATGGTCTTATTACGTACCGACCAGGGGATTACATTGTGATCCCCAAATGCTTTGCGCATATTTTCTTGCCCGAGGAGGCCAGCCAATTTCTCCTCATCGAAAATCTTTCCGGCGATTATAAAGAACCAGACCGCGGCATGGCGGGTAAAAACGCCGTGTACGACACAGCTCAACTAGGACTTCCAGACCTTGCGGCTCAACAGGAATTTTTAAAGAAAAACCAGCTTCGCTGCCTCGAGGTAGACGTAAAACACACAAACGAAATCACCCAATTCCTCTACGAAGATTGCATCTTTGATATCTTGGGCTGGAAAGGGGATCTTTATCCTTATAAATTAAATATGGATCAGCTCATGCCGCTTATGAGTCATCGCGCGCACCTTCCGCCAAGCGCACACACCACTTTTGTGGCCCCTAACTTCGTGGTTTGCTCCTTTGTTCCCCGTCCCATTGAGTCCGACGACGACGCCCTCAAAGTTCCCTTCTACCACCAAAATATCGACTATGATGAAGTGCTCTTTTATCATAATGGGGATTTTTTCAGCCGCTCGAACCTCCATTCCGGCATGATGAGTTTCCATCCGGCGGGCTTTCCCCATGGTCCGCACCCCAAAGCTTTCGAGCGCATCAAGGGCATGCAGTTCACCAATGAGTACGCAGTGATGGTAGACACCCGCCATCCGCTACAGCGGGATCCGGGGATGGACGCCATCGAGCTGCCTGATTATTGGAAGAGCTGGCAAGCCTAATGAACTATCTTTCTTTTCTTGGCTATCTTTTGGCAAGTTTAGGAGTAGGGGGAGCATACTACCAGTACACTTCTCCTCTTTTTGGTTTTTACCTCTGCGTCGGCGGCTTACTGCTCTCGCTGCTACTATTTTTCCCTGCCTTGATTTCTTTTTTTCAAGGCCCCCGCCACGCGCCCTGGCTCGCCATTCTTTTAGGTCTCGGAGCTGGCGGTCTCTTGGGTTATGGCGGAAAATTGGCCATCGAAAATCCTTACCAAGAATTCACCACGGATGTAGAACAACCTCCTGTTTTTCAAAACATTTCTTACACCATTGCAGCCCAAGACGGCGCCTATCATCATTTAGATTCAACTTTCCAAGTAGATAAAACCTCACCCACAAAAACCTTAGCCCTGGCAAAATTTCCGTTGCTCACCGCTCCTGCGGCCGAAATTTTTCCACAAGTAGTAAAGGCCATGGAGAATTTGCCAGAGTGGAAAGTGGTGAGTAAAAATAGCTTTCAACTAGAAGCAGAAGCGGTTTCATTACCCTTTCGTTTCGTGGACGATCTCGTGATTGAGGCACGCCAGATAGAAGAGAGCGCAGAAACAGAACTAGTGGTGCGCTCTCGGTTAAGGTTTCCCCTTGGAGATTTAGGGCAAAACAAAAAACGCATTACCGCAGTTCTAGGAGAGCTGAAAAAAATCCAAGCCCCTGCCGGTATCCAACCCTCAATCCCGCCACCCGCTGAAAACACACCATGATCCAGCATAAAAATACTTTGCTATCCGCTCTCGGAATCGAAATCCAGCATATGGATCCAGAACTTGTTCGTGGCACCATGCCCGTAGACGAACGCACCATCCAACCCTTTGATTATTTGCATGGAGGCGCTTCTCTTGCGTTAGCGGAAAGCCTGGCTTCGATTGGTGCGAACCTGCATGTGAATGAAAAAGAAAAAGCCGTGGGCCTCGAGATCAACGCCAATCACATTCGCAGTGTAGCCAAAGGAGCGGGGCCCGTAACGGGCGAAGCGCGGCCGCTACACCTTGGTGGAAAAACCCAAGTATGGCAAATTGAAATCAAAAACCCGCAAGGCAAAATCGTTTGTATTTCCCGCTGCACTTTAGCGATCGTGCCTAGATAATCCTTCGGATGTGCAAGATTTTTACGACCTCTGAAAGCACTACGCCCTCGGCGTCTTTTACTTGCAACAAAAACCGCCGCTCCTGAACCACTTGCGGCACGCGCCGGATTTCCTCTACTACCGCCTCCGGCAATTCCGCCCTCACCCAAGCCACATCTGTGCCTTTTTTCAAAAAACGCACTTCGGCACCTTTATCCCGCACAATATAGGCCGGGCCTAATCGATGTATGAGCATTACTAAAGGGTAGGGATCACAGAGCGCATAGAGCGCGCCACCAAAGATTGTGCCTATATAATTTTGGTTCCACCAGCGGCGTTTAAGACGAGCTTCCACATAGCTCCAATCAGGCCCAACCGCAGTGATACGAATTCCCATGCCGAGATAGGGCGGCCAAAAATTCCAGAGGTAGAATGTCCAGGTGGGCTTCACATCTGCCGCGAAAGGTTATCCACCGCTAAAGCCGCTTCACGCATCACTTCGGCTAACGTTGGGTGGGCGTGAAAGGCCCGGGCAATATCTTCGGCGCTGCCGCCAAATTCCATGGCCATTACCGCTTCGGCGATCATATCAGAAGCCCGCGGGCCCACGATATGCACACCTAGCACTCGATCGGTACGCTTATCCGCCAGAATTTTTACAAAGCCATCGGTGGAACCCATGGCTTTAGCGCGGCCATTGGGAGTGAAAGGAAATTTTCCCGCTTTGTATTCGATATTTTTTTCTTTGAGTTGCTCTTCGGTGTAACCCACGGAAGCCACTTCTGGCCAGGTGTACACGATGCTCGGAACTGTGAGGTAATTCACGTGGCCCGCGCGGCCCGCGATGGTTTCCATCACCGCCACGCCTTCCTCTTCGGCTTTGTGGGCGAGCATTGGACCCGCAATCACATCCCCAACAGCATAAATATTGGGATGTTTTTTTGTGCGTAGGTGATCGTCCACAATGATGCGACCACCGGAGTCTTTTTCCACGCCAATTTTTTCTAAACCCAAACCATCAGAAAAAGGCCTTCGGCCTGCGGCAACCAGCACCACATCCCCAGTGAGTTCAGGCAGTTTTTCACCCGTCCGCGCTTCCACGCTCACGGAAACACCACCGCCCGTAATCCTTGCGCCGGTTACCTTGGTAGAAAGGAGAAAAGTAAATCCCTGCTTCTCTAAGATTTTTTTCAACTGCTCACTGGCCTGCTTATCCATGCCACCACAAATTTTATCGGCAAATTCCACTACAGTTACTTTGGCTCCAAGCCTGCGCCAAACGGATCCAAGCTCTAAACCAATCACACCACCACCTACCACGATCAAATGCTGGGGTACTTTGGTTAAACTTAAAGCCTCCGTGGAGGAAATCACATTTTTGCCATCGAACTGTAAAGTTGGTAGGGCGTTGGGCACAGAGCCCGTGGCAATCACGATATTTTTAGTAGAAACTTTTGTTTTAGTCCCATCTTTAGCGGTCACTTCTACAGTTTGTGGATCCAAGATCGTGCCGAGCCCTTCTAGCACATTCACTTTATTTTTGCGCATGAGATAGGCCACGCCCTTGGTGAGATCTTTCACCACTTTGTCTTTTCTTTCCATCATGGCGCCAAGATCGAGATCCACCTGAGGAACCTTGATGCCGTGCTCGGCGAAGTGGTGTTTGGCTAAATCAAAGTGTTCACTGGAATCTAATAGTGCTTTCGAGGGAATACAGCCCACATTGAGGCAGGTGCCGCCAAGCGTGGGTTCTTTTTCCACGATCGCCACTTTTAATCCTAGCTGCGCGCCACGCACAGCGCCCACATAGCCACCAGGGCCGGCCCCGATGATCACAACGTCAAATTGCTCACTCATGGAAAACTCCCGTTAAATTTCCAATAGAATCCGTTGAGGATCCTCGATCGCTTCTTTTACTTTCACGAGGAAAGTTACGGCGCCTTTGCCGTCCACGATGCGATGGTCATAGGAAAGAGCCACATACATCATCGGCCGAATCACGATTTCTTTGTTCACCACCACGGGCCGGTCTTCAATTTTATGCATGCCTAAGATTCCGCTCTGGGGTGGATTTAGGATCGGCGTAGACATAAGGGAACCATAGGTTCCGCCATTGGAAATCGTAAAGGTTCCACCGCCTAGATCATTGGGAGAGATTTTTCCTTCTTTGGCTTTGACGGCAAAATCCCGGATCGCGAGTTCAATGCCGGCCAGCGAAAGATTTTCCGCATTTTTGATCACAGGCACTAGCAGGCCCTTTTCTGTGCCCACGGCCACGCCCATATTGTAGTAATCGTGGAAAATCATTTCTTCGCCCTCGATGAAGGCGTTCACTTCAGGCACTTGGCGAAGAGCGTGAATGCAAGCCTTCACAAAAAATCCCATAAAACCTAAACCGATTCCATGCCGTTCTTTGAAGCGATCTTTGTATTTTTCCCGAGCAGCCATCACGGCGCTCATGTCGATTTCATTAAAAGTAGTGAGGATCGCCGCCGTATGCTGGGCCTCTACCAAGCGTTGAGCGATGCGTTTGCGAATGGTAGTCATCGGCACGCGGCGGATACCACCAGTGGGCCCCACAGGAGTAGGGATTGGAGCCGGGCGCGGAGCGGATGCCGCTGCCGTAGCTGCTGCTGCGGCAGGCGCGCTTTCCGCATCGAATTTTGTGATACGACCATCTTTTCCCGTGCCTTGGATTGTAGCGGGGTCAAGCTGCCGCTCCTCCACGATCCTTCGCACGGCAGGGCTAAGCACTTCGCCACTGGGCCGGCTTGCGGGAATAGAAGTCGCAAGAGGTGTGGGAGCTGCGGGAATCGGAGCACTGGTGGGTGCCGAAGCCGCTGGCGCCGGTGCACTGGGTGCAGCTCCAGCCGCCGCCGTGTCGATAGAACCCACAGCGGCTCCGATTTTCACTACGGTGCCGGCTTTGGCGCCGATGGAAAGCTTGCCGTCATTTTCCGCTACCACTTCCACGGTAGCTTTATCCGTTTCAAGACTCAGTAAAACGTCATTCTTTTTAACCTGATCCCCATCTTTTTTGCGCCATTCGGCAATAGTGGCTTCGGTGATGGATTCGCCCACGGCGGGTACTTTGATGTCTACTTTCATTTGAAACATCCTTTGATGATTTCCATTTGTTCCTGACTATGCACTTTTGGCGATCCAATCGCGGGGCTCGCGCGCTCCGTGCGCCCAACATAACGGAAAGAAACGCCCTTACCAGCCATTTCGGCAAAAGCCTCTTGGAGCCGCGGGGCCACAAACGTATAGGCACCCATATTTTTGGGTTCTTCCTGGGCCCAGATGATTTGTTTTAAATTGGGGAAACCTTTCGCGATCTGAGAAATTTGTTCCGCCGCAAACGGATAGATTTGCTCCAGGCGAGCAATGGCAGTTACACTGCCTTCCGTTTGGTTTTTCTCTTTTTCGTCGAGAATTTCGTAATAAATTTTGCCCGTGCACAATACCAGGCGCTTGATGTTGCTCGCATTGGCCAAGGATGCCGGATCCACGATTACTTCCTTAAAGTAGCCATTCACTAGATCTTCCATAGGTGAAACCACCCGTGGGTGCCGAAGCAAGGATTTGGGCGACATAATGATCAAGGGTTTGCGAAAATCCCGTTTCACTTGCCGGCGCAGCACGTGGAAAATTTGTGCGGGGGTAGTGGGATAAGCCACCTGCATATTTTCCTGAGCGCAGAGCTGGAGGAAACGCTCCAGGCGGGCACTGGAATGCTCCGGGCCCTGGCCTTCATAGCCGTGGGGCAAGAGTAAAACTAATCCGTTCATCCGCTGCCATTTGGATTCAGCGCTGGCGATGAATTGGTCGATGATGATCTGGGCGCCATTACAGAAATCCCCGAACTGGGCCTCCCAAATCGTGAGTGCCCGGGGATCCGTGGTGGAGTTTCCGTACTCAAAACCCAGCACGCCCATTTCAGAGAGCAAAGAATCGTGTACGGCAAAATCTGCCACGTCGGGCTGGATTGTGTTCAGGGGCGAGTAACGGGTGTTATCGTTTACATCGTGAAAAATGGCGTGCCGATGAGTAAATGTTCCTCGGCCCGCATCCTGGCCAGAAACCCGCACAGGAATGCCTTCGGCCACTAATGCTCCATAGGCCAGCAACTCCGCCATGCCCCAGTCGAGCATGCGAGTTTCCAGCATTTTTCGCCGGCTCTCCAAGAGCTTTTGAAGTTTGGGGTGTGGAGTAAAATTTTGGGGCCAAGTAGTAAGAGTTTTTCCTACCAATTGCAAAATGGCTTCTTCGGCTTTGGTATCAGCCTTCACCCAAAAATCATGGGGCACGGCACGGCGCAATCCCTTCCACACGCCTTCCAGTGTAAAAAAGCGGGGAGTCACTTGCTCTGAGCGAGATTTATCCAACATCGCTTGGAGAGTATTCATTTCCTTTTCCAGCAATCCTTGAGATTCGGCTTCGGAAACCACTCCTTCTGCGGCCATTTGTTTGCTGTAAATTTCCCTGAGAGTAGGGTGATCTTTGATTTTCTGGTACATCACGGGCTGGGTGTAACTTGGCTCATCGCCCTCGTTATGACCATAACGGCGGTAGCACACCACATCTACCACCACATCTTGGTGGAAGGTTTGCCGGAAGCGATAGGCAATATCCATGGCCCGCAAGCAGGCTTCCACGTCGTCCCCATTCACGTGGAGCACGGGCACTCGCAAGGCCTTGATCACATCGGTGCAATAGGTGGAAGAGCGTGAGTACTCAGGGCTCGTGGTAAACCCAACTTGGTTATTCACCACGATGTGCACGGTGCCACCCACCGTATAACCTTCCAATTGCGACATTTGTAAAGTTTCAGAAACCACACCTTGGCCGATGAAGGCAGCGTCTCCATGCACGAGCACAGGAATCACGCGCCGTCTTTCTTTATTATCTTTCCGTAAGCGCTGTTTGGCGCGAGCCATGCCGCACACCACGGGATCCACAGCTTCCAAGTGGCTAGGATTGAATGCCATGGAAAGATGTACCTTCTGGCCCCGGATTTCCCGGTCAGAAGAATATCCCATATGGTATTTTACGTCACCGTCGGCGGTGTAACCTTGGTTCGTATTAAATGCGCCTTCGAATTCAGCAAAAATTAGATCCACGGGTTTGCGGCAATAGGTGGCGAGCATATTCACTCGGCCCCGATGGGCCATGCCCAGCACCACTTCTTGGATGCCATCATTCACGCCAATGCGGAGCAAATGTTCCATCATGGGCAGGAGCGCATCGCCCCCTTCCACGGAAAAACGTTTGGCACCCACAAAGCGTGTATGGATAAAGCGCTCTAAACTTTCGGCCTTGGTGAGAGCTTCTAAAGTTTCTTTTTTATCTTGAGGCTCTAAGCGGAATTCGCTTTTTTCCATTTCTTTCAGCATCCAGCGCTGTATATCGGGGTAACAATCGCTGAATTCCGCGGTGAATGTGCCGCAATAGGTTTTCTCTAGGAAGGCTTTGATCTCTGCAAGGGTAGAAGCTTTTAGGCCGAGCAGGGAAGAAGCGAGAGTAAAGTTTGTTCCGAGATCTTTTTCCTCGAGACCAAACACACTCAACTCTAATTCAGGAAAATTCCCTTGCTGTAATCCAAGTGGATCAAGCTTGGCGCGCCGATGGCCAAATTGTCGATAGGCGCGAATCAAATCATAGACTCGCAATTCTTTTTGTGAAACACCGCCGCTCGGCCCGCCTACTTTTTTGGCGAATTCAATTCCCTCGAAAAACATACGCCAATCAGGATCCACTGATTGCGGATTCTGCAAAAAGGTTTGAAAAAGTTCTTCAATATAACCAACGTTTTGGGCGCCTAAGTAAGTGAATTTCTCCAAGCGGGAGATCCTTTCTTAAGAATGAATATCTTCCTATATTTATCGCATATTTTTCTCTTCCTCCGGCGAGAAAAATGCAAAAATTTCAATGGCTTTGACATTCCTAGTCATGAAAAAGCTTCCATTTCAGCTCACTGAGCCCTCCTCAAGGAGCCGCGAAAGAAATCCCTTGAACTCATTGATTTTGGAAGGGAAGTAGGGCATACGTTTCTCTTCCCTAGTTCCCTAATTTTTTCAACCATGGCGCTTGTACGGATGGCGTCGGGAACTGGGCTTAAAACTGGAGGATCTTTTGGCTACTGAACAAGGTTTTTTTAAGCGGCGTCCCCGTCCTGCGAAGGACATGATTTTTGATTACAAAGACGTGGAAATGCTTTCGCAATTCACCACGCCCGGCGGAAAAATTGTGGCTGCCCGCGTTTCCCGCCTCAACGCAAAACAACAACGTCAATTAGCCCGGGCCGTAAAACGCGCTCGCCAATTGGCCCTTTTGCCTAACGGAGCATTCTAATGAGATCCCTCGTTTACCTGGTATGTGAAGAAACCGGCCACGTGAATTACGTGACCACCAAAAACAAATCCAAAACTCCCGATAAACTTCGGAAGAAAAAATACAGCCCAGCGGCCCGCAAGCACACCTGGCATAGCGAAAAACGCTAAAGCACTGCTTTGCTAGAGGAGAATTCAAACCATGAAATTTAAAATCAAAAAAGGCGATCTAGTAGAAGTGATCGCCGGTAAAGACAAAGGCAAACAAGGTAAAGTTGTTGGCCTCGTGATCGAAAAATCCCGCATCTTGGTGGAAAGCGTGAACCGTGTAAAGCGGCACACCAAGCCTAGCCAAAAAAATGCCCAGGGCGGAATCTTGGAAAAGGAAGCGCCCATCCACATTTCCAATGTGATGCTCGTGGATCCCAAAACCAATAAAGGTGGCCGGGTGAAAACTGTAGTAAAAGGCGAAAAGAAAATCCGGGTATTCAAAAAGTCCGGTACTGAACTCAAAGCCTAAGAAAAAAGATAAATTAGAAAAACCCTCAAGCTCGAGCCGCTTGGGGGTTTTTTCGTTTACAATCTATTCATGCAACGAATTCGCCTCTGGATAGATGTTTTGCAAAAGCACGCGCACTCTTGGTGGTACTCGCCTGTGATTGCACTCCTAGCGGGCCTCGATGCTTTCATCTTGATTGTGCCAACGGATGGCTTATTAGTAGGGGCCGCCATGCTGGCCCCGAGGCGCTGGATAGCCACCACCATAATAGTGAGCCTGGGTTCTAGCTTAGGATACCTTCTTTTTGCCTACCTATTAGAAAAGCATGGCCTGCCTTTTTTACTCCATTGGAGCCCGGGTTTAGACCAAGCCTCTATATGGATGTGGTCCAACAGTTTTTTCGATAAATGGGGCGCCCTGGCTTTGTTTTTGGTGGCCGTGGGCCCAGTGCCGCAACAACCTGCGGTGGCGCTTGCAGCCTTGGCCGCCATGCCACTTTGGGAAATCTTTAGTTTGGTATTGTTAGGCCGGCTCCTGAAATACGGCTTTTTATGTTGGATCGGAACCCATGCGCCCAATCTCTTAACCAAGCTCTGGGGTATGAAAAAAGAGCTACAAGAAGTGGGAATCGCCAAGGAATAAGGCCTTCTGCAACATAATATATCTTATCCGACATAACACAATCACCCACAAATCCCCTTAAGTTCCGCTGTCTCGCTGGCGATACGTAAAGCGAATGCTGCACTTAGGGCTCCGCTATTTTGTTCTTTTCGCCACCGCTCTGCCGGTGCTTTCTGCTTTTGCGGCGGATAGTAAAGTTCGCGTTCTATCCCCAGACCTGAACGTACGCTCCGCGGGCTCCCTGGAAAGCAAAGTAATATGCATGGTGGCTAAGGGCACAGAGCTTACTAAGCTTTCTGAGACCAATACGGGAGGCTGGCTCAAAGTAAAAGCCAATGGCTACGGATCCGATGGCTCTACCTGCATTGCGGAAGGTTACGTAAAAGCCAGGCACGTAGAAAACGTTCTGTCTACCGCTCCTAAAACTCAAGAAGCTTCCCAGCCCGTAATTAAAACTCAAGTCCCCCAGGCAAAAAAAGTACGTGTGCTCTCGCCAGATCTGAACGTGCGAAGTGCGGGCTCTCTGGAAAGCAAAGTGATCTGTATGGCGGCCCAAGGCACCGTGCTCACTCAACTCTCCGAGCCTAATAATAAAGGCTGGATTAAAGTAAAAGTGAATGGCTACGGATCCGATGGTTCTACCTGCATTGCGGAAGGTTACGTAAAGGCCAGGTACGTAGAAAACACCTCTCCGGTAACAGTGACCGCTAAAACTCCACCAGAATCTGAGTGTGAAGGAGAAAGCTGCGGAAAAAAAAGTGGCCGCAGCCCGGCCGTATCGAGCCAATCCCTGGCTAAGCTTAGCGAAGAAATCGATGAAACCTTAGATTCGGGTAGCGCTTTCCTTAACGGAGTAAAAGCCATGATCGCTAACCCAAAAGCAGAGCCGGCGGGCTTAACCGTAAACCGCGGCCTAGTACAAATGCCCACCATCGGCAACCGGGGTCCTTGCGGATCCTTTAATTATAACCCCTTGGGAGGAGAATCTAATCCTAACCGTATTTATGCAAACCCACTCACGGCCTGTGTTTTCACGTCCCTATTGCAAGAGTGGAAACGAACCGTGTGCCCGAACTCCAAAGATGGCTGCCGGATCAGCTTCGGCGACATCAGCCGTAAGAACGCCGGGGATTTTGGTAGTCACGAAGAGCACGCTAACGGTACTTGCATTGACATTCGCCCCATGCAAAAAGGTGCCTTTGAAAACAGGCGGGTGCTCTATACCCATGAACAATACGATCAAGAGATGATGGATAAATTTGTAAAATTTTTAAGAAAAAATGGCGGTTCCAATATTTATTTTGGCGATCCCACAATTCGTAAAGCCAATTCTGGCGTGAAAGATCCTGTGCCCAACCAACATGACAATCACATTCACGTTTGTTTTAAAGACAACGACATTACCCGCAACGTTTGCGATAACTTAAAGGTGGATCCAGCCGTATGCCCAGAATTGCAATAATTTTTCTCCTCTCTCTAAACGCGATGGCCGCAGAACCCTGCCAAACCAGGGTAATGGCCGTGGATCCCTATGTGGATTACGACGATACCCTACAGCATAAGGAAGTGGTGGCTCACCCCTTCCCGATCGAAGATTTTTCTCCCGATGGCTCCTTTGAAAGCATTTTGGTGAAAGGAAATGAAAAGCCTGACACTCGCCTAGAATTAGAAGTAAAAGAAAACGGGAAAGCCCCACGCAAACAATCCTGGGAATTAGAAAAATGGGATCTTGGATCCGGCTACTATGTGGCCAAAGATCTAACCCCTGCCGAATTCCTCAAATTCCAACCGGCTACTTTTGTGCTTCGTCTTACTTTAAATGGCAAAATCCTTTGCGAGGATGCCCCCAAGCGAATTTTTAGCGGCTACTAAAGGGCCACAGGATTGCAGGCTAAGGGCCTTCTAGAAATAGGTGTCAGCTCTTCTTTTTCCACGCCATTCTCATCTTTCGAATAAGACGATTCCGTGAGCATCACCACGCCGCCCATGAATCCGGTGTTCATGTCTACTTTTTGCTCTAGGCGAAGCTCCAGATATTTGCCGTAATCGCCACTGCGCTCAAAGATCTCCAAAAACACGATAAAGGTGCCGTGGTCGGGTTCCACCACAGCCTGCCTGGTTTTCTCCAATTGGCCCTTATTGATGCTGGTCACTAAATAGTTGCCTGCCTCATCCCGGCGGATCTGGTAGCCGTAATCTGTGCCGTTTGTGAGCTTACAAACGTGAGCAAAGCCCGGGGGCGCGATTTCTTTGTATTGCAAACCCGTTAAGCGAATCGCTCCTTGGGCTAGAAGAGGGAAAAATAAGAAGAAAAAGAAAAGGCGCTTCATGGGAATGCACCCTACTATATCCGCCTTTTTTAATCAACAATTTACGGGCTCAGGTTACGACTAATCCCAATAGGTAGAACCCAATTTCTAGGGTCTTTTAAGGCAAAGTCCGCTGGGTTTCGCAACAGCTCCCGCTTTTCCCTACAGGCACTGAACTTTCCGGAACCTAGCTTAGGCACTAGGGTTTCTCCACCGATGGCATAAAAGGCACAAAAAATATCTTTCCGTAAAGCCTTCTGGCCTTGTTCTTCTAAAGCCATCCCCCACTCTTTTATAAAAGCTTCTCGATTGAATGGCATATCCATTCCGGGCGCAGCCACCAAAACAGTGAGCAAAAAAGGTTCCTTCATGAGCCCCGTTTGCACCTGAAAAATTGCTACTACTGCCGCCTCATCCACCGGGCGCCCCAGCAGTTTAAAGTTCAGGTCACCATAGACGGGTAAAATCTTGGGATCCGCCATCTGCAAAAGCCTGAGGGATATGGCCCGCCTACTTTGGAATGCCTCCAAAGAATACACCAAGATCTCCTTCACATGGGGATAAGAAACCTGCAACAACTCATACACTAAATAACGATTGTAGCTGGCGCGTTTGCGAAGCTCGGCCCTTCGCCGCCATAGCTCGAGCTCCGCTTCCAGCTCAACCATTTCACTGTCCATTTCCGTTAGCTTGCTGGTAGCGAAACGAAAACGCTCAAAGCGTTTGATATCGCCAAAAGCCGTGGACGAAAGGCAGTGCTTCTGGCGCTGGCATTCCGGAAATTCTTTAGAAATCTTCTCGTAGTATGCTTGCCGGCGCCGCGCCTGCTCCGCTAACCGTTGTTTCAAGGGGGCAGCCTTTTCCGCAAGAAATTCCTCTTCATTTTGCACATGCTGCGCTAGTTCCACACGGCTCATGGGCTGAAAATCCACCCGAGTTTGCAACACACTCACATTCGTGTGAGGGTCACTTTCCACGGTGGAGCAAGCGGACAAAGCCATCAGACATGCACACCCTAAGATTTTTTTCGCCACCCCACTCATTTTAAGGCTTTAGAAGCGATTTCAAACACGCCAGGAGAAAGCCCGGCCTTGGCCACCACTTTTTCCAGCTCTTTTTTCATGAGCGCTTGGCGCTTGGGATCGAAACGTTTCCACTGGTTAAAAAGCGAAATCAAACGAGACGATAAACTAGGGTTTCGCTCGTCGATATCCAATACTAGATTACTAAAAAATTCGTAGGCAGCGCCATCTAAACCATGAAACTGCACGGGATTGAAACGACCAAAAGCCATCAACAGCGATGAAACCTTATTCGGATTATTAATATTAAACACCGGATCTTTCATGATGCGCTTGATGCGTTCCAAGCCTCCGGGCACAGCGGATTCCGCTTGGGCCATGAGCCACTTGTTCATCACTAAACTATCTTTATTCCATTTTTGGTAAAAGTGATGGAAGGCTTCCTCACGATCGGCTCCTTCATGGTGTTCAAGAGCCCGCAAAGCCGAAATCTCGTCGGTCATATTATTCGCAGATTTCAAGAGCGCCAAAGCGGCCTTGGTGTGCTTAGGATTTTTTGTTTGCGTAAGAAAACTAAGGGCGGTGGATTTTAAGGAGCGCTTTCCCACTTCCTTCGCTTCATAGCGGTAAGGAACATCGGCATATTGCTGGTAGACTTGAGAAAACCGCGCTTCATTATGCTTCGCGATGGCAGTGACCAAAAAATTCCTGGCCTCGTGAATGGAATCTACAAAGATCGTGGCTTGCTGTTGGCCAAGATAGCCCTCATCGGGCACCTGCAGGATCTGGGCCCGTAAAGCTGGATCCATGGATTCATCCACGGCGATTTTCCCGAGCACTTCCACATATTCTTCATCTACTTTTAAATCTTTTCCCGCTTGGTGCTGGCCAATCAAATCCTGCAACAAACGTAATGATAAGGTTTGCCCTGCTTCCCAGCGAGCAAAGGCATCGGAATCCTTGGCTAGTAAAAACAACAGCTCATCTTGGCTATATTCATACTGCACTTTCACAGGCGCCGAAAACCCCCGTAAAAAAGAAGGCACGGGTTTTTCTGCCAATGGAAAAGAAAATTCTTCTTTTTCTTTTTTCAAATGCAGAATTTTTTCCTCAACTACCTCCCCTTTTTTATTGAGCAAGCCCAATTGGAAAGGAATGTGAAACGGTTTTTTGGTTTCTTGACCCGGGGTGGGTGGGCAGGACTGGTGGATCTCCAAAGTATAAACGCCTTTTTCATAGCGACTCTTGATCTTCAATTCTGGCGTGCCCGCTTGCTCATACCAAGTTTGCCGAAATTGGCTAAGATCCACATTATTTGCCGTTTCCATAGCCCGCACAAAATCTTCCGTAGTAACCGCTTGCCCATCAAATAACTCAAAATATTTATCCATGCCCTTGCGGAAGCCCGCGGTTCCTAAAATCGTGGCGATCATGCGGATCACTTCGGATCCTTTTTCATACACCGTGGCCGTATAAAAATTATTAATTTCAATATAGCTCGTGGGGCGTATTGGGTGGGCCATGGGGCCAGCATCTTCCGCAAACTGGTACTGGCGCAAGCGATTCACATTATCGATGCGGCACACGGCCCGGGAAGTCACATCGGAACTGAACTCTTGGTCACGGTATACAGTGAGGCCTTCTTTCAAAGAAAGTTGGAACCAATCCCGGCAGGTCACGCGATTGCCTGTCCAGTTGTGAAAATACTCATGAGCCACCACAGCCTCGATGCCTTCGTAGTCGGAATCTGTAGCAGTGGCTGGTTTTGCCAGCACGTAGTTGGAATTAAAAATATTTAGGCCTTTATTTTCCATGGCGCCAAAATTGAAATCATCCACTGCCACGATCATAAAAATATCGAGATCATATTCTAGGCCAAACGTATCCTCATCCCACTTCATGGATTTTTTCAAAGATTCCATGGCGTGCCCTGTACGATCTTCATTGCCCTTATCCACGTAGATCTCTAGTTTCACGGTGCGGCCAGAGCGGGTCACAAAATGATCTTCGGCCTTCCCTAAATCCCCGGCCACAAGTGCATAAAGATAGGCAGGTTTTTTAAAAGGATCCTGCCAGCGAGCTTGGTGGCGGCCGTTGCCGAGATCCTTTGTTTCCAAAAGATTGCCGTTGGAAAGTAGCACAGGGTACTTGGCCTTATCGGCCTCGATCACCGTGGTGAAAATCGCCATCACATCGGGGCGATCTAAATAGTAAGTAATTTTGCGGAAACCTTGGGCCTCGCACTGTGTGCAAAACATTCCCTTAGATTTATACAAGCCTTCGAGCGTGAGATTTTCCTGGGGCTTGATGCGAGTGCCGATTTCTAAAGTAAAGTTATCTCCCGGATCTTGGATGCTTAAATGGGTGGAGCTCACTTCATAGACTGTGGGGGGTAATTCTTTGCCATTAATTTTCACATACCGAAGCTCGAGCTTCTCGCCATCGAGCACGAGCGGGCCGATTTTTTTACGTTGGATCACAAGCTTGGAATCCACATCAGTAAATTCTTCGTGTAGCTGAAAACGCAGTTCAATTTCCGAAATCGCAAAAGCTGGGGGTTGGTATTCGTTTAAGAAAATCGTTTGCGGTGCGCTGGTACTTGTCTTCATTTTTTTACCTCAAAAATGTGCTTTTCACTCTACCCCATTTTTTCCTTTTTCACCCACTTCTTTCCTGCTAAAAAAACGTTCATGCTCATTCTATTTTTGTCTTTTTTTAGCGCTGGCGCATATGCGAATTCTTTGCCAGCGCTGCAAATAGAAAAGAATTCTACTACGGTTTCCGGAATCTCCTCGGGAGCCTTTATGGCTGTGCAGTTGCAGGTGGCCCTATCTTCTAAAATTCGCGGCGCCGCATCTCTTGCGGGAGGAATTTATGGCTGCGCCGAGGGAAAACCCAGCCAAGCGCAAAAAATTTGCATGAAAAATCCAGGCGCCATTGTGGCCGCCAATTTTGTGAAAAAAGCGATAGACCGCGCAGAAGCAAAAACCATTGATCCAATAGCCAATCTAGCCCAAGCAAAAATATATTTATTCCAGAGCCAGGCGGATAAAACCGTTCATCCAAGCTCAGTGAATAAGTTGCGAGATTTTTTTGCAGCATTCACTACCAATATTCGAGTGGAACTACATGAAACTGCCGCCCACGGCTTCCCCACTTTGGAGAGTGGCAATTCGTGCGAAAAAGAAGGCATTCCCTGGCTGCAACGCTGTGGGCGAGATGTGGCGGGAGAAATCCTCGAGTATTTTTATAGCCTCTCGCCTCCCTCTTCCTCGAGCATGGGAGAGCTAATCCCCTTTGACCAATCCCTTTATGCCAGCAAAAATACCTCGCTCCTTCCCGAAGGCTATGTGTATGTACCCACAACCTGCCTTGAGGCCTCTTGCCGCTTACATATCGCCTTTCACGGCTGCAAAATGAGCACCGCATTTGCTCAAAAACGCTTTATGCTGGAGGCGGGCTACAATCGCTGGGCAGATACGAATCGCATCGTGATCATTTACCCCCAGGCCAAACAAAACCCCTTAAATCCTAATGGCTGCTGGGATTGGTATGGCTATACGGGCTCAGACTATAGCGAGAAAAATGGCCAACAAATCCAGTTCATCACAAATATCCTCAAGCACTACGAGCTCTAATTATTGGATTTGGTATTTGGTGCCGTTATGGAAAACGTTCACAGAGCCAATGAAACGAATGCTGCCATTTTCCACGATAATGCCTTGCCCATCGGCACATGCATAAATGGGGTGAGGCAATCTGCGGGAGTATTTTAATAAATCCCGATCCACGGCCCGCGTGGAATAATAGTGGGGAGAAAACTCAAAAGGCACAAGCCCTAGGGCGCTTAAATCCTTCAAACCCACTTCATTTTTATCGCTATCTAGAGCGGGCACAGAGGCTGTCATGATCGAGGGGGTCATCAAAATTCCACCGGCGGAAAGGCCCATCAGCACCCCACCCTTTTTCACATAGGCCCGCAGGCGCCGCAGCAGCTTTTTTTCCCGTAAATGCTTTAAGAAATAATAGGTATTACCGCCACCTAAGAAAATAACGTCAGCAGAGAACAAACGCTGGATCTCTTCTCGGCTTAAATCTTGATCGATCCCAATACAATAAAATTTCTTTACTCGGGTGCCAGCAAATTTCTTTTGGAATAAACGAAAATCCGCCCGCGCATCCTCAGATTCCGAGGGCACAAAAACCACCGTGGGCGAACGCTTCCCCTCTAGGAGCGAAAGGGCTTCTGCCATCAATCCCCGATTTTCCCGTGCTGAGCCACCACTATAAAGCGCAAGTTTCATGAGGTTTAGAGTTTCTCATATTTTGACCCTGCGCGCAATTTGGCCAGTGATTTCACAGGCGCCCAAGGCTTAGACAGCTAGTAATTCACCCGATGCACAGCGGAGTGCTGTAATTCCGTACGGCGCTTATCATAGCGGGCAATCATTAGAGGCGAGCTCCAGCCGGCCAATTGCTGCACGGACCGGTGGGAAGCGCTATGATCTAAGGCATTGGAAATACAAGTGGCCCGGCAGGAATGGGGGCTTACCTTACGATCTACCCCGGCCCGGCGGGCGTATTTTTGCACAATATAATAGATGGATTGGGTATCCAGGGGCTTATCTTTATTTTTCGTGAAATTATTGCGCACGGGAGAAAAAAGGTAGCCTCCCTCGCCCACGGATAAACATTTTTTATCTAAATAATGCAGCAACAAATGCTTTAAGGTATCGGGCAGCGGCAAAATCCGCTCTTTATCGCCCTTGCCCGGGATCCGCACCGTAAGAATCGTTTGGCCCTCGGCCCGCTCCCAGCCTAAATGCTTCGCCTGCAAAGCCACTACCTCCCCCCGCCTTAAACCCAGATAAAAAAGGAAGTGTAGAATCACACTATGCATCAGCCCCGAACGAGAATTGGTGTTGGGGAGACTCAAAATCTCCCCCACCTCAAGATCCGTAAAGGCCTGGGTGGGCGATTCCGTTTGTGCCCGAAAATTCTTCACCCAAAGCCCAGGATTTTCCTTAACCTTCCCCCTGGCCTGGAGCCATTGGAGAAAACTGCGGATCGTTGCAAATTTACGATTGGCCGAAGCCCGGGCTAATCCCGCCCCATTCTCATGCTGGGGGCGCACCAACCAATCCCGATAGGCTAAAAGCGCATCGAAAGAATCCCCCGCCATCCCCTCGGCCCGTAAAAAGCCCATAAACTGCCGTAAATCATTCTGATAGGCCCTGCGGGTGTGAACGGATCTTTGGGTCTGCAGGAATCGCTGCATCTCCTGCAAAACAACCCCTTTTAGCCAGGGCTCTTCAAGGGCTACTTGCAGGCCCTGATCCTGAAGCTCTTGTGAAAGCTCTACTTTCACTGCTGCGCTCGGGCGCTGGGTTACCCCAGCCTTAGACTTTTTAAAGACAGAAAAAAGCCTAGACCTAAGCCTCAAGAACCAGTTTTTAAGCGAAAAACCCATCTATATATACGATAAGTATAATTATCGTATATGTATAGAGCTTTTTCTCACATGAGACCGAAGACATCGTAGGTGCCATCGCTGAAATTGTTCCAGGTAAAACAAGAAGTACTGCACCCCAATAGCCGCACCCAGTAAAAGGTAGGACCCCCAAGCTTGGGGGTAGCGCCACAGCACCAATAAGGAGATCGCCAAAAAAAGCAGGGCCAAGAAGCCGGCCACCACCAATAGTTTAGGTGCCCCCCAACGGCTCAAATAATTCCAACCCCTCTTCCATCCCAAGGGTGCCGCGGTGCGGGGGTAGCCCTGCACCAGCTTCCAAGTGCCAAAGGCTTCCCCACAACCGGCCAGGGCAAGCCAAATAGCCACCACTGCCCAGCCCCAAAGCAACTTCAATCCCACAGCCACCAGCACCGCCACACACATGGCCAAACGCAGCTTCCGCAACCGCCTCCGCACGCGATCGCCCTCGGCGGCCGAAAAACAATATCCTTTATAAAAGGGCCCCCAAGCATAGAACTCCCAGCTGCCATGGGATCGCAGCCAACCTAGATCCAACCAGTTCATCGCATTTCAGAACAATACAAGCGGTCGTAGGCCCGCAAGCGTTGCCGCTCCCGATACAAATCTTGAGAAGCAGGCCGGCGGCCATTCTGGGCCTGGGCGGCGATTAACTTATATTTTCGACGATTGTTCGCGCAGGCCGCCTGCCGAGTGGATGCGAACTCTTCGGCCAAGGCGATGGGATAAGGTTTCCCAGCATAGCTAGAAGTAAAAAGCACGGGCCGATCGCTCACGGGAAGGGCCCGTAGCGCTTTGGAAATTTTTTTATGCCAGTGGCCTAGGGCATAGTAGTCAGAACGGGCTTGCTGCCAGCGAAATCCTTCTTTACTGCGATAGGGAGCGCATAAGCGGTGGTTGGGATAGGTGCGATATTTACGCTGAAGCGCCCAGGCCACTTCACATTCTTTCGCCAAAGCTTTTAACTCTCCACCGGGCCCCTCGATTCCTTGCTGCACAAACTCTTTTAAAGCAAAGTCTGCTTTATACGGATCGAGCATCTCTTTTTCCGAAAAATGCACTAGCTCATGGGCGAGGTCCACCAAGGCATCACTCAAAGCGAGCTTTTGATCCAAGGTAATTTCGTGCCGCAGTTCAATTTGCTCTTTCCCGTCCCAGAGGGAATAGGTGCGATGAAATGTGCTCTCGGTGATCGACACATTTCCTCTTTTGATCTTTTGTAAAAATTGGGGATCCCGGGCAGCGGCGTTTTTTAAAATTAGCTCTCCTTCGGGAATAGACCTCAAGAGCTGCACCAATTCCGGCAAGCCCTGCCAAGGCGCAGACCAGAGGGGCTCCGATTCCCGGCCATAGGCAAAAGAACTCCAGATACTCAACAAAAGGCAGAGTGCGCGAAGAAGCATACGAGCCTATCGGCAAGCCTTGGACGTATGTTAAAAACTTCGTCACCCTCCTTTTACCGGAAAAGCCCCATGGGCCCTGGTTTACTTAAAAATAGTCAATAAAATCAAATATTTATCAAAGTATAGGCACTTTAACCGGGTGCGTTGAGACTGGCACAGCCCTTGCTTTTAAGGGGGGGACCTTAGGGCGCACTCCCTAAGCCTTTGAAATGAAGCTGTTGTTGTTGGAGATCTGATGTTCAAGTTCAGTGCTGTTGCTAAGTTTACCATCGCCACAGGTACGGCCCTCGCCCTAGGGTTCGGTGTTACCGCAGACCAAGCCTATGGGATCGTTCATAATTTAAAGAACGTTCTAAAGCAGGAAAAAACTCAACCTGCTTCCTATTTAGTTTTACGCAATTGGGGTCTAGACAATGAAGAGCACCCCTCGCATATCAACGTACGCAAAGCCTGGAAAATCACTAGAGGCAGCCAACAGATCCGCGTGGCCGTTGTAGACACAGGCATTGACCCCACCCATCCTGATTTGAAAGATAATATCTGTCGTAAAGTGAATGGCGATGAATACGGTTTCGACTATGTAACCAATAAAAAGAATCCTGAAGATAAACACGGCCATGGCACCCACGTGGCCGGCATCATCGGTGCCACGGCTAAAGCCAACTCTGGCGCGGCCGGCGTGGCTCCCAATATTTGTATCATGGCTGTTCGCTATTATTCGGACACAGCCACCGGAGCCCAAAACCTTTCTAATACAGTGAAAGCAATTAACTATGCTGTAGATAATGGCGCCCACATCATCAACTACTCTGGCGGTGGAGCCGAGTTCAGCGCCGCCGAAATGAAAGCCATCCAGCGCGCCGAAGCCAAGGGCATTCTGTTTGTAGCCGCCGCTGGTAACGAATACCAAAACACGGATGAAGCTGGAAACTCCTACTATCCAGCAGCATACGGCCTAACCAATATCGTGGCCGTTGCCGCAACAAACATCCGTAACCAAATTTTGCCTAGCTCCAACTGGGGCAAGAAGCACGTGCACGTGGCTGCACCTGGAGAAAATATTTTCTCTACCCTGCCTAAGGGTCGTTACGGCTATCTCACGGGCACGAGCCAAGCTACGGCTTTTGTGTCGGGATTGGCTGCGCTTATTTTGAGCGAGAATCCTAAATTAAAACCCGCAGAAGTGCGTGATATCATCATGAAGTCTGCGGATAAGATTTCTGGATTGGAGTCCAAAGTGGCTTCCGGTGGCCGCATTAACGCCTACCAAGCCTTGCGCACTACGATCGCTTTGCGAGATGGAAAATCCTCCGCTACCTTGGCTAAGCTAGACGCCGAAGAAGCCCAAGAAGTGGCCGCAAACAAAGCTGACGACGCTAAAAACATCAAGCGTGACGTGGCTTTCCACTAAAAACTCTCTCCCCAAGGAACATCGTTTTGGCGATAGGCCCCGGATGGGCCATCCTTGGATTTTTACAGCCACCGAGTAAGCAATTTAAAAAACAGAACCATGCCGAGGGCGATCCAGCCAATCTTTAAGGCCCGGCTATCTAAAGGCAAAGTATAAACCCACGCCCAACGGCTTTGGCCCTCAAGCTTCATTCCCACCACGGATAAATTCTTAAGTCGCGCCAGCATTAACTCCGCCACTTCCGCCTGCCAGCGGGTATCATTGCCCAGCAGCATCACCGCCCGGTGATCACTATAGCGCTTTACCGCTTGGTCAAAAATTCCCCGGGCCGTGGCGTGAGCTAGATAGGCACCATGGAAATTAGGATCCGTAAAATTCTGAACCACCATGGCCCACAATTGCCATTCCACTTGGTAGCGCGCCAAGATCTCTTGCACCTTGTGGCCATCCGCTGGGCCCAGTTTTCCTGGCGTTGTAGCCACTTCCTCTTGCACAAGATCCCGCAGAGGCTCAGCATCTTGGCTATGGAACACAATATTTCCACAGCGAACGCAGCGGGAGCTCATCTGGTAGGGAGCAATGCGATAACGGGAACCGCAATCCTCACATTGAATTTCTTTGCTGAAAGGCTCGCCTTGAGTACGATGTATGTCCATGAAGCTAAGGCTACCACATAAATCCTGGATCTGGGCAATTCTGGGAGGCATTGCTTATGTGTTGTGTTTTCCCCAGTTTGATTTACCGGCCCTATCTATCCTATTCCTACCGGCCCTTATTTTTTCCATTCACCATTTGCAAAGCCGCCGGCAAGCTTGGCTTATAGGTTTTCTCCTTTCTGCCATGGTGGCTATTGGTGGCTTCCATTGGATAGTGTATGTGGCCCAGAATTTTGGCCAAATGCCCCTGCCCCTCGCAATCGGCCTCTTATTGCTGTACAGCCTGGTGGCCGCTCCACAAATGGTGGCTTTTTTTGTGTTGGGCCATGCTGTTCGTTTTTCCGTGGAGCGCATGCCCTTATTTTTACGCCCGCTCTTTTGGGCCGCGCTCTATACTTCCCTCGAGTACCTCGCCCGCTTTTTAAAGATTTTCCCAGAACACTTGGGCAATACTCTCTTGGCCTTTCCTTCTCTTGCCCAAGCCGCAAGCCTAGGCGGAGTGAGCCTATTAAGTTTCTTACCTCTGTTATTGGGCGCAACTCTCGCCTATATACGGAAAGAAAAGAGCAAAGCCTGGTTGAGCTTCGGCGCAGCTGCCCTACTAGTGCTCATCTGCCATTTTTGGGGAAAAAAAGAGTTAGAGTATTTTGCCTCTTTACCCAAAGAAAAATTCCATGTGGGCATCGTGCAACACAATATGGAGGAAATTGAGAAGCTCGCGCAGCAGGGGGGAAACCGCGCCGCCATTGAACACGTGATCCATCGGCTGATTGAGCACACCACTACCCTCGCCACGGCTAACCCTAAGCCAGATTTAATCCTATGGCCTGAAACCTCTTATCCGATCATCTTCTTTGCGGAGGGAAGATCTCTCGGGCCTGTTGCTGATGGATATGCGAACCTAGTAAAGGCTAGTGTGGCGGCTTTAAAGGTGCCGCTTTTGTTGGGTGCTTATGATCAATACCAAGGTAAGGATTATAATGCGGGGATTTTGCTGGGAGCCAAGGGCGTGGAAAGTGTCTACCGTAAAAATGTATTGCTAGTTTTTGGCGAATACTTCCCCATGGGCGAATGGTTCCCTTCCTTAAAATCCCTAAACCCTATGATGGGTGATTTTGGCAGAGGCGTGGGCCCCGAGAATTTGCCTTTTTCTTTTAAAAATCAGGCCCTGCCCTTGGGAGTAAACATCTGTTATGAAGCTATTTTGCCTGAATACATGCGGGGCTACGCCAAGAACGGCGCCCGTCTATTTGTAAACCTCACGAAGGATTCTTGGTTTGGCAACACCTTCGAGCCCTGGCAACATTTGCAGCTTTCTGTTCTTCGCAGCATCGAGCACCGCATCCCCATGGTGCGTGCCACAAACACGGGCCTATCTGCTGTGGTGTCTGTCACGGGGGCAACAGAAATTTTGAGCCTTCCGTACGAAGAGGCCGCTAAAACCCTCGCCGTAGAGCTAGTGGAAAGTAAGCCTACCCTCTACACCCGCTGGGGGGAATGGTTCGCATGGTTGAATCTACTATTTGTGATTGTTTGTTTAGTTTTAAGAAAAAATCACTTTTTTTCATCTAAGTGAGAAAGTATACGCTCCACTTTGGCCGTAAACCCTAAGCTCACAAACTGCCCATATTGACGAAACGGGAAAAACGCCATCAATTGCACAAAAATAATTAAACCCACAAAAGCAGAAACGGCCGAATAGCTCTGGATCATGCGGTAGTTGAGCGCTCTTTGGTAGCGCGGCGCCTGTAACAATAAATATAAAGGTAGAAATAAAAAACAGAGCTGCGCTAAAAAAAGAAACCCAACCAGAGTATGGATTCGCAGCACCTTGCCCACACAAACCGCATTGCAGCCGGGATTAGCAAAAAAGTTTAGTACCGCTTGGTCCTGCAAAACGTAATCATCCCAAATCCCTAAAAACGAAAGCATCAGCATCAAAAAAAAGGGCAACACAAAAGGCAGCACTAAGGCCGTGGGCTCCCGCCAAGAATGGTTCAGCAACAGTGGCAAAGCGGAAGCTGGCGAAACCAGCACTTTTTGCCGCGCCTGTAAGGGGGTGGGTAGTTTTCGCAAGGTCACAAAACATTCCCGGCTTTCAGAGTAGTATTCGATGCCGTAGAAATCTAAATTTTTCCAAGAGCGAAAATGGTAGACCCTGGTCACCCGATCCAGAGGTAGGGGAAAAGGCCTGCGGCGAAGCGCGTCGAAAAAAGGATAATGATCTGAGCCGGCCCAGAAGGCCAGGGCCCCCGGCAAATGGGGGCGCAGCCAATGCTTGTCCATATCCCATTATCTCATAGTTTTTTCCCTAAATGCAGTGTCGTACAAAAGCTCTACAGTCTGCCTTTCACTACTTTTTAGACAGTTTGAGAACCCCTTATTTCTCTAGGACAATTGCCTCTCCTGCCTAAGTGGACTATAAAAAGAAAAAGAGGAGTTTCTTTATGTACGGAATTTCTGGTGAACACCTTCTCGTATTAGCCATTATCCTGCTGATTTTTGGCCCCCGGCGCTTGCCCGATTTGGGCCATAGCATTGGTCGCACCTTAAAGAATTTTAAAGATGGCATGAGCGGCCAGGGTGCCCCTGCCCCAGCAGCAGAAAGCCCCAAGGCGGCAGCTCCTCTTTTAGAAAAAACCACTGTGGCAAAAACTGAGGCCACCGAAGTAAAACAAGAAGCGGAACAAGTAGAGCGGGTTTAGTTTTAGTGTAGGAAAGAAGCCTTCGCTTCTGTGCCTTCCCGTATCACGCCCCGGCGATAGCGTTGCACCAAAGCCGGATCATTAGTAGGAAAGTTATAAATCACCCGCCAGCTTTCCTGCTGGCTTTCGGCGTCTTGGTCAAAAGTACAAATCACCACATAGAATAAACTTTCATCTTGCTGGGTGATCAAGGTGAGCAGAGTATTTTCCCCTTCATCCTGGAGCTCCCACACCTCATCGGGGCTTTCGATGGTTTGGTCCAAGAGATGCGCAAATTCTTCAAACTCTTTTTTCGGAATATCGCTTGGGCTCCGGTGCCTAAACATCTCTTCTTCAATGGCATTGCCCTGACGAGCAAGAAAATCTTCCGTGAGCACGGGGCTCACTTCGGGCTCGGCGGTTACATCGCCCTCTTCCTGGATTTCTACCCGCTGACCCCGGCGAAATTCTTCCACCATTTTTTTATCCCGCGTAGGAAACGATAAAAGAATATAGGTGGGCTCAAGCTCCAGGCAAAAACACATCACGATATACGTGAACTTTCCGCCCTCATTGTTGAAATTTGAAAGAAAATACGTAACGGCCTCGCCGTGCTCGGTGGTATCGGACCAAATCTCATCAGGATTGGCCAAGCAAAGCGGAGCGTAGCTTTCGTACTCGGCAAAATCGGCTTCGGGAATATCGTGGGGATCCCGCACTTCCATCATTTCTTTGCGGTAAAACTCGCCCATGGGGTCGTAATAGGTGCGGATGCACTTTTCCGAGCAAAAAAACCTGGTAGAGTTTTCCTCCACATACACAACTTTCTCGTCGGCTGTAAGAGGTATCCGACAGCCTTGACAAAAGTCACTGTATTTAAAGCGTTTCTTGCCCATCTTCCGTGCAGGCCTCCCCATCACTATTGTAACACGTAGAATTTTGAGATTCTCACCTTTCTTCGATACATTTAAAAAAGAGGTCTCCAGGATGGAGGCCCGTCTATTTCACGCACCGGAGGCGTATGATCTATGTTAACGAAGAGCAACTAGAACAGGTGAAATACCTTCTAGAGCAATCGGCCCAGGGTAACCATCTCTTATTTGATGAAAACACCATCCGGCGCATCGCCCTGCGTTTAGGAAAAAAAGAAAAACGAGATGCCCGAATAGAAAAAGCAGAATCACTGCTAGAACAGATGATCCTATGCCCTACGATCAGCAGCAAAAAGGCATTTCTCGAAAAACTCGACCCTTCCACCCACGATGATGTGGCGAGTGTCTATTTTAATATCGTACAAAATACCGCCCAGGAGAACCAAGGCTTCAGCCATTAGAGGAAAACCATGAGTGTGGACCAAGTAACTTCCGAATCTCAAATCCGGCTACTAGCCCAAAAGAGAAAAGCACTGGAAGACGAGCAAAACGCCTTGGAAACAGATAAAGCCATGGCGGAAAGAAATCGCATCAAAGAAGCAAGCGCGGCCAAAGAAAAAACGGATAAAGAGCTCGTTGCGATTTCTAAAGCCGGCGAAACCCAAGCGGAGATGGTGAAAAAACTGAACTCAGAGCGAGTGCGCACTCTTAATGAAAACACCCAGAAGAACTATCTCGCTCTAGCAGACGCTACAGCCAGCGATATTAAACGTCTCGAAGCTGAATCCATTAAGGCGATCGCCGATCACAGGGCGGGCACCATGGAGCGGATTAAATCGGTCACAGATCAAACCCAGGATCCTTTTTACCACATCAAATCTTTAAACCCTTCCTTGAACGAAAGTGAAAATGCCTACAACATCAAGGTGGCTCTGCCGCCCCATGAGGCCAAGAATCTTTTCATTTCTGGAGAAGGCCAAGCGATTAAATTATCTTTGGCGAGGAGATTCCAAGAACAGGTGAAAGATGCTGAGCAAGCCCGCCAGACCAAAACAAATAGCTTTCAAACAGTGATCGAAAGCTTAACTCTGCCAGGGCCTTTTGATGCGAAGGGGATTAAGCGTGAATACGCAGACGGAATCGTGAGTATCCACATCCCCAAAGCCGGTTTAGTGCCGGCTGAGGGAGTGCCAACCAAAGCGGGAGCCGCCCCTAAAGAAGAAATTACTTCTTCTTCGTAAGCGCTTCCAATTCTTGTAAGAGAAAACGCAATTTTTCGTGAGCATCCGTGAGCTCAGAAAGATTTTTCTGCAAATTCGCCACAGGCCGCATATTTTGGCGCTTGGCTTTTTCTTCTGCTTCTTTTACGCCCATGGGCACGGGAAAGGGCCGCTCGCCTTCAGGGGCATTTAATTCTTTTGCGTGAAAATTTTTAATCTTTGCCTCTCCCGCTTTGATCACTCGAGAGCGCTCAGCAACAAAAGGGGCATCGATTTTAGAATCTTTCGCCTTCTTGTAAAGGTCGAAGATATTCGAGTAAACAAAAGTAACACCTTGGGATTTATCCAAATAAGCCGACATCAACAACTTCCTCCACGTGATCTTTTCCACTGGGCGCAGCTTTTGTGAAGCCCGCCATTCACTACCGTAAAACAACCTTCACGAAAGAGAATTGCAACGAGGGTGCCACTTATCTAACAGGCTAGGATTTAGCGCTAACCCTGCAACAATCAAAGAGAATATATCTCTCGGTTGATACAGTCTCTTGAGGGTTGGCCGTTAGGAACTGTCTACTTTTTCGACAGTAGGCGAATTCTGGACACAAGTCTTAAGGTTTAAGGCGATTTCGGCCGAAAACTAAAGACAATACCTATGGGTGCAGCCGAAAAAATACAAACTAATCCGATCGCAGGCGAGGACGCCGTTAGCCGCTCTTTGAACGAATTTTTCCAGGAGCTGGATCCGGCCAATAAAGAGCCTTATATCGCCTTACGCTTGCATTTGATCCGTCCAGATTCTGTGCCTTCGGTTTCCTTCTTCGTAAAGCGCGGCAAGCGCTATCGCATGTTCCGAGAGCACCAAGCTCCCTTTACGGCCTTCGAAATTCAGAGCCTCCTGGATGCTGGTATTGATAAAATTTATTTAGAACGGCACGATTCTGCCACCATTCGCCAATATCTAGAAACCTTCCTGGTAACCAGCACGCCCCAATCCCAAGTGAGCATGGAGGCCCAAGTTGGCCTCATGCGCTCCGCGGCCGTGCGCATCACCGAAGAATTATTCCAGGATCCAAGCCCTGAAAATATCCGTAAAGGAATGAGGGTGGTTTCTGGCTTCGTGAACGTGCTCGTGCGGGATCCGAAAGCCTTCTACCATCTAATTCGCCTCTCTTCTCACGATCCTTACACCTACCAGCACTCTGTGGGCGTGGGTTTGAACTCGATTGCTTTAGGAAAACGGCTCAAGATCGTGAGCGAAACGGATCTCATGGATCTTGGCATCGCAGGCCTCCTCCACGACATCGGCAAAACCCGAGTGCGCCCGGAAGTGATCAACAAACCAGGACCTTTGGATAAACAAGAGTGGGAAGAAATGCGCCAGCACAGCAGCTGGGGCTATGAGCTATTGAAAGACAATCGGGACGTTTCTCAACGCGCCAAGCTCGGCATCCTCCACCACCACGAAGAGAACTCCGGCGGCGGCTACCCCCACGGCCTCACGGACAACCAAATCTCTGTGTTTGCCAAAATCGTAACCCTCGCGGATATCTTTAATGCGTTAACGACAGATCGCACTTATTCCAAAGCCAAAACTCCTTTTGAAGCCTTTAAACTCATCCAGAGCGCGATGATGCATAAGGTGGACAAACAGCTCTTCGCTGAGCTTGTGATGATCTATGGCGGTAAATTAGACTGAGTTAGTTTGTTACCGTGTAGAGCTTTGGCGCCCGTGAAAATTCTCTTAAACTTCCCCTTCCCTCTCTCCGAGAAGATACACATGAGAATACTAACTTTCATTTTGTGTCTTTTGGCCGTACCCACCACTTCCTTCGCTGATTTTCAAGTGTTCGGCGTACGAACTGATTTCGCCATGAGCGATAGCGAAATCCCCGCCCGGGATGTGTACGTGAATATAGGCACAAGCCAAGGCATCAAGATCGGATCCCAGTTAGACGTTTTCCGCGCCCTCACTACGGTGGATGAAATCAACCAAAAGATCGGCCGCAATATTTCTTTCAAGATCGCGCGCCTTAAAGTGATCCACGCCGATAGCGATATTGCCGTGGCCCGCGTATTAGAAATGCAACCTGCTGCCTCCACGCCCGTGGGATCTTACACCAATGTGATGGTGGGAGATGTGGTGCAGGTGATAACGAAGTAGATATCCTGTTTGCTGTGACCTCGGCAAGAGACTCTTCAAAATCAAATGCGCTCTCTCTGAATTTTTTGCTTTACGCTGGAGCTATCGCAGCAGTTTAAGGCTTTCGTCTTTTGTACCAATCCTTCCTCGGTTTATAGGCCCTTTGCCCGCTGATCTCTTCGCGATTTTGCTGTAAGTATCTGAGGAGACCTCGATAATCTTTGCCCCAATTGGCTACACGGGTGAACGGAATAAATTTCCATAAACCTTTGCCGATTTTCTTGGCCAGTATACCTGTGAGAGCGCGGATGAAAGCTAAATAGGTTCTACGATCCTCAATTTTTATGACCTTGTGAATATGGTCGTAATTTATGACAAGATCGTAAATTTTTACGTCGTACTTTTTGCTTAAATGGTGGGTAGTGGCTTGAATGAAAGCTTTATTTTTATAAAGCACATTTCGATTGGCTTTTAGATTCAAGTGAATCGGCTTTTTGTTTGAAAGAACGCGTCTTGTTTTTCTTTTACCTAGGGATAATTCTCCGCCATGCACGGGCAGAGGGATTTTGAACAAAGAGTATTGTTTCATGGAGGAAATGCATACCATGAGTTTTTAGATTTCATTTTTTAGCTTTTTTAAGAATGAAAACCAAAAAACAAAAGCTGCTTAAACTCTCACCAAAACCTCACCAGACCATTGCCCCTGGGTCCAAGAAAAATGTACGTGGCCGGGTATGTATGCAAAAAAAATCTTTGCTGGAAGACCGCTGTCGGCAACGAGAAACCTGTCAATTAAAAACACTTAGAAAAGAAGTTTTTATAGTCCTAGCTTTTACGATCACGAACCATCTAGTAAAAGCTCCCTAAATGTAAAACCTTTCTATACCCTCAACGAGCGCTTCCCGCGCCAATCTCCAAGTCGCTTCAAGATCTAGCCACCCCAGCACCCATTCCCACAAACACCACCCACGTCCCGCTGCTGCCAATCCCCGCGAAAAATTTCTCTGCTCCAAACAGCCACTCAATGCCCACAAAACGACAACTTGTCACATCCCCCACCCGCCACACGCCAACTCATGACAAAATGTCAGCGCCCGCGCCACACACGCCACCGTGTTAAAATAATTTCCGCCATTATTTCTAATAGTTCCCCACCAACAACAGCCAAGGTACGATATTTCCAATGGCAAGAGCATTGCAGCAAGGATAAGCGTGAATCTACCTTCGATTTTCCAGGAGTGGAAAAGACAGCTACAGTCGTTGCTGGGGCACATGGCAGGACGCCGCCCCCAAGGCATCCTTTTGCAACCAAACCAGATGAGCACCGTGCGCGGTGGTCGCTTCTCACCTTCGGCGATCAACTGGGAAAAAATTTACAGAAAATCTTTTCTCTACAACTCGCTTGCGATCATCATTTCCGCTTACTTCGTAGCCGATTTTCTTGTGCTCGCCGTGCAACCCTACTTTCCAGAAATCACGCCTCCCCGCCCCCGCTTTCAACAGGCCGGTGAAGATCGCTCTTTCCAGCGCTACCAGCCGATCCTGGCCCGCAATCTTTTCAACGAGCGGGGCCTCATTCCCAACTTGGATGTGGGCGATGGCATCGACGGGCCGCCCGTGCGCACGAACTTGCCACTCACTCTCCTCGGCGTGATCGTAGTGAAAGATCCCCAAAAAAGCGTGGCCAGTGTGGATGATAAAGGCGCCAACCAAGTGTGGGCTGTGCGCCCCGGGGAAAGCATGGGCCCCAATATCCAAGTGCAGGCCGTGGAATTTGATCGCATGATTTTTATCAATAAATCTGAACGTAGAAGAGAATTCGTGGAGCTGCCCAAGGATCTCATCGTTTTAAGCCGCAAAGCCAGCCCCGCCCGGCCCGGTGGTATCTCCAACGAAGGCAACCACTACAATATTGATCGTAAAGAAATCGATAAAGTAATGGCTAACTTCAATGAAGTGCTCACCCAAGCCCGCTGTTTGCCCAATATGGAAGCTGGAAAACCCGCAGGTTACCGCTGCTTCCAGATCGAAAAAGATTCTATCTACGATAAACTCGGCATGAAAGACGACGACGTGATCTGCGGCATCAATGGCCAGCCCGTGAATGATCCGGCCACCGCTTTTAATATGCTGGAAACATTTAAAACAGCCCCACGCATTGAGCTTTGCATCAAGCGCGGAAACAAAACCATGAATTTAGTGTACGACATCAATTAGGAGAGAGAATGAAAAAGCAAAACATCCTAATCCTCGGCCTGCTAGCTTCCCTAGCAGCCCAAGCCGAAGATCCTCCTCCCTTGCCACCGAATCCTTTTTCCAATTTGCCCACCAATAACGAGGGCTCTTTTAGTCCTTTCGATGAAGACGACGAAGAGATGGAAGAATCCCGGGCTGCTGTTCGCCCTGGATTTTCCCGTGGTGGCTCCGCCCCCATTGCCAACACCTCTCCTCCCAGAAATTCCGCTCCCACCAATAGCGGCGGCAACCAGCGCATTGCCCCAGCGAACGCTAAAGAGCTCGTGGAAAACTTTGATTATCCTGACGCCGAAATTCTCGACGTGGCCAAAGCCATCGCCAAACTCACGGGTAAAAATTTTATTTACAATCCCCAGGATATTAAAGGCCGAATCTCCGTGGTTTCCCAAACCCCCATCACCGTAGGCGACGCTTGGAACGCCTTCCTCACGGCCCTTAACATGAAGAATTTCGCCCTTGTGCCTTCGGGAAAATACCTTCGCATCGAACGGATCTCGAGCGCCAAGGAAAAACAAACCCCAATTTTTTCGGAAGATAAAAAGACACCTAACAATGAAGAATTCATCACCCGCGTGATTCCTTTACGCTATATCGACGCTTCCGAATTCGAAGCAGCCTTCCGGCTTTGGATGCCAAGGGAAGCCCGCATGCAGGCTTACACCCAAACTAATACAATAATCATTACGGATACCGCCTCCCACATCAATCGGATGCTCGAGTTGATTGGTCTCTTAGACGTGGCTGGCTACCAAGAATCTCTCGTAGTAGTGCCCGTAAAGAACGCTCCTGCAAAAGATATCGCTAAACTCATCGAGCAAATTTTAAACGATCGCACCACCGGCAGCACGGGTGGCGCTTTCAACGTGCCCCGCCCACAAACCTTCAACAACGCAGCAGGCGCCCGGGGCACCACGAGCCGTCGGGGCCGCAGTGGCGGATCTAGTATCAGCAAAATTATTGCGGACGATCGCACCAACTCCCTTATCTTAAAAGCCAACGCGGCCGGCATCTTAGAGATCCGGGCCCTCGTGCGCCGCCTTGACCAAAAAACCACTAATGCGGAAAATAGTGGCCGCATCCATGTGATCCGTTTGCAATTTACGGATGCGGAAGCTTTGGCAAAAACCTTACAGAGCATAACCACTGGTAGCGGAGGCAGTCGAACCCAGAATCGGGCCTTTCCTGTGTTTGGCGAGCAGCAAGCGGCATTCCAGGGAGAAATTAAAGTAGCAGCGGATAAAGGCACCCAATCTCTTTTGGTTACCGCTTCTCCTCAAGATTTTGCTGCCTTGAAAAAGGTGGTGGAAAATCTCGATGTGCCGAAAGATCAGGTTTACATTGAAGCTTTAATCCTCGAAATGAAGCTCAATAAAGGTGGAAGCTTTGGTACTTCTTTTGTGAGCGCTACCAATGGCATGGGTTTACCTTCCGCCAGTGGCGCCTTGGCTGGAATCCTTTCGGGCAACCCCTTTGCTGCCGGCGGTTTAGCCTTGGGATTTAAATCGGGCCGCTCCCGGGAAGTGAGTTTCGGCTCTGGGGATGAAGAAAAAAAATACCAAGTAAATAGTTTAAACGGCTTGATTGAGCTCGTTCAGGGAAATACGGATACCAATGTGGTAGCCACACCAAAAATTGTGGCACTAGATAATGAAGATGCCGTATTTACGATTTCTGAAACCATTAAAGTGCCTAATAATACTTCCACCACGGCCGGAGCTGCCGTGGAAGGATTTACGGACGATACGGTAAAAACCGAATTAAAAGTGACTCCCCAAATCAATAAAGCCTCCAATTTCGTGAAACTAAAAATTGACCAAACCTTAGAAAACTTTGACGGAAGTAAAGTACCAGAGCAATTAAGAGGGAAAACCTTGGGCCGTAACGGTCGCATGACCAAAACCCAAGTGGTAGTCCAAAACGAGGATACCGTGGTGCTCTCTGGATTGATACGCGATGAAGTAGAAGAGACCATAACCAAAGTTCCTCTCTTAGGCGATATTCCGATCCTCGGCTGGCTCTTTAAAAATTCTAAAAGTATCGTGCAAAAAACCAACCTCTTGGTTTTCATCACACCCACCATTATCAAACAATACGACTCAATCCGAAAAGTTGTGACCCGTAATATCGACGAGCGGAATGAATTTATCAAAGATAACTTCGGTAGCCGCGATCCCTCCGCAAAACGCATGGAGCGCCTAAAAAATTCTCTTCCCGATCTCACGGTGATTGAGCCCCTGCCCCAAGCCAAACCCTTGGAGTCGAGTTCCTTCAACGTGCCCTCAGCTCCCGATCGTTACGAAGAAGAAGATTACTACGATCCCTACCAAGATGGAGGCGTTCCGCTGAATAACTTTGACCAACCGATGCCGGAAATTGGCCCTGCGGACAATTTCCCACCTCCTCCCATCACCCCCCAACCCCAAGAGGATTAATGAACACTTCTCTTCTTGGCAATCTCTTGATGAAACACACTTCACTCACCCAGGAGCAGCTGGCGGAGTGTGTGCGCTTGCAAGAAGAAGAAGGGGGCCGCCTCGGGGATATTTTACTGCGGAAAAAATATGTGCTTCCCCACGAAATCATGCGGGCCCTCTGCGCCCAGATTGATTTACCTTACGTGGAAGATCTTCGCCCCAATGAAATTGATCCCAAGCTCGTAGATAAGCTCCCAATCAACTACGCCCGCTCCCGGGAAGTGTTGCCGATCGCAAAAACCGAAGAAGATCTCACCGTGGCCGTGAGTGATCCTTTCAATCTCGAAAGTTTAGAGGACGTTCGCATCCTCTTTGGCTGCCCTAATGTTCGTACCGTGGTTACCTCGTCCAGTCGCTTACAAGAAGCCATCAACCGGGTGTACGAACGCAACACCTCCAATATGATCCAAGATATCAATCAGGAGGAAGAGGAAACCTACGATCTAGAAGGCCCGATCGATATCTTGGATGCCACGGAAGATGAAGCGCCTGTGATCCGCTTTGTGAATTCCGTGATTTTCCGGGCCGTAAAAGAAAAGGCGTCCGATATTCACATTGAGCCTTTCGAAAAGGAAGTGGTGATTCGTTTCCGGGTGGATGGCATCATGCACGACATCTTGCACCAACCCCGAAAAGTGCACGCGGCGGTTTCTTCCCGCATTAAAGTGATGGGCAATTTAGATATCGCGGAAAAACGCATTCCCCAGGATGGAAGAATTTTTCGAAAAGTTGCCGGAAAAGAAATCGATATTCGTCTCTCCACGATCCCCACCCAATTTGGGGAACGGCTCGTGATGCGTATTTTGGAAAAAGGCGGCGAGCTTTTATCTTTAGAAAAATTAGGGTTCGAAGGGGAAACCCTCGAGCAGATCAATAAACTCATCGCCCGGGAAAACGGCATTATTTTGATCACCGGCCCCACAGGTTCCGGTAAATCCACCACCATGGCTGCATGCCTTTCCCGCATCAACACCCAAGATATTAATATTCTCACCGTGGAAGATCCGATCGAGTATCAATTAAATGGCGTGGGTCAGGTGCAAGTGAACGCTAAAATCAATCTTACCTTCGCTGTAGCCTTAAGGCATTTCCTCCGGCAAGATCCCGATGTGATCATGGTGGGTGAGGTGCGGGATTCGGAAACGGCGGATCTAGCGATCACTGCGGCGCTCACGGGCCACTTAGTGTTTTCTTCCCTCCACACCAACGAAGCCGCAGGCTCTTTTCCTCGCTTGATTGATATGGGCATTGAACCCTTCCTTGTGGCAAGCTCCGTGAATGCGGTTCTCGCCCAAAGGCTCGTGCGCCGAGTTTGCACAAAATGCCGGGAAAGTTATGAAGCTTCCCCTATGGAACTCGCCGAGCTCGGTGTGAGAAACGTGCAAGGCCCCATTACTTTATACAAAGCCGTGGGCTGCAGTTCCTGCTCACACACTGGATATTCCGGCCGAATCAATATGCATGAACTCCTCGTGATGGATGATTCGATCCGCACCCTTGTGATGAGAAACGCAGATTCCGCCGCGATCAGGAAGGCCGCCGTGGATAAAGGCATGCTTACCATGCGGGAAGATGGAGCCCGAAAAGTTTTAGCCGGAGTAACCACCGTGCAGGAGCTCAGCCGCACTCTCCACGCGGACGATTAAACCATGCCAATTTTTGAATACACAGGCACAGATCGTTTAGGCTCCGCGCTGAAAAGCACCGTGGAAGCGGAGTCGATAAAATCCGCTAAACAAAAGGTAAAAAAATCCGGCGTGGTGCTACTTTCCATCTCGGAAAAAGCGGCCTCCAAGAGCCGAATGTCTACCCTCTTTCCTACTCTCTCGGGTGCAAGCTCCGTAAGTTTGCCTGTATTGGCTGTGACCACCCGTCAATTTGCCTCGCTCATCAAAGCCAATATTCCCCTTGTGGAAGCTTTGGGGGCCCTGGTGGACCAAACGGAAAACATAAAATTAAAATCCGTTTTGGCCGATGTGCGCCAGCAAGTGAACGAAGGTTCTTCTTTAAAAAATGCACTCCTGCGCCACGCTAAAATTTTTAGTCCGATCTTTATCAATATGGTGGAATCCGGGGAAGCTTCGGGAACCTTGCCGCTCGTGCTCACGCGTTTGGCCGATTTTATGGAAGCTCAGGTGCGACTCCGACAAAAAGTAACTTCCGCCATGACCTACCCACTCCTCATGGCCTTGATCGGCGGCGGCTTAATGCTGATGATTTTCACTTTCGTGATTCCAAAATTAGCCACCATTTTTACTTCCATGAATAAAAAATTACCCTGGTATACCCAGGCCCTCATGGATTTTAGCTTTTTCCTCACCCACTATTGGTGGGTGCTCATTCTCGGCGGCTTCTTTTTTGGTTTTTTGGTGAAACGCTATTACTCAACTCCTAAGGGCAAAGTAAAAAAGGATAGACTCCTCCTCAAATTGCCGCTCTTTGGCGAAATTGTGCGCATGGTGGCCGTGAGCCGCTTTGCTAGCACCATGGCCACATTGCTAAACGGGGGTGTACCCTTAGTTACGGCCCTAGGCATTGTAAAATCCGTGGTAAATAACGAAGTATTGGCTAATGCCATCGTGCAAGCCAAAGAAAACATCACGGAAGGGCAAAGTATCTCGGAACCCTTGAAGCGGAGCGGCGAGTTTCCCTCCATGCTCCTCCATATGATATCAATCGGTGAACGCACAGGAGAACTTCCTCCCATGCTAGAAATGGTTTCACAAAACTATGAGGAACAAGTGAACGCCAAAATTGATCGCATGACATCCATGCTCGAGCCCTTGATGATCGTGGGCATGGGCATTTCTGTGGGTATCATTGTGATGGCGGTTTTTGTGCCTTTGTTAGAATTACAAAAAATCAATCAATAAAAGGAGCAAAGAAATGCAGCAGAAAAAAAATATATTAAAAAGCCAAAGAGGTTTCTCTCTGATCGAGATCATGATCGTGGTGAGCTTATTGGCTGTGATCGGAACTTTCGTGGTAGGGCAACTCACCTCCCGCTTGGACGAAGGAAATTATAATTCTGCCAAAATCCAAATTGGCCAATTAAAAACCATGATGGAAGAATACCGCCGCTATTGCTCCCAATATCCCACCACGGAACAAGGCCTGGAAGCGCTAGCTGTGAAGCCCTCTTCCGCACCCGAATGCCCCAACTACCCTACTTCGGCCATCATTGGGGGCGGAAAAATTCCATTGGATCCCTGGGGCCGTGCCTACCTCTACGAATCAGACGGGCGCTCCTTCGTGATCACGAGTTTAGGCAAGGATGGTGCGGAAAACGGAGAGGAATTTGATAAGGATATTAAGAGTAACGAACTCTAAAGGATTCTCTCTCATCGAGATCATGATCGTGGTCGCGCTTTTAGCGCTGATCACGGGCATTGGTGTTCCCGCCTTAAACACCGCATTCAGGGCCTCAAAAGATAGTTTTGTGAAAAAGCTCTCGCTACTTTTGCGGGACGCTAGAGACCGCGCCATGCTCAGCGATAAATTAATGCGCTTAAGAATCGACATGGAAAAGCAAGAATATTGGCTCGAGGAAGCGCCCTCGAGCTATTTACGCCAGAAAGCTCCAGACGTTCGGCAAAGCGAGCGCGAAAAAGAAGAAAAAGCACAAGCGGAAGCGGGAGCCTTTCGCTTGGTAAGTGAACTTACACCAGCGAAAGTGCCGTTACCTCCTGGCTTAAAAGTAATGGAAGTAATTTCTCCAAAAAATAAAGACTCCCTAAAAGACGGCATAGTGGATGTTTATTTTTATAATAACGGTAGCGCCGATGGCGTGAGCATTCATTTTGAAGACGACGAAAAAACCCGCCTGAATCTCACCCTCCATCCCCTCACGGGCCACAGCAAGGTGTCAAGAGGCTATGAGGAGGGTAAGCCATGAACCAAAAAGGCTTTACCCTCCTAGAAGTAATGATTGCGCTTGCGCTCCTTACTGGGATTTTGTTCGTGGCCGTAATTTCCCAAAGTTCTAGTTTAATCTCCAGTACCCGCAGTAAAAATATTCTTATCTCCACCACGCTTGCGCGCAATTTAATCAATGAACAGGAATTAAAATACGAAGGCCAACGTTTTGAATCTTTGCCACCGGAAGAAACTGGCACATTCGCTGCACCCTTTGAAAAATTCAAATGGAAACTCACCTTTCAAGAAGTTGATTTTGCGGCTTTAAGCGATATTTTAGCCAAACAGGCCCAAGAAGCAGGACAAGAGCGGGAAGCCAATTCAGACACAGTCATAAAACTATTTGAAAGTTATTTAAAACGGAGCGTGCGGCGTATGAATATCGTGGTGGAATATCCCGATGGAGATGCAACATCCTCTTTATCCTTTACCCAACTTTTGGTGAATTATGATGCGGAATTTGGGATTTAAGGGCTTCACCCTCATCGAGGTTCTGATTGCGATCGGGCTCCTATCGCTCATGAGCATTGCTATTTTCCAAATCACCGCCCGCAGCTTTGATATTAATTTTAAACTGAGCTCAGAATCCACCGATTACGTTTCGATTATCTTGAGCTTGCAAACGATCGAAACGGATCTTGCGCAAATTTACAATCCGGCCTTTAGTGGAGGCACTCCGAAGGATCAGCAACAAACCACGGATTTTTGGAGTGCTCCTTTAAGAGAAGATGGCCTGCGCCGTAGCCGTGTGAAAGGAAATCGTGAAAAAATCACCTTCATAAATAATGGCAATCGCGTGGTGGAAGAAGATAGCACGCAATCGGATTTGCAAAAAGTCACCTGGGAAATCGAGCGCAACAATAGTGGAGCTTACACTCTCTATCGCTCTGCGGATTGGGATGCCTTCCACTACGAAGATGGCACGGCCAAAAAACCGAACCGGGTGGCGCTGCTGGAAAATATGGTAAGTGCTAAATTTTCTTATTACCGGAAAGAAAATAAAACCTGGGAAGACCAATGGGATTCGGAAAGTCCTTACATTCATCCTAATAGTCGTTTTCCGGATCTTGTGGCTTTAAAAATCGAATTGCCCGATCCGGCCAATACGGCCAACCAACAAACTTGGGAAGTGATTGTAAAACCCAATGTGGCTTTAAATCCTCAAACCCCTACGGCTAATGTAAAAACCACGGGCCCTACAACGGGGGGGGGAAATTGAAGCTACCTTCATTAAAAAACCAAAAAGGCGTAGCCATGATGATGGCCATGGTTACCTTTGTGGTTTTAACCGTATTGATCGGTGAACTCGCCTATGAAAGTGGTGTGTACAATAGCTTAGTGTGGCGGCAAGTGGATCAGGTGCGGGCGCGTCTCTTGGCAAGATCCGGTTTACGCATGGCGCTTTTACAATTAAAAGCTGCGGAGAAAGCCAAAGAAAAAGCCAAAAGTTTAGGTTTAACGTCTGACTCCCTCACGGACCAAATCTGGCAAACTCCCTTAGTGCTTCCCCCTCCGATGCCAAAAGGCCTAGGTGTTATTGAAACCACAGCCTTGGATGCCTTTAGTAAATCTTTAGGGCTTGATGGCGTGGTCTCCGTAACCATCACGGGTGAAAACGATCGCATCAATCTCAATCAAATGGTGTGGGTGAAAGAGCAAAAAGACGCGAATGGAAAAAGCGTACCCATTACGCCCGAAAAAAAGAAAGAACGCTTAGATGGCACCCGGGCGGCCTATGGCCAGATCATCCAAGAACTATTGGAAGAAAAAAAACAAACGGATCCTATTTTCCGGGAACGCCACAGCTCCCTCACGGGTGAAGTGCTGGCCGGAAATATCCTGGCTTGGATCGATCCCACCACAAAAATCGATGGCGATAACCAGGATAAATTCCAGTACTACTCCCGGGCCACCCCCTCCTATTCCTTAAAAGACGCGCCCATGAGTTCTGAATCAGAACTTCGTATGGTGAAAGGTTTTGACGATAGCTTAACCTCTCTCATCACCCAAAATTTCACCACCCAACTTACGGGCGGCATCAACGTGAATAAAGCCTCCGGCGCCCTTTTAAAAGCCGTGATCCCGGAACTTAGGCCCGGAGACATCGAACTCATCCTCAAGCGCCGCACCGATGAAACCCAAGGAGGCGCCTTTAAAGATGCCAAAGACTTTTGGGGCTATTTAAATACCTTTGGGGATTTTTCGGCCGCGGAAAAAAGACTCCAAGAACAGGGCTTTGATATCTTGGAAAAAGAAACCTCTTACCAGGTAGTTGTTACGGGAAAGAGCGGAGCCGCCACAAAAATTTGGGTGGCGAAGATCGGCCCACTGCCGCCGAAGGAAACAAAGCCCACTACTGATAATCCAAACAATCCCAATGGTGGAAACTCATCAGAAACCACCCAGAAAAATGACAGTAATACTTTGAACATTATATACTTAAAGGCAGATTAATCATGAAAATCCTCGCAATCGACATCGGCTCTGCCCATATCAAAAGCGTGATCGTTGAATCGAAATTCAAACGTTTCGATGTGGTTCTCCACGATATCACTTCCGTGCCCGATGCCTGGGAACCGATCTCTCCTGCAAGCCAAATTTTAAGCCCCGGCCAACTCTCTACCCTCGCCGCCATTCGGCAGCGCTATGGCGATGGCGTGAACCGCATTGTTACGAACTTGCCCTTTTCGCTCTATAGTTCTCGTTTTCAAACCTTTCCTTTAAAAGACAAACGAAAAGTGCACGCGGCCGTGCGTTTTGCGATTGAAGACGAAATTCCTTTCGACGCCGAAGACTGCATCATCACGAGTCATCTCTACCCCACCAAGATCAAAGAAACCCATGTGCTCACGGGCTACGCGCCCGTAGCAGATCTTGAACGCTTCATCGAAGGCATGACTTCCATGGGCCTATCCCCCAATTGCCTGATGATGGAAGATGCGGCCCTCGCCGCCCAATTCTTGCGGATGAAAAACGCAAAACCCATCACCTGCGCTGTTCTCAATATTGGTCACCGCAAAACGGGAATGTATCTTTTTAAAAATAGTTTACCCGTACTCCACCGGAACACCATGGTGGCTGGCTACGATATCACCGAAGCTATTTCTACCCGTTATTCTTTGGGCATGGCGGAAGCGGAACTGGCGAAAGTGGATCGCGGCTTTCTCGCAGTGCCGGGCATGCAACTTAACCCGGACCAAGTGGCCTTTTCGGAAACCATCCGCACTGCCATGGAACCGATTTTTTCCGATTTCCAGCAAAGCATGTTGGCTTTCACCTCCCGCTTCAATGAAAACTTGGATGTGATTTATATTTCCGGTGGAACTTCCCTTTTACCCGGCCTCGCAGAATACCTTGCTCATCGTTGGCAAAAAAGGGTTCTCCCCCTAGAGATCACCAACCTCTATCCAAACTTTTCCATCCAGCCCCAGAAAAATGTGGAATGGCTTTTACCCCAAGCCACGGCCCTCGGAATCTCGCAAGTAAGCGGAGAGCATCGAAGTAATATCAACTTCCGCAGCGGCAAACTCCACGCGGCCTCCCAGGGCTTACAACTTAATTACAAACAATTTCTTTATCCCGCAAAACTTGCGCTCACGCTTTATCTCGTGGCCATTCTCAGCGTGATTGGCCAAACCTTTCTGCTACGCAAACAACATGCGGATAAAAATGCTCAGCTCGATCGTGCCTTGCAAAATGTCTTGGGCAGATCTTCCACAAGCTTCCTTGCCACGCTGAAAGCTAGCCCCTCCCGCTTGCGAGCAAATATTGAGAAAAAGGTGGACGAGTTTCAGTCCAAAGTAAAAGGTGGCGGCAATAATAATGGCGCCTTAAATCTTTTGCAGGATTTAAGTAAAGCTGTGCCTGCCAGCACCGTGATGGAAATCAGGCAAATGGATTACAGTCCCACTCGCCTCTCCCTCACCGTGGAATCTCCTACGGCCCCTGCGGCGTCTAACCTTCTTTCACAACTGCCTTTTTTACAAAATCCTAAAATTGGCCCATTAGAAAATGCGGGCGGTACTAAAAAACGCTTCACCCTGCAAGCCACCCTACGGGCAAAGAAGGAATAGATTATGTGGCAGAAACTAAAAACAGATTTTAAAGAGCAGGTTTGGGATAGCGAAGCCGTTCTTAAAATTCGACAAAAATTTGCCGAGCTCGACACCCAAACCCAAAGCTATGTGATCATCGGCTCCTTTGTGGGCTTTGTGTTGTTTTTGCTTTTGTCTTTCTTTTTTCTCTGGGGCAAAACCATCTCTTTGAAAAATGATATTGCCGAACTCGACACCACAATCCAATACGTACAAAAATCCTCCACTCGCATAGCGGAGCTACGCTCCCAAGCCATGCAACGCACAGATCCTCTTTTAGAAGATATCGACAACAATTCTCCTGATTTCTTGGAGCGGGCCACACAAAAATCCCTCATAGCCAAAAGCAATGTGGAAGTAACCGCTAAAGGTAATCTCTCCGATCTTAAATTGCAGCGCATTTCCCTCACTCAACTTTTGCGGGTGTTATACATCATCGAGCAATCCGGAGCGGGCACTGTAGAAAAACTAAATGTAGACGCTAAAGACGACAAAGAAGGCTACCTCTGGGCCACCCTCTCCATGAGAAAAACGGAGACCAAATGATTGATTCTTTAGACACAAACCTTCTCGCTAGCAGCAAGAAGCCCGTGGCTCCAGTCACTCTCCCCTCTCCTGCAAACGAAAAACGCAAAAAAACGTTAAAAGTTTTTGCCTACATAGCTATTTTTCTTTTTTTCCTGATTTTTTTCTTTGTTTTAAAAATCCCCAATAGTTTAGTGCAAAATCTCGCGTTGAGCGCTCTCAACCAAGATCCAAGCCTCCAATGGCAGGCTGATAGAATCCAAACCCGGGCCCTCCTCTTGCCCCACCTCTATGCAGAAAATCTCTCCCTGCAAGCCGCCTCGGGCTCGAGCATTCATTTTAAAACCATGCGTATCTTTCCTTCGCTCTTTAGCCTCATCCCGTGGACAGGAAGCTTCCAGCCCAAAATCTCTTTCGACGGCGAATCCTACCAAGCCAAATTTACTGGCAGCATCCGGCCAAAAACCATGGACGTGGAGCTTTCTGTGGCTAACGCGGATTTTTCTAAACTCACTCCACTGTTAGAGGCAGGCATCGATATCAAAGGAATTTTAAGTTCTCTGAAAAGCGAGCTCTCTTTGAGCAATAACCGCTTATCCCAAGCTTCGGGCACCATTGAGGCTCAAGGGAAAAATCTTGTGATAGATCCTGCGGCTTTTGGCGTACCCATGGCTTTACCAATACTCGATATCGGCATTTTGGATATCCAAGCCAAAGCGGAGCGGGGCAAAGTGTTATTAGAAAAAATGCAGCTAGGAAGCCCTGGAAAGGATCTGGAGGTGCGCGCTTCGGGCGATATGCAGCTCATGGACAATATGGATTTCTCTCGGCTGAACCTAAAACTGCGCGTAAAACCTTCGGAGAAAATCCTGCAGGCCATGCCGGCACTAAGAAGTATGCTGGGATCCATGGGCGCTCTACAATCTGATGGTTTTTATGCAATGAAGATTTCTGGCACACTCAATCAAATGGGGTTGCCGCAGCCGGATCCGTGATTTTTTGAAGACTGTTGTCTGTTCACGGTTCTCAAGGTTCACAGTTCACTGTCTCGGTGGAAAGATCGTTGTGCTAATGAAAAGTATGTTGAAAAAAACTGAGACTGGGAACTGAGCACAGTGAACTGCGAACCGAAAAACTGCTAAATCTAAGAAACCAACTCAATTAGCGAGCGCAGCTCTTCTTTAACCTGATGCAAGCAATCAATCTTATGCTCATCCATCACAACGCGTTCTTTTTTGGCTTCCGTAAGCCCGCCTTGTTTACGCATTTCTTTGATTCTTTTTTTCGCGCCTTCGATCGAGTAACGCTCTAAATAGAGCAAACGCTTAATCAGCAGCACAGATTCCACGTCACCCTTGCGGTACAAACGCTGGCCAGCCGCATTTTTAATGGGAGCCAAAAAATCGAATTCTTTTTCCCAAAAACGGAGCACATAGGGCTGCACGCCAGCAATTTCTGCCACATCACCAATGCGAAAATACATTCGATCTGGAATAACGGGGATTTTGGAACTTAAAGAAGCGGCAGCGGCGGCCTGAATTGCTTCGAAATTCTCATTCGGCGTCATCGTCATCATCCTCGCCGGTGACAGGGCCAGTTTCGCCATTTAAATCATTTTTTAGCACCTGGGAAGGGCGGAAGGTGAGCACGCGCCTTGCGCAAATTTCCATGGATTCGCCGGTTTGTGGATTTCGACCCATGCGGGATCGTTTTTCACGCACCACAAAATTACCAAACCCAGAAATTTTTATTTTCTCCCCTTTGGAAAGGGTGTCCTTCATGGTGTCAAAGATCATCTCTACTAAATCCGCAGATTCTTTCTTAGAGATTCCTACTTTGCTGTATACCGCTTCAATCAGCTCGGCCTTCGTCATAGCCCTCCCCATATTCCATAATGAGATAAAAATAGGCTAACCTATTTAAATCAAAAGGCAATGCTCAAACTAGCTTTTTTCTCAGGAAATGCCGGCAAACTTGGCTTGAAAGTCTTTTTGCAGGGCCGCCATGATTTTTTCTTGGGTAGACGTGATTTCGTTATCCGCCAGCGTGTGGTCCGCGGCTCCCAAGATCACCCGGAAAGCATAACTCACATGCCCATCGGGCACCCGAGAACCCCGGTACACATCAAAGAAAAAGAAATCTTTCAAAAGCGGTTTGGCCGCACGGGTAACAGAGGCGCGAATGTCTTGGGCTGTAACAGTTTCTTTTACCAAAGCAGAAAAATCCCGCTCCACTTGTGGAAAATTCGAAAATTCTTCGAAAAGACTAGCGCGCCTTTCGTTGCTCACGAGCGCATCCATGGGTAATTCGGCGTAGAAAACATCCTGATCGAGATCAAAGTTTTTTTCTACCCGAGGATGCAATCTTCCCAAGTGACCAATAACTTTATTGCCAAGCCACAATGTGGCGCTCTGGCCAGGATGTAAAAAATCCTTTTCACTGCCGGGCTTAAACTGAACGCTACTATTACCCAGCATTTCAAAAACGGATTCCAATGCCCCTTTGATGGAATAAAAATCCACGGGCACGGGTTTACCTTGCCAGAATTCGTCCACCTCGGCTCCTGTCATGAGGAGCGCGAGCTGCACACTCTCATCCACTCCTGTTTCTAAACGGGCATCCGCACCCACAGGGCAAGGCTGAAAAATCCGGCGCATTTCAAAAAGCCGCAGATCCCTTTGCCGGTGGGAGAAGTTTAAGCGTAAATTTTCCAGCAATCCCGTGAGAAGATTGGGTTTCATCACGGAATAATCTGTAGTTACGGGATTAGCCAAGCTTACTAGACCCTTTAAACTTTCTTCTCCGTGGGCCTTGGCCAAAACTTCAGGGGAAGTAAAACCGTAATTTAAAACTTCGAAAAACCCAAGAGAGGCTAAATGCCGACGCACCCTTCGCACTTGGAAATAGGAACGGCGCCGGGAATCCTTGGATTCGCCTTCCGCAAACCCCGTGAGCGGTAGCAAAGATTGTAAATGCTCAAAGCCCCAAATGCGGGCCACTTCTTCGATCAAATCCACGGGGCGTTTGATATCTTTACGCCAACGGGGAATTTGCACAATCACCACGCCCTGCTCGCCCGCCGCCACTTCCGCCGGAATGCTTAAGCTGCGAAGGATCTGCACTACTTTCTGGAGCTCCGGAGTGCGGCCCAACAAGCGTTCAATTTCCGTGAGTCGTAAGCGTAGTGATGGCAAAGGCTCTTGTTCTACGCGCCCTACTTTTTTATGAACCATGCCGCCGGCGGTTTTCACAATCAAATCCGTAGCCCGATCCAAGGCCCAATCCAAGCGGCCCGAATCCACACCGCGCTCAAAACGGTAGCCCGCATCGGTGAGTAAATTTAAACGCCGGCCAGTTTTGCGCACGCTCAACGAATGAAATTCTGCGGATTCTAAAAACACCGTCGTGGTGTGATCGTCTACTTCCGAATTTTTGCCCCCCATTACCCCTGCTAAAGCCACCGCTTTTTTCTCATCTCCCGCAGCGATCACAAGATCCGTGGGTAAAAGTTCCACTTTTTTATCCGCAAGGGTTACAAAAGTTTCCCCAGCTTTAGCCAAACGCACGGAAACTTTTATGTCTTTACCTAATTTATCCGCATCGAACGCATGAAGCGGTTGCCCCATCTCCATCATCACAAAAGCGGTGCAATCCACCACATTGTTAATGGAACGCAAGCCCACATTTTCCAAATGAGCTTTTAGCCAGTCGGGGGAAGGTCCTACCTTCACATTCTCGATCACGCGCCCGTAATAACCAGGGCAAAGATCTTTGCCCACAAGATTTTCCACCGTTACATTCCGGCCGCCGGCTTTTTCGTCTACTTTTACTTCTGGCCACTTGGTGCTGAGCCCGTAAAGCGCCGCCACATCCCGGGCCACGCCCATATGGGAAAGTGCATCTCCTCGGTTTGGGGTCACGTTCACTTCCAGGATAAAATCATTTCTTTTTAAATATTCCGCCAGCGGAGTGCCGATTTTCGTGTCCGTGGGCAATTGGAAAATCCCATCTTCCGCCTGCCACTCTTTGGGCAAAAGAAGCTCATCTAAACTGCAGAGCATTCCTTGGGAAGGAACCCCTCTGATTTTTGCAGGCTTAATTGCCAAACCATTAGGAATCACGGCGCCCACGAGCGCCACGGGGATACGCTGGCCCGCTTTAATGTTTTGGGCGCCACAAACGATTTCTAGAATCTCACTACCGCCCACATCGATCCGCGTGAGGGATAAACGATCCGCATTGGGATGGGGATTGCGCTCTAAGATTTTCCCCACCACCACTTGCTCTAAACCTTTAGCAAGGGAGGTAACGCCCTCCACTTCGAGGCCAGCAAAAGTGAGCTTCTCGGCCAGGGCCTCCACGGAAACATCCGCCGGTAAATTCACGTATTCTTTCAACCAGAGAAAAGAAATTTTCATATTATCCTCTAGAGAAATTGCCGTAAAAAGCGGATGTCGTTTTCATAAAAGAGACGCAAATCGTGGATGTCGTGCAGAAGCATCGCTACCCGCTCGATGCCCATGCCGAGGGCAAAGCCCGTATACTCACCCGGAGCGTAGCCTACTTTTTCAAACACGGCCGGGTTCACCATGCCGGCGCCCAAAATTTCTATCCACCCACTTTGTTTACACACCCGGCAGCCCTTACCGCTGCAAAACACACAAGAGCAATCCACTTCCACACTAGGCTCTGTAAACGGAAAATAGCTTCCCCGCAGGCGAATCTTCGTTTTAGCGCCGAACATTTCTTTGGCAAAAAATTCCAGGGTCCCTTTTAACTGCTCCATGGTGATATTTTTATCCACGCACAAACATTCCAACTGGTGGAACATGGCCGAATGGGTAGCATCCACGGATTCACTACGATACACCGCCCCCGCCATTACCAGACGTAAGGGCGGTTTCTGGGCAAGCATGGCCCGCACCTGCATGGCGGAAGTTTGGGTGCGCAAGAGCGGCCCAGATTTTAAATAGAGGGTATCTTGCATATCCCGCGCAGGGTGATCCGCAGGCACATTGAGAGCCTCGAAATTACAAAATTCTGTTTCCACTTCCGGGCCAGTAATGAGGGCAAAACCTAGGCGAGTAAACACATCGATAATGCGATCTTGGGTTTGCACCAAGGGGTGCACAGCGCCCATGTGTTTTCTGCGGCCCGGCAAGGTTACATCGATCCGCTCGGACTGAAGTTTTTTATTGATCTCCACTTCTTCCAGAGCCCGTAAACGTTCCCCAATGGCTTGCTCGAAAAAATCCCGCAACTGATTGGCCAGGGCTCCAATTTTTGGACGGTCTTCGGGGGAGGCGTCCCTCAAGCCTTTTAGTACTTCACTTAGGGCGCCACTTTTGCCCAAAAATTTTGACTTAAATTGGAATAAATCTTCTACCGTGGCGAGCTCGGGCAAGCCTTGCTCAAAGTTGCTTTTTAATTCCTGTAGCTTCTCTTGGATGCTCATAAAAAAATTGGGACTCTATAAAAAGAGTCCCAAGGTTACCAAGCTTTTAACAAAAGCTCTATTTGGAAAGGACAGCGGTCGCCTTTTTCACTACGGCCGTAAAAGCCGATGGATCGGAAATGGCGATGTCCGAGAGAATTTTGCGGTCTAATTGGATTTTAGAAACGCCCAAAGCATGGATCAAACGGCTATAGGAAATGCCATTTTTTTCTGCAGCGGCGCTGATACGGGTGATCCACAAACCGCGGAAATCCCGTTTCTTCGCTCGCCGATCCCGGAACGCATATTTCCAGGCGCGGTGGAGGTTCTCTACGGCACGGCTGTATTTATTGTTCCGGCCAAGGAAGTAACCTTCCGTGTGTTTAAAAACTTTTTTCCTGCGGGCTCTGGCTTTAGTGCCGCGTTTTGCTCTAGGCATACATCACTCCTCTTAAATTAAATTCCGCCGCCATTTTGCAAGCAGCGAGCGATACGCTCATGATCCGTATCGTGAACCACATGCATGCCACGGGCCTGGCGTTTGCCTTTTTTGCTCTTGCCACCAAGGTTGTGGCGTTTGCCCGCGTGTTGAAATTTGATTTTTCCCGTACCGGTAATCTTAAACCGCTTCTTGGCGGCAGATTTCGTTTTAATCTTAGGCATTTCGCCTCCTATTTCAGAAGAGCCCCGTTATACTCTCGTTTGGCCGGTTTTGCCAAGGAGGAAAGCAGGGAAAACAACAGTTTGCACGACCCCTAGGGGGGCGCTATTCTACTTTACCCTCAAAAGCCTTAGGCTGAATGGCAGTCAAGGAAAGAAGGGGCACGGCTTTATGGTCTAAATGGGTGCCCTTACCGGTGGGACCAAGCACCATGATCATCCGGCGGCCTTCAAGTTTTGGATACTGCTCCGGAGCCGCAAATTCCTTCACAGATTCAATCACTCGCTCGAGCATCTCTTTGCCTTGTTGGGCATAGGCCACTTCACGACCACGGAACATTACCGTGATTTTAACCTTATCGCCCCGAAGCAGAAACTCCGTCATATGGCGAAATTTGGTTTCTAAATCATGCTCTTCCGTGCGGGGCCGGAGCTGAATCTCCTTTACGGTAACCACGCTTTGTTTTTTCTTAGCCTCTTGGTTTTTCTTTTTCTTGGTGTATTTCAATTTACCGTAATCGAGGATTTTACATACGGGTGGGCGGGCTGTAGCGGCCACCTCCACTAAATCTAAGCCCTTTTCCCGGGCTAGATTCAAGGCCTCACGGGTAGGCATCACGCCCAATTGCACACCAAGATCATCGATCACGAGAACTTCGGGCACCCGAATGCGTTCGTTTACTCTATTTTCATCGGTGTTGTTAAAACGAGAGTCCCGGGGTTCACTAGGACTACGATTGGGGGTGGGACCAGAAAAGGGCCGGGGTGGTGGGAAAGAATTTTTCAGACAGTATCTCCTCTATTGGTTGCACTAAAAATCAGAATGAAAATAAACGCCAGGGAGAAAAATAGCAAGCATTCCCCCTAGCGTCAAATCCCAGAATTGACCTTATTTTACCGTACAGACACTACAAGTGCGTAGGGCTGAAATCCATTCTTCCCTTGCGGCACATTAGCCCCCTTCACCACCACCCGGTATGTTCCGGCGGCAGGCTGGAGGATGTCTACTTCTTCCATATTATTCACCGAGTCTTTACCGGTGCGATGGTTCGGATAAAAAACCCTGCCATCGGGGCCAACCACCTCTAGGTCCAAGTCATTCACCAGGGTGCGGCTGGCATTGGCGGCGGCAGGCGCGTCCGTATAAGCCATGGTCACTTTTAAAGCACCATTGCCCGCTACCACCACCTGGAACGATTCTTCTTGGCCCGTACTGAGGCCCTCACGGCGATCCAAGTATTGGCGGCCCTCATCACTCACTAAGGATTCGAGGCTCACTAATCCCCATCCCCCGTGGTTGTTTGGACGACGGCTCGGCTGCTCCTGCCCCTGGGAGCGACTGCCAAATTGGCCAGGAAAAAGATCCGTAGCTGTATTGGCAACCGTAGCTTTCAAAAGCGCAGAACTCACGGAAGCGACCCCCAATTTTTGCAATAAGTACTGTCGCACTATGGCCATGGCACCGCTCGTAAGAGGCGTGGCCATGGAAGTTCCGCCCATATAGAGGTAATTGTCGTCATAAATACCCCAAGAATCTTCGGGCTTAGCCTTCGGATGCTTCGAGCGGGCGGAAACAATATTGGTTCCAGGCGCAACCACTTCGGGCTTTAAGCGTCCGTCGGCCGTAGGGCCACGGCTAGAAAATGCCGCCATTCCTTGGGGATTATCGGAAAGGGTAGAAGAAGCCAAAGGCTCTACGCCCCACTTATTCACGCCATCTCGCAATTCTTGCATCCTTCTTTGGATGCCGCCCTCCAAGAGATAGTTCTTGGAAGCGCCTACGGTGAGCACGTTTTTTGAAGAACCAGGAGAAGAAACAGAGCCCTCATCAATCACGCCATCACGGTTGCGATCGGCGCCATCGTTTCCAGCGGCAAACACTGCCAAGAAATCTGGATTATTGAATAGCCACGTGTCTGTTTGCGACGCCCAGCTGTCATAGCGACCATTAGAATTCGGAGCCCCCCAAGAGTTAGAGTGAATTCTGGCTCCTTCTTGGAAGGCGCCATCAAACAATCTATGAATAGCGGGTGGCATGATATTACCCATCATATCGCTCCACATGCCTTGCACTACAAGTTTTGCTCCGTAAGCCGTTCCCCGAATCCCACTCTGGGAGCTTACGCCACTGCCCGCGATAGAGCCGGCCACGTGGGTGCCATGGTTCATGGGATCACCCCAGGAGGTTCCCCCTAAGCCCACAGCAAAGGCACTCTGCACTTGATTTTGAAAGTCCGGCAGCAAAGTAGACATATTACCTGAGTCTAAGCCTGTATCCGCAAAAGCCACCAATTGCCCTTGGCCCTCAAACCCTGCGGCGTAGGCGGCTTCAGCCCGCATCACCCGAGTGCCACTTTCAAAACCCGTGGGCTGGTTACTTGTAGCGTCTCCCGTTTCATTGAGCTCCATCTGCATCATTTTCATGGGCAAATAGCGCTCAAGCCACACCACATCTTTGCTCGCAGCCAATTGCCACAAGGTGCTTACGGATGCTTGTCCTACCACCAGGCCATTACCTACGGCTTGGCCATTTTGCAGTTGTTCGAGAATGATTTTTTCATTGGCCCCAGGAACCAACTGCACCGTAACGTCCACAAAATTAGAAAAACTGAATAAACCGTGGGGAGTGAGTTCGGGCTCGAGCTTCATGGCCGCCTCATAAGCGAGTACTACGCGCACAAAGGGCAAAGTAGACGCTTTATTTGCTAACTCTTTATCTGCCTGCACGAGAAATGCATCATCAGGAATGTAAGAAAGGATTTTGGCACCTAAGGCCTCTAGTTCTTTCTTCTCTTGTTCTTGCACAGCCTCTCGCCATTGCACCAAGTAGAGGCCCGTTTCCATTGCGGTTTGTAAAGAAGAAACCTGAGGCTTAGTAGCGCCGGTGGCCTTCAAACGGAGAATCTCTCCCCCTTGCGCTGTAACTGCCAAGCTGAGACCCAAAATCGCGACTAAGAATTTCATTTTTTCCTCCTTAAAACTTCCCTGGCGCAAAAAACCTTTTGCGTCCTACGCCATAAAGTAGAGCATCTGGCGTCGTATTCCGCCAACAAGAAGGCAAAGATATCTTGAGAAATTTACTTACAGGCTCTGACAAAAAAATTACACGAGGTCTTTTAAACCTTCGCTTTTGAGCCGTTCCACTAAGCGTTTCACTTCTTGGGCGCGCTCTTTTGTGGCCAACAAAATCACGTCGCCCGCGTCTACGAGAATCATATCTGTCACACCCAAAAGTGCCACAGTTTTCCCGGGAGCATCCACGATATTAGCCAGTGAATCTAAAGCCAGCACCCGCTTGGCTTTAGCCACTCCCCCTTCGGTTTTGGGATACACTTCTTCCAAAGAAATAAAACTTCCTAAATCGTTCCAGCCAAACGAGCTACCTGGCAATACCATCACATTTTTGCTTTTTTCTAAAAGTGCATAGTCAATGCTGATCGCGGGAGCACTGCTATAGGCAGTTTTAAGCGCCTCATCGGCTTTGCCTTTTGCGCGCAAGGCCTCAGCATAAGGAGCAAAAGAAGGAAAACCACAAGTTTGCAATTCTTGGAAAAAGGCTTCCACTGTCCACACAAACATGCCCGCATTCCAAAGATATTCCGAGCTCTGCACCATGGTTTCGGCCACTTCCCGAGAAGGTTTCTCCACGAATCGATCCACCTGAAATAATCCACCCGCCACCACTTCGCCCGTGCGGATATAGCCATAGCCCGTTTCTGGGCGATAGGGTTGAATGCCCACTGTGCATAAGCTCTTATGCTCCCGGGCCGCTTGGGTGGCACGTTTCATCACGGTTATATATTCTGAAATATCGGCGATCCAATGGTCCGCCGGCACCACCACAGCAGTGGCTTGGGGATCTTGCACCCGCAGCCACTCCATCGCCATCACAAGGGCCGGTGCCGTATTTTTTGCTTCCGGCTCGGCCAACACTTGGATGCCAGGAAAACTCTGCAGCAAGCGTTTGGTTTCCTGCTCCAATCCCTTAGTAGTAACTACCACCATTTTTTCCTGGGGAATCCAGGAGAGAAACCTTCGCACGGTGGTGATCAATAATGGCTCATCTCCCGCCAAAGGCAAAAATTGTTTTGGCAAAGCGGCCCGGCTACGGGGCCAAAAGCGAGTGCCAGAACCCCCTGCTAAAATAAAGAGCCATTCGGATTTCATGAAGTAGACCCAGAATCCGGGGCCCGTCCGTAGCTATCTTCTAAGCGCACCACATCCTCTAGGTAAGGAGTGCTTACTTCAAATACTTCGCAGTCCTCTACGGCCACCATTCTATGTTTCGTGTTTGGCGCAATATGAAAACTTTGTCCCGGCAGCAGAATATGCTCTTCCATAATTCCTTGCGCATTTTCCACAAGAAACTTCATCTTGCCGCCATGGAGATAAATGGTTTCTTCTTTCACCTTATGAAACTGCAACGACAATTGGTGCCCGGCCTTAATCACCAACACCTTGCCCACATAATCCTTGGTAACAGCAAAAATCACCTCATGCCCCCAGGGCTTGGTGACTATTTTTTGCTCTCGTAAACTCAAGGCAACCTCCACACAAAAAAGCTCACAATCACGCGACGGCCTTTTAGGTTGGTGGCTTCCTTCTCGGCCTCACGCTTTGTTTTATATCCACTTATCACTACCCGATGCCACTCGCCCTGTTTGTCTTTAAAGGGGGGCAAGATTTCGGCGTCCACTTTTTTCGCCTTCAAAGCCCGCAATTGGCTCTCGGCCTCGTTGCGGGTTGGGTGGCTTCCTACTTGAATCACATAAGAGCCACTTTGAGCCTTTTTTACATTCTGGGGTAAGTGTTGGTTGCCAGGAGTTTTTCCTCCAGGGGGTTCTACTCCCGAATCTTTTAAGGCGTTTAATAAAAACTCATCGGAATCTTTTTCCACGGATTCTTTAGCGGGCGAAGCAGACTTTTCTGGCTCTTTGCTAGAAGCCTTGGCCGCCACTTCTGGCTTCACCCCATGGCTATCGTGTGCCGCAGCAGCCTCTGGTTTTGTGGTTTCTCCGTGGCCAGCAGCGGCTGCTGGTTTTTCACCAGGGCTATCGTGGGAATCTTTAGCACCACCATCACTGGCATGTTTATCACCGGCCTTGGTTTCACTGTCATGGCTAGGGTCGCCTAATTTACCACCGATTTTATCTGTCTCACTCGCGCCCATTTCCTCTTCCACGGCGGTCTGTTCCCGGGCGGCTTTTTTCCCAACGGATTCCCCGTAGCGAACCCCCATCGTGAAAGCCAGCACCGTGACCAGCACAAAAAGGATCACTAAGATCACTACTTCTTTTTTTTCCACGACATATAGGGACGGCTTGTCCGACATGAAAACCTCGTAAGGGCGTTAGCTTTCAGTATCCCCTCCCCTCCCCTTTCCTGTCAATCTACCAGCGGTCTAAATCTCTTACCTTTTGCAAGCACCAGGCAGAGGAAAAATACGTCTCGAAGCGGCATAAGTTTTGCCATCAAAACGCTCCATCAACCGTAAAACTTCAGGAGACTCCATGAAAAAGAGACTAAACGAAAGCGGCCAGAGCTTAGTGGAATACATGATCCTCTTAGCCTTGGTGGTGCTAGTTTGCGTGACTTCCACCAAACTACTAGGCACAAAAATCAACTCCAAGTTCAAAGAAATAAAGAACCAAATCGAAGATGGCATTCCCGTAAATTTAAGCCCATGAACGAAAAAGGAAGCATTACCCTTGAAGCCCTTGCTAGTGCTCTATGCATGTTTACGGCGGCTTGCTTATGCGCTTTGGTACTCTGGAAAGGGGTATCGGCCCGCTGGGAGAATCACCGCTCTTTCACCAAAGCCCGTCAATCACTTAGGGGAAAAGGGATTTTCCCTCCTTCTCCTGCTACCGCTACTTTTCCTCGCCCTACTTTTCCTAGGAGGAACCGTTAAAGTGGTAAAGCTATCCCAACAACGCATCGCGATGCAGTCCCGTTTAGATATTTGCGCCGTTCGTTACCTGCATATCCGCAAACATTTTGCCGAGAACTTGATTACGTCCAATCGCATGATCCGGCTCACGGCCTTGGCTCTCTATATGGCCAAAGGTCTATCCGCGCTTGGGGGGGTGGCGGGCAAGCTTTTAGGTTCTTTGGGAGAAGCCGGCTTAAAAAAAATCAACCATGGCTCAGCCCATTGGCAGAATACGCAATTGGCGCTGTATCAAACCAAAGAACTAGTAGCGGCCCGCTGCGCTCCCACGCCTTTTTCTAAAGACCCGGCCTTTTGCCAGCCGAACTCTTTTTTAAAACAAGCCCTGCAACGAGAAAAAGCTCTTTTGCCCGATGTCTATGGACCGCTCGTATTTCGCACAAGCCCCCTTCTTCGGGTTACATGCACGGGCAAAAAACAACAAACGCGCCTCAGCTTAGACGGCGACACACAACTCTTTAAAAATTCTTTTTCGGACTTTTATGAACAATGAAAGGGGAAGTATCCTTGTTGAAACCATTCTTAGCCTCTTACTGGCCACGCTCTTTGTGGTGGGAACAATGGAAATCCACCAAGCTTGGAAAAAACGCTTTCGCCAAATCATCCAGCACCGCAATAGCGAAATCCAAAAAATCCGCGCTAAAAAGACCGAGTTTTTACCTACAGATGGGATTTTTCGCTCTGGCGGTGTCGATCTATTTAAGTTTTTCTGAAGGCCCAACCCTCGATCCTCGCATCCCACTTTTAGAAAAAAGGGGCTGGCTTTGGTCCGATCCACCGAGCTGCGGGGGCTTGGTACCGGGGCAGTACTACGCTTTAGAGTCAGAAACGGAAAATATTGAATTTCTCTATCTGCCACCTAGAGCACTCGCGGCCAAAGGCTCTTGGCCCGAAGCTCCCTTTTTTTGCCAACCCATTTCTCAACCCAGTCATGTGCAGGAGGTTCTATGAAAAATAAAGTTCTTATACAATTTTTGATCTTTTGCTTTAGTCTACCCGCAGCCGCCAACTCCCCTATCGAATTCAGCGCCAGAATCAAAAATGAAAATTTAGCCGAAGAGGCCATTGATCTCTTGCATTGCCTTTCCCAAAATCTTGGTCTCTCCTGGGAGCTCACAGAAAACGGCAGTGGCCCCTATCGTTTACGCCTGGAAGAAAAGGAAGGAAAACTTAGCGGAACCTATGTGGCGCCCGAAGGAGAAGAAGCTGTCGCTTTTGGGCCAGGAGAAGCGGGCAAAGCTTGCGCTGAACTTACAGAAATGCCGCCCATAAAACCAAGAGCCCTCGCCGAACAAACGCCGCTTCTATCTATAGAAGAAATAAAACCGTCGCCCCAAAAATGGCTGTGGGTCGGAGCTGCGGCGGCTGCGGTGGTAGGAGGTTTTTTCTTTTGGAAATCCCGGCAACCGGACCACCGTTCCCTCAAGATGGATTAAGCCACCAATTAGCAGCGGAAGAAAAATCCGCCCGCACAAAAGTAAAATCTTTTAAGCGCTGGGGCAGTAGCACCCGCGCTTTTCCTTTTTGCACCACGAATGGCAATAGACCCCGGAAAAATACGGGCACAGCAAAACGTTGAAATTCCTTTTTAGCCCTTTCGCCCAAGGCTAAATCCATGGCAAATCCAACTTCTGTTACGGAACCTGACTGCAATCGCCATTTACCAAGCAAACTTCCCATCACCAATTCCTGCCCATGGGTTTCAAAAAATGTATTTTTTGGCATAGCAGTTTCTTGGGCCAAAAGAATACCCGCAGAGTAATGAAACTCAATGCCCTCCGCTGTTTCTTGGCCAGAGCCTTTTTGCAATAGACGCTGCAAATGAAAGGTGTGTTGACGGTTTAAGCTAAAGATTTGGCTTAGAACCGCTGGAGACGAGTGCAATAAATCCTCACCACGAAATAATTTCCAACCACTGGCCGAATCAAAACAAGGCAATATCTTTTTTGGGCTAGGCAGGGCGCTCACTTCCCTAGCTAAGGCCGATAATTTTTCGCTCACGCCCGGGCGGCGATTTTCTAGGATTGGCAATACTTCATGGCGGATCCAATTGCGGTCATATTTTAAATTGGCATTCGAAGAATCTTCCCGCCAAGTCACACCCCAAAATTTGGCTGCGGCACTTAGATCTTCTCGGCTTACACCCAAAAAGGGGCGCAGCTTCTGGCCTGCTTCCATTGCCATGCCTTTTAAACCCTGAAGGCCCGTGCCGCGCATTAGGCGAAAAAGCACAGTTTCCGCTTGGTCTCCACTATGATGAGCAAAAAAGATTCTGTCTTGGGGCGTGAGGTGCTGGCGGAAGAATTCCATTCGCCTTGCCCGGGCTTTTGCTTGCGAAGGTTTTTCAGCCCAAGAAAGCTTAGTAGAGAAGAAGCTCAACCCCAATTGCTCGGCCGCTTTTTTTACGAAAGCTTCATCCCCATCGGATTCCGCGCCCCTTAAATTATGGTTCACGTGCAAAACCACCAAAGATCGCCGAGGATCTTTCTTTTGCCGGTACTGCCAGAGGCCGTGCAAAAGCACCATGGAATCTAGGCCACCGGAAACCGCGCAGAAAACCACGGCGTCTTGCGGCAGCCTAGCCCAGGTAGCAGCTACAGCTTTTAGTACAGAAGAGCCAGGGTTCATTTAGTGCGCTAGGGCTCCTTCGATTGCCTGTTTTAATTCCGAGGAGTTTGGTTCCACCTTGGAAGGAAAGTATTGAATCTTACCATCTCTTGCCACCAAGAATTTGTTAAAGTTCCATTTCACTTCCGCTGTTTTTTGTAACTCTTTGTAAAGCGGATGGGGTTCTGAGCCTGTGATCTTTACTTTGGAGTACATAGGAAAGGTAGTTTTGTATTTTAGTTCACAAAACTTTTTAATCTCCGCTTCCGTGCCCGGCTCTTGGCCACCAAAATCATTGGAAGGAAAACCTAAAATCACTAAGCCTTTTTCTCTATATTTTTGATGAAGCTCTTCTAGGCCCGCATACTGAGGAGTGAAACCACATTCAGAAGCCGTGTTCACGATTAATAAAACTTTGCCCTTATATTCCGCCAAAGTTTTACTTTGCCCATCAATTGCCTTCACCGAAATTTCGTATAAATTCATAGCCTTTTCCTTTCCCGCCCAAACGGGCACTGCAAATAATAAAAGTAACAACCAACTCTTTTTCATATAGCCCCCGTAAAACTTTCTTTATTTCTATAGCACAAAATAAATTTTTCATTACACGGTATTCGGCGCTTTCTTATTTGCCGCACTGTAAGATCAATGGGACGATTAAGAATGAGGTTCATTTGCCTACTGGCATTCCTAATCTCGGGGCCATTTGCCCACTCCCAACAACCAGACTGGAAAAACTTGCTCGATCAAAATGGCGGCCACCGAGTGCGGTTTGGTGTGCTCTTGGAGGATCCCACCCCCTATGAGCAAAACTCTTCCCATATATTTCCTCCCGCCTCCAATGCCAAACTCTTCGTGGCCGCGGCAGCTTTACATTTTTTAGGAGAAAATTTCCGTTACACCACACGCCTCAACTGGGAAGAAATCAACAGCAATACCATCCAAAATCTAGAACTCGTAGGCAGCGGAGATCCTTCTTGGGGTTTGGCTGAAATCGGTGAAAACCTCAACAGCCGCGTGAACGCCATCGCCCGGGCCTTAAGGGCTAAGGGAGTGCAAAAAATCCAGGGCAGCGTAACTTTGAGCGCCAGTGATCCCCGATGGGACCAATTAGAAATTTCGGAAGGCTGGCAGCCCCAAGATCCTGCCACTTGCAGTGGGGGCCTTGCCCAAAGCTTTAACCTGGATATCAATTGCGCCTTCCTGGATATTCTTTCCCCCACACAAGCTCGCTGGCAGTCTCCCGGTTTAGAAATGCCCGTGACCCTCAATATCCGCGCCGGTAACTCTACCAACCTTGAAGTAAATGCCACGGATTTTCGGCTCACCATAAACGGCACTTGGAAAGCAGGCTCCGCTCCCGTTAGTTTTTATCTCCCTGTTTGGGACACCAAATCTTGGGTGCAAAAACTTTTTGTCCAAGCCCTAAAAAACCAAGGCATCCAATTCTTGCCTGCGGATTCGAGAAGAGGCGTAAAAAAAGAATTGGAATTTTACTCGCCCCCTCTTTCTGAACTCCTAAAACCTTTTTTGAAAAATAGCATCAATATGCTGGGGGATGCTTTTTTAAAATCCATTGCCTTGCAAGGCGACCGAAGTTTATTGCAAGGCGGATTGCATAATCTCCACCGATTCTTAGGCGAACACCGCATCTTTGGTCTGTTTCACGATGGCTCCGGCCTCTCCCGTGCAAGCCAAGTGACTCCCCAATCCCTACTAGCTTTACTCGAACACATCAAAACCCAACCCTATTTTTCTACCATTTGGGGGGCGCTGCCCATCGCGGGAGTAGATGGAACTCTCTCCAAACGCATGAAAAACAGTCCCGCCGCTGGTCGCTTACGGGCGAAAACTGGCACCTTAAACGGAGTGTTTAATTTATCGGGCTATGTGCCCGAGGGTGCAGATTTTGTTCCTTTCGTGATTTTGGCCACTGGAAATCCCTCTTTGAAAAATACTGCCCGGGATGCGCAAGATCGTGTAGGCGCCAAACTCGCAGAATTTTTATCTTCCTCTGCGGAGCCCGTGTTCACACCTTACCCACAAATCTTCCGCGCCGGTGGCGTAGAGGAACAATAAATCATGCCACTTTTTATTTATAAGTTAGAGCTAAACGCGAAATACCATAGCTTTTCCGCTTGGGATGAAAAGGTGCAAATAATCTTGGGGCAACACGCGGACTATTTGCAGCAAGGTTTAAATGAAAAAAAAGTTTTAATCGTCGGCCGCACGGATACGGATCTAAAAGATAATTTCGGCCTTGCGATTTTCGAGGCGGAAAATTTAGAAGAAGCCAAAAGTTTTATGGAAAAAGATCCTGCGATTCTCGGTGGCGTAATGCGGGCCGAAGCCTACCCCTTCAAGCTCTTGATGGTAGCGGATGAAGCGAAGAAGTGGAATGTGTGGTAACACTAAATACTTATCGGAAATTTAAATAAACACTATGGCGGTATCTAATCGCGTTTTTCTATGTGGGTTTATAACATTTTTTATAGAATTTTTATTGATCCGCATTTTCGATGTGATTCTTTACCCAGAGTTATCTTACGTAACCATTCCCCTCGCATTTTTAGGGTTTAGCTTAGCCGCCTGGCATCGCACCCACTTTAAAATCCCTAAAATCAGAACTCCATTAACACAACAATGTGGCTTTGCACTTCTCCTATTTTTATTTAGGCCAGCAATGAATTTATTTGAATTTTCTGGCAGTCCGGTGTGGCAAAAATTCTTATTTTTTGGATTATTATTCTTATTCTGCATTAGCGTTTTCTATATACTCGGGCACTTGCTGCTTGAAATTTATCTTGATCAGATCAACGAATTTCATAAACTCTACTTTTTCGATCTTGCCGGTGGAGCGCTAGGAATTGCCCTTGCCATTTGGCTGCCCAAACACATAGCACCCGGACATTTAATTTATTTGCTAATCGCTTTTTGGCTTGCCGTGCCAATCTGCCAGCCCACTAAAGAACCATTTAGACTGGGCAAAATTTTATTAGCAGGCCTATTCGTTATTCTTGCCATCGGGTTTCCTTACGACACTTGGTCATTCAAAAATAAAATCAACAAACACAACGCCAACGCGCATAGAGAAAATGAACATAAGGTAATGCAATTATGGGATCCCGTTAGCTTTATCGAAATCTACAAAGGCGAAGAAAACGCCCAAACAATCATGTTCGATGGCGGTTACTCGCGCAGCTCAATCTATGAATTTGATGGCGATCATGAAAAACTTAAAAATAATCTGTTTTCTCGAATCGATAAAGAATTTTGGAACCGAAGCGTAGTTGCGCCTTATTGGCTAAAACCCGCTTCTGCAAATGTGCTCATTTTAACTGGCGCTGGCGGCCAAGAGATCAAAGCCGCCCTCACCTTTTCAGCAAAAAACATTCAAGTAGTAGATATTGTATCGTCTATTTTCGATCTGAATCGGTTCCGATTTAGCTCCTATAATGGCAATATTTTTAATCGCCCAGAAGTGCATTTGCATGCTAATGAGGCCAGATATTTTTTAAGAACCCGAAGCAATCAGCCCTACGACATCATACAAATATTCAGCGCCTCTACTAGTTCCAGTGTGGGTAATATTTCTGGTGGCTTAAGAACCATCAACTTACTAACCGTAGAGGCCTTTGATGAGTATTTTGAGAAACTCACGCCCAATGGCATTTTGCATATTAGTCGGGGCTTTTGGCCAAGAATCTTACTCACCGCTGATGCTTCATTTCGTAAAAAAGGATTATCCATTTATCCGTACGTAGTTGTGTTTGATGATCCCAAAAATCCAGATTTATTACCGGCGCTTTTTTTTAAAAAAGAAGCGTGGAAAACCGCTGAGATCCAAAAACTACAAGAATTTTTCAGCAAAAATCACCCCTTCAACGAGTTCACATTAGCCTTTGATCCATTAAGCTTTACACCTGCAAGTTGGCAGAACTGGCAAAAGGAATGGTTAAACTTAGATCCCAAACGCGTTAACATGCAACCCGCCAGCGACGACAAGCCTTTTTTCGGCATACTTTTAAAGTCCCTCATCTTGCCTTCCACTTGGGCAGAGCATGTAAAAGAAAAAGCCACTCCTTTTATGTGGCGGCAACTGAATAATAGATCCTATCTAAATATTCATTCAGATTTCATGCCCTTATTTTTTACTTTTTCCTTATGCGCTTTTTTACTTTTTCTTTTCTACTTTAGTAATAAATTTTATTTTAAAAAACACTCTCCACTTTCGCTTTTTGGAAGCTACTTTTTCTTTTTGACCGGCTTTTCTTATTTTATTATTTTTTATTGCATTCAATATGTGGCGCAAAGGTGGGTGGGGCGCCCTGATTTGTCGCTATTTTTGTCTGCCGTTAGTTTTTTTGTCGGCACGGGGCTAGGGAGTTTTATGTTAGCGCCGAAAATAAATAAAATTTTAGGCCTAAAGTGGATTTTGATTTTAATCGGGCCTGCCTCTTACTTGGCTTACACTTGTCTATGGTTAAACTGGCAGTTTCCGATCGACCTAATAAATCAATTTATTGTATTTACAGTTGTTTTACTGCTTGGCTTTTGCCTTGGTCCTGTTTTTTCATCGAGTTTAAAAATACTTTGCGGGCAACACCCCCCCACTCTTGCGCAAGCCTGGCTTTTGAATAGTTATGGAGCGCTATGCTCTTCTTTGATTTCTGTTTTAACCGTGATCTTTATTGGCTTTCACGCATTGATGATACTGGCGTGCTGTGGCTATGCATTGGCCGGTATCTGCCTTTTTCTTAAACCAAAGATTTTATAAAAAGGGATCCCCGGAATCGATGGATACCTGAATTTTAATGGTGGCTGAGGGCGGGATCGAACCGCCGACCTGAGCGTTATGAATGCTCCGCTCTAACCATCTGAGCTACCCAGCCATTTTGAGTGCAGGGAAAATTATCTAGTCCTAGCTCTTTCGTCAAGGATTTCGGGGGGCAAGGTGTAGTATAGGGTGTTCATGCTCAAACTGAACGAGATCTTCTTTAGCATTCAGGGCGAAAGCACCCAAGCTGGGCGCCCGTCGATCTTCATTCGTCTCACGGGCTGTAAACTCCGCTGCACCTATTGCGACACCCAATACTCCTATTTTGAGGGTGAGGATGTTGCCATCGATGAAATAATGCGACGCATAAAAGAATTTCCCTGCCGTTTGGTGGAAGTAACAGGCGGGGAACCCATGGAACAAAAGGAAACCCCCCTTCTCCTCCAGCGGCTTTTGGACGAAGGCTATGAGGTGATGCTGGAAACCGACGGCGTGGAGGATTTGTCCACCGTACCCGCGGGTGTGCACATCATCATGGACGTAAAAACTCCCGGCAGCCGCATGCAGAACCCCAAATCCGAGAAGAATCTCGCGCATTTAAAGAAAAGCGACGAAGTGAAATTCGTGCTCTGCGATGAAAAAGATTATCTTTTCGCCAAAGATTTTGTGGAAAAGCATCAACTTGTGGACCGCTGCACAGTGCTCTTTTCGCCCGTGCTGCCCCAGGAAAATATGGCATGGCTACCGGAAAGGATTTTAAAGGATGGTCTCCCGGTGCGCTTTCAATTGCAGCTCCACAAGATGATTTGGGGGGATAAACGGGGCGTTTGACTTCAGCCCCTGCCCTCTAGTAAGTTTCGATCCTGATCTTATCTGGTGACGTGCCCGAGTAGCCTAAGGGGACTGATTGCAAATCAGTTATTCGTCGGTGCGAATCCGACCGTCACCTCCATTTAGTGTCCGGCTACTTTTTGTGTCGCAAGTGCGCTAAATCTATCTTTACTTTGGTTCTACGGTTCTAGGCTCTACGGTTCTACTCACTCAGTGGTGGGGAACCCTCAGATGCACCGCAATTTTTACCCGGTATAGCTTTTGCACCTCCTAAAAAATTCCCCCTAAAGGAGGCATTATGAAACACGAAAAAGAATACCAACAAAAAGGCCGCAGCTGGCGTGGACGTTCCGACTACGACTCTTTCGATTACCCCTATTCCCGTGACTATGACCAACACGATCGCGGCCACCGGGGCCTTTGGGAAACTATGAAAGAGGGCGCGAAGTATTTCTTTGGCATTGGTCCGAAAGAGTATCGCCGCTCCGATGAACGCATTCGAGAAGATGTGTGTGATGCGCTCACAAGGGATCCGGCCGTTGATGCGAGCCAAATCCAAGTGACCGTGAATGACGGTAGAGTAACTTTAAATGGCACCGTGGGCAGCAGGTGGATGAAAAGACGGGCTGAAGACTGCGCCGAAGAACTCTCTGGCGTGAGTGATGTACGCAATGAATTGGATATACGGCAGGAAAATCAATGGAGCTTTACAAATACTAGCACCAAAACAACTATGGACACCGAATCCGATATGGATAAAAGAAAATTGTCGTAAACTAATGAAAAACCTGAGGGCGAAGGGTCAACCTCTTGCTCTCTGGCTCCACAATTCCTGCAATCGAATCACTCCCCACGATGCCAGCAGATACATACAAGGTAACACGGGCACAATATAACGTTGCACATTGGTGAGTTGGGACATAATCAGAATATGATACCCAAGAAATATCATGGCCAACACACCATGATAGGAAGACCAGGATTTCTTCCAACCTAAAATCACTAATGCCCACACCAAAGCACTACCCAACACATGCCAAGCTTGGCCAAATAAACGCAAGCCCTGAGGCGCATCTGAAGGGAAAGTAATGAATTCAAAAAAAACCATGCGCAGTACTTCCAAAAATGAACCAACCATCTGCATGGGAAAAGTACGTAACCAATAAAAAGCCACTTCTTTTTTAGCTGAGAACCCGTCAACGTTTTCGCTTATTTTTAAAAAACTTTCCGCTAATTTATCGCCCAAGCGATAGTCGTATTTCCAACAAACCTCTTCCCCAAATTTTCGATCACAAAAATTAGATCCCACGCTAGCAGCTAAAGCCGCGGACCATTCTTCACGAAAATTCCAGATAGTGGGTCGGTACACTTTTCCAACTAGCACAAAAAGCATTCGATTGGTGGGTGGATTATCTACAGAAAGGGCAGTGCGAATATTCCAAGACAGCGGAAAAACTAGAGCAATGCTTGCAATATAAGCAAGACTTAATGCCCGCCTCTCTAAGACTTTTGTTTTTTTATAACAATAAAGCATAAAGAAAAGAGAGCCAAGCAATAGAAGCAGTGCCAGCAACAGAAAATATAATTTCGTTATTAATAAAAGGCCGAAAAGGACGCCTAATATTCCATACCTGACTCTGAACTGATCCCCATAAGCTAGAATTAAAATCATCAAGCTCAGCGCTAAACTTTCGGAAAACAAAATGGAATGGGCCAAAAAAAATGTGGGTGATAGTAGTGCAATGGCCACAAAAATATTTTTAATCTGTAAATGCAATGAACTTTTTTTATAAAAAAGAAAAAGCGAAAATAAAAAAAACAACGTTTGTGCGATTACCATCCATTTTAATAAGAAATCTTTTCCTACTTGAAAAAAAGATACTACAGGGAAAATCGCAGCCCCTAAAAAGATTCCATACCCCGGCTCTCGACCGTTATCCGGCACGCCGGGCTGCACACCATACACACCCGTTTGCGCAAAATTCTTGGCGTAGGAATAATAGCTAAAGGAATCATTGCTAAGATCTGGCTGTGCGCCAAACCAAATGGCGCCTAAGTACAAAACAAAAAAGACAATTATTTTTTTCATTGAGCTAAACCACCAATCCCCTACTCCGCATATTGATGCAGTCTGAAATCCTTCATTGGTTTCTAACTAAGCATTTTTCACTACCCTTGGCAGCGAAAGCACAGCAAGCTTTTTTCCACTCCACGCCAGGAGTTCTGGCGAGCAGAGAGCTAAAGGGAAAAGGCACCTATACTATTGCTGTGACCAAAGGCTAAAAGTGGAAGAAAAAAAGCTAAAAAAACTGCTTTCATTGGGTGCCCCTCATCTGATGATAATGCCCCGGATCTATCACAGGAAAAGACTGAAAGCAGCGCTTTTATCAAGAGGAAAAAAAGAGGGCCCGCAGCCCCCCTTTTTCTTTAGTTCACCAACTCTGGTTTCGATTTATTCAGCCAGATATGGATGATTGATAGCAATTTCTCGGGATCCACGGGTTTGGTCACATAATCCGAAGCTCCCGCATCGATCGCTTTATCCCGGTCACCCTTCATGGCCTTAGCCGTGAGAGAAATAATGGGCAAGCGCTGGAATTTTGGGTTCTTCCTGATTTCTTGGGTGGCCGATAAGCCATCCATTTCCGGCATCATCATATCCATCAGCACAAGATCCACATCGGGATTCTCTTCCAAGAGTTTGATGCCAAGCTTGCCGTTTTCCGCATGCAGCACCTTCATATCCCGGGATTCCAGGATACTATTGATGGCAAAGATATTACGGATATCATCATCCATCACTAGAATCTTCCTACCTGTGAAATCGGCATCCTCAGGCAAGAGTGGAATCTTGGAGTTATTATCGGCCTCCGCCGCATTTTCCGATCCTTCCATACGGTTCAATTCTGCGCCCGTATAGTTTTGTGGCAGATAGAGAGTAAAGGTACTGCCTTCACCCACATTGCTTTCCACTTCGATCCAACCACCAAGCAAACGCGCGATCTCGCGGCTGATGGTGAGCCCTAAGCCCGTGCCGCCGTATTTACGGCTAGTGGTACCATCGGCCTGCTGGAAAGCTTCGAAGATTAGGCTTTGTTTCTCTGCTGGGATGCCGATGCCTGTGTCTTTCACGGCAAAAGCAATCACTCTTTGATTGGGAGCCATCATCGCAGCCTTATTGCCTTTATCCATTGGATAGATATCAAGAACCACTTTGCCCTGCTCCGTAAACTTAAAGGCGTTAGACAGCAAGTTTTTCAAGATCTGATTGAGACGGTTGGCATCGGTGAACATATCCACCGGCAAACCCTCTTCTGTATGAATCTCGAAATCCAACTGTTTTTGCGAGGCGATATGACGGAAGGTTTGTTCCACATAGCGCTCGATATCTACCATCTCGATCCGTTTTGGATCGATTGGCATTTTGCCAGCTTCCACTTTGGAGAGATCCAAGATTTCGTTGATCAATCCAAGAAGATCGTTTCCGGAATCGAACACAGTTTTGGCAAACTTCACCTGTTCTGGCGTTAGATTGCCCGCACTGTTTTCCGATAGCATTTTGGACAAAATCAGCAAGCTGTTGAGAGGAGTGCGAAGTTCGTGGGACATATTGGCCAAAAATTCCGACTTATACTTGGAAATAAGCTGGAGCTGTTCGGCTTTTTCTTCCACTGAGCGGGACGCCAATTCCACCTCTTGGTTTTTGACTTCCAAAAGTTTGGCTTTTTCGTTGAGCTCGCTTGCTTGGGCTTCCAACTCTGCGTTGGAACGCTTCAATTCTTGCAGGAGTTCTTCCGTTCTCATGGAAGAAGAGATCATGTTCAAGATTACACCGATACTATCCATCAGCTGATCCAAGAAGATGAGTTGGTTCAAACTAAAGGAGCGGAACGAGGCAAGCTCGATCACAGCTTTGGTTTCACCCTCGAACAATACAGGTAGTACTACCACGTTCCGGGGAGAGGCCTCGCCCAGGCCACTCGAGATATGGATGAAATTCTCGGGCACATCGGCCAAAAGAATTCGTTTTTTCTCGAAAGCGCATTGGCCCACTAGGCTTTCTTTCAACTTGTAAGAGTTAGAAAGGCTTTTACGATTGTTGAAGCCGTAGCTCGCGATGAGATTCAGCACAGGCTCTTTATTTTTCTCCAATTCCATCATGAAGAAACCACCATGCTGAGCATCGATCAGCGGAGTAAGCTCCGACATAATCAACTGCGCCACGGAAACGATATTTCGCTGACCCTGCATCATGCCGGAGAATTTCGCGAGGTTGGTTTTTAGCCAGTCTTGCTCTTGGTTTTTGTTCGTTGTGTCTTTCAAATTAGAAATCATCTGGTTGATGTTGTCTTTTAGCTGCAACACTTCCCCTTGAGCTTCCACGTTAATGGAACGGGTGAGATCCCCTTTTGTCACTGCGGTGGATACATCGGCGATGGCTCGCACTTGAGAGGTCAAGTTACCAGCGAGCTGGTTCACGTTGTCGGTAAGTTCCCGCCACGTACCGGCAGCTCCTGGCACCTTTGCTTGTCCGCCAAGTTTTCCTTCAATTCCCACCTCCCGGGCTACCGTGGTCACCTGATCGGCAAAGGTTCGGAGCGTATCCGTCATGGAGTTAATCGTTTCCGCGAGCGCGGCAACTTCACCTTTGGCTTCCAACACGAACTTCTGATTCAAGTCACCATTCGCTACAGCCGTTACCACTTTCACGATACCGCGCACTTGGGTGGTGAGGTTAGAGGCCATGAAGTTCACGTTATCCGTGAGATCTTTCCAAGTTCCGGCAACCCCTGGCACCTTTGCTTGCGCACCAAGTTTTCCTTCGATGCCCACTTCCCGGGCTACCGTGGAAACCTGATCCGCAAAGATCCTTAAGGTATCCGTCATGTTGTTAATCGTTTCCGCGAGCGCGGCCACCTCACCCTTAGCTTCCAACACGAACTTCTCGTTGAGGTTACCCGTTGCGATCGCAGTTACCACCTTCACAATACCGCGCACTTGCTTGGTAAGGTTAGAGGCCATGAAGTTCACGTTATCGGTGAGATCTTTCCACGTGCCGCTCACGCCTTTTACTTCGGCTTGGCCCCCAAGCTTTCCTTCCGTACCTACTTCTTTTGCTACCCTCGTTACCTCGGCAGCGAAGGAATTTAATTGATCCACCATCGTGTTGATCGTGTTTTTAAGTTCCGCGATCTCACCCCGGGCATCCACAGTGATCTTCTGGGATAAGTCCCCTTTGGCTACGGCCGTTGTCACCTTCGCGATGTTCCGCACCTGGGCTGTTAAGTTACCAGCGAGCTGGTTCACGTTGTCGGTCAAATCTTTCCACGTGCCGCTCACGCCTTTTACTTCAGCTTGGCCCCCAAGTTTTCCCTCCGTACCCACTTCTTTTGCCACCCTCGTTACCTCGGCGGCGAAGGAATTTAATTGGTCCACCATCGTGTTGATCGTGTTTTTGAGTTCCGCGATCTCCCCCTTGGCTTCCACAGAAATCTTCTGGGATAAGTCACCTTTGGCTACGGCCGTCGTAACTTTAGCGATGTTTCGCACCTGAGTAGTTAAGTTAGCGGCGAGAACGTTCACGTTGTCCGTGAGATCTTTCCAGGTTCCGGATACACCGCGCACGTCGGCCTGCCCCCCAAGCTTTCCTTCCGTACCCACCTCTTTTGCTACCCTCGTTACCTCGGCAGCGAAGGATCGAAGCTGATCCACCATCACGTTGATCGTGGATTTTAGTTCTAAAATCTCGCCTTTTGCTTCCACCGTAATTTTTTGCGATAAGTCTCCGTTGGCTACGGCCGTCGTTACGTTGGCGATGTTTCGCACCTGAGTAGTTAAGTTAGCGGCGAGAACGTTCACGTTGTCCG
>CAYQES010000014.1:46463-69280 GCA_964416595.1 uncultured Bdellovibrionales bacterium | reverse complement strand
CATTTTAAACATCCACTCGCGCAAAAACGGCTTGTGATAATGGGTTACATGGCAATCAGGAAGATAGAGCAACTTCCACCCTTGAGATCTTGCCCGCCAACTAAACTCTAAATCCTCTGCCACAAAAGGAAACCGAGGCGAAAAATTCCCCATACGTATGGCGCGATCCCGAAAATATAGCGCATTACAAGTGGGCAAATGATTTACTTCACGCTCGTTAGCAAAGGGCTTAGCTTGCAAAGAATTGAAGTTCCCACAGTAGGACGAAAGTGCCAACGATAGGGCTTCGTAAAATTCATGCCCCTTGCTGGGCGGAAGGTTACCTCCACCAATGCCCAGCAGCTTCCTATCATGCATTTTCTTATTGGCCGCCTCATGCAGCCGCTCCAGCCAATGCGGAGGCGCTTCACAATCTGCGTCTAAAAAAGCCACCAGTTCGTGATTTCCGTGATGGATCGCCATGCGCCGGGCATTACCAATATTATTTTTTCCACAGTTGAGCCAGCGTAAAGACAATTGGGGATTTTCTCTCTGGAACTTCTGAAAAACAGCAAAGGTGCCATCCACAGAACCGTTATCTACCACTAAAATTTCCCAAGAAAATGATGGGGGCTTTTGCGCTAATAAAGAATGCAAAGCCCTAAGAAGGTTGCCTTCCTCATTAAATGTTATAATAGCTACGGTGAGTCCCAAACCCTTCACAGATTCCATTCAAAGCGAATTAGTGAATTCATTCCCCTTGGCTTATCAATAAAATCTAAAAAGGGCGAAAGCGCCAGGAGCTCCGCTCCTTTGTTTTTCTGAATCCAACCCATGAGTTCTGCTTCTGTGCCTTGAATACGAATGGGTTTTGCATTTTTCTTCGCCACCACCAAAGCTGAAAATGAGGGCAGAGAAGAAAGACCAACAACATTAGCAACTTTTTGCAATTCTTCCTGTAATCGAGTTCCGGCTTTATTAGCCAGCTTCATTGGCTTTTCCAGGAAAAACCAGCGGGCATAAATATTGGAGCCCAGTGGATAATATTGACTCTCAATCAGGTCTTTTATGTCTGGCTCCAGAAAACTCAGCTTCTGTACATAAAAGAGCAAGTGAGGCGGATTGGCCTTCAATTCATACATGGTGTAACTATTAGTCACAGGATCATGTGGACCCACAAAGAATCTGTGTGTGGCCCTTTGCGGAATTATGCCAACGACATCGTAATAAGTAGCTGCTGGGTAATCATTGAGATATTTTTCAATGATCTTGATGGAGTTAAACTCCGCCTTGGAGTTATTGGCCACAGAAAAAATTTCTATATGCCGCTTGCCATTTACACCCAGCGCTAGCCCCAAGAAAATTAAACTGCTCACATACAAGTAGCGATAGAATTTTTTCCTGTTTTGCGGAATTTCTCTTTCGAGGGCCAGCCAAATGTCTTCACACAACAAAGCCGCGAACACAGAAAAGATCGGCAAAAAGGAAGCCAAAAAGAATGGAGGTTTGTCGGGATACAAAAGCACGATTACGGCCGATATCGCCACAAACACATTGAAGTTTTTTTGGCTCCGCCGCTCTTCCGAGGATCTTCTGGTGAAAAGAGTGATGGTGCGAACGAATAAAAGTGAGAAGAAAAGGTAATTTTTTTCAAACAAACGCTGCAGATACAAGAATCGTTCTGGTGCCAGAAGGCCAATTTTTTCTTTGGAGGGGATTACGGTTTCGCCAAAATAGGTAAGCCCTTGCGGATAAACGAGCATCAAAACAAAAATCCCCAAAAAAGCCACGGCGCCTACGGCGGTTTTAGCTTTTTTACTCATGGGAAAGGCTGCGAAGGGCAGAATAGAAATCAGCGCTTTAGGCGTGGCCAACACCGGCAAGAACCACCATAGATTATTTTTTATGGTGTATTTTCTACCCGGCTGCAAACTGCGCTCGAGCACAAAGAGCAAAAGCGTACAGGCAAAAAGATCGGAGCGGATGCGATATCCTTGGTTCAAAAATCCAGAGTTCGACAATAAAAAGACTATTGCTACCCAAGGGACAATTTTCTGCACAGGGGAGCCAGAATCCGATATGGTGCGCGCCAAGCGAAATGTGAGCCATACGATCAAGAGCCCATTCACTATGCCCACAATCTTCGCGGCCATAAAAATAGAAATGGCATCACTGAAAGGCCACTCGGCTAAACTTAATACCCCATAAAAAAGTGGGCGGGTGAAAACCCAAGAATGCCGCCATTCTTCCCAATGCTTCGCCAGGGTTACAGACCAAATTTCAGAATCGGAAATATAGCCGTTAATGCCTAGTTTTAAAAAAAACCCCAAGAAAGCTAAGGCAAGGACCAAGAAAAAGAATTTTAAGATATAACCGAGTTTGTTTGGCACACCTCCATTCTAGTACAACTATGTTTTAAAGATAGTGGGGCAAAACGGGATTTCCTCAACACGAAGCATTAAAATCAAATTCTTGGATTTTCTTCCATAACCGCTACAATGCAGTCATCCATGGGAAAACAGGCCATTCACAAACGATTCACCCCCACAAAAATTCTGCAATTACTCCATGTGGCTAACCATCTTTTACTGATTCTAGGCTTACTCTGGGGCCAATGGTGGATGTGGCTGGCCGGATTTGCTTGGTGGTATGTGATTGGAACCCTAGGCATCAGCATTGGCTTCCATCGTCTGCTATCTCACCGCAGTTTTCGCACCTATCCTTGGTTTGAAAAGCTCTGTACCTATCTTGGTTGCCTTGCCACCGGAGGCTCGCCCCTGGGTTGGGTAGGAGTGCACCGCATGCACCACCAGCAACCAGACAAAGCAGGAGATCCCCATTCCCCCTTGGTGATTGGCGCTTGGCGTTCTTACACCCACAATTGGGGCACACTGCAAATCAAACGGCGCCACATCAAAGATGTTCTAAAAATGCCCCATGTGCGCTTTGCCCACCGCCACTATTTTAAAATCCTCTTGGCATGGGCTGGGCTACTTTTTTTAATCGATCCACTCTGGGGAATTTTTGGTTATGCCCTTCCTTCCGTTTTAGCCTTCCACGCTTATGGGCAAATCAATACTTTTTGCCACTATTTCGGCTACCAAACCCATGCCACGGGCGATAGCTCTCGAAATAATTGGTTTGTGAATATCCTCACCTGCGGAGAGGGCTGGCATAATAACCACCACCGCTTTCCTAACGATTACCGCATCGGTAAAAAATTCTGGGAGTGGGATCCTGGCGCCTGGGTGCTAGAGCGCTGTAAACTTATTCGGCGTTAGGACCCACGTATTGATTGAGGTACAAAAACTTCTCTAGGGGTTTGCGCTCCTGCGCTGGCACATAACCATGGGCCGCGTGCCCGATGGCTACGAACGTAACAATATAATGATGCCTAGGAATCTGGAGGATTTCTTTTACTTCTTCTTGAGGAAACCAACTCATAAAACAAGAAGCTAGCCCCAGATCTGTAGCTTGTAATACCAAATGATCCGCCACGATGGCTCCGTCACGAATAGCTGCCACCAAATATCGTTCCCGATTTTCTATTATCGGAATTGCCGAATTCCACTTTTGCAACCTTCGCTCGTTTTCAATCTCCGTAACCACCGCAAATAAAAGTGGCGCACTTAAAATGAAAGATTGCCGGCGCGGCTTCTCCTCAGCACCCTTATATCCTGTGTGTTGGCAAATTTTCTTTCTAAGCTCCGGATCATCCACTTGTACTAAATACGCGGGCTGACTATTGCTACCCGAAGGAGCCAAACGCGCAGAATCTACGATCAACGCAATATCCGCTTCTGAAACAGGAGTAGATAAAAAAGAGCGGCGGGAACGGCGCCTTAAGATGCTTTCTCGAACGGAATTATTTTTTTCCATAACGGCTCCGCCATTCGGCTAACGATATTCCTTCTAATTCCAGCGTGGCTCCCTCTTGTAAAGGCAAATAGGCCACATTCTGCCAGCAATTGGGGCTTTCGGGCGCCGGGCAAACCAAATGCATTTGCGCAGATAAAATCCATTGCCCAAAAGTGCCACTGGCATTGATGTAGCGCAACCACTCTTGCAAAAATCGCCGACGCCTAGGAAATTCCACCGAAATAAAAGCCACTGACTTCCCCTGCCTGCGCGCATGTTCAATTTGTGGACCCAACATAAAATTGCTCGCAAAAGACGCTTTGGTGGCCTTTTCCAAGTTTATCCGGCGAATGGCGGGATCATAAAAAGTTCGACTCAATAACCGTACATGCCCAGCAGGAAAAGAAAAGGATTGCACAGCAGAAAAACCGACAATCTTCTCCTCTTGCACTAAAAGATGAAAAATATCGTATTTTTTATATTCTTTATCCAAATTCAAATAATTATTTTTATTACGATCTCGGCTATTTTCCCGAATCCAAGAGATTTTATCGAAAAATTTTTGCTCCCACGCTTCCGATTGCGCATGCAAATTAATTATATGCGACATGCTTTCGCATCCTTTTTTTGGCTAAAGCATGGTCCTTTTTGGCGGGCACGGAAAGAAAAAAGAACACAGAGGCCCGCACACCGGCATCAATGGGCGTTACTTCATGCTCTAGATCGGAATTAAAATAAAAAACATCATTGGGAACCAAGGAAATTTCTTTCCCCTGCAAAAGAAATTTTCCGCCCTGGACCGCGTTTTTTACGAGATAGATTCCAGAAATCTTTCTGTGGGGAATGGGATCGTGATTTTCGTAGTGAATGGTATCTACGTGCGGGGAGAAATAATCTCCGGGGAAATAAAGGGCGCCTCGCAGGAGCTCTAGCTCTAAAGGCTGCTGGAGAAAATTTTTCTTTAACCGCTCCCGCATCGGATCCGTAAGTGCCTTAGGGATTTTGCAGATTTTCCTTTGACGGTTCAATTGCTGGAAGGATTCCGAGGCGCGTTCTGATTGTAAAAAAAACTGCTCCAAAGATAGAAAATCTTTTTTCGGTAAGAAGTCCTTCAATAAAAGGCCTGCCTTTGTCATGCCCTTCCTTCCAAATCTCTTGCTAAAGAAGAAGCCAGCTCTTTGGCAAAAGCCAAATGGGGAGCACCAATAAAATGAAACCCCGGAGAGCCGTTATAGCCCATCACATCTTTCACATAAGAAATTTTCTTGTCTAAAATTTCTTGAGCCCAGGCTTGCTTTTGGCCAAAATTCACAATCACCAAATTGCAAGGTGAGCTTGGGGAATCAAAACCCAAATCACGAAATGATTTGCACAGAAATTCACGGCCCGCCCTCACTCGATCCACGGAGCGCAGCACTTCCGTTTTATGGCGTAAAAGCTTGCGTGTAATTTCTAAGCTCATGCCGGAAGTAGGAACTAAATGGCGGCCCTTGTGTATTTCATTCATCCAGCGCTCATCGCCGATGGCCACGCCCACACGGAACCCCGCCAACCCCCAGGCTTTAGAAAAACTGCGCAGCACCACAACATTAGGGTATTTTTTTATCAGCGAGATGGCGCTGAAATTGTCATGATCTTTAAATTCTATATAAGATTCATCCACCAAGAGAAGGGTGCCAGCTCTAAAACAAAAATTTGCCAGTCGCTCTAATTCAGCAGGAATGATATACCGGGGCACAATCGTGTCTGGATTTACCAGATAGAACATTCGAACTGGTTTTTCCTGAAGCTGAACCAATAAAGAATCCACGCCATTTTTTCCCAGGGGATCTTCCGGGCGCTCATAAAACTGCACAGGGCATTTCCGTGCCACACAAGAGCGATGAAAGCGGCGCCATACAGGCCGCACAGATCCCACGGGCACACCCTCTGGCATCAATGTGGATAGAATCTGTTTTAAAATCCCGTCTACTCCCAAACCCACCACCAGTTGCGCTGGGCTCACACTAAATTCATTAGCCAAATCTTTATGCAAGCACTCCACCAGAGAAAATGGATACGACATAACTTCGTTAGGAGAAATTTCTCTTACTAAAGAGGCAATCAGAGCCCTTAATTCAGGATCTTGATTTTCAAAAGTATGCAGATTCATAGCCGGACTAATACTAGAAATATCTAAAGATGGAGGATACGCAGCCACACCCGCCACAGGCGCCACCTTAAGAAATCCATCAAAAAATTCTGTTGCCATCACACTTCCAGTAGTAATTTTTTTTCTTTTACCAGTAACGCAATCACCAGAGCATAAGCGCTCACACCAAAAGTAATAACCATATTTTTATCAAAATATATGGACACAAATAGGCCCAGCGCCGTAGCCACCACCATACCAAAAGAATTCACCCCCATGGCAAAAGATCGAAAAAGGCGAGACTCCTGACCGAAAAGATAGATTAACTTAGGGAAGATTGTGCCCAGTAAAAGCGCGCCCGGAAAAACCAGAGCCACAATGATCAAAAAGCGGGTCGTATAATTCAACGGCAATAAATAACCAACTCTTTCTAACAATAATTGTAAACACCAAATATAAAACACACCCAATATCACCAGCACAAAATTGAGTTTCCAAGAAACCTTTTTGGCCATTAAAGCACCAAGAGCCCCGGCCAATAGAATGGGAAATACGGTGGCCACAAAAGCTTGCAAGGGCGAGCGTAAGAACGGGGAAGCAGACTGTACTAGGCCTATCTCTATCCAGCCATAGGCGCAACCTAAAGCCAGAGCGAGGAAAAATAACAATAACTCTCTGCGGTTCGGTCGCATTCTAGAATCCTGCTTGAAAAAAATTCCAGCAGAGAAAAAAATCAATAGTAAGGCTCCCACGATCAAGGTGCGAAAAGGCTCTTCCGAAAAAATTTTAGGGTAACGAACATGGTAAACATAAGGCCAACGATCCGTAGACAATCGATAGCCGTGGCCATCAACTGCGTTCTTTTCTACGAGGGATTGAATTTCTCGAGAAAAATCTCCCTTGGCCACCAAATCCCCCAGTTGTTGGGGATAAACTAATTGCAGTGAATCTTTATGATGATGAATGGTTTTCCGTAAAAAATTTCCAACCGCTCCCCGCGCCAGCGGCTGCTGGGAATACAACAAAAACACAATATCTCGGGAAAAAGGGGTTTTTAGATCAATGTCATATTGAACCACAGCCAAATGCTGGGCTGGATCCTTTTTTTCTTCACGAATGGCTTCCAGCAAAGAATAAAGCACTCGATAAGTGGCCTCCAAATGCCCGTCATGAAATGTCTTTGCAATGAGAATATTTCCATCGGTCGTTAAGTTACGCAAAAAACCGGTAAAGGCCTCTTTTGTGTATAAATAATTCATAGAGTAAATATCTAAGAACGGGCCCCGCACGTAGAGATCTGCATAATTAAATAATAAAAGATCAAATTTTTCATCCGTTTGACTCAAAACACTACGGCCATCAAATGAATGTAGATTAATTTCCGAATGCGCTAAGGATGAAAAATTTTTCCGTAATAGTGCCAAAGCTCCTTCGTTGATTTCCGCACCATAAATTTTTTTATAACCCAAACTGCTGAGCTGACTAATATCTCCACCGCCCCCAACGCCCACCACAAAAGCTGATCGCCCGGGAGGAATTATTTGCAAGTAATTTCTCTGCGATGGACCTTCAGAAACGGAGCTCACCCGAGCATTATTATAATATAAATCCCAACGGAGGCCCTCTTTGCGCTGAAGCAAGTCCACTCGCCCAAGTAATCCCCAACCGCCATCTTGCCAATCGGACAACCCTTGATCGAGGGCGCGCCGGGCATTGAGATAGGGGCTAGACAAGCGCACTTCCGGAGAGGGCAACGCCCTGGTGTTTTTTAATAAATCCCACCCGCCAACCTTTATTACTAGCGTCAAGCAAAACAAAAATGAAAAAAGGGAAAGCCATGTAAAAAACTTTTTATTCTGGCACCAAGCCAAAAGAGTGGCGGCCACAAATCCCACACAGCACAACATTCCCAATAAGCGCTCTGCGCCTACCACGGGGAGGAGTAGGAGCGTACACAAAAGCCCCAAAGCACCTCCCGCTAAATCTGCGGCCAAGGCCCCATAAGAATCCAGGAGTGCTATGGCACTAAAAATAGCGGTGCCAGCCAAAAAAAATGAAACGGAATAAAGAAAAAAGTAACTAAAATCCGAAGCAGAAAAATAGGGTAAAAAAAACCCAGCCACGAGCAAAAATGGCAGGCCATAAGTTCCATAGAAAAAACAGCGCCGCTCCCGCAGCCACAATACAGCCACAATTCCCGACGAAAACCCTAAAAAAACCAATGGCAACACATTGGCTGTAGAAATTTGCGAAAAAAGAAAATTGATCAATACAGGCAAGAGAATTTGTAGGCCAAATAATACAAAGGAAACCAAAGCCAAACACACATAAGGCAATTTAGAATTCTTCCATTGCTGCCAAGAGGCCGCTGCCATACGCAAAATTATTATGCCTTCCCCAATGAAAGAAACGTGGCGTTATACAGGGAAAAGATACCTGAGATCTTATTGCTTTCATACAGTGAAAATAGTAGTTTTTTCGGAGATGCCTGAGTCTAGGATTTTACCTATCAAGCCCAGCGCGCAGCATGTATTGCGGCATGGAAAAGCATACCCACACGATCAAATTGTTCAACTGCAAAAAAGAAAATACGAAACTTTTATCTTTGAAAAATTCTCCAAAGAAATGCCCGGAGAAAAACAAAGCCAAATTCTTGTGATTCCCCATTTTCTTTCTCATGCCCAGTGCCAAGAAATCTTGAACTGGTCGAAGCATGAGGGCCAGTGGGAAAACTTGGCTTGGAAGGGCGTAGAAGAGGGTGAAAACTTTATTGAAAGATGTGATGCGCCCCAATTCAAATCTAAGGTGGAAGAATTTGCTCTACAACACGTCCTTCCCAATTATCCTTACGAATTTTCTGGCTACTATCAACCCAAAATCCATCGCATGAGTGCCGGTAACTCTCTACGCGAACACTGGGACAACGGCTATGTGATTGAAGGAAAAGATGGACCCCAAATCATGGAGCTTGGCCGTTATGGCGTGAGTATTGTGATTTATTTAAATTCCGATTGGCAAGGCGGCGAATTAGTTTTCCCCTATTACGGAATGTGCGTAGCGCCCACCACGGGTACAGCCATTTGTTTTCCTTCCTCCCATGAGTTTTCTCATCTGGTGCGCAAGGTGGAAAGTGGTGAGCGATATTGCATGTTAAGTTTTGTGGCCCTCCAAAATCCCAAGGAAAACCAATGAGACAAAATGAGCTTTGCCAGCAAACAGCTCGGCGCGCTCGTGTGCGGGGCGAAGGGGGCAAGAGACGCCATGAATTGCCCTCCTTTCAATTGTTGGGACATCTTCCACCGTCGGCCATCGCAGAGGCACAACAATATTTTTTGGCTTTTTCCGGCAATGATTTGGGCGGTGATACGTATAAAATATCCGCCGCTTGTTCTTTATTACCCAAAACCCACCAACAATATCGGCAAAAGTTATTACAACTTTGTGAAACAAACCAAGATCCTCTAGTTGAAAAGAATTATACGCAGTGGATTCACGATCTGCCGGCGCAGTCCGTTCTAAAATCTTGGTTTGAGAAAAATTTTCCACAATCCTACCGAGCGCGCCTCTCCTCGCTTCCTTCTCAGGCCAGCTTAGATTGGCACATTGATGCGGACACTAGTGTTTCCTGTCGCATTAGCATTGCCTGCTCACCCTCGGAAAGTTTGTTCGAAATCAACCGCCGAGGGGTAGTTGAATCAAAAAAATTTCAACCGGGCGAAGTATGGTTCACTAATACTGGTTGGCTTCATCGGGTGATTAATCCTGGCCCAGAACCACGACTCAATCTCATTTTCGGCATTCACTACAATCAAATCGCCCATTTGCTGGAACGGGTATAGACATATGTGGGAAACAATAAATAGCAAAGAATTGTTTCCTGGCCGAGATATCGCTGCCGAATGGGATGCACGCCCCAATAAAAATGCACTCCCGGCCTTAACGGAGCTCTCTCACATCAAAATCAATCTTCCGGCCCTAAAAGAATTATTTGCCAATCGCTCCCTGGCGAGAATTACGGCTTACGAAAAAAACTATATAGAAACTCTGAAGGATGTGGATGCCGGTTATTCTTCCCGTTATTACGAGGGGATCTTAACCCATCCCAGCGCACAAGCTATTGCTCTACAGAAAAAGCTAGACCAGCGCCGCGGCCAACCCTGGTATGAACACTCGGCCAATTTATCTCGAAAACAAGTGCTGAAAAGTTTAAAACATTTAAATGAAGATTACGATCCATTGGTGGATGAGCGCAATTACACTCAATTGGCACCGGGCCTAGAAAATTCTTACTTCTCAGAGCTCTTGGCCCTCTTTAAAGGGCGGGTTACCAGAGCGCGTTTTGGAAAATTAGCGCCAGGCGAAGGCATTCGCCCCCATAAAGACGTGATTCCACAGTATGCTTGCCGCCTACACATTCCAATCTACACTAATCCCTTTGCTTTTAGTTTTAGTTGGGAGAGAGGAAAATTATCTTCATTCCACATGCAGGCCGGACGCGTTTATTTGCTCAACGGCGGTAAAACCCACTGGGCCCATAATTTTGGATCTACCGATCGCATTCATCTAGTGATGAGCGTGGATGGCGTGGAGGATTATGCGAACTAGAAAACTCCTTCCTGCCTACCTAAAATTACCCATCACTTTTCCTGTGGAACCGATGTTGGCCGAATGCGAGCGCATCTTCCAAGAAAGAAGCTCCCATAGCGATTTTATCGCTTACGATTATTCCGGATTCATTGATCTCACCGAAATCGACCGTGAAAAGGAAGTGGACGATAAGACTTGGGTGGGTGTGAACAAACAATGGCTCGTGAACCAAAATGGGGGCCAATACCTAATGAACCGCTTGGAATATTCCAAGCAAAAAGATCCCTATATCAACGACAGGAACCACAATAGTGTAAAAACCTGGGCACAAGATTCTCACCTCGTAAAAGTGGCCGGCTCTTTGGGAGAATTTAGCCGCATTACTTTAAGCTGGCTGGACCCTTCTGGCTGGTGGCCCGCCCATTACGATTACGACACCACCAACGCTATAAAAATCCATATCCCCCTTACTTCCAACAACGATTGCTGGAATTGCAGCTGGCACCCTCAGGAAAAAAGGCTCGTCAAGGTGCAGATGGGTGTAGGTGAGGTCTGGTTCCTGAATCCTGGTTTTAAACATATGGCAAAGAATTGGGGCCAAAGTGGAAGGATCCATTTAGTTATTTCACTTCGTAGCCAAGAAATTTTGGAAAATAAAAATGCAGTTTCAATTTGATCGCGACATTTTATTTTTCGAAGCGAGCAGCGCTTTAAGTGCTTTGCGCAGAACAGAAAACCCCCGCCCCCCATGGAGAATATTGAAGAGTAGCTGTGAAAAAACAATTTTTCGCTTTTTCCCAAGAATCAAAGAGGAATTGGGTGAAAAGATTATGGGCTTCTGCGAGTACTATTTGATTTTTTTCCCTTTGAACAAAAAAAATCGCTTTCTCTGGGCGGATCTTTCTGTGACTGGGCCAGCCCGTTTATTTCCCATCAGTGTTCCCCCGGAAAGCCAATATATAGCTGGCCAGGGATTTGATTTAGCCCCTGGGCAAAGCCAAAGAATTTCCTATAAAGATTTTCAATTGCATTTTTTGGGGATTTGTTTGCAACCAGGCGGAAGCGTGGAGTTTTATGAAGCTATTTGAACCTACACATTTAAATTTTTCAGAACTAGACCCTGCGTGGTGCTTAAGTGAGGCCAGGGAAATTATCCACAAGATCCCGCTCTTCCAAAAATCCAACGGCAGTGGAAAATTTTTTTCCAATTACTGGAGTTGGCACTTCCATAAAGATAGCCAACAGCCATTGATTAAAAAATTCGTGGCGTCTCTCTTGGAACAACAAGATATATTTCAAAAAACCTTTGGCCGGCCCCTAGACTTAAACTTCATCCACCTTTCCTATGTGGAAGATGCCGCCCAAGAAACTTGCATTTTTCATCGCGATGGTTATTTCTGGAATGGCCAATGCCACTTAACCATACTGGGAAATGCCAATATTGAAGTGCAAAATGAAAATGAAACAGAAACCCTCATCCAGAAAAATGGTCGGCTTTGGTATTTAAATGGCACTAAGTACCTCCACCGTATCAAACCGACCTTCGGGGAACGGTTTGAACTTTTAGCCCCCGTGAGTGAACGCCCAGAAGATGTGCAAGCAAAGCTAGCCTGTGTGACAAACACTCCAGAACAATGGTGCGATTCTTCTCATCCAAGTTGGCTCGAATTGCGGGCTCGTCAAGTAAACTACGTGAAACAGTCCATACAAGCTGGCCGCGCCTCTAATTTATCTGTAGCAGAGTTTAATCTCTCCACATCTAACAACAGTAGGCAAGAATAATGGACTACCTAAATTTTACTTATGCGCCCATTGCCTTACCACTCACAGAAGAACTTTTAAAAAACTTTGCCCAAGAAATTTTGGCGGCCGAAGAGAGCGCTTGGTACTGGAGTTCCTACCGACAATGCAAATTGTTGCCTCTTTATACGGGTGGCGGTGAACATTTGGAAAAAGATATGTCTAAGCATCATTTATCTTTCGCCTGGACCCAGCCCGCCGAATCCATGGTTCAGGTAAAAAAATGGATAGAAGAACACCTATTTTCCTGGATGAACCCGAGGCCCCGCATCACTGTTTTACGCACACCCCCAAAAGCTGAAATCTTGCCCCACATCGATTGCTCCGAAAAAGAATTCCAATCTTTGCAACATAAACTAAGAATTGTGTGTCAAGGCCCGCGGGATTCTCTCTATTTTATTGGTGAAGATGGCCAAGAACATTATGTTTCTCAAAAACACTCCGCCTATATCATTGATGGCTCCCACTGCCATGGCATGCGCAATGGTAGTCATCAAGAAAAAATCACTCTTTGTTTTGGAAATCCATGGAACGGCCAAGCGGATGATCACTATCAAAAACTTTTGCAAAACAGCATAAAAGAATTCTCTACTGAGATTTTATCTCGCACCCAAATTGGTCATCCCTTTTTGTTAGATTGGTTTAAAAAATAGTGGCCACTGCAGAAAAAAAAATACGCATCCTGGTTTCCGTACCCAACTGGATGAGCACGGTTACGTATATTCCCTATATTTGGGGCTGTTTAAAATCAGCTTGTGATCTGGATCCGATTTTAAAATACTCAACAGAATGGCTCACCCCCATTTTTCACACAAATTCCGCAGAAGTTTTACTCCAAAATTACGATTTGGAGAAAATAGATGTATTTGCTATCAGCGGCTATGAATGGAACTGGCCCCTACAACTAGAAATGGCGCAAAAAATTAAAAAGAAAAACCCCCATTGCCTTGTAGTGGCCGGTGGGCCCCAACCAGATTGGCGCAGCCCTCAGGAAGATTTAAAATTTATAGATTTGATCGTTAAAAAGGATGGGGAAGATGTGTTCCCCGAAATCTTACGTTGGCAATTGGGAGAAAAAGAACTCACACAAATCCCGAATTTAATCCTGAAGGATGGAACGCACACAAAAGAAGAAAAAAACGCTTCTTTTACTAGCCGCCCCTCGGCTTACCTTAGCAATCGCCCTCATTTTGAGTACTGGATTCAAAAGCTTCGCCAAGAAAACACAAAAATCTATGCCATGCTGGAAACCAATCGAGGCTGCCCCTACAGCTGCAGTTTCTGTGACTGGGGTTCCGCCACCATGGGGAAAATCCGCCCCTTCGATTACCAAAAAACAAAAGCTGAAATTGATTGGCTAGGAGAACAACAAGTTGAAGTAGTTTTTATTACTGATGCCAATTTCGGCATTTTCTCCCAAGATCTGGAAATCGCACGCTGGATCGTGGAGGCCAAACAGAAATATGGTTACCCTAAACGCATTCTCTGGAATGCGGCCAAAAATAATATGGATCGGGTGATTGAGATTGGAAAAATTTGGCACCAGCATGCCCTAATCGATTGTGTGCCCATTTCTTTTCAACACACAGAAGATGCTGTTTTAGAATCTATTCAGCGCAAAAATATTAAAACAGAAAATCTGCGCTATGCCGTGGAAGAATTTGATCGCCTCAAAGTGCCAACTATGGGGGTGCTCATCGCCGGCAATCCTGGTGATACGTACACGCATTGGAAAAAAGCTTGGGCCAATATGATGGAGTGGGGATTTCACGAAGACATTCAAACCCATCTCTTTGCTCTTTTGCCCAATGCACCAGCAAAGGATCCAGCGTATTTGGAAAAATGGGGCATCCAATCCATGCGGCGGCCCGCAGCCCGCTCCCGCGTTTTTAAAAACGCTCAAGATCTGCACCATTACCACAGTAATACTTCAGAATATATTTGCGAAACTAACACTCTCACTAAAGAAGATTTTATCCAATGCCTCTATTATGCGGATTTTTGTAAAGCCCTACATAACTTGGGCTTATTGCGATTTGTGAGTCAGTATTTACGTTTCAGCCACCAAATTCCTTACGGGGAATTCTACGAAAGCCTCGTAGAAAACTTAGAATCTCATGGTGAATTTTTTGCTTTTTTGCAAAAGGAAATTCTTCAGAGTAAGCAAAGTTTTTTATACAAAGAAAACAGCAGCATTCTCATGGATCCTGGGCCAGAATTCGATTTCTACTGCCAGCCTGAAGAGTGGATTTATTATACGAGCTTAAAAAATCAGGTGCGCTTTTATAAAGATGTTAGGCGCTTTTTGGGGGCCTACCACCCCTCTATCCCCCAAGAAATTTTAGACGATCTACTTTTATTTCAAACCAAGATGCTCATTAGCCCAGACTACGACCCCAAGCACGGCCGTATCATTTCATGCAAATATGACTGGCCCAAATATTTCAAGACTCAAGGGAGTATTCTATCGGAAGCAGTGAGCCCGATACTAATTAATGAAAATAAGACGGGATCCAGCTTACTAGTAGATCTTCATTTTTCTGGTGAACAAGATTTTTTCTGGAAAATCATTAAGCCCCACAATCTTAGGAGCTATCAAACTTACTTCTGGCAAAAGATACAAGATCAGCCGGCCACAGTTTAGATGAAATGTATAGTTGCAGGCAAAATCCCATTAAAAGAATGTTGCCGTTCTGCTGTATAGCCCGTTACTCCAGAAAAAATGAGTCTGCTGCCTACACTTAGTTTCTGAGCCAACTCTTTTGAAATTTTATAGCGCCCAACTATATCGGCCTCATAACAGCTGGGGCCGTAAATGGTGAGCTGGATAGGCTCAGGAGCTGTATTTATTTCGGATTTCATCAGCTGTGGCACGCTCCAAAGCGTATGGGTAACGGAACTTAAATCCACGATAATATCCACGGAATCACCATACATTTTTTTTGTAAGAATTTTTGTGGCCGCATATCCAAGCTCATGCACAAATAATTTTCCTGGCTCAATTCGTAATTGCAAATCAGGATTAGCATTTCGAACTTCGCGCAGGATCGCCGCAAATTCCGCCCAGGAGAATTTATGCCAGCCGCCGCCCATAATCAGCCTTTCCATCTTGGGAAAGGCGATTCTTAGTTTTTGGATAATTTCTAAAAACTCGACCGCAGAAAACTCCTGTGGATTACGTAAATGAAAATGGAAATTCCGCTCTTCCGCCAGTAAATGAAAATCTAGTGGATGCACACCAAAACGGCTGGGCTCCTTTTGCGGAGAAAGGGGGCTAATATTGAGCCGATAAAAAACATTTTCTCTAGCCCCCTTAGAATGAAGAATGGGGTGCTCTAAAATCACATCTTGCACCGGCATGCCATACTCGATGATTTTCCCCGCCGCCCCATAAGAATCGTGGGGGCTATACACAGAAATTTTTTTATGAGAAGAAATCTTCTTCGCCTCTTCTAAGCTGCTCACATCAAATCCATCTATATGGCTCTCAATGAGAGATAAAAAGTCAGGATTACTAAAAGCTTTCACGGGATAAAATAATTCATATCCCAATGACGCAGTTAAATTCCGAATAGCCACGGCCCGCGCAACAACTTCGTCTTTTGGGAAAAAGAGGGAAGGGGTTTCTAAAAAATGATCCCACACAAGATCATACATAGACCTTCACTATAATCAGCTTCAGGAGAAAAACAGTTAAAAAAGGCCAGGCATAGGGATTTTTGCAAAAACTCCCCTTAAGATGGCATCCCATTTGTCCGCATCATTCACTATAGATTGGGTCTCTACGATCCAAGGTCGGTACTCCCCGACAGCGGTTTGATAACATGCGGCCAATTTTATCTGCTTATTCCAATCGTAGTTGGTGGACCAACAAGCAGGATTTCTGCGGTTATATAATTTTTCCGAAATTTCATTGATCAGATTTATATCCAGAGCTCGTAAATCATTTGGCAGAATCGTAGTCAAAAATTCTGGGAATTGGTTGATGGATACATCCTTTTTCACTATTCCATTAGGAAGTTTTTCTTCGTAGAATTCCACGATCCCAAATTTCTTCGACCATACCACGATGCCCTTAGCCGGGTGCTCTTGCTGTGGATAGCAATAGTTTTGGATCAATATCATTTCCCGGTTGGCCCAAACGCAAGATTCAATACTAAAAAAGCCGAAAAGAAGCCCGCGTCCCATATAGATTAAGCGGCTATCATTGATGGCTTTTAAAATATTTCCTACAGGCTCCGCCTTATAGGGGGCGGCCTGAGTGAAAGTAGGGGAAAGTAGTAGCACTACTAGCAGCAAAAAAATTCTTCTCATAAATATTAGTTTATGATTATTTTTTGCAGCGCCACAAGAAGATGTGGCGCCTACACGGTTCTTCTTGGAAAATAATTTCTAGTTAGCGTGTAAAAAATCTGACTAAAATTATTTCATCCCCTGCTGATTTCGAAATTTCCGGAGAATGATAGAGCGCCTTTTTTATTCAAGCAGCGTACGTGCATATTCCATATTTTACTAACGTCCACATCGAACACCATAAAGTTGGACTGCTCCTCCAGTGGACCAATACGGCGTGGATTAACTGCGCCACTAAAAGCGAAAGGGAACCTAATGCTATGGATGGCGCTAGAAGTAAATTCATACGTGCCATAACCCAGTTGTTGCTCTTCAATTTTCATTACTTCAGAAGCATGAATATCCCCCGAAGCAAAAACTACCGGGGCAGAAATCTGGCGAAGACGGGCGAGAATTTGGTTAAAATCCTCGGCGTAATCGCCCTCGATGGATTCTTTATCTAAATAGGCACCGAAAAATTGGCTGCCATTCATAAGCCAAGCAGGCTTATTGGAAGAGGCAAGATCTTGTAACAGCCAATCAGTCTGCTCGGCGCCCCAGTGGCGTTTTCTGGAGGCCATAGGGTTATCTCGGTAAGAGCGATCGTCCATAAAATAAAACCGCTGGCCGAATCCCTCAAATACACTGCCCACACCATAGGCTTTGCGCCAATTAGCATTTTCTTTGGTGCCAAAAAAAGTGCGAAACATTTGGCCCATAAAAGGCGCCATGGCAAAATCTTTATAGCCGTTATTAAAACCAAAATCGTGGTCATCCCAGGTAGCGAACACAGGCGTAAGCTTGGGCATTTTAAACCAAGCTAATTTGGATCTAGTTTGCGCGTACCTGCGGGCATAGCTACCCGTGGTTCTTTCGGTATTATGTTGATCGGAATAACAAGTATCCCCCAGGAAAACCACAAAGTCGCAATTTTCCTTATATAGGAGCTCCCATGTACTCGCAGTGCCACCCACCGAATCATTCATGCAGCTGATCACAGCAAACCGGCACTGCTCCCGACTTACATCCAAGGCGCCGAAGGTTCTTTGGTCTAAAATATTTCCGCCGCCATCCACTAGTTGTAGGCGATAGTCCACGCCAACCAGTAAATTCGACACACAAATTTCCGAAACCATCAGAGTGCCGCCTGGCAATGGCCAGCGCTGGGTAAAAGCCCAGGGAACTAATTCATTATTGGCCCCGAAAATATGGGGAGAAAAATCCGCAGCTGCTTCATGGAGAATGATCAAAGTGGCAGAAGTAGCATCCGTTGGCCCCTGCATAATAGGCCAAGCATTGGGATTAGCCGCATTGTTCAGAGGCATGAAATCCCGAGCCCGGGCCCAGAGAGGCATGGCGGAACTAGCCACCAAAAAACTCGCATAACAGAGAAACCTTCGCCGGGATGGATCCATAAAAACCCCTTTTACTCTTTAAAGATTAGGCTAAAGAAAGAAGAATTCTCAAGTTAAGAAACGCGCCGATCAACTATCCATACACTCGGCTAGCAGCACGAGAAAGCCGATCCCAGATAGCGTCCCAAAGGCCGCCCTGCTGGCTTTTGCGCCGAAACACGTAAATGAAAGAAGCGCCCCCATCGGAACATTCCCGCATACGTAAATACAAAGAGCGGGCCGCAATTTTTGGATTCCCATCGATCCGCAATTCAGCCCCTCTTTCATTACGGTCCAATTGAAAATCCCGGCAAATTTCATCCCGGCGAGATTGTTTTAAGGAAAGCTCCTCCTGAGCCACAATCACCAGGGGAACATTGGGCATATAGTGATGTTCCGTATTGCCGGGCGAAGCAAGGCTAGATTTTTTACGAATTTCGTAGGGCAATCCACGTTCCGTAAGGGCCGCGGCCAATAAATCTTCTGTAACCGCTCCAGGCCTGAGCACCGTGACAATATCTTTACCATTCTCTTCAGAAAGCTCCACCACCGTGGATTCAAGGCCCACTTCGGATTGCCCCCCGTCGAGAATCATCAACTCTTCTTTTTCAAATCCTTTTCTCACATGCTCGGCCTTGGTGGGGCTAGTTTTGCCGAACTTATTGGCGCTAGGAGCGGCCAGAGGAATTTTGCAAAGTTCTATCAGAGCCCGGGCCACAGGATGGGCGGGCATGCGCAGGCCCACGGTGGTAAGACCAGCGGTAATCAATGGATTTAAATCGGGATGCTTGGGGAGCACCATGGTAAACGGCCCCGGCCAGAACTTACGGGCCAGAAAATCCGCTAATTCGGGCCAAGCGGAAATTACCTGTTTTTTTTGCTCGAGATCACAAATATGCACGATTAGAGGGTCGAAAAACGGGCGCTCTTTGATGGAAAAGATCTTACGGATGCCCTCTTCGCTAGTTATAGCAGCCGCTAAGCCATAGACAGTTTCTGTGGGCAAGGCGACCACTCCTCCTTGAAGAAGTAACTGTTTCGCCTGTTCTAGTTCGTGGTCTAAGGTCATAAATTATACTATAAGGTGCCTATGAAGCTTTATGGCACCCCCCCATCGCACTTTACCCGAAAAGTGCGCGTTGTTCTTCAGGAACTCGCCCTGCCGTTCCAATTTCTCGTACTCGACCGTTTGCTGGAAACGGGGGAGGAGAACTTTGCCCAAAATCCCCTACACCAATTCCCAGTTCTAGTAGATGGTGACCGTAATCTTATCGAATCCGACCTCATTTGCGAATATTTGCTCCAAGAATACGGCGTCAAAAATCCAGACCTTTGCTTTTTCCCCACCGGTGATCTTTGGCAGCATAAAAAACGCTTAGCCATTATTAATGGGGGAATGGCCGCAGGTGTAAAACTCATCCGGGCCAAACGCAGCGAATTATCTTGGGATTGTCCGTTTTTTCGCCAAGAACAAGCGGCATTAAACGCTTCCTTGCGCTGGCTAGATAAAGACCTAGGAAACAAAAATGAATATACTCAGGGGCAATTCTCGCTCCTGGAGATTTCTTTGCTCTGTTTCCTAGAATGGGCCCTTTTCCGAGAAATGATTCCCTCCCTAGAACCACATGGTAACTTGGCGCGCTTTGCCCAAAGCCATAAATCCCGGCCGTCTTTTGCTCAAACCCATCCGAGCCTCGGGGTGAAAGCATGAAAACTTTTTGCCGCCTTTCCTACCGCGTGCCCTTCTCTGAGACCGATGCCATGGGGATCGTGCACCACTCCAACCACGCCCGTTATTTGGAGAGGGGACGGGTGGAGTTTATGCGCCTTACGGGCTTAAACTATGTGGACATCATGAAACAAGGTTTCCACTTTCCGCTCACGGACATGCATATTTCATATAAAAAACCGCTAGCCTTCGACGATATCCTTCTAGTTGAAACAGAAATTTCCGAGGTGAGCGCTGTAAGGTTAAATTTTTCTTACCGAATTTTCACTGGAGCCGAGCCTCAGGAATCACAAATAACAACCGTGCCCTATCAGGGAACAATCGCTGTGGTGGGAGAAACGCATCATTGCTGCGTAAATAATAGCGGCCGCCCGGTGCCCATGGAATCCTCTATGAAGAAAAAATTCTCCGATTTAGGAGGAGAAAAATGATCACCATAAAATCTGAACGGGAAATCGAATTAATGCGAAAAGTTGGCAAGCTTGCCAGCCGCTGCTTGCAGGATATGGCAAAACTTGTAAAAGAGGGCAATACTCCGCTCTTGCTTGATACCGCCTGCCGCGAATGGTGCGCCAAACACGAAGCCATTCCCGCACCACTCAATTACAAGGGTTTTCCTTCTAGCTTGTGTGTTTCCGTGAACGATGTGGTTTGCCACGGCATACCCGATAAGCGCTCCTTTCGTAATGGTGACATCGTGAACTTGGATGTTACTCCCATCTTGAATGGCTACCATGGCGATACCAACGCCACCTTCCTTGTGGGCGAAGTGCCCGACGAAGTAAAAAAATTCGTGCAAACTGCCCGGGAAGCCATGTGGGCCGGCATTCACCAAGTGCGGCCGGGCAATACCCTCGGCGATATTGGCCACGCCATTGAAAGCCTGGTGAAATCCCGAGGTTATACTGTGGTGTTAGAATATTGCGGTCACGGCATTGGCAGAAATTTCCACGAAGACCCCGTGGTGATGCATGTGGGGCGCCCTAAACAAGGCGTGATTTTGAAACCGGGCATGACCTTCACCATCGAACCCATGATCAATATGGGTAGCGCGAAAACAAAATTGGAAGAAGATGGCTGGACGGCTAAAACTCAAGATGGTTCGCTTTCCGCGCAATTTGAACATACGGTACTTGTTACAAATGATGGGGTAGAGGTGCTTACCCTTGGCGAGGACGAGAGGATACCTACGTAATCATGAAACCCGCCACGGAAACCATAGCCGCCATTTTGCGCCATCCCTATGCTTGTGGGTGGAGAGACAAAGATGGGCTCGTGCGTCTCAGTTGGGGAAACAACCCCAATTATGAACGGCCACAAATTTCTTTGGCTTTCCAACATTTTTTTCCCACGAATACCGGCACCTTAAATCCATGGAATGCTTTCCCCCTATCTGGATCTTGTGGCTTAGAAAATTTCTGGCAAGGCGAAGCTTTTCTACCCCATCATTTAGAATCTTTTGAATTAAGCTCCGCCGTAGAGGCTCCTTCCAAAGAAGAGTGGAAGTCATTATGCGGAAAGATTGAAGAAAAAATTCAAGCGGGTGAATTTGCCAAGGTAGTTCCTGCCCGTTCACGCATATTCCCCCTGCCAGCCGAAAGAGTTCAGCGTCTGAAAAAAGAATTATTACTCAGGCTTTTTTCTGGCCCCTCCGATGCTTACTGTTTTTTCTTAAAATGGGAACAGAGTTGGTTTTTTGGTGCCACCCCCGAAATCCTTTTCCGCAAACAAGGAGACTCATTACACATTCCCGCCATCGCCGGAACCAGAACAATTCCGCAAAACCCCCAAGATCTACCCGCGGTAGAGCGAGAGCTTTTAACTAATGCAAAAGAACGGGCAGAACATGAGTTTGTAGTACGGGGAATTCGCGAAACCCTAACCTCACTGGGGCTTCCCTGCGAACATCCCGCAGAGCCCGTGATTTTACGGCTAAAGAATCTAATGCATCTTTATACACCAATCCAGTGCCCCCACGGCGGCCTCACCGCTGAAGCCATTGTGCGCGCCTTGCACCCTACGGCAGCTGTGGGTGGATACCCCAAATTAGAATCAGGAAAATTTCTGAAACGCGAAGATTCTTTCGCTCGCGGTTTGTTCGCAAGCCCATTGCTCTTTAAAACTCATCGGCAAGAAATTTGCTTAGTGGGAATTCGTTCTGCCCTGCTCAACGATGATTCTTTGCGTTTCTTTGCTGGTGCCGGCTACGTGGCTGGATCCCATTGGGAATCGGAATGGATAGAGACTGGAAAAAAAATGGATGCCCTCGCCCAGATCATAGGGGAAGGGCGTAGCCCATGAAAAAAAATAATGAGGCTTTATCCTATTCCATAGCGCTGGCCGTGGTGGATCAATTGGTGGAATCGGGCATTACCACCATCGTGGCTTCGCCAGGATTTCGCAATTCTCCCTTACTGCTTGCTTGTTATCGCAGGGAAGGAATGCAAGTACACTCCGCTTTAGATGAAAGGGGAGCAGCCTTTCTAGCGCTTGGGCTCATTAAAGCTGGATCCCCCACAGCCCTCCTTTGCACTTCAGGTACGGCCGTTGCAAATTATTTTCCCGCCATCATGGAAGCCTTCCACTCCCATTGCCCGTTAGTGGCACTCACCGCAGATCGACCATGGGAACTAGTGAGCACTGGCGCCAACCAATGCACCGATCAAGTGAAAATATTTTCATCTCATACAAGATTTTTTGGTGAAATTTCTTGCGCCGATTCCACTATTACTGGAGAAAATCACGCTCGCTTCGTGATCGCCAAGGCCGTGGCCCACTCACGAGATCCTGTAGCCGGCCCAGTGCACGTGAATATTCGTTTCCGTGAACCTTTTTTGCCAAATTCAGAAGGCGTGCAACAAATCGAACGGGAGCGGGAAAAAACAAACAGCCATTGGAAATTTCTGCCATCTAGTTCTGGCCCGGGTAAAGAGCAGTGGGAAGCCATTCAATCCACCTTTCATGCGGCCCAACGTGAATTAGAGCGAGAAATGCTCTAAAGAAAATT
>CAYQES010000014.1:0-46453 GCA_964416595.1 uncultured Bdellovibrionales bacterium | reverse complement strand
GCGGCCCAACGTCCTTTATTTTTAGTGGGCGCCAATGATTTTTCCGAAGCGCGCCTGGATGCGCTCTTAAAAGTTTCAGAAAGAACGGGCATCCCTTTTTTGGTGGAGAACGCTTCGGGTTTGGGTTTTCGCGGTGGAGTGATTGGCCATGTTTTTCGCCACGTGGAACCCTTGCTAAATAAAATGTTGGAAGGAAAAATTCCCTTCCCTGATTTATTAGTGCGTTTGGGCCCACCACTCACGGGCCGCAGCATGGAGAGATTGTTAGAAAAAGCCCCCATTCCACAACTGATCTTTGATCATTGGGGAGAAAGCCGTGAGCCTCATCTTCATCCATCGATCTTTGTGCAAGGAGGAATGGACGGTTGGATCACCGCCTTCTTGCAATCCGACATCTCTCTTAAAGATCGCGCTTGGAGAGATACCCTGACCGAACAAACCCGAACCATAGATCAAACTATCGAGGAATGTTTACGGCAAGGTGAGCTTACCGAATGGTTCTTTCACCATCGATTAGGCCAAAAAATTGCTAATGATTGTGCCATTTTTTTGGGCAACAGCATGCCCATTCGAGACTTCAATAGCGTTTTCTCGGGCAACAATAAAAAAATAGCTGTTTATTCCAACCGAGGGTTAAGTGGCATTGACGGCCTGATCGCCTCTGCTGCTGGTATTTCCTTAGCTAGTGGCAAAGAGACCCACGCCATACTTGGAGATCTTTCCACGTTGCATGACGTTTCCTCCCTCTCTCTTTTGGCAGAACTCGGCAAAAAAATAAGTTTGAATTTATGGGTGATGAATAATCGGGGTGGGGAAATTTTTCGTTTAGTGCAAACCGCTAAAACTCTCGGCAATCAAGAATGGTTCACTACGCCCAAAGAATTTAATCTTTCTGCCCTAGCTCAATCCTTTGAAATCCCCTATTTGCGCATCAGCTCTCGCAAAGAATGGGGGGATTTGCCCACGGAAACCTTGCGACAATCGGGAGCCAGGATTTTCGAATTGCAATTTTCGGGAGAGGAAAATATTAAAGTCCGTCGCGGGCTGCGCTCATAAATGAAAATATATTACTTGCATGGGATGGGTGGAAGCCCAAAGGATTGGGATCGCGTAAACCAAATCATTCCAGGTGAATGTTTGCCGATTCCCAGCGGCTGTTCCTTTGATCAAGCCGCCGAACAATTAGCCCAGATTGTGGCGCAAAAAGAAAAACCCTTTACCATCTGTGGATACTCCATGGGCGCCCGGCTAGCGGTGCGCATGTGTCGTTATTTAAATGCTAACCTTCCTCAATCGCTTTTGCTCCTTTCCATGGGCTTAGGATTGGAAGAAGAAAAAGAGCGCTTGTTACGACAAGAAAGTGATGCCAAATGGGCTGCTTTAGCCCGTCAAAACCCCCCTATTTTTTGGCAAAAATGGTATGAACAGGATCTTTTTGCCTCCTTTCGAGATCTGCCCGAAGCATTACGGACAGAGTGGATGCAAGAAAGATTATCCCTGAAAATCGAGCACTTATGCTCACAATTGGAGCTTTTAGGCCCCGGCCAACATGAATGCCTTCTGCCAGAATTACTCACCTTGAAAAATACCATCTCTTTGCTTTACATGGCGGGAGAACGGGATAAAAAGTATGCGGAATTAGCCCGATTTTTAAGCCAAAAAGATGTACCTATAAAAATGGTATCGGCTGGGCACATTCTGCCATTGGAGGCGCCAATGGTTGTGGCCAAAGGCCTGGAATTATTAGTGCTAAATGAGAATTAAAGAAGAATAAAAGAACAGTGGGGATGAAATGGGAAAAAACACAGATAGAAAAATACTGCCCGCAGATGTTACCTGGAAGGTGGCGGGTGAATTTAAAGATATCATTTACCAAAAATCTGAAGAGGGCATTGCCAAGATCACCATCAATCGCCCCGAATCCAGAAATGCTTTTCGCCCACAAACCGTAAATGAATTAATCCGCGCCTTTGAAGACGCTCGGGAAGATCCCAAAGTGGGCGTTGTTATTCTTACGGGTGCCGGCCCCGATGCTTTTTGCTCCGGTGGCGACCAACGGGTGAGGGGAGAAAAGGGTTATGTGGGTTTTGATGGTGTTCCCCGCCTCAATATTTTAGACGTGCAAAAACAAATTCGCAGCATTCCAAAACCCGTAGTGGCCATGGTGGCCGGATACGCCATTGGTGGCGGGCACGTATTACACGTGGTGTGTGATTTATCCATCGCTGCCGATAACGCCCGATTCGGACAAACTGGACCCAAAGTAGGAAGTTTCGACGGTGGTTTCGGCGCCAGCTATTTGGCTAGTATCATTGGGCAGAAAAAAGCCCGGGAAATCTGGTACCTCTGCCGGCAATACGATGCGGACCAAGCTCTAGACATGGGCCTCGTAAACAAAGTAGTTCCCCTTGAAGAGCTGGAACAAGAGACAGTCGCTTGGTGCCGGGAAATGTTGAACATGAGCCCGCTCGCTTTACGTTGCTTGAAATCCGCATTTAACGCTGGTTTAGATGGACAAGCCGGCGTGCAAGAACTGGCTGGCAACGCCACCCTGCTTTACTACATGAGTGAAGAAGCCCAAGAAGGCAAAAAGGCTTATGTGGAAAAACGTAAACCTGATTATAAAAAATTTCCTCGAGTCCCTTAAACAGTGAACCGAGAACTGTGAACCGTAAATTATGAATCCCTGGATCGCTGCTGCACGCCCGAAAACTTTGGTGGCTGGATTTATTCCAGTTGCCCTTGGTTCGGCTCTGGCTAAGAACCATGGCTTTTTCCAATGGGGAGTTTTTTTCTCCGCGCTCCTGGGAGCTTTGGCCATCCAAGTGGGCACCAATTACGTGAATGATGCTTCGGATTTTCAAAAAGGCGCCGATGGCAAAGATCGCCTGGGCCCCCCGCGTATGGCAGCAGAGGGCTTGCTTAGCCCACAAGCTTTGTATTGGGGAGCGGGTTTTACTTTTTTCTTGGCCTTACTTTTTGGCCTCTACCTAATTTCTGCTGCGGGCTTAATGATTTTGTGGATCGGCTTGGCCTCTATTATTTTTGCGATCGCCTATACGGCGGGCCCTTTTCCCTTAGCCTATCTCGGGCTAGGGGATCTTTTTGTGCTGATTTTTTTTGGCTTAGTGGCCGTGCTTGGCACCTATTTTTCCCACGCCCTTAGGATCAACACAGAAGGATTTTTTATCGCCCTCGCCACGGGTTTTCATGGGGTAACCTTAATTGCCATTAATAATTTAAGAGATATTCCCACAGACACTAGGGCCGGAAAAAAAACCCTCGCTGTGCGCATGGGGGATCGCGCCTCCCGCTGGTACTATACACTTTTATTACTACTACCCTACCTATGTTGGTTCTTTTTCCTGGACCGCCTTTCGTGGTCTTCTTTTTTATTACCCTTTCTCACCCTGCCACTCGCTGCCTGGAATGCGAAAACTTGTTGGGAAATAAAAGACAGAAAAGAATTTAATCGACTTTTAGGAAAATCGGCTCTTTTGCAATTGGCTTTTGGTGCTGCAGTTTGTTGCGCCCTGGTGATCCCTCAGTGAAGCTTCTTTATTCTCCCTACCAACGCCCATTTGCTACAGCGTTTGCTTACGGAAATAATCTTTTAACAGAGCGATTGGGTTTCTGCTTACGCCTAGAAACCCCCGAGGGAACTTTCTATTCTGAAGCCTCACCGCTGCCCGGCCACTCGCGTGATACATTCGCCCAAGTGGAGGAACGGCTAAAAAATATAGATGAAACCTATTTTTCTCATCCAGAATCTTTTCCCGATCTACCGCCAGCCCTCTCTTTCGGCTTGGAGGGCTTGATTTTACAAAAAAAGCAGCCCGGCTTTATACAATCTGTGCCCGTGAATGCGGTGGTGCCCTGGCAGGGATTAACCACCACCGAGGCTGCTCTCAAAAAAAAGGAAGAGGGATACGACACGGTTAAAATAAAGATCCCCACGGGCCAAATACAAGATGTTTTAGCGGTGCTTCAGGCTCTGGCCCCAACGAATTTAAAAATTCGATTGGACGCCAATCGCTCGCTCACAGAAAATGAATTAGAAATTTTATTTTCTGCTCTCGCTAAAATAGATTCATCTTTTATCGAATATTTGGAAGAACCTTTTGCCCATTGGCGCGCCCCCGTTCTCTCGCAAGCACCCATTCCCCTGGCAGCCGATGAATGCGCGGCCGACCCAAGGTTTTGGAAAGTTTTATTGCTGAACCATAAGCCTGAAGTATTTGTTTTGAAGCCCATGGTTGCAGGAGGTTTAACGAGCCTCGCGCAAAAGGCCAAAATCCTAACCGCTCATGGTCGCAAGGTAGTGTACTCCTCCTCTCTGGAAGCTGAACCAGGCCGTAGAGCATTATTGTCTTTTCTAAGTGCAGAAAATCCCGCCACAAGCTCGGGAATGGCCACTGGATTTTTCTTTGCGGAGAATTTTCTGCCCGATCAATCTCTATTTTCCAGCCTACCCAAACCCTCCATAGAAGAGCAAAGGTGGTTAGACCATTTGCCCTGGCAAGTAGCTAGCCGGTGAACAAGATGAGCCAGCTTTTTCTAGAAGAAAAAATCGCCAGGCTCCAGGCTGCCCATTTAAGTGGGAAGAAATTTTTTGTTCTTTCTTGCGTTGATTTCCAAGAATCCCTCTCTTGGATCTTTGCCGCATTTTCTTCGCCCATGGCCATTGTGCCCATTTCCCCCAACCTTCCTCCAGAAGCAAAGAGGCGTCTATTGCAACAATTACCCCCTGGGGAATGGGTCGAAGAATTACCCCCAGCCGCAGAAAAAATCTCCTCAGAAAAACCCTTAACAGATGTGTGGGCGGTGCTATTCACTTCTGGATCATCAGGGGATCCCAAGGGCGTAGCCATTAGTGGCAATGCCCTACAAGCTAGCGCTCTCGCCCACGAGCAACACTTAGCCAGAGGAAAAATTTCATGGTTACTGAATCTACCTCTATTTCATGTGGGTGGATTTAGCATTGCTAGTAGAGCTTTTTTTTTAGAAAGCCCCATTGCTTTGGCAGGTGAAAAATTTAATGCCAAAGAAATACTTTCTCTTTTGCGTTCAGGAAAAGCCCAAGGGCTTTCTTTGGTGCCCACCACCTTGCGAAGATTACTAGCAGAAAATCCGCACCCCAGCGATTTTCAAGCTTTGAAAGTAGCCCTGCTGGGTGGCGCACCCACAGAAAAAGATTTAATCCAGCGAGCCCTGGAGGCGGGAATTCCCCTTCACCTCACCTATGGCATGACAGAAAATGCCTCCCAGATTGCCACAGAAAAACTTCCCGGCACTGGATTGATCCCACTTCCCGGGGTCGAAATTGATTTCGCTTCTGACGAAGAAATTCTCTTACGATCTCCCTATTTAGCAACGGGTTATTATAAAAACGGAACATTATTACCATTACCCCTACAAAACGGATTTTTCCCTACCGGCGATCTAGGTATTTTTTCATCAGGAAAACTCCTCATTGAGGGCAGAAAATCTGACATGATCATTTCTGGAGGTGTAAAAATCTTCCCCACTGAAATCGAGGCCTTTCTTAAAATCGCTCCCAATGTGGACGACGCAACTGTGATCGGTCTAAACCATCCTGAATGGGGGGAGATCGTTTGTGGGGTATTGGTGGGAGAGAAAGTTTCTCCTGATACCGTGAAATCCTATTTAAAAACTAGAGTGGATCCACGGAAAATCCCTAAAGAGTGGTTTATTCTACCGTCTATTCCGAGATCTCAAACTGGAAAAATACAACGGCACTCCTTGCGGCAATTAATAGAAACCAAGCGCAATTTTTCATTCTAGAGCCTCCCTTTCCCCATTATACTAAAGATATGGAAATCAAACGCCCCTGGGTGAAAATAGCTATTAGTGCATTTTTACTTTTTCATCTTACGGGCATTATTTTGGCGCCCAACCCCACCTCTTATCTCACCCAATCACTGGCCACCGTTTATCGTCCTTATACTCATTTTCTTGGCCTCGGCCACACTTGGGGGTTTTTTGCGCCAGAACCGGTTTCTCCCCCCCTTTACATTGACTACATAATCGAAAGAAAAGATGCGGCACCAATCAGCGGCCGCTTTCCAGAAGAGGGCGATCCCTATTTTTTTCGTGACCGCCAAAACCGGCGCATGAGCCTCAGCAAATTTATTTTAATGGTAGACGACAACATAAAGAATATGTTCATCAACTATCTTTGCCAGCAGCATGAAAATATTTTGTCCATTAAGCTTTGGCGCGTGCTTACCACGCAACCCTCACTAGCCATGGTTCAAAGCGGGGAAAAGAAAATGACAGACCCCGTAGAAACGAAAATCGAAGTTTTGGGAACCTATTATTGCCAGGAGAAAAAATGATCGCTTGGCTAAAAGCTAGAATACAATATGTGTTGGATCACTGGAACCAGTTTTGGTTTTCTTCAAGATCTGACAATGATCTGATCGCACTCAGTATCTTTCGTATTTCTTTTTGTGCCGTAATGCTTATTTGCTATATCGGCCGCGCATTTGATCTGGATTTCTTCTATGGCGCTAATGGAATCTTACCCGGCTGGCATTTAAAAAACATGGAGATCGCTCGCTTTCATCCCACCATCATTACGGATGCGTGGAAATCCAGCTGGCTTCATGGTCTACACTCGCTGTTCTTGCTCTCGATTTTTTTGCAAATGCTAGGCCTTTGCACCAGATTTTTTTCTATTCTTACCTATCTCTTGCACATGATTTTTGTAAATCGCAATTTGGGCGTGATGTTTGGCGTGGATATGATCGCAGACTTTTACTTTCTCTATCTGTGCTTTGCCCAAAGCAATACCCACTACTCGATCGATGCTTGGAGAAAAAAGGCGGGGCTTAATCATTCGGCCATCAGTCATATTGCGTTTCGCCTGATGCAAATCCAGCTTTGTATCATTTATGCCTTTTCTGGCCTGGAAAAACTTAAGGGCACCCGCTGGTGGGACGGATCGGCCATTTGGGATGTTATGTCGATCGGAAATATGCAACGCTGGGATTTAAGTTTTTTATCCCATGTGCCTATATTGCTGGCGGCTAGCACTTATGTTGTTTTATTTTTCGAAATTTATTTCCCCGTGCTCATTTGGCAAAAAAAATGGCGCCTGCCCCTCCTTGGATTTGGGCTCATCATGCACTTGGGGGTGTTTATTTTCATGAACCTGCCTAGCTTTGGCTTCCTGATGATCAGCTTATATATTCTTTTCTTACAAAAAGAAGAGATTCAAAAAACATTGAGCTGGTTCGGAAAAATTAAGCGCCCCAGCCATAGTTAAAACTGATGCTAATTCGGCAAGATTCGCTAGCCTGCAATGGAACTTCATGCCGCAGCCAACTTTCAAATAAAATCAATGTTCCCGCCTTTGCCGCCAGTTCAAAAAATGGTTTATTTTTTCCTTTTGCTTTTTTAGGGGGGGCATTCATAAACAATCCAAGCCGGGGATCTTCAAATTTAATCGCACTAGAACCTTTAGGCACATCCACATAATACGTTCCGCTTAAAACCGAAAGTGGATGAATGTGCATACTGTGGTGAGTATTTTTCTCCATGATATTTACCCAACAATTGGTCATTCCGAGAGGAGCGCCCCCCAAATCAAAATCCAATTCCTGTGAGAATTTTTTTACATGGCGAGAAATGGCCACCTCTAAAGCGGCGAAAGTAGTGGATGATTTTTGCAGCTGATTGGCGGATCCGTAAGAAGTATAGCCATTTTTATAGTTCTCCGCAGACCATCGCTTTCCCGCCGTGTCAAGATCAGCAATATCTTCTATCTCTAGAAGCAATTTGCGATTTAGGCGATCGGTAGCCCCCTTATTTTGTAGCAAATTAGTTTGATAAATGAGGGTGGGAAAAACTTTATGTGCGTTCATGCTCTTTTCTTACCCCAAACCAATCAGAAGGAGAACCTTTAGCCTGGCGTGTGTTATGGAAAGTAGGAAATGGCCAAAGAAGTGAACATGAACGTAAACGTTGATGCTTGGTCCAGCGGGCAAATCGACTCCAAACTTTGGCTCTGTCGGGAACTGGAAAAAATCCCTCGTACCAAACCACAGACTATTTGGATTCTAGGAGGCTGGTATGGGCTCTTGGCTTTTCTGCTTTTCAGCAGGGAGCGGATGCCCATTCGCGCCATTCGCTCCTTTGAGCTAGATGGTTCTGCCTCCGATGCAGCCGATAAAATTAATGAAAATTGGGTGTGGCGGCAGTGGCAATTTAAATCCTTTGTAAAAGACGCAAACACCTTAGTTTATGAAAAAGGTGAGTTTGGAGATAAACCAGACATCGTGATCAACACCTCCACAGAGCATTTTTCCGAAAAAAATTGGTTTCACGCCATTCCTCCAGGAACCCTGGTGGCCCTGCAGTCCAATAATATGGAGCATTCTACTCACACCTCACTGGTGCATAGTCTGCAGGAATTTAGGGCCGAATTTCCCCTGGAAGTAGAATCTTATGGTGGTGTTTTAAAATTCGAATATCCCACCCATTCCTTTGAGCGCTACTTCCTTTTGGGTCGAAAATAAAATCTCGATTATGCGCAGCGCAATTCACTATTAAGATTTACATCCGCCCCCGCGCTCTTATACCTTTTTCAGGCTTCTATGAATGGGTATTTCGGCACTACAGGCGATCCAGAATCCCTCTTTCCCAATCATTGGGATCGTTTACATTTCTCCCTTACCCAGGGTCACCTCAGCAAAAATGAAAGAGGCTCGCTGGCTTTTGAGGGCCATATTTGGCGCTTTCTCAACACCTCCGTTCCCTTCCAAAAAAACGACCCACTGGGATCATTTTTAGAGCTTTTTGAAAAACATGGGGAGAGTTTTGTTTCCCATATTGATGGAATGTTTCTTTTATTATTTGCCCCAAAAAATGAAAAAATGTTTTTGGTCAATAACAGGCAACAAGCATCTCGCTTGTATTATGCGGAAACAAAAGACGGTTTATTTTTTTCCGGATCCTTCAAACAACTTTTGCTCGATTCCAAAATTTCCCGGGAACCAAATTTTAGTAGCATTCGTTCTTTCTTAGCTAATGGATTCACCATTAGCCACGAAACCCAACTTAAAAATGTGCACAAACTTCTGCCGGCGGATTATTTTGTTTTTCACAACAGCTCCTGGGAAAGAAAAACTTATTGGCCTGGCGATATGCGATTTGATCGCCGCCCCTTTAAAAATCTTGAAGCACATTTAGATGAATATGAACGGCTCTATCGCTCGGGAATTCAGCGTTTTTTAGAGGGAAAAAATCCTAAATCTGTAGGCTCGCTCTTAAGTGGTGGCCACGATACAAGTTATCTAGTGGCCCAAGCCTCCCAAGTAGTTCGCTCACCGCTACACACTTATACTGTAACTTTTCCTGGCTGGAAATTTGACGAAGCAGAATACGCTAAAAATGTGGCGGAAAAATTCCGCACCAAACACTATCCCATTCCCTTCGGCCCCGAATATTTAGATAAAATGCTGGGGCTTATTTTAGCCAATGAAGAACCCGTAGTGGGATCTTCGCTCCCACTTCATGTGCTTGCAGAAGCTGCGGGGAAACAAGTGGACACTCTACTTGGCGGCGATGGTGGTGATACACTCTGGGCCGAATATCATCCCGTGGCGGAATACCATCGCCTTACTCATCGCTTACCCATGTTTGCTAAAAAAGCACTGCATGGGGCTGCAAAAGCCGCCCGAAACATAACGGACTGGGAGCGCTTCTGGGAGTTGGAATTTGTGGCAGAACTTTTCACGGATCCCAATTACAACGAAGATTTTTTACGAAAACTTTGTACCTACCGTCACTTTAGCGATTCTGTGCAAAATGATGTGTTGGCACCGGAGCTTTTGCGGGCGCCCTATGCCCGAAGCCATTTAGAAATTCCTTTTCACAATAAAACTTTTGCCAACGCTCTGATTGAAGGCAAGCTTTACAATGGCTTCTTCACCTACCAAGCTTTTCATACGGCTAAAATAGCCCAGTACTTTGGTATGGAGCTTTTCCTGCCTACAATTGATAAGGAACTTATGGGTTTTATTTGTTCCCTGCCCAACGAATGGGTAAATGGCGGCACAGCCCTGCACCGACTGTCCAATAATAAAACCCACAACCGTCGTTTCCACAAAAAGGCCCTATCGCGGTATTTTAAACGGGAAGAAATCTATAATCGCAGCTTTGATATTCCCTGGTACAATATTCTCCGCCCCCGAAAAGTTCTCCTGGAGCGTCTATTGGCCCGTCTCCAAGCCCGGGGTTGGTACCAACCAGCGGCCTTAAATCGAATTTTCCAAGAATTCATGACTCAACACATCAAAGACCATGAGTTATTAGAATTAAAACATCATGGCTATAGGATCTTTACCCTGCTAAGCCTAGAAATATGGTGCATGGAATACTTGGACGGACGCTTCAGTTCCGATGACAAAAACTTGGTTTTAGAGGAATATTTAGCAGGATAAAAAATGGGGAAGGCAACACTCTTAGGACTCGGCCCGGTAGGTTTAACTACCGCCTGGGGTCTTTTAAAAAAGAATCATGTGATTCACGGGTACGACGCAAACATTGCGCTTGTGGATCAATTGAAAATGGGAAATTTTCCTCGCGCGGAGGAAATCGCCGGAGACCTGCGCCAATTTAGCCAAGCTAATTTTTTTCTCCATAAAAACTTTGCAGAATTGCCCTTAGAAAAAACCATCATTCTTTGCGTGGGCACGCCCTTTAAGGAAACGGGCTTTGATTTGGAAGGACTAAAATCCGCCTTGCAAAAAACAAGGGCCGCCCTGGGCTCTAAACAAAAGCGCCACTTCATTCTTCGGTCCACTCTGGCTCCGGGAACCATCCAACAAATTCTTTTGCCCATTTTAGGGGAGGGAGAGCCTTTTGAATTCTCTTACTATCCGGAATTTTTGCGGGAAAAATTTTTAAAAGAAGACCATACCAATCCCCCCCTGCGAGTGGCCGCCCATTCATCTTCTGCCGCAAAAGAAAAATTTCTCGAATTCTTCCCAGATGTGAAAGAAGAGGTTCCAGATTTTGCCTCAGCAGAAATGCTGAAAATGGCCTGTAATGCCTTTCACGCCCTAAAAGTAGTTTTTGCAAACGAGGTTTCTGATATTTGCGAAAAATTTGGAGCCTCTCCCGATCTTGTGATGAAGTTTTTTTGCGATGATAAAAAGCTCAACATTTCCCCCAAATACCTTAAACCCGGCGCGCCCTTTGCGGGCCCCTGTTTGGGAAAAGATTTATCGGCACTAGAAGCTCTTATGGACCAGAAAAACATGGATGGCCATATGTTGCGCTCTATTCAAAAAAGCAACAATCAACGAATGGACAAATGGAGGCAGGAGAAGTGAAATCTGGTGCCGAAAATTCTAGTTTGCGCATCGTTTTCATTTTACCCACCAAAAACGAGCAAAAGACCATAGGCTCTGCCATCTCGGCTCTAAAAGAGCTGTGCCAAAAACAAAATTGGCAGGGAAGAATCCTAATTGCCGATGACTCCAATGACGAAACTCCCGCAATAGCCCAAAGCCTCGGGGCAGAGCTGGTGCCCGGTGGAAATAGTGGCTTAGGCCAAGCGATGGTACGCGGTTTCTCGGCGGCCCTGCAAAGCCCCTGTGATTGGATTGTTACCCTCGATGCTGACGGCCAAGTGGACATACAAGAAATTCCCGCTTTTTTTCAGGCCGCGAAGGAACAGGGCGCAGATGTAGTTCTATCTTCAAGATTTTTGTCCATGGATTGTTTTGACTATCCCTATCCTCCGCTCAATTGGATGGGAAATAGAATTCTAGTGGGAATTTTGCGCTTAGCCACCTTTCATCGATTTACTGATTCCCATGGCGGCATTCGACTCATGAAGCCCGAAGCTGTGCGGGGATTGTTCTTACTCGGACGCCACACCTACGTGCAAGAAACCCTCATCCAAATGTGCCGGCGTGGATTAAAAATCGTGGAACTTCCTAGTCGTTGGCAGAAACGCCTACATGATAAATCTAGAGTGCTGCAATCTATTGGCAAATATGTAGCGAGAACACTACCGGCGCTTTTATATTGGCTGCGAGCCCATCACTTGGCCCATGCAGCGTTAGTGATTTTAGCTATCGACTGGCTAATTTCCCATGCCCAACCATCCACACGCACATTGGTACTTGCCGCAGGATTGGGAATTTTTTCGTTATATATCTATTCTCTGCGCTGCCGCGCCCTAAGGGTTTCCGATGCAGCCCCTCTCAGCTAATAGCTACCAACAGATAGCTTTAGATGCGTTGCCGAGATTACTAAATGTATTAGACCGCAACTCCCAGTCGCCAACCTTTGGTTGCTTCGACCGCTCTTACTGGCTCCATAGAAAATCTGATTTTCCTCAAAGCACGGCGCAAATGTCGATGCGATCCCTTGCACTATTTTATAAAACCCCTTTTCCTGGGAATTTTTTAGCGCGAAACCCCACTGCTCTTTCTTGGATAGAGGCCGCTTTGCGCTACACGCTCTCCATTCAACACAAAGATGGTTCTTTCGATGAATGGTACCCTAACGAACGCGGTTGGGCGGGTCCAACAGGCTATGTGGCCCATGCCATTGTAGAAACCATGGAGCTTCTCCAAGAAGAATTACCCAAGGCCTTACAAGCAAAAACGAAACAGGCGCTAAAACGGGCAGCCCACCACCTATTGCGAAGAGATGAAAAAGAGATTTTGGCCAATCACTATGCCATCGCCATCTTGCCCATTTTGGAAATCGGCCACCTGCTTAATGACAAAGAAATTTTAGATCGTGGTGCAAAAGCACTGGAATTTTTTAAAACTTTGGTGAGCTCAGAGGGCTGGTCGTTAGAATATGACGGCTGTGATATTGGATATAATTTAGGGACCCTGGATTTTTTGGCCGATCTTCATAAGCGCACCAAAAATTCCTATCTCTTAGAATACGCTAAAAAATCTTTTTCTTTTTTGAGCCATTTTGCTTACCCAGATGGCACTTGGGCCGGATCTCTGGGCAGCCGCCACACCTCACATTCCTATCCCTTTGCCCTGGAATATTGGTCAAAACTTTTACCTGAAGCGCGGCCCCTACTAAACCACCAGCGCCAATCAATTATAATGGGAAAGGCTATTTTGCCCTCACACCAAGAAGACCATTATTTGCATTACCGTTTGGCAGATTATCTAAAAGCAGCCGCTTCCTACTATCCAGAAAATCTACAAAACTATTTTTTACCCTATGAAAACCCAAACTTTAGCTCTGCTTCTTTTCCCGAGGCGGGGCTTCATCTAGAGGCCACAGAAAATCATTTGCTCTGGATTGCATATAAACGCGGAGGCGTTTTTCGCCTCCACGAAAGAAAGGGGGGGAAATTATTGGCTATTAATGGTGGAGTGCAAATAATGCAATCTAATGGAAAGCTTCTTTCTAGCCTTTGGCAAAATAAAAAGGGGGAAAGCCCCTGGCGTATCCAAGCTCCACTACAACCGATCTTTTCCAAAAGATTTACGCCCGCCTCTTTTTTGCTTTTCCGTTTGGCTTGTGCGGCCATGTTTTTTCCATGGGCGGCCTACTGGTTTAAGTGGGTGATTCGTAAAAATTTAATTACCCATCAAAAACTTCCAGCTTCCTCTTTCAAGCGAGAAGTAATCCTCACAAAAGAAAAGTTAGAGGTAAAAGACCAAATAGACTGGAAAGAAAGAACGGCTTGGGAAAAATTATCTTGGGGGGGAGAATTTCACACCCGTTATGTACCCCAAGGCCAATATTTTACCGGCGCCGAAGCGGATTTTGTCCCTTATCACTTATCGCCCACCGATTTTAAAAACCGGCAAAAGCCCACAGTGCGCTGGGAATTAACTTTTTCCGAGAATAAAGCCAATCTATGTGTGGAATAGGCGGAATTCTTAGTCAAAACCCCAGTAACCCCGCAGAAAAGAGAGGCGTGCTCTCGCGCATGGGCGAGGCCATGTTGCACAGGGGGCCAGATGGCGTAGGCTTTTATCAGAGTCCTGAATGCCACCTTTTACACCGCCTTCTAAGAATCGTAGACAAAAATACGGAGCCGGGACCCTATATCAGCAGAGATGGACGCTGGGCGCTTAGTTATAACGGAGAAATTTATAACCATGCCCAGCTGAAACAAGAACTAGAAAAAACCTTAAACATTCCCTGGCGCCATCATAGCGACGCAGAAATTCTATTAGAAGGCTGGGCTGCCGAAGGAAAATTCTTTCTTTCCCGCGTGAATGGTATGTTTGCTTTTGCCCTATGGGATCAGCTGGAAAAAAAGCTTTACCTAGGGAGAGATCGACTTGGAGAAAAACCTCTCTACTATTCTCTCCATGATAACCAATTTTTCTTCGCCTCGGAAATAAAAGCGCTTATGGCCGCCGGGGTGCCCATGCGCGCCCACAAAGAAAAAATCCCGGAATATTTAGCCTATCGTTATGTGAGTGGCCCAGAAACCTTATTTGCCAGCATCTACAAATTGATGCCGGGCCACCTTATGACCATTCATAGGGATTTACGTTCTTCCATTGAGGCGTATTGGACCCTGCCTCAGGCCCAAACCAAACATTCTTCGCCCCAAGAATTTCTCTCTTTATTCGAAGACTCCGTAAAACTCCGGGTTCAATCTATTTGGGAGCCCGCCCTTTATCTTTCCGAAGGCATAGATTCGGCCAGCATTGCCAGTTTCATGCCCGAACAAAGCCGAGCACTCACCTTTAGCTCCCCCATGACTATTGCAGAAGTGATGGGCGCAAAAAAAATTGCGCAGCAATTTCACTTACAACACCACGAGGTGCAACTCCAAGGATCTTTAGTAGAAACAGCCACCCGCGCCCTATGGATGCTAGAAGAGCCCCTCGGGGATTCCATTATTATTCCATCCCACTCTCTTGCTCAAGCAGCTAGTAATTTCACACGCGTGGTTCTTTCCGGCGAGGGTGCGGATGAAATTCTCGGGGGCTATGTACATCATTTTGTTTTTGAAAAATTAAAACGCATTCAAAATATCTTTGGATCTTTTGGATTACATGGAATGCAATGGTTACTAAAAAGTATCCCAACAGAAATCTTAAATCACCTCACGCCCTATCCAGCAGCTCTTGGCACCCAAGCCCTAGATCGCCTCATCCGCATCTTGGAGAATTTGCGCATGGGCCACGGCCCGGGCCCCGATCTAACCACGCTCTTTCCATTACATGGTCACACCTCTGCGCGCTCTGAGCGCGAGTGGAAAATTCATCAGCTAAAAGAATTGCTAACTTTAGATATTTCCACCTGGCTCCCTGATTATACTTTAGCTAGAACAGATAAAATTCTTATGGGTCATAGCGTGGAGGGGCGCTTGCCCTTCTTGGATCATAGGCTTGTAGAATATACGGCTCACTTACCCAATAAAGATTTTATTCTTGGAAAAAACAGAAAAGTTATCTTGAGAAAAGCCATTGAGGGGCGACTGGGAAAAGAGGGGGCTTGGCGCAAAAAAAATCCATTTATCCTAAACCTTGCCCTTACCGATAATTCCGATTGGATAACCCAAGAAAAAAAGAGTTTATCTAAACTTAAAAACCGCGGCCTCTTGCCGAGCAGTTATCAATCTCTATCCTCGGGCCCCTCCTTTTTGCACAGAAAAGAGGGCTTTGCTTTGTTTGCTCTTGACCAATGGTGCGAAATCTTTGGAATTAAAGACTAGTTCTACAACTCATTTACTTTTTTCTCTAGCCTGCGCACATACAAATGCACTTCGCTGTCCGCGGAGATTTGGCTATTTGCCAACACTTTCTTCAATAGAGCCAGCTGGGCAATGGCACTCTTTTTATCTTGCAGCAAAAGAGATTCGCCCAGCAGAGAATCCACCAAATAAAAATTTCTGGGGTCTGTTTCCGCATAATCGATGATCTTTTTATAAAAGGATTTTGTAGCCTGTATGGGAGAATCTTGGTTATTTAACTTAAATGCAATATACCCACGGATATCAAAAATAACGGCGTCAACATGCGGAGTAAGGTAGCGAACCAGATCCTTTATTTGATCATTTTTATCGTGGTCATAAATCCTTAGAAGAAAAATTAGGTCTGACCACTGGCCCTGGTAGGATGCTAAACCGTCAGAAATTCGATATAAATCAAAAGTAATGCCATAGTCTACTCGATTTTTATAATGCACTAATTTTACAATTCGATCGTCCTTTTTTGCGTACGCCAACCCAGACACATAGTCGTAAAGTAAGCTGCCCTCCCAATTAAAAGCAGAATAGGGAACTGAAATAAAAAGCGACACATTCTTATTGTCTAAAGAAAGGTTACTTGTTTTGCGCCAATCCGGCCTCAAGTTTAAAATTTCTAGCGCGCGCTCTCTTTGAGGTGGAATAAATTTATTATGCAATTTCCAAGAAACGCTCACGCCCAAGCCAAGAAAAAGAAAGGTCCACACGTATTTCCCCTTGGCGTGCCAACGAAAAGGGACTTTTTGAAGAAAATCGGCGGTGGCCCAAACAATTAAGCAAATCAGACCCGTGATCCAAAGAACAAAATATTTTGGATATAACGACCAATTGATAATGTTCCAGAAAATCTGAAAAACAAGAGGGAAGGTGAATAAAAATAGAGTCGCTGCCGTACTAATCAGTAACGATTGTCGCCAACGTTTAGATTTAAGCAACCGATCACAAAGAATCGTGACAAGCAAAATAACAGGGGCCACCCATAGAAACCACCTTGCTCCATAAAAAGATAAGCTGTAGTTTTTCACATCACTCCACTGCAATGACGCTATTCCATCCTTCCATGCACTCCAAAAAGAACCGGAAACAAATTGATTGATTTTTTTCGATTCCATATAGATCTCGTGCAAAATCGGAGCAAACAGCAATAATGGTAGCGCTAACAATGTGAAGCCTAAAAAATAAAGCTGACTCCTTTTTAAACGGAAGATTGCAACGGGCAATGTGCTCAAGGCCAAACAAAAAAGAAAAAAGATGGGCTGCAATCCCAACGACAATAATAGAAGAGTAGTGGCCGGGAATAGCAGAAAGAATTGCACGCGCCCTCGTACAAAACTTTCATGCAAAAAAATCAGCACAAATATGGAAAAAAATACGCCCAAAGAAATGGGGCGGGCCTCGGTGCTATATTGTAGCAATACACTTTGCCCGGCGAATAAAATCAATGGTATTGAAAAAAGGAAAAGAGGAAGCCGAACCTTATAAAGCCAAAGAGAGAAAAGGATCAGGCCAAAAATACCAAAGGCCACCGCATGAAATAGAATCGCAAATTCAGAAGCACCAAATAGATGCCGAGCAAATCCGGAAAAATAATAGTCTAGAGGGGGCTGTTGTTGCACGGCCGCCAGCTTCACTGTATCCCAAAATCGATCCCGCCAAAAAAATTGGGTGGCCTCATCAAACCAAATAGCAGAATAAAATAACAAAGGCTTTCGATAATAAAACCAAACTCCAAAGGTAAAAAGGGCGGCAGCACCAATGACCGCACAGTTTTTCCAACGAATCCGTGCCCTCAAAAATTGAATTGCACCGGCACCATAATAGGACGCGGCCATAAGAAAAAATAGGAGGGCATTATAATAGTAAGCCAAAAGGCGGACCCCTTGTTGTCCCACAATTGTAACCGTTATGCTGGCCACAAACGCATAGATACAGATAAGAAAAAGAAAGAATGCCGCCAATCCGGCAGGAGATAAAAATGGTAACGGATCTCTCTTCAATAATGGTCGATTCAACAAGATTTTTTATCCCCCCAAAACCGCACCCATTGAAATAAAACTATTGCAGCAACCAGTACCCATAAAATCTGCCAAAAACGAACGAGGCCCGAAGTGTGAGGCCGTAGCCACTCTTGGCTTTGGGTAAGAAAAATTTGTTGGGTTTCCGCCATTATGGGCCCGCTCGGGTTCGGATCCTCTCCATGCAAATAATTGGCATAAGGGTAGCCCAAAACCTCCGCTTGCGGAAATGGGATCACCCAATCACTACCCTTCAGCCCACCATAGGTTAGTTCGCAAATATTTTTCCCATCCACTTGTTTTTTAAAGGGAGAGCCATTGATGGAGTGAGCATATGTCCATTCCATCCGCGCAATAGATGGATCCGACAAACATCGCTGCTTGGCAAAATACCAAAAAGAATACACCTGACACCTTTGCTGCGAAGCTCTAGATCTTTGCTCTTCTGTTTCTACAGTTCCATCTTTTTTCACCACCCGATAGGTAGACCAACACTGGTGATTGGAATCAAACATGCCAACGCCATATTTATAAGAGCGCAAATCCCACTTTGTTTCTTCTAAATAATAGATGTGTGGGATTTGCCATACAGTAAAAAAGCCAATAACAAACCATCCGGCGATCTCTTTTTTGCTGGCGGGAATCCTAACTCCACCATCTTCGAATCGAGAAAATAGAACCAATAACGGTAAAAGGGTGTGTATCGGATAGCGATAACCCACCATCAGCATAGAATAGAGGTGAAAAGCCACTAGCAACCAGAAAACCAAGCGCTGCCATTTGCCCTCCCTCAGCAAAAGTAGTGGGCTAAGTGTTTCCAATAGAATCACGAAATTGGTCAAAAATGGGATGCTGTTTTTCGGAACAAAAGGCAGTCCAAGCTCTAAAGCGGAAAAATATGTGCCGAGAGCCCAAGATTCATGCCACTTCAACGTGGCTGACAAAAAATACAAAAGAACCAATACCCGCTGACAGAAAACTTTTTTATTTGAGCTCCACAAAAATACCGCAGACAACCCCATATGAAAATATTCAAAATTAGCGGGAATAGAATAGGTGAGGAAAAAGAAACAAAAAATCTGCCAAAGCAATAAGCCGCCGGCCACCATCATAGCGTGTGCCCACTTTTCCTTGAGCATGAAAAAGCCCTGGTAAAGCAAAAGGCAAAATAGGATTAGATAAAAACCATAAGAGCCGTAAGAAGCCGGGAAGGCAGAAAAAAATCGCCACTCTTTACAATTTGGAAAATGCGCCCAACATAGACCCTCTTCCCGGGCACCAAATCCTTGCTGGGACCAGTAGTACAAAGAAATTAGAGAGCCTAGCCACAGCACCCAGAAGAAGATTTGCAATAGTTTTGACTGCGCTATTTCTTCCGAAGAAAAAATTCTTTGCCAGTGAGTCATCAGAGAGGTCTTTTATTTTTTTTAGCTTCCCGATTATCGATCAGCGTTAGGCCAGAAAAAATAGGAATTTCAAATTTTGGCGCCTCTATCTCCGATACCAATTTTCGCACACCGAATTGGTATTGAGATCTTTCATTTTTCAAAGGGGGTAAAATACTACCATCATACTGAATGCGACGCGTGTCCTCTAAATAAGAGGTGTCGTGAAACAAAATATAGGAAGCGTAGGGACCGAATTTTTCGTAATCGTATTTACAGCCTTCGTAGGTATGATCCCCATCGATCAGCAGGATATCGATATCCTTATCCCAAGACACATCGCTGGTTCGAGCTACAATCATTTCCACGTTATTTAGATCTAAATCCACAAAAGGTTGCCCACCAGAATTCTTCCAAATCCCAGCGCCACCCCAGGATTTATTTAGGTCATCACGATTTTGCTCGTATCCCGCATCAATAAAATACACCCTTCCATCCCCCTGGGCATGTTTTTGCCCTAAAGCAAAAAGGGCGGGAGAGAAGCCCCACTTACTACCAATACACACCACACATTTCGGATTAATGATGCGGCTCAAGCCATAATAAAGATAACCAAACCCCAGGCTCGTTTCTGAATGCAACTGACCAGGAGTTCCCTTTGGCAATTTCAATCCATGCAGTGGGTCTAAAAATACTTGAGTTTCTATCATAAGTTCATCCCCATTTATCCCAGAATGAAAAATTCATAGCAGATTTAACCTAATGAATCACTGGATTTTACCCTGCGAGGATACTAAATTTTTCATACATGAGGATCACAAATCTGACTCCCTTTGGGATCAAAATCGAAGAGCCAGATTTCCGCAATCTCGCCCTTTTCCAAGAATGGATTAAGGTCAATCCCTTACTAGTAGTGAAAAATGCTCGCTTCTCCCACGAAAGTGAATTTGCCGATTGGTGTGAACAATTTGGCTTATTAAGAAAGCAATTTGATTACAACCAAGATTCCCGGGTTCAACTCATTAGCAATCATGCTGAAGGCAATAAAATAGAGCAATATGCTCACTATCATTTAGACTGGCATCAGGATGCCACGTACCCCAGAGTTCAACCCAAACGTTATATCCGCACCCTTGTGCTCTACTGCCTCAATCCCTCTCAAGAGGGTGGCAACACTTCATTCTACAACCACACTCTAGCCTTCCACGATCTCGATCCAGATTTACAAGAACAAGCTAAAAAATTAGTTGTGCGCGAAAGTCTTTCTAGTTTTTATAAGAGAAATGAAACCTTTTATAACAATGCCGCACAAAAGGATGGCTTTGAAGAAAAAAGGGCGCAGCTAGCGGAAACCGCCACTCGCCGCAAACCTTTGGTACGGCTAGATCACTGTGGAACACCATTCTTTGATATAAGTCATGCGGATTTTGAGTGCTTCGATGGTTTCAGTGAGGTGGAAAGTTTAGATTTACTCAAAAAAATCTACCCACTGAAACAAAAGCATATCTACACTCATCGATGGGAAAAATACGATATGGTGATTTCCTGCAACGTACGCCTTTCTCATGCTCGCTCCAAATCTTCACAAACTGAAGATCGGCGCATGTTACGAGCGCAAATTTTAGAGGGAACCGTCTAAAGTAACTGGGGGTTGGGCGCAGCAACGACATCTTCACTGATATCCAAATTGCATTCTATGGGCAGTCGATTTTCTAAAAGTGTTATACACAAGAGTCAAAACTCTGCGGGAATGCTCGGATGTATTTGCCCACTTCTATGCAATACGTGAGCGTTCATAATCAACAAACTCCCTCGGGAGCCGCACACTTCTTTGATTCCACACTTTTCAGAGGGTTTTTGTATTTTTGACTTCCCCGCATCAGAAGAGAAATATCCGTATTGATCTTCAAAAAATGGTTGATGGCGGCTGCCCGGCACAAGTTGCAAAGCACCGTTTTTTTCATTCTGCTCGTCTAAATAAATCGAAACCAGAACCACCTTCGGTTCTTTCAACCCCCTAACTTCATGCCAGTGGGCATAATCCGAATGCCAACCATATCCCTTTCCAACCCTTGCCTCTTTATGGTTAATGCGGGTTTGAAAGAGGTAAATCTCATTTCCCAAAATTTTTTTTACTGTTTGTAGAATATCGGGATCTTTAGCCAGAGAAAATAAAAAAGGGCTAACTGTATGCAAACCAAACACCTGCCTTGGCACGCCGGGCAAACCACCCTTACACTTGTGCATGCACGTGTCAAATTCTCCAGGCCTTACATTTGATTTTTCATGATAAATAGAGAACAGTATACCATTAACAATGGGCCAAGATTCCGCTAAATTTTATGAAAAAAGTAATTAGCCCGTATGGTTCTGTGGAAGCCCTAGACGCCATAGAAGCGGCTAAATCCCTTGGATTTTTCGTTACCATTTCCTCCTCAGATCCCTGCGCAGAAGTTGCGTATCTTGCCGATAAAATCGTTCCTGGTGGAAGAAAATCTTTCTTCCAATCTCTCGAAGAGATGGATTTCATCCTGCCACTTCCTCTTGGGAAGCAATATTCTTTGATCGCAGAAGCTAATTCAAAATTTGGATTTCCCGGGATCAAAGAACACCACGTAAATGTTTTTTTAGATAAATGGGAGACATACAACACACTAAAAAAATTCGGAATTAACGTTCCTGCCTTCTCTAAGATTTTCGGCATGAGTGAATATTTTCACGATAAACCAGCCATCATTAAACCCAGATGCGGTGTGGGCTCTAGAGGAGTTCGTTATTTTCAAAAAGGCTCCGATTTACTTCATGAAAATATCAGCGAACACCCTGACTATGGCGAATTTATCGTTACAGAATATTTAGATGGCCCAGAAGTCATATTCGAGGGGTACGTAGACAAAGGAAAATTCCATTTCATCGGAGCCACCATCGACACAATCGCCGCTGCCCCCAGTGTATTTAAAACAAGAGTGGAGCCTTTTACTCCATCTATAGAACAAATGAGTGAAATAGAATCGAAATTTAGCACTTTAGCTACCGCTTTGGAATGCGACAAAATCATTCTACATGTGCAAACAAAGCTTTGTGGCGGAAAAAATTATGTGATCGAAATTGAGGGACGGCCAGGAATTTTGGCTCCAAAAATATTTAAACATAGCTATGGAATTTCCTATTATAACGAACTCCTAAATTTTATTTGCAACAAACCATTTTCCTTCCAGCACAAGGAAAACAACTATGCGATTTGGGGCACGTATCCATTCAAACCGGGTTTGGTTAACGGCGTAGACATTAGCCAATCCCAAAAATTTTCCGTCGAAAACCGGCTTCTTTTTCCACTAGGAAAAGATCTTTCCAATCCCCAAACCACCGATGACCGCTGGAGCACATTTTTGGTTAAGGGAAAAAGTAAAGTGGATGCCGATGAGCTTTATGATAAGTTCATTCAGAACGTAAAAGTAGAATACGGTTTTTTGTAAACTAAGCATTACACTCTATGGATGAAGCGATTTTTCACCTAGCCATCCCCTGCACCAATCTTGAGATGGCCGCTGATTTTTACCAACGCCTTGGTTGCCGGGTGGCGCGGCGCTATGATGACCGTATCACCATAGATTTTTGGGGCCATCAAGTGGTTTGCCACCTTAGTCCCGAGCACTGCGCACCGGAATCACACAAATACCCCCGTCATTTTGGATTAACCTTCGCCACGCGGGAAGCATTCGATGCCTTATATAACACCGCCGAAAAGAGCGGACTCAAGATACTTCGCAAAACTGAGAACAATTTTTCCGGCCAACCGGAAGAACACCTTACTTTCTGCTTAAGTGATCCCTCGAACAATGTTTTAGAATTTAAATATTATTTTAATAAAGAAATGCGCTATTGAAGTGCCCTTTTACATTGCGAAGGCCTGGGCCAAAGGATTTCGGGTCGTCCTATATTCATCAAACTGAGTGGCTTTAAATTTGAGCAAGCTGATTATATGTAATTCTAGGGTTGTTTTTTCGCCTTATAATAGCTCAACCATCTTAAGTGCAGGCCGGGAACCATTCCATCTTCGCAAGCTTTTCTAGCATCACCATCGAAGGCCATGAAACAGTTTTTATTTTCTTTAATATTTTCACACCAGCCACGATCTATTTTTGAATCAAACGCGATCATGCAGGGGCGATCATCCCAGTAAGCCTCGCAGAAATCTTTTTCTAAACCGGAAAAATCCATAAAACAGGATTTTTCATTTTTGCAAAGCTGACAGAATTTTTTGTCGTCGCCATACACCCCGTTGCAGGATCGGTCTTTAAATTCACTACAACTCTCTACTCCGCCGAAATCATTCTTCACAACAATATGAACGTTTTTCTCCGATGCCTGCAATCCCTCTCTATAACCAGCCACATAACCTGCCTTTAACTTTTGCAAAGAAGCGGGATCACACTGGTTACAGAAATCCAAATGAGACTGCATGGGTTTCTTTTCCATGCCAGCATTCACACCTTGAGTATAACCATCTTCGTAAGTACAGGTGTAGGAGCTGCATTTTTCGGCTTCCATTTTCCTGATTTCTTCTGGGGAGAAAGCACAGCTCGAGAGAGAGAAAAGCGTGAGAAGGGAAAAACAAAGGCTTAATCTTTTATGTGACATTTAGAATCCTGATCTTTTATATCCATTCAGATATCCGATATCGGATATCTTGATATCTGATATCCGAATGACTTGGCGGAGAGGGAGGGATTCGAACCCTCGATAGGTTTTCACCTATGCACCCTTAGCAAGGGTGTGCCTTCGGCCACTCGGCCACCTCTCCGAATGCAGAACGATAAAAATAAATGGCGCGCAGGAGAGGAGTCGAACCTCCGACCTACAGATTCGTAGTCTGTTGCTCTATCCAACTGAGCTACCCGCGCGCAGCTAATTTTCTTGCCCGCACAATACTGACAGGGCGCTATAAACGCAAGTATTCCTTGGTTTTTAGGGTACACCACGCTTGAGCTAGCCTCTCGCAACAGCTATAGTAAAAAGCTTAGTTTCACTTAAATAATGCGGAGCATTACTTTATGAACCCCTCCATCTTTCGGGAATACGATATCCGCGGCATCGCCGGGAAAGATCTATCCGTGGATTTTGCCCAAAAATTAGGTCGAGCTTACGTGCGTTTTGCGCAAGAGCAGCTCAAAAAACAAGCACTTACTATCGCCGTGGGCCGGGATTGCCGTCTTTCCGGGGAAGAATACGCCAATGCCCTCATGGCTGGCCTAAGTTCTATGGGCGCTAAAGTAATTTATTTGGGGGAAACCACCACCCCCATGACCTACTTTACTCTGCACCAATTGGGGCTAGATGGCGCCATCATGGTCACGGGCTCCCACAACCCCCCCAACTACAATGGTTTTAAAATTTGTGTGGGCAAGGCCACACTCTTCGGTAGCGATATCCAAAAATTGCGGGCACTCATGGAAAATGACGGGGGCCCCAAAACTTCTGCTCCAGCAAAAATAGAAAATAGAGACATTTTTCCCACTTACACTTCCTTCCTCTTAGACAATATAAAGATCATTCGTCCGCTAAAGATCGTAGTGGATGCAGGGAACGGAGCCGCCTCGAATTTTGCTCCCACCATCTACCGAAAAATGGGATGTGAAGTGATAGAACTATTTTGTAAACCAGACGGTTCTTTCCCCAATCACCCGGCGGATCCAACTGTGGAATCAAATCTGCAAGATTTGATCGCCGCCGTTAAAAAACACGGCGCCGATGCGGGTATCGCTTTTGATGGCGACGCTGATCGCGTTGGCATCGTGAACGAAAATGGCGGCATCCTATGGGGCGATGAGCTCATGGTGGTTTTTTCTCGCTCTGTTCTTAAACAATATCCCGGAGCCACAATTATCTCCGAAGTGAAAAGCTCCCACCGCCTGTATAACGATATTCAAAAAAATGGCGGCAATGGTGTGATGTGGAAAACGGGACATTCGCTCATTAAAGCCAAGATGAAAGAAACCGGTGCCAAGCTAGCAGGAGAAATGAGCGGCCACATATTTTTTGCAGACCGTTTTTTTGGTTTCGATGATGCGATTTATGCCGGCGCGCGCTTTTTGGAAATTCTTTCACAGTCTAAAGGAAAAACTTCCGATCTGTTGTTTGGCTTACCTAAATCTGTAAACACTCCAGAAATTCGAATTGACTGTGAAGACAGTGAAAAGTGGCAGATCATTGAAAAGATCCGCAATTCCTTCAACGGAAAATATCGAACCAATGAAATCGATGGCGTACGAGTAGAATTTGGTGATGCTTGGGGGCTCGTGCGCGCCTCTAACACTCAGCCCGTGATAGTAATGCGCTTTGAAGCTGAAACAGCCCAGCGTTTGCAAGAAGTTCGCACCATTATTGAAACAGAAGCCCGGGCTGCAGGACTAAAAATTTGAATTCATGAGTAACCTTGAAACCACCATCATTGTTCGGGGTGCAAGAGAGCACAACCTGAAAAATGTAGACATTGATCTACCCAAAAATGCCCTGGTGGTGATCACCGGCCTTTCTGGTTCAGGAAAATCCTCGCTCGCTTTCGATACAATCTATGCGGAAGGCCAGCGCCGCTATGTAGAAAGCCTGTCGGCTTATGCTCGCCAATTCTTGGAGCAAATGAAGAAGCCTGACGTGGATTCCCTTGAGGGGCTCTCTCCATCAGTTTCTATCGAACAACGAACCACCTCCCACAATCCACGATCCACCGTAGGAACCGTTACAGAAATCTACGATTATATGCGCGTACTCTGGGCCAAAGTAGCCAAACCCCAGGGCGACGGCGGCAAGGCAGTTTCACAAACTCCAGAGCAAATCGTAGATAGAATCATGGCTATTGAAGAGGGTGCACGGGTGCAAATTTTGGCACCGATTGCCGTTGCCAGAAAAGGTGAGCATGCCAAGGAAATTGAGGCCGCTAGAAAATCGGGTTTTTCCAAAGTGCGCATCAACCAGACCACGTTTGATATCTTCGATGATCTACCAATCGAAAAAAATAAAAAGAATTCCATTTCCATCGTGGTTGATCGTTTACTCGTAAAAAAAGAAAATCGCGGTCGCATTGCTAAAGCCGTGGAGCTCTCCATCAAAGCCGCTAAAGGCATGGTGCTGGTGGAGTGGGTGAGAGAGGGGGAAATTAAACCCTATCTTTTCAGCACTGGTTTTTCTGATCCAACCACAGGCTTAAGCTTACCCAATCCAGAGCCCCGCCTCTTCTCCTTCAATTCTCCAGTGGGGGCTTGTCCTGCTTGTAATGGTTTAGGCTACCTCTATGAATTTGAGCCAGACCTCATTACGGGTGATCCCAATCTTTCTATTTATGAAGGCGCACTAGAAAATTGGACAGGAAAACTCCTCCCAGGAAAGCCAAATTACGAATTACAAACCCTAGAAGCTCTGGGGAAATATTTTAAATTTGATCTCAGTAAGCCCTTTCGTTCTTTGCCTGAAAAAATAAAAGCCATACTTTTTTACGGAACAGACAAAGAAGAAATCCAATTTTCATTCAAGAGCAAACAGTCGAACTATAAAACCAAGCGTCCCTTTGAGGGCATCGTGCGTGATCTGGAAAGAAAACGAAAAAATGCGAGCCAAGAAGAACAAGTGTTTTTTGAGCACCTCATTGCCCGAAACGCCTGTGAAGAATGTGGGGGCGAGCGCTTGCGGCCAGAATCGCTAGCGTTTTTGATTCAAGGAAAATCCATTTCCGAAGCATGCCGCCTGCCATTAGGGGAGTGCTTAGAGTTTTTTAATAACTTAGAATTAAAAGGCAAAGATGCAACCCTTGCAGAAATTCTTCTAAAGGAAATTTGTTCGCGGGTGGGTTTTCTTATCGATGTGGGATTGGATTACTTGGATCTTTCTCGCCCCACGAACACTCTCTCTGGTGGCGAAACCCAAAGGGTGCGTCTAGCCACGCAAATTGGTGCGTCCCTTGTGGGCGTGCTCTATGTGTTGGATGAACCGTCCATCGGCTTGCACCAAAGGGATAACGCCAAGCTAATCGATTCCTTAAAAGAACTGAAACGCCGGGGAAATTCCGTGATCGTGGTGGAACACGATCGCGATACGATCGAGCAAGCAGACTATGTGGTGGATATGGGCCCCGGTGCCGGTCGCTTAGGCGGCAATATCGTGGCCAAAGGCACACCCGCAGAAGTAATCAAAACTCCCGCTAGCCCAACTGGCAGGTATTTACGTGGATACGACCAAATTCCCATTCCCAAACAAAGACGAAAAGTGGACTCCACTCGTCTTATTGAACTAACGGGTTGCACTGGCAATAACCTAAAAAATGTTTCTGCTACTTTCCCCCTGGGAACATTGATCTGTGTTTCTGGTGTATCGGGATCTGGAAAATCTACTCTTGTTTTCGACACACTCGTTCCCGCACTAAAACACAAACTCTATCGCTCTTCAGAACCGGCTGCTCCTTTTCAAGAATTAAAGGGCGCAGAACATTTGGATAAAGTGATCCACGTGGATCAATCCCCCATTGGCCGCAGCCCGCGCTCCAATCCCGCCACGTATTCTGGTGTGTTCACCCAAATCCGCACCCTTTTTGCACAAACAGTGGAAGCTAAAGTGCGAGGTTACGATATTGGCCGCTTTTCTTTTAACGTTAAGGGCGGCCGCTGCGACACTTGCGAGGGCGATGGAGCTATCAAAGTGGAAATGCATTTTCTGCCCGATGTGTATGTGCCCTGCCATGTTTGCGGAGGTTTACGCTACAACCGAGAAACCTTAGCCGTTCGCTACAAGGGAAAAAATATTGCCGATGTGTTGGCGATGACCATCGAAGAGGCCTTAAAATTCTTTGAAAACGTGCCCTCCATCGAAAAATTCTTGCGGGTGCTTTCGGATGTGGGCTTGGGCTACGTGACCCTCGGCCAATCTGCCACCACTCTCTCAGGTGGCGAAGCCCAGCGCATGAAGCTCTCCAAAGAACTTAGTAAACGCCCCACCGGCCGCACGCTCTATGTGTTGGATGAACCTTCAACGGGCCTCCATTTCCAAGATATTTCCCAATTACTCGATGTGATCCATCGCCTAGTGGACCAAGGCAATACAATCCTAGTGATCGAGCACAACCTGGATATTTTAAAACACGCAGACTATTTAATCGATCTTGGGCCCGAGGGCGGAAAAGGCGGAGGAACCATTCTCGCTGCCGGCACGCCGGAAGAAGTAGTGAAATCCAAGAAAGGCCATACGGCTAAATTTCTTGCGCCCTATTTAAAATAGTTAAAAACAAAAAAGCCATCGGCGATAACACCGATGGCTTATCTTTTTTCGAGCTCGAATCTTTTAGGCGTTGATGCCAGACAAGAAGAGCGTGAAGATCAAGAGGGTCTCTACGAAAGCCACACCTAGGAGCATGGGGGTAAAGATTTGGCCAGAAGCGCCGGGGTTACGGGAAATACCATCTACTGCGGTGGCCACGATTTTGCCTTGGGCAAGAGCGCAACCAAGAGCGGCAACGCCCACGGCGAAGCCTTTAGCCATAGCGTATTCTGGTTTGCTAGCGCCGGCAGCTGCTTCTTCAGCGAAAGCCAAGGCAGGCATAAAGAAAGCAGCACTGGCTCCCAATAGGTAATTCATTTTTTTCATTTTACGGTCTCTCCTTTTTGTTTAACTAAATTAGTGGTGGTCGCTGTCTTTGGCCATAGAGATATACACCATGGACAACATGACAAAAATAAACGCCTGCAGGAAGCACACTAGCAATCCGAGGAAATATACAGGCACGGGAACAATATAGGGCGCCATATTGGTGAAGGCCGAAAGAACCGTATGATCCCCAGACATATTGCCCTTCAAACGCAACGCCAACGTGAATGGACGCACAAAGTGACTAATAAGCTCAATGGGAAGAAGCAACCAAGCCATATACCAAACAGGGCCAAAAAAATGCTTCATATAAGCTAGACCAGAAGCCTTAAATCCCCGGTAGTTATAGTACAAGAACACAAACACACCACAGGCTAGAGTGGTGTTCACATTATCCGTAGCGGGTGAAAAGCCCGGAAATAAACCCAATAAGTTATTCACAAAAATAAAAAGGAAGAGGGCGCCGATCACTGGAAAATAAACTTTTGCATCATGGCCCAACACAGTTTGCGTGAGCTTGTATAAACTTTCGGAAACAACATCAGCGAAATTTAAGAAAGTCCACTTGGATGGAGGAACTAAATAGTTTTTATTGCGCGCCAAAGAGAGGCGGGCACAGAGAGCAAAAACCAACAAGATTGCTGACACAAAAATGGCTGCGGCCACGTGGCCTGGCAAAGCACCAAGCCCTGGAACAAAGTGAAACCAACTAAAATGTGCGTCGTGCGCCATTAGATCCTTAAGCCCTTCACCGTTTCGTAATCCACTGTTTGGAGAGTCGGTGTATCCGCCAAACACAATAAGAAAGACCAGCCGTTGCCAGCACCACAGTGAGCAGAGGGGCTGAACTTAGTCGCTCATCTAGCTTTTTTCCCACCCAGTATCCTCCGCCGATAAAGGCCACAAGTTCACTGGAGATAAGTGAGAAAACGCCAGTCTTTTTGAGCAATTCAGCGTCTAAGCGCAAAGTGTTTCCTTGTAGGCTTCCAGTACCATGGGCCAAGAAATTGCGTCAAGGATCTCCTGCACTCTTTCCGTCGGAAATTTTGGGCCAGCCAAAGTGAGAAAGGGAGGCAATGAAGAGGGCGAGCAAGAAAGCGCCTAGCCCCATAGCAATAGGAATTTCTGTGCCCGGAGGATAATGCCGAGAAAGCATAAATAGCCCCAACCACCAGCCAAGCTTTGCTAAAAAAAGCAGGGCAATGGCCGAGGTGTTAGCCTTTTTCACCCCAGTAAAAACCCCCACAAGCGCTTCAGTAATCCCAAAACCTAACGCCAAGCACAAAGAACTAATAAGAGTAAGGATTGCTCCTTGGTTGCCAAACCAAACAAAAGATAAAACCACAGCCAAGGCGGTGGCCCCGATAAAGGCCAACCAGAGGGTTTTTCGCAATGTATTATTATTCCAGCCCATACTGTGCCCCTATTATCTTTTCCGCAAAATTTTGCGCCTTTTAATTTTTTGCATCTTTAAATCCACTACGGCTGGGGCCGGGTACTCATCTTGGATCGAAGAAAAAAGCTCATAGGCTTTATCCAATTCATCCTGCTCTTCATAACAAGAAGCCTTGGCAAAGGTAGCGAGCACCCGTAATTCCTTCGTTCCACCCGCAATCACTTTATCGTACTGCTTGATAGCATCATTACACCTGCCCTTAGTGGCGCCCAAAGAATTTCCGATTTCTAATTCTGCTTTCCAAAAGAAATCCCCAGTAGGAAATCGGGTTTTTTGGTACTCCAGCATTTTGATGGCATCTTCAAATTTTGCTTTCAGAAAAAAGGCGCGACCCAAACGAAACATCAGCTCTTCATTTTCTTTAGGAGAAGAGTTTTCTTTTACCAATTTAGAATATGAAGCAATCGCTTGGTCATAATCTTCAAAGTTATGGAATTGCAGATCGGCCATGGTTTTTTCCACGTCCCTACGCATGGCCTCGTTTTTTGTGCGCTTTAAATATTCTTGGTAGGCCTCGATAGCCCCTTGAGAGCGGCCTAAATATAGGTGCTGGATTTGCGCAATTTTTAGCTGCGCCTCTAGACCAAGGGCGGAATTCGGCGACTTATCCACGATGGATTTGAATTCGCTGATGGCTGCATCGTATTTTTTGTCTTCTAAAAGCTTTTCCGCCAAGAAAAACTTGGTCTCAGGGCTGTTGGCATTGCAGGCGCTTAAGAGCAAAATACCCAGGCAAATAGCTAAAAATTTATTCTTCCTTATCGGGGCCGCCAGACTCATCTGCATCCTTTTCCGCAAGGCTTTGACAAGCCACAACCTTTTCACCCTCTTTTAAGCGCACCAAGCGAACCCCTTGGGTATTGCGCCCCATGGTGGAAATTTCCCGGATACGGATCCTAACCACTTGGCCCTTATCGGTGATCACCATTAGATCATCCGCATCGGAAACGGCGCGGATACCGATCACTTCACCGTTTTTATCCGTGGTTTTCATGGTGATGATGCCTTTGCCACCCCGGCCTTGCACCCGATATTCATCGGCTGCCGTGCGTTTTCCATAGCCGGAACTTGTAACAGAAAGAATATCGAGATTTTGCTTTTTAGAGAGGATGGCCATACCAACCACCTCGTCATTATCATCCAGCTCCATGCCACGCACACCGGCCGCCACGCGACCCATGGTTCGTACGTCGCTTTCAGAGAAGCGCACGCTCATGCCGCCCTTAGAGCAAAGGAGGATATCACTTTCTCCTTCGCTGAAAGCGGCATTCACTAAAATATCCCCGGGATTTACGGTGAGCGCAATGATTCCACCGGCGCGGGGATTAGAGAAAGCAGAGAGTTCAGTTTTCTTAATCACGCCTTGTTTGGTGGCCATCACAATCGTGCCGGCACCTTCAAAGCTCTTCACAGCTTGCACAGAACAAACCTTTTCCACACTCGATAAATTCAGAAGACCGGCCAAAGTTTTACCCCGGGACGTACGCGTGCCTTCGGGTATTTGGTGAACCTTCAACCAATACATTTTTCCTAGGTTTGTGAACACCAACAGGAAGCATTTCGTGTCCGCGGTGAAAATGTGGGTCACAAAATCTTCATCGTTTGTGGTCATGCCCTTAATGCCCAAACCACCACGGCGTTGGGCCGTATATGTTTCGGGAGGAACGCGCTTAATATATCCCTGGTTGGTTATGGTAACGATCATCTCTTCATCAGCGATGAGATCTTCTTCGTTGATTTCACCATCATCAGCAATAATTTCCGTGCGGCGTTTATCGCCATACTTTTGTTTGATTTCATTAGATTCTTCGATGATTTTTTCCAACTGCAGAACATCACTGCCAAGCAAATCTTGGAGGTATTTAATAAGAACCATCAATTCTTTATGTTCATTTTCGAGTTTGTGGCGCTCTAGGCCCGTGAGCCGCTGTAAGCGCATGTCCAAAATGGCTTGCGCTTGGATTTCAGTAAAATCAAATTGCTTCACGAGGCCGGCTTTAGCTTCATCGGGATTACGGGATTTTTTAATCAAAGCCACCACGTCGTCGATATTATCGATGGCCTTTAGCAAGCCTTCTAAAATATGGGCCCGGGCTTCCGCCTTCTTCAAATCAAATTGGCTACGGCGAACAATGATATTGCGGCGGTGATCTACAAATGCTTCGAGATATTCTTTTAAATTAAAGAGCTTCGGCTGGCCATTGTGCAAAGCCAGCATGATGATGCCGAAAGTATCGGAAAGTTGGGTGAGTTTATACAAGCGATTGATGATCACTTGCACGTTTTCGCCCTTACGGCACTCCACAACTACGCGCATTCCAGTGCGATCGGATTCATCGCGAATATCGCTAATACCTTCAAGTTTCTTTTCTCTTACCAGAAAAGCAATTTTTTCTACCAATTTGGCCTTGTTCACCTGGTAGGGAATTTCGGAGATAACGATCAATTCTTTATCCCGTTTTCCTTCTTCCACTTCTATTTTAGCCCGCATTTTTACAATGCCACGGCCCGTTTTGTAGGCCGATCTAATGCTTTCTTTCCCAACAATATAACCAGCAGTAGGAAAATCTGGGCCTTTGATGATTTTCATTAAATCATCGATAGTACATTCTTTTTTATTTAAACGTGCACGGATCACTTCCACTAAACCATCAATCACTTCGTTAAGATTGTGGGGCGGAATATTGGTAGCCATACCCACGGCGATTCCAGAAGAGCCGTTCACTAAAAGATTTGGAATGCGTGAAGGAAGCACGAGTGGCTCTTTGGTGGAGCCGTCGTAGTTAGGAACAAAGTCTACGGTGTCTTTGTCGATGTCAGCGAGTATTTCCGTTGTAACCCGAGACATACGAACCTCGGTGTAACGCATGGCCGCTGGAGAATCCCCATCCACGGAACCGAAGTTTCCTTGGCCATCCACAAGTGGATAGCGCATGCTGAAATCTTGGGCCATGCGAACGATGGTGTCGTAAATAGCAGTATCACCATGAGGGTGATACTTACCCATTACATCCCCCACCACCCTGGCGGATTTTTTATAGGGGCGATTCCAGAAGTTCGACATCTCCTGCATCGTGTACAAAGCGCGGCGGTGCACAGGCTTTAAACCATCTCTGATATCAGGAAGAGCGCGACCAACGATCACGCTCATGGCGTAATCTAGATAGGAAGTTTGCATTTCCTCTTCTATTTTAATATCGACGACGTTTTCTTTATTATCCATATATCCTTCTTAACTACCTAAATTTAGACGTCGAGGTTTTTTACCCGTAGGGCGTTTTGCTCGATAAATTCACGTCGAGGCTCTACGGCATCCCCCATGAGAATGCTAAAAATACTATCGCTTGCCACAGCATCCTCAACTCTTACCCGTTGTAGGGAGCGACGTGTGGGATCCATGGTGGTCTCCCAAAGTTGGTCAGGGTTCATCTCTCCCAAGCCTTTATAGCGTTGAACGGACATTCCTTTTTTAGAGAAAATGAGAACCTTTTCTGAAAGCTCAAAAATATCTTTGGCTGAATTATAGTCCATAAGCACTTCTTCGGCCGGCTTCTCTTCTCCGGTTTCTTCTTGTGGTGCCGCGTCCTCTTTTTTAGAAGTTTCTTTTTCGCCAACCCACTGGAGCTTAAAGGGGCCATTGCCGATGGCGGTCATATTATTCGCCGTGCGGATAAGCTCTTTAAATTCCGGCGAAGTAATGAAATTTTTATTCAAGCGGGTAATTTTCCTGCCATTCGGTGTGACAGTAATAATTTCTGCTTGAAAGGCACTATGCTCTTCATCGGGCATAATAGAATAGGTGAGTTCTTTAATAGAGCGCTTGAGCACATCTTTTTTGATGATCTCTAAACGCTCTTTCAAGGATTGTTCTGAAGATAGGTGATCTTCATTCACACCCGCATCCATCACCATGGCATTAACTACTTCTGGTTCCGCACGAAAGCTATATCGTTTCAAAGCTTGCATATAAGCAAAACTTGCCTTTAAAGAAGCGGCCAACTGGGAGGCAGGAACTGGTTTGGAGCCAGCCGTTACAGTCACAGCGTCCAAAGCAGATTTCAGTAGGTAATTTTGTAATTCTCCGTCGTTCTTCAAATATTTTTCTTTGCCAGCCTTCTTAATTTTGTAAAGAGGGGGTTGAGCAATATATAAATAACCGCGATCGATAATCTCTGGCATTTGCCGATAAAAGAATGTGAGTAGAAGAGTGCGAATATGGGCACCGTCCACGTCGGCGTCGGTCATGATCACAATTTTGTGGTAGCGCAGTTTAGAAATATCGAAATTATCTTTTCCGATCGAAGTGCCAAGTGCCGTGATCAAAGTTCGGATTTCTTCAAATCCTAGCACTTTATCAAAACGAGCCTTCTCCACATTGAGAATTTTTCCCTTTAAAGGAAGAATTGCTTGGTTTTTTCTTTCTCGCCCTTGTTTGGCAGAGCCTCCGGCGGAATCTCCCTCTACCAAGAATAGCTCACAAAGAGCTGGATCTTTTTCTTGGCAGTCGGCCATTTTTCCAGGCAAACCACCAAGATCTAGGGCAGATTTTCTTCGGGTAAGATCACGGGCCTTACGGGCCGCAATCCTAGCAGCAGCCGCATCTACCGCTTTTTGAATAATGCGTTTGGCGATATTAGGGCGCTGTTCAAAATAGATTCGGAGTTTTTCACTCACGATACTTTGAACTAAACCTTCAACCTCGGAATTTCCTAATTTAGTTTTGGTTTGGCCTTCAAATTGTGGATTGGGAATTTTTGCGCTGATAACGGTTGTTAAACCTTCCCGAATATCATCGCCGCTGAGCTGTTCCGCCAAGCCCTTAAACATATCATTTTCTTTACCAAAAGAGTTCACGATCCTCGTGAGAGCCGTACGAAATCCCGACACGTGGGTGCCGCCTTCGTGGGTGTTAATATTGTTAGCGTAGGAAAGCAGAGTTTCTGAGTAGCTATCATTCCACTGAATAGCGATCTCTACCTGCACTTCGTCTTTTTCGCCCGTAAGATAAATAATATCATCATGCACTTTTGTTTTAGTGCGATTTAAATATTCAACGTAGCTCTTGATGCCGCCTTCGTAAAAATAGGTTTCATCTTTGCCATTTTTTTCGTCAACAAATTGAAATTTTAAACCCTTCATTAAGAAGGCCAATTCCCGCAAACGATTGGCAATCGTGTCGTGATTATATTCTAGGGTTTCGAAAATTTCGGCGTCAGGTTTGAAAGTAACGCTGGTACCGCTTTTATCGGTTTTTCCAGTCACTTCTAGTTTTGAAGTGGTATTTCCTCTTTCGAAAGTTTGGGTGAAAACTTTTCCATTTTGCCGAACTTCTACTAAGAGCTCAGCGGACAAAGCGTTCACAACGGATGCACCCACGCCGTGGAGACCGCCGGAAACTTTATAAGCTCCGCCTTCTTCGTTGAATTTTCCCCCAGCATGAAGTTTGGTAAAAACAACTTCCACACCAGAAATCCCAGAAGAGTGCATGCCAGTAGGAACACCACGGCCATTATCAATCACTGTAATTGAATCATCACCGTGGAGCTTCACGATAATTTCATTACAAAAACCAGCTAAGCCTTCATCTACGGCGTTATCTACGATTTCCCAAATGAGATGGTGTAAACCGCGTGCAGTGGTATCACCAATGTACATGCCAGGACGTTTACGAACAGCTTCCAATCCTTCAAGGATTTTGATTTTATCTGCTGTATAATTGCTCCCGGTTTTTTCCGTGGTAGACATTATTTTCTTTCTCCTACGGTGTGCAAATCCAGTTGCCTGAAATTCTTACCCACATCATTTAACAAACTGGACGGCAAATCCGTGGCGGTGATCAACACTTGGGTATTCTCTTTCCTCAGTAAATCCACTAGGGAACGTCTACGGGTGCTATCCAGTTCCGATGAAACATCATCAAAAAGTAGAACCGGCGCCCGCTGTGTCTTTTGGTAAAATAAAGCCAATTCCCCTAACCTTAGGGCCAAAGCACAGGTTTTCTTCTCCCCTTGGGAGCCATAAAATTTCACTTTATTTCCGTTCAAGGTCAATAGAATTTCGTCTTTATGTGGGCCTACTTGGGTACTGCCACTAAAGAAATCTCGACGCATCGAGTCTTTTCGTTTTTTCTCGAAAAATTCGCGGGCATCTCCCTCTGTGTCAAAAGAGAATTTTTCTTCTTCACCCAAAGGTTGGTAATGGAGCTCAAAAGCATCCGTGGAATTTGAAACTTGGCAATACTCTCGCAAAGCCAAAGGCCCTAGTTCCTGCAAATAAAATTTTCTGCGGGTAATCAATCGAGAACCATAAGTCAAAAGCTGTTCATCCCAAGGAAGAAGCAAATCTTGGAGGTGGGTAGAGGTCCAATCTAAGTGGGAACACTGTTTTAAGAGCTTATTCCGTTGTAGGAGGGCTTTATTGTAGTGGTGAAGGTCATCCACATATTCCCAGTCCACGTGAGCCACAGCGCGATTTAGGAACTGTTTACGATAGGAAGAATCCCCCTCCACGATCCAATGATCAGCGGGAGAGAAAACAATGGTTGGCAGTAATTCCAATAAGGAAGTAGTGGTTTTGGCATGTTTTTGATCCAAGAACACTTTTTTCCCTGTGGGATAAATTCGAATTTCTATTTCTGTAATCAATCCTTTTTGATCCACTACCCCTTTGATCACAGAAAATTCTTCGGTTTTGTGGATAAAATCCGAATTCTTTGCAGCCCGAAAAGATCTGCCGCTGCCTAAAAGACAAACTGATTCTAGGATCGAGGTTTTTCCGATACCATTGTTCCCTGTAAAGATCGTAATTCCAGAACTTAGATCTAAATCTAAATGCCGGTAATTCCGGAAGTGCCGAAGCTGCAGGGAACCTAAGGCCATCAGAGCCGCATAGGCATGAGAACACTAAGATACTGCGGAGAATTGGGCACGCGGATAATTCCAGGACTCATTCTATCGTTCAATTCAAAAACCACGTTTGGTTCATGAATAACGGCCAATGTGTCTTGAACATATTTAGCGTTAAATCCGATTTCCAGCTGATCGCCTTTATAATTTGTTTCAATAATTTCTGTAGCTTCTCCAATATCTGGATTGCTAGAAGAAATTTCCAATTTTCCAGGAGAAAGGAAAAATTTTACCCCACGGGATTTTTCATTGGCCAAAAGAGAAACCCGGCTTAAGGAATCAAAAAAGGCATTTCTATCCAATTCCACAGAACGGCTATTATTTTTTGGAATCACTTGTTTGCAATCAGGGAATTGGCCTTCAATTAAACGCACAGAAAGAAAAGTATTGGGAGTTTTCACTAATAAGTGATTGCCTTCCATATTCAAATCTACCGTTGGGCCTACTCCTTCGATGATTTTGCGTACCTCTTGGATTCCTTTTCGAGGAATAATGATTCCTTTAGGTAAAGAAATTCCAGCTCCTTCAAAAGGGGTTTCTTCGTAATAGGCCATACGATGGCCGTCCGTTGCTACCATCACGTATTTTTTACCGTCTAAAGATTCAAAATAGACGCCATTCATATTGTATTTATTTTCGTCAGAAGAAACGGCATAGAGGGTGTGATCAATCATCTTCTGTAAAATATCTACTTTAGCCTTCGCAGAGGCTTTTCCTCCGTAAGAAGGTAAAGAGGGAAAATCCTCAGGGGATAGACCCATAATATTAAAATTCGATTTTCCACAGGCGATTTCTACCCAATGGTTTTCCTTAGAGTGAATGTGAATTTCTTTTTCTGGCAATTCCCGGATGATATCGATGAAGCTTTTAGCTGACACGGTAGCGCGTCCTGCCTCTAATACTTGGACTGGAACTACCGTTTCAATGCTTACTTCTAGGTCAGTAGCTTTAATTACTAATTCATTGTTCTGAACACTTAGGTAGATATTACTGAGAATTTGGAGAGTGTTTCTTTTCTCCACTACGCTATGAACCTTATTCAAGCTGTCTAAAAGTTCTTTTTTATTCTTGGCTATTATCTTCATTTTTTGGGTACCCCGAGCTTCTATCTAATATGAATATTTATAATAGTAGTAGTAGTAGTAGTGTGGATATGTGAAAAAACCCGAAGAACCCTCATTTTTCAGCCTTCTTCCTTTTCCTCTATCCAATTTCTTAGCTGTATAACTTTGCCAAAATTGGGGAAAGAAGTATTTCTTGTTCTTTGGCTACTCGGCCTTTTAAAAACAATCCCCAATTGTGGATAGATGAAGACGAATAGGCGATGTTAATAATCAGAATAGCCAAAAAAGCCCTTAAAATGACTAGTCAAAGGTAAAAAATGGCTAGTTATCCATAAATGTGGATAAAAGAAAATTTTCTTACTTATCCACCCCTGTGAATTCTGTGGAAAAATAAATAAATAAGAATATTCACAGCTTACTTTAAATTTGACTCAAGGCAATATTTAGACTTTTTGACAATCAAAAAAAATATCCAGGAAAATGCATGGGTTCTCCACAGGCTTTTCCACAAATAAAAATTAAAGCATTTGTTGGATATCTTCTACGTACTTTTTTAGGGTAGGGCTAGCGTGTATTTCTTTTTCAATTTTCTTAATGGCATGGATCACGGTGGAATGATCTTTTCCCCCAAAAGCCAAAGCACTTTCCGGAAGGGTTTTTTTGGTGTATTTCCGACTTAAATACATGGCGATTTGTCGGGGTTCGGAATATTTCCTTTCCCGGGATTTGGAGTTCAATTCCGCCAAAGAAATTTTGAAATACTGACAGACGCATTTATTGATCGATTCAATGGAAAGATTGTTATTTTTGTTTTCGTTCAATAAATCGGAAAGAGCCTCTCTGGCCATATCGAGAGTGATTTCGGTGCCATTAATAGAAGCTTCTGCATTGAGGCGCACCAGGGCACCTTCCAATTCTCTTACATTGTTCCGTATATGACCGGCAATCATTAAACAAACTTCATCGGGAACGTATAAATCATCGGCTTCCGCCTTAGCTTTCAAGATTGCGATCCGGGTTTCCAGATCTGGCGGTTTTACATCCACCACCAACCCTTGTTGTAGGCGTGTGATCAAGCGTTCTTCTAAATTGTGCAATTCTTTGGGTGGTTTATCACTGGTGAGTACTACCTGGTTATGTGTACCAAACAAATGATTGAAGGTATGGAAGAACTCTTCCTCACTCTTTTCTTTGCCGCCGATGTATTGGATATCGTCGATCAAAAAGGCATCAAAGCTAGACCGGTAGCGGTTATGAAAATGGTTCGTGGATTTATTTTTTACGGATTCAATGAACTCATTCACAAAAGATTCTGCAGAAAGATAACAAATCCGAGCTTGGGGATTATTCCTTAGCATTTGAATCGCAATCGCATGCAAAAGGTGAGTTTTTCCCAAACCAGAAGGCCCATAAATCAAAAGTGGGTTGTATTTTCCACCAGGAAAGTTGGCCGCTGCTTTTGCAGCAGCGTGGGCAAATTGGGTGCCGCTACTTACGATAAAATATTCAAAAGTATGGGCTGTATCCACATAACCTGAAGTGCATTTGATCAATCCTTTAGGAAGTTTTGTGCCTTCTGGGCCAATAGAAACGGGGTTTTTTACAGGCAAATGTACGGCTTCAGCCCGTGATGGGGGAGAAAAAGAAAAAATATTTCTGCTAAGGGGGGCTTCCGGATTGGTATTCGAAGCAGAATGGCTTTCAATATCCGTTACGGAAGCAACAGGAGCCATGGAACTTTCGGCGGAAGAAACCGTATAAGAAATCCGGTAAGTTTTCCCTGTTACCATTGCCAAAGCATTCACAATCTTTGATTCAAAATTACTTTTTAAGAACGTGTTGAAGAAGGGGGTGGGGACTTTAAAGGTGATGATGGAATCGTCTAAATTTAGAACTTCTAAGGGGAGTAGCCAAGATTTAAACATCTCTGGCGTGGTCATGGTTTGCAGTTGTTGTAAGGCGGATTGCCAAAAAACTGGATGCTCTTTCATGACAAAGGAATACTTCCCCTTTCCTTGCTTGCGTTAAGTCTAATTGGAATAAAAAAAAGACGTTTGGTACTGATAGCAAAAGGTTAGTGGGGGGTTCAAGGAATTTCTCCCTTTACTACTAGCGGCATACTTGCAGTGTGTTCGGTTCTTTGGTAGTTAGCAAAGCACCGTTCGCCGCTCAAGAATCGGTTTGAACTTAAAAGTATTTAGCATTTCCAAAGAATTGGGAGAATTTCATGAAACGCCCTTGGCAGCCGAGCAAAAAAAAGCGCGCAAAAACCCACGGTTTCCGTAAACGCATGGCCACAAAGAATGGCCGTAAAGTGATAGCATCCCGCAGGAAAAAAGGTCGTAAGCGCCTTACGGTTAAGATTGGTAAAAAGTAAGAAATCGCCTCCGTTGCGTAAACGCAACGGATTAGATGAAGTACTGCGTCTAAGGCGCAAGTCAGAATTTCTCCAATTAAAGAAGACAGCTACTAAGTGGGTGGCTCGGCATTGGATATTGTTTTATGCCAAAAACAATTTAGACCATCCGCGCTTGGCAGTAACTATAAGCGCCCGCTATGGGCCTTCCGTGGAGCGTAATCGCTTTCGCCGTCGGTTACGGGAAAACTTTCGTTTGCACCAAACTCAGCTGCAGGGCATTGATTTGCATTTTATCGCGAAACAAAAGCCAGTGAATCTAACAGAAAAGCGCTATAAGGAAGAACTCCATGAAGATTTTCAGCGGCTTTTGCATCGCCTGTCTTAATTTTTACCAATGGGCTTTTTCGCCACTTTTTTTGAGTCTCGGGGTGCACTGCCGTTTTATTCCTACTTGTTCTCATTACTCGGTGAATGCGGTAGAAATGCATGGCCCCTTTAAAGGTATTGTTTTGTCTGTTTGGCGAGTGTTGCGGTGCCATCCTTTTTGTAAGGGTGGTCACGATCCTGTGCCGATGAATTGTTTTTCTGGGAGAGTTTAAATGGATAAAAAAGCCATATTAGCTGTAATGCTTTCGTTAGTAATCTGGGTTACCTGGCAAAAATTCTATTTGGAGCCAATCCAGCAACGGGCAGCTCAGGAGCAGGAACAAAACCAAAAACAACAAGAGCTAAAAGCAAAAAGAGAAGAAACCAAAGCCCTCTTGGATGCTAAGGGGATCTTTCCTCCCACAGAAAGAAACAAAAGAGCGAGTAAGGCTGAAGTATCTAGCCAGATCTTAGAAAATTCAGAAGTAAAAATGGTGATAACAAACCAAGCGGCAGCCGTGCAAGCATGGGAATTAAAATCATTTTCTAAAACACTGGAGAAAAAAGACGACAAAATAACCTTAACTGGTGTGACAGGCTTTACTTCGCAGATGAATCTTCGCTTTAGCGACCCTATTTATACCGAAGCCACTTCTGTAAACTGGGATAGCTTAACGCAACCAATGCCTGGAAAAACGGTGGCCCGACTTTCCACGCCAGAGCTAGAAGTAGAGCGGGTGATCTCTTTAGATTCTACAGGCTATGGCGGCAAAGCGGAGTATCGATTCCGCTTCCAAAAAGAACCGCCAAAATTTGTTTTTCTTGATTTATACGGTAGCCCAAAAAGAGAAAATGACACAGAAGGAAGCATTTTTGGTCAGGCCCCTGACAAAGTGCATGTGACTTTTCGAGATATAAATAAACGCCACGCAGAATTGGCTGCAGATCACAAAGAAACTATTGAATCTCAATCTGGCGTAAAATGGCTTGGTTTAGACACCCGTTATTTCGTGCTCGCCTTAGTGCCTAAGGGCACAGAAGAAAATAAATCGGCCGTGGGTGCACAAATTAGCAAAGAGGACATTGGGGCTCCCGCGGTAAGGGGGAGTCTGGCCTTTCCTACAGAGGGGAAAAGAGAATTTTCTCTAGAAACAAAAATTTATTTTGGGCCCAAAGAAATGGAAGGTCTCCGTACCGTAGATCCAATGCTGGCAGATACAATTGATTTTGGTTGGACCTCCTTTCTTGCGGTTCCTTTACTGCAGTCTTTGAAGTGGCTCCATGGTTTTGTGTTGAATTATGGAGTGGCAATTATCATTTTGACTTTCGTGATCAAGATGCTGTTGTTTCCGCTTACCTATAAGAGCATGAAATCCATGTCTAAAATTGCCAAACTTCAACCACAATTGAATGCCTTGCGGGAAAAATATAAAAACGACAAAGAAAAGCTCAATGTGGAAATGATGAACTTCATGAAGACCAATGGCTACAATCCATTGGGCGGATGTTTGCCCATTTTGATTCAAATGCCGATATTTTTTGCGCTCTATCGAGTGCTTTTTAATTCCATGGAATTATACCAAGCACCTTTTGTGGGTTGGATTCATGATCTTTCTTCCCCTGATCCGTTTTTTATCACCCCCGTATTACTGACGGGCTTGATGTATTTGCAGCAAAAACTATCACCTTCTACAGCTACGGACCCCGCACAACAAAAAATGCTACAATTTATGCCGGTGATTTTTGGTGTTTTCATGCTGCTGTTGCCGGCGGGATTGAACATTTATATGGTAGTAAACTCAGCCACGAGTATTGCCCAACAATGGGTATTAAATCGTAAGTTGGGGATTAATCCTGCTGCCAATCAGGTGGTCAAAGCCTAAAGACCATGAATTATTTTAATGAGGAAACGATCGCTGCCATTGCTTCGGCCCCGGAGGCCGTGGCGGCGGTGGGCGTGATTCGCATTTCTGGTGCCTCTGCCTGGGAAAAAACCGCTCCATTACTAGAAAAAATTGATGGGTCGAAATTTGATCCATCCCAAGTGCAATCTCACCACCTGTACCGCTGTGTTTTACGTTCAGCGCGTGGACCATTGGACGATGGAATGTTCGTTTGGATGAAAGGGCCACATTCATTTACCGGTGAGCATGTGGTGGAACTCCATCTGCACGGAAATCCTTATCTTTTGCGCAAAGTAATGAGGGAGCTTTTGGCTCAAGGAGCCCGGGAGGCTTTACCCGGAGAGTTTAGTTTTCGAGCCTTTCGCAACGGAAAGCTTTCTTTGGAGCAAGCAGAATCTGTGGCGGATTTGATCGGCAGTCAAAGCGAAGAATCAGCTCGGCGGGCTTTGGACCAATTGATGGGAAGTGGTAAGCGGGAACTAGAGCTCCTCAAAAAAGAAATTATCGATCGTTTAGCTGAGATCGAAGTGGATATTGATTTTTCCGATCAGGGCCTTTCTGTTTTGGACTATGACAAATGGTCAGAAAAGTTGCGGCGCTGGCAAGAGCGGGTAGCAAAACTGCGGCAAGAATTTGTGGACTCTCAACCCTTGCGGGAAGGGATTCGTTTAGCGCTGGTGGGTGCTCCTAATAGCGGAAAATCTTCTCTTTTTAATCGTCTCCTGGGAGAAGATCGCAGCATTGTGAGCACAGAAGCTGGCACCACGAGGGATGTGGTGCGAGAGGCCCTCTATTTAAAGGGCCTGCTTTTTCGTTTGTCGGATACGGCGGGTTTACGGGACACGGAGAATTTGATCGAATCCCAGGGCATTGATCGTTCCTATGGTGAGTTGCGCTCAGCCCAAGTGGCGGTTTGGATTTTTGATGGAATGGCTCAAGATGAAGATTTTGTTAGCCGTTGGCAAATTCTCCAAAAACATTTGCCCAGCCAGGCAAAAGTATTGGCCGTTTGGAATAAGGCAGACCAAGTCCCCATGCCGCCGGAGCTGTGGCTACGCTTTTTTCAGACGCAGAAAATTCCTTTAGTAGCGGTTTCTGCCCTTACGGGCCAGGGGATAGATGAATTTATTAATCAGTTATGTGGAATTTTTCAAACCCAACGGCTAGAGGGCCAAGATTTCTTTCTTAACAGGTGGCGCCATTATGAGGTATTAGGAGCTGCGTCAGAAGCAGTGGATGCGGCTTTGGAAAAAGTGAAAAAGGGGGAAATTTTCCCCGACCTTCTTTCCACGGATTTACGAATGGCTTTAGCCAAAATTGGAGAAATCACGGGCGAGTTTAGTTCCGAAGATCTCTTGCACCATATTTTTGCAGAATTCTGCATTGGAAAATAAGTAATGGGCGAAAAGGTAGATGTTTTAGTCATTGGTGCTGGTCATGCGGGCTGCGAAGCCGCATTGGCTGCTGCCCGTATGGGAGCTAAAACACTTTTACTCACCATGAATAATGATCGGATTGCGTATATGTCCTGCAATCCGGCGATCGGTGGCCAAGCCAAGGGGCAGTTGGCTCGTGAAGTGGATGCCCTTGGCGGCGAAATGGGCGTGAACACTGATAAGAGCGCGCTGCAATACAAGCGGCTCAATGCTTCGAAGGGTCCCGCCGTTCGTTCTTCCCGAGCCCAGTGCGATAAGGTTTTTTATAGTCTACGCATGAAAGAAACCGTGGAAGCCCAAGAAAATCTTTCGGTGGCTCAGCGGGAAGTAAAAGATTTTATTTTAGAAGGCCAACGGGTGGTTGGTGTGCGCACGCACTTTGGGGAAGAGATTCGCTCCCGCGCCGTGATTCTTACGGCGGGAACTTTCATGCGCTCCATTATGCACTGTGGTTCTAGTCGGGCTGAGGGTGGGCGGGCTGGAGATAGTAGTGCCAATGCGATTTCTAGCTCCCTTCTGGCCATGGGTTTTTCTTTGGTTCGATTAAAAACCGGCACTCCGGCTCGGCTAAAAAAAGGGTCTATTAATTTTAACGTTTTAACACCGGAATGGGGGGATTCTTCGCCCGTTCCCTTTAGTTTTTATTCTGTTCCCTCACCGTTTCCGCTCTTACCCCAAATGCCTTGCCATTTAACTTACACCAACAAGGCCACCCATGATCTGATTGCGGAAGCAAAAGATCGTTCCCCCATGTTTACAGGAGCGATCACCGGGAAGGGGCCCCGTTATTGCCCATCTATTGAAGATAAAGTGTTCCGTTTTGCGGATAAGGAGAGGCACCAAATTTTCTTGGAACCTGAAAGCCAATTTTCCCAAGAAATTTATGCGAATGGTTTATCCACCAGCTTGCCTATTGATGTGCAGGAAGGTTTTTTGCGCACGATTCAAGGGCTGGAAAAAGTAGAAATCGCCCGTCCCGGTTATGCCGTAGAGTACGATGCAATCAATCCCCTCACTCTGCGCCACACGCTGGCGTGTAAGGATGTCGAGGGACTATACTTTGCTGGTCAGGTAAATGGTACTAGCGGTTATGAAGAGGCGGCAGCCCAAGGTTTATTAGCTGGCATCAATGCAGCCCTGGAAGTAAGAGGGGCAGAGCCCTTTGTTTTATCCCGATCGGAAGCCTATATTGGTGTTTTAATTGATGATTTAGTTACCAAGGGAGTAGATGAGCCATATCGTATGTTTACCTCCCGTTGCGAGCATCGTTTGCTTCTTCGGGAAGATAATGCGGACCAACGGCTTGCTCCTAAGGGCAGACAGATTGGACTATTACCAGATAACAAATGGCGTGTATTTGAAAGCAAAATGGAATCTTTAAATGGGCTCCATTCCGCCCTGGAAAATACGTTTTTGTATCCCAAGGATTTTGAAATGAATCCGGAAAAATTTCCCGGCATTTCTTCTTTGCGGGATCGACTTTCTTTGCAAGAGCTATTGAAGCGTCCGGAATGGACAGTGAGTCGCTTTCGAGAGGTGGGATTTTTCCCGGCAGTGCCCGACTCTTCCAGTCCCCAAGAGTTTTGGCTAAATCCTTATATTGAAGAGGCTGCAGAAGTGGCCGTTAAATACAAAGGCTATATTCAGAGAGAAATGGAGCTTTTGGAAAAAGTGCAGTCCCAAGAGGGAAGGAAAATACCGCTTAGTTTTTCCTATGAAAAAGTGCCAGGCCTTTCCGTGGAAGTGCAAGAGCGCCTAAAGCGGGTTCGCCCTGCTACCTTAGGCCAGGCCATGCGTGTTCCGGGGATCACGCCAACGGCAGGTGCCCTATTGTATGTGCATTTAGAGAAACACGGCTCTTCCACTGGCCTAACGCAATGATTTCACCGGGCCAATGGGAAGAGCTAGGAAGCTTTTTACAATCTCTTGGGATTCCTTTAGGGGAAAAAGAAGCTCTGTTTCAAGATCTCTCCCGCTTTCTCACTCTTTTATTAGAGAAAAACCAGCAGGTGAATCTTACGGCGATCTGTGATCCGGAAGGCGCTCTTTGGAAGCATTTGGCTGATTCTTTGGTTTTGGCGCAATGGGAGCCCCTTGGTACAGTGGTGGATTGGGGCAGTGGTGGTGGCTTGCCTGGTTTACCCCTAGCCCTTTGGAGAAGGGCCACTAATAGTTCCGCCCCAGTTTATTTTCTGGATAGTGT
>CAYQES010000013.1:56512-71497 GCA_964416595.1 uncultured Bdellovibrionales bacterium | reverse complement strand
GCGTACTCCACAGGCAGTAGGGCATTGCCCGTTTGCCATTTGTAGATAGCATTAGTGGCGATAGCCGTAGGAATTACAACGCCGATATTGCCTAAAGCGGCAGCAAATTGGGAGCGGGTTAAGCGAGCAATGAGAATGGAGAAGTCGTCGGACCCTTGGGACTCTTTTAATTTTGCGGCAAGGGCTGGAGCTGTCATGGAGGGCTGTTTGGTAGCCAAAGTAAAATGGCAAACCTGCATGAGCAAAAAGCTACCTGAATAATTTAACCAGGAGAAAAAGCCTTCGAAAAAAAGCGCCGGCTGGGCTTTGCTAATTAGAAATTTTATATAGGCGGTGCCAGCAGTGAGCATGCCGCCGCCACCAGCAGAAAGTAGCATTTTGAAATATTCTTGTTTGGTTTGGGTGATGTAGTGTTCGCCGGAAGCTCCCGTGCGTTCCACTATTTTACGAGCCAACATTCGTAAATTATGCTGGATCAAAGTATGGATGTGGGTGCTTTGCACGCGGCTTCTAATTAAATCTGTTAGAAGCTTGGTCCACGCAGCGATTGGTGGCGCGCCAGAATGAATGAAAAAAACTTCTACAAGGGATTCTAGTCGAGCCAGGTGCCGCTCCATTTTTTCTAAACGGTACACAATTTTTACGCTTACACCCTGCTCTTCTAGGTGCGCAAAGGCGGAATGCATTTCTTCACGGCAGGCTTGAAAAAGGGGCTGAAAATTTTGCGTTGAAGCAGAGCCTTCATTCAACGCCGAAGTGATAGCCATGCGTAGGCGGTAGAAGGCAGATTCTCTCACCGAAAGCACATGGCTACGCTTTCTGATTTCCGAAGACAAGCCTAAGGATTCTAAGTGAGAAGAAAGAATCGTTAAAGCTTCGGTAACGGCCACTTCATAATGGCGTTCTAAATTAGCCCGATTTTTGGGTTCTTCAAAAAGTAAAGCAAGCAAGCCATTGAGGGTGGGCTCATCGAGCTTTTCCATCCAGTCCGCATCGCTCTCTTCGAAAAAAAGGCGGCCAAAGAGTTCAGAAAGCTCTTTTTCCTCCTTGGGGCTGGGCAGGATCCTGTGCATGAAGCGATCCGCGGCTTCGGAAAAAAAACCATCGCCCGTGTGCAAGCCCGTTTCGCACAATAAGCTCACGGCCTCCGTTTCCAACAGCACGGAAACTAATAGACGAGAAAACGCTTTTTTCCAGGCCGGGTTGCGTTCCAAGGATTGTAAAAAGAAACGTACACGCACGGTTTGGATTTGAGTCACAACTTTGCCGCTATCTGGAGCGGAGGAAATACGGATCCAGTCTAAAAGACTTTCTATCCACTGAATGCGCTCGCCTAGAGTGGTAGCGGCCGCCGCAGAGGCGAGGAGGCTAGAAAGATCTGTGCGAAAAAGACCGAATGTGTTTTTTTCCCGCCATTGTCGGAAATGAGAGAGCATCGCATCCAGTATACATGGATGCGCAGCACTTGAAACCCTAGGAGGGAATAAAGATACTCGCGGTGCTTGCAAGGAAGGGAGAAACGGCTTCCAGATCGCCCTTCTCTCCTAATTTTACGTGGTTCCAGATATCGCCCCGGCAAGCTTGTAGGAGTGGTTCACTTTCTGCTCCGGCCTTCGAGCGTTGGCTGCGCGCAAATATTTTTCCTTTGGGTGTGCATAACCAGCACTCCACTTGGCCTTTGCGCTCTAACCGCTGGCTTACCACACGGGCTTCTTCGGATTGTTTAGCCGTGCCGCCCACTTGAAATAGCACATACGAAAATAATAAAGCTTCTTTGCGTAATCCAGCGGCCGCACCCAGTTCGTTTAACCAAGCAGGGAATTGACAACTCACTTCCTCGTGGCACCAGTCTTTAGGGTTTTGTAGAGCGCCACAGCTGCGATTATTTAAACAAGGTAGCAGTACTTGGGCCGAGGTTTCAGCTAACAATTGATCTTTGAGCTCAGCCAGTTCCCGGGAGCTTTCTCTCGATCCTGGCTCCAAGAGCAGTAAAAAGCGCGGGCGATTGTCTTTACGGGATTGATCAAGCATGGCGAATAAAATTTTTTTCATTTCTTCTAAGCGTACCGCGGGATCGGGGAAAATTTCCGCCAGGGAATTCACAAAACTTAAATGTGTAGGTTTGATTTTGCGAAAGAGCGCTAAAGCGTTTTCTTTTTTGCCTGCCAAAAATTCCCCGCGTGAAGGAAAGGGAATATTTTTCGTTAGGGAGCTAGCCAAATCCGTAAACACGGGGGACTGATCCCAGCCCGTGAAGTGCAATTGCTTTTTTCTTTCTGAAAACCACCAGGCCAAGCCCCAGAATGCTGTGCCCGGGCCTGTGCCGATATCTAACCAGGTAGTGCTTGTGCTAGTAATATCCATACCTCGGAGCAATGCCTCTTCCAATACGAGCGGAACCTTTAAGGCATTGGCGGGCAAATAGTAGGAAGCATAGGCTTCCGCTTCGGTGCGAATAAAAGAGTAATGGTTCTTTTCTGATTGGCCTCGGCCTTTAGCTAGTTTTTCCCATAAAGGATTGAGAGCGTTAGCGGAAGATTTTTTCTCGCTACTAGCCTTGAGTGCCACCTGCAAGGCTGCTGCTAATTCTTGCGGAAAAAGAATTTCTTTCCTGGCAAAAAACATTAATTATCCTTCTTCAAGAGGAAAAGTGCAGATGAATTCCGTGCCCTTTTGTGGTCCAGCTTGCACTTTTACTTTGCCCCCGTGTCTTAACACAATATGCTTCACGATGGATAAACCTAAGCCTGTGCCCCCTTGTTCTCTGGTGCGGGCGCTGTCCACTCGGTAGAAGCGTTCAAAGATGCGGCCATGGTGTTCTTCAGGAATGCCGGGGCCATCATCCAGAACGTGCAAACGTACTTCGTTTCCCTCTTCTTTCCAGGAAACACAGATATGGCCTTTGGCAGGAACATATTTAATAGCGTTTTCTAGGAGATTATACAGCACCTGTTCTATGCGTTTAGGATCTGCAAATAGAACTTTTGTTTCTATATTCATCTGCAATTGGTGATCCTTGGCCGCCTTTAAATTATCTAGCTGATTTACCACGCGGCTCGTGAGAGCTTCCAAATCAATTACTTCCTTTTGTAAATCCGTTCCCGATTCTAACGAAGAAATCGTGAGTAGATCGTGCACGAGAGCAATCAGGCGATCCGTATTGCGCTCAATGGTTTCTAGAAATTTTTGCGATGAACTTCCGGCTGTCATTTCCTCCCGTAAGGTTTGCGCATAGCCTTTGATGGCGGTAAGCGGAGTGCGTAGCTCGTGGGAAACATTGGCTACAAAATCAATTCGCACTTGATCCATGCGTTTTAATTCACTTACATCGTGGAATACCCCTACGGCACCATAAGTTTCGCCATCATCTAAGCGTAAAGGCGCGACGGATAGGGAGAACTGACGCGGTTGCAGCTCGGTTTTGAGCCTAAGTTGAGTTTCAACCACCAATGATTCTTCCGCTTTCATTGTTTGCTGAAAAGCACTTAAAACTTCCATTTGGCGGAACACATCCGTAAGACCAGCCGGCTTTTTTTGTCGTTCGCCGAAAAAAAGCATGAACTGGGCGTTATAAAATAAAAAATTCCCCCATTTATCTACTGCTACCACCGCTTCTGTAAGCGCGCTGAGTATAGCTTCAATTTCTTCCCGCTCCCTCGACAAAGAGCGATCCTTGCTTTGCATATCGCGATTGATGCGATGGAGCGCGCTTTCTAGTTCTGACCATTCACCCTTTTCTTCGATATCGGCGTTTTGAGCTTTGGCTAAGGTGTATTCTTTTTTTAAGATCGAGCGGGTCTTGCTTAAGATTCTGCCTAGGGGGAGTACAAAGCGATAGCTCGTCCAAAGCGTAATTGTGATCATCACTAAAGACATTCCAAGGCCCAACCAAAAAAAAGCACGGTCGTAGGCCTGGAGCATTTCTTCTGGATTTTGTAGTTGGGAGATTTTGTTTTTTAAATAAAGACGCGTAAACACCGTGGTTAAGAGCAAAATTGGCAGAGTGCCTAGCAGCTGCTGCAAAAGCAGCCGAGAAAAAATTTGTTTCGGAAAATGTTGGCGCCGCCTAGCAAACATTTTCAATTGCGGGCAGCAATGCGGTATCCTACGCCCCGCACTGTTTCAATCAAATCGGCGCATTCCCCCAGTTTTTTCCTCAAACCGAAAACATGCGTATCAATGGCGCGTTCTACTACCGCCACACCACTGCCTTGCACTTCTTCGATGAGTTTATCGCGGGTGAGAACTCGCCCCTTATTTTGCGCCAATGTAACCAGCAGTTTAAATTCATAGGGTGTGAGTGAAATCACTTGCCCTTGTAAATGGGCCTCGTGAGCTGCTTCATCGATCACTAGAGGGCCGAGTTGCAGCTGAGAGCCTGGTTTTTCTGTGCGTCGTAAAAGCGCCCGAGCTCTGGCCATTAGCACGGAGAGTTCGAAGGGTTTTACGAGATAATCATCGGCTCCGGCTTCTAATCCCAGCACTAAATCCGAGTTGGCGCTTTTGGCGGTCACCATCAAAATTCCAAGGTCGTCGTGTTTTTTGGATTTACGAATTTCCTTGGTGATTTCTAGTCCGCTTTTTTCTGGCAGCATCCAATCTAGTACCACTAGGTGGTATTCATTTTTTTTCAGTAGCTCTAAAGCTTCTTGGCCATTGCCACAGCTTTCCACTTGGTGGCCCTCTCTACTGAGATGAAGAAAAATGAGCTCACGGATGTCGTTTTCATCTTCTACTACTAGGATCCGATGTTTTTTCATGGTTCCTCTTCTTATTGGAAGTGCGGCTATTCTGCTTGTGGCTTGGATCCGTGGCGGATGTCTTGGCCAGTCATGGCAAAAATTACATCTTCCGCGATATTAGTGGCGTGATCTCCTAAACGTTCTAAATTCCTGGCAATTAGAATTAGATCTAAAGCCTGTTCCACGTTGTTGGGATTTTTCGACATATACTGAATGAGATCTTGGAACACCTTGTCTTTCAGACCATCCACAATGTCATCCCGCTGCAACACTTCTTTGGCCAGTGCGCCATCTTGCCGTACAAAGGCATCCAAAGAATCGCGTACCATAGCTCGTACTTCTTTGGCCATGTTGGGAATATCCACCAAATCTTTTACGGGCTCGCCTTCTAGATAATCCTTGGCGTTATAGGCAATATTTACAGCCTGATCGCCCATGCGTTCTAGATCGGTAGAAATTTTTAATACAGCCACAACCAGCCGTAGATCCGCTGCCAGCGGGGATTGGCGAGCTAGAAGCTGTAAACAAGATTCATCTACTTCCATATGCTCGCGATTGATTTTGGCTTCTAGATCATGCACGATCTTAAAGCCATTGGGCTGCTTTTGAATGAGTGCCTGTGTGGCAGCTTCCACAGCTAATTCCACGTGGCCACCCATGGCGAGAATTTGTTCTTTTAGATTTTTTAGTTCCAATTCAAAGTGACGTTGCATGGAGAGTATTTACCTTATTTCTAGTAAAAAATTCTTTCTTCTTTTGTTTTTTGGCCTGCGTTATCAAGTACCGCTATGCACTAGAAAAAATCCTGAAATTTTTTCTTGGGCTTGTGGCGCATTGCCTACATACTAAATTTTAACACGGAAAATAGGTATTAGTTTCCTGTTAGGTTTGGCAAGATACGAACGCACAGTGTCGTCACTTTCCTTACCAGAGCGTTTGATTCAGAATGAATTTGCGCTTACATTACTGAACCATTGTTTTTTTGTGCTGTCGGTACCGTGTAAACAAAAACTACCGATATCAGGGGGGAATGAGCACATATGGCAAGTAAAGCAAATAAGAGTCCTGTTGTAGCGAAATCGGCGGATGCCGGAAAATCCATGGAAGCAAAGCTGGCCCGCTTGCTTCGCATTACAGAAGAAGAGGCAGAAAAAATTTGTGCCTCGTTAAAGGCCCATGGTCTCACAAAAACTCAGGTGATTGCTTTGGTGGAAGCAATTCGACGGGAAGAAAATGAGATCATCTTTGGTGAAAAAGTAATCAAAGGCGATTTGCAGACCAATCAAGAAGATTTGATGGACGAAGCAGATCTGGCTTCTAGTGATATTGAGCAAGGCATGAAAATGCGTATGGCGAATCGGGAGAACTTCAAGGTGAAGCGTTTGCATAAAGCCTTGGATAAGATCCTGGATGGATCCTACGGCGAATGCGAAGGCTGCGGGTCCGATATCGGTTTTGCCCGATTATCGGCCCGGACGATCGCTGAGCTCTGCATTGCCTGCAAAGAGGAAGAAGAGCGGAAAGAGAATCTTTCTGCTGTAGGACGCAAGCCGAAGAGTTTGGGTCATACTCTTGGCAGCAAGCTCACCGTGAATTAGTGTCCGGCTACTTTTTGTAACGGTGCTGCGTCATTAGAGAATAAAAAACCCGAAGAGCCAAGAGCCCTTCGGGTTTTTTTACGCGGTTCTTTTGCTTATCGCTTATACGCTCGCTCTAGTTCCTGGATGTTTTCCAGTTTCACGTGCCCCTTGCGGGAGCACATGATGTTGTCCACGTCGATCTGGTAGTTCACGATCACTTTTCGATCGGACTCATAGAATTCCACATAGCAATCTGGCAAGCCCAACACATGGCCAAACTCATGACGGATGGTCCACTGAGCATCGTATTCCGTGAGCGGTTGGTTCGCATTCATGGTGATGCGATCTCCGCCCAGGCCATTCACGTTCGGCGTGACTCCTGGTTTAAAAACAACATAGGGATGAGGACCGCTCGGCGCGAAAGGCAGCTCCAAATGCCAATTGCCCCATTTCCATTCTTCCTGGATGTTGAACTGCAGGAAGTGTTGCACGTCAGCTTTTTTCGGATCAAGAAAAGGCGCGATCAAACGGTTAGACCCATCGGCCGCTATTTCCCAGGAGAAATCCCGGCGAGGCGCATAGCTCGGAATGGAAAAAAAGGAATCATACGTTTCCCGGCTCTCGGGTTCTTGGCTTGTGTAGTAGGCAAGCAGCGCATTTTTCTGTTGCTGTTCCTGCACGCGCCGTTGGCATCCAGAAAGAGAAGAGGATTGATTAAGGCACATGCCCACGAGCCACTGGCTGATTTGCGTTTGTTCTTGCGGCGGCAATTGGGCAAAGCCGTTTAACTTTTGCGCCCGTTCCGATTCTGGCAAGCGCGAAAGGAAATAAAACCCGCGGATATCATTGCCCCGCCTTCTTTCCAATTCCCCGAGCCAGGGCGACATCGTGCGCCAGCGGGCTGCGGATTGGTACTGCCGATCTAAGAGCCGGCTCCACTCGATATAAAGTTTTGTATCAATGGGTGGAGTTTGCGTGAATGGTTTTCCCTCGAAAACCACCGCAGCCAATTCTGCGGGATACTCAGCTTTTAATTTATTGAATTTTTCCAAGATGAGGCTTGGGCTGTATTCCGAAGGCGCTGTGATCGGAATTCCTCTCTGGGTTTCTTTGGAAGTGAGCGAAAGTTTCTGACCCTCAGGCAAAAAAGAATTGATGTGCTCGAGCCAATCCAGATTTCGTTCACCCGCTTGAAGCACGATATTTAGACCATCGCTATCTTGGCTTTCTTCTAGAGTCTGCATTCGCTGCTGTAACAGATTGCGGTATTCGCGGCTGTTTGCATCGGGTGGGATGTCAGGGATTGTGCCGTGGGCGTGGGTGAGGAGGGGAAAAAGACTAAGGATTGTGAGTAGGGTTTTCATGACTGCATCATAGTATCGCGGGGCGTAGGGAGCAATGATTGTAAGAGAATGGCAGAGGGCGGATTTAAGGCAGGGAGACCTCGAGGCCCAAAATATTCCCGTGGGCGTCTTCCATTTGCACAAGGATGAGCCAACAAAAAAGGCGCCGGGTAATTCCCGACGCCCCTACCAACCAGCCATAACAATCCTACTCCGGCTGCTTCTCCACCGTGAGTCGGAATTGTTTGTACCCAGCCATGCCCGCCGTATACATCACGTGGCGGATGAGTTCGTAGTTAACTTGTTTATCAGCCTGAACCAACAAATCCCCTGTCCATTTCTTGGCCGCTTCCACTGGATCTGGAGCACGGGAAGCCAACGTATCGAACTCTTCCTTCTTGCGCTTCAACACATCATAGATCGCCAAGATCCCGCGGCTGCCAACGTTGCCGCTACCGTCGAGAGCACCATCGGGCAATTCAAACGTGGGCACGATCTTGCCGTCAACCGCCTGAACCGTAGATGGCTTGAACTCGAGCACGGGTTCGCTATCGATGATGATTTTGTCTTGCGCGATCACGAGCACCACACCTTCACCGAAGGTTTCCGTGGCCCGCGACACAGGCAACTCCAGTTTATCTTCCTGGGCAATGCTCATGCTGGATAAGCCGTAGCTCTTTAGCAAGAACACCACGATGATCATCAACACGTCCATCAAGCTCGTGAGCTGTAGACCGAAAGCCCGGCGGCGTAAACGCCGACCACGGCCCCGTCGATGGCGGCCGGAGCTTGAACCTGGTCCTTGTACTGTCATTCCTGCCATGGTTAGTTCCCGCTAAGTACGTTTCCAAAAATTACGAATGGAAACAAATATTGGTCCGGTTTGTCCACGCCATCTTTTTCATCGGTGATGTAGAAGGGTGGGTCGGTTTTGAGGAGAAGTCGCACGGAGTCCATGGTCTGCACGATATCGTTGTATTTGATATCGCCCGAGGGCATGAAGACAACCGTTTTCTCTTTAGGGAATTGCTGGCGTATGGCCACCAATGCTTCGTGTAGCTTTTCCAGATCGTAGCCTTTGTCGATCTTCGGGAATTTTTGCACGGGAATTTTATTGAACGCACTGCTCAAATGTAATTCCTCTGGCGTTAACTTGAGAGTTAACATCAGCGGCTTTTCCTTGGAATCGTCGGGCACGTTGGAAACCACCGGCACCGGAGTGTCGATGAGAGTTACCGCTAAGAGTGAGGTGGCCAGGAGCAGGAACGCAATCAGGGTTACGAATGCGTCCATGATCGGAACGAGAGGGAGTTCCACATCTCCGGTACCATGGCTCTTGCGGCGTGCAGAAGGGCGCTTCAGCATTTGATACCCTTACAGCGTTTCTTCAGTGGAGTGCTTGTATTTGCGGGCGGAAAGTAGATCGATGAGTTTCACCGAGTACTCGTCCACTTCTTCTACTAGCACGGCTGCGCGGGAGCTGAGCCAGGAGTGCGCAATCATCGCTAGGATCGCTACAATCAAACCGAAAGCTGTACAGTTCAAGGCTTCGGCGATACCAGCGGAGAGCACGTTTTGCCGCTCAGAAGCGGGCGCCTTAGCTACTTCACCGAAGCTGTAAATCAAGCCAGAGATCGTGCCGAGGAGTCCAAGCAACGTAGCGAGGTTTGCGATCAAGCCAAGATAGTGCAAACGCTTTTCGATTTTTGGAATCACTTCCAGGGAAGCTGCGTCGATCGCGTTTTGGATTTGGTGTTCATCCCGGGAAGCCCGCTGCAAACCCGCTTTGATCACTCTTGGTAGAGCGGCCCGACCTGCACCATTGCAGAGACGAATCGCACCGTCGATATCGTTAGCCAATACATATTTCTGCACTTCAAACATGAAGCTCGTGCCGTCGATATTGTATTGGAACACGATGCGCATTAAGCGCTCGAGGATGATCGCAACGGTGATTGCGAGTGAAATGGCGATTGGATGCATCATCCAGCCACCGAGTTTATATTGTTCAACGATAAAGCTAACTGAATCCATAACCCTCTCCTTGGGAAAAAAATATCTTCCATGAGCACATTCACCAGATCCTTCGGCTTAAGTGCTTTGTTAAATTTTACGTCTTATTTCACTACTTTGTCGATAACCCCTTTAATAGCTTCTCGGGGTTGGTTGCCCACGAGTTGGTCTACTAATTGGCCGTTCTTGAAAAAAATCATGGTGGGGATACCTCGTACCTTGTACTGCTGGGGGGCATTGGGGCTTTCGTCCACGTTTACCTTCACCACTTTAATTTTGTTTTGGTATTCTTTCGCCAAGCCATCTAACACGGGACCAAGTGCCTTACACGGTCCGCACCACTCAGCCCAAAAATCTACGAGCACAGATCCCTGGTGTTTTAATACTTCTGTTTCGAATGTTTCGTCACTTGCTTCAAAGATGAATTCGCTCATGGTTTCTCTTCCTTTTTCGCGGGTTTATCGCTAATTCTTGAGTATACCTTAGTGGATAGAAGAGGTAAATGAGTGCCGGTTGGTTCGCGCATTGCGGCAATGAGGGGACTAGTGGCAAAATGGTACAAAAATGAGCAATAGCAACTCCCAAAAAGCCTTAGAACGCCTCGAGAGCCAATTACAGACGAGCGCCTCAGTGCGCGAAGATTTTTTTCGCCGGCAAAGTAAGGATGTGGTGGAAGCAGCCCGGTGGATGGGCGAGTGCATCGACGCTGGTGGCAAGCTACTTATTTGTGGCAATGGGGGCTCCGCTTCCGATTCCTTGCACTTTTCTGGAGAAATGATTGGCCGCTTTCTAAAAGAGCGCCGCCCGTTACCCGCAATTGCTATCCCCGGGGATGTTTCCGCGCTCACAGCGATTGGCAACGATTATGGCTATGACCAAGTGTTTGCCCGCTCTGTGCAAGCCTTTGGCAAAAAGGGGGATCTATTTTTTGCCCTTTCTACGAGTGGCAAATCTCCCAACGTATTAAAAGCCGCAGAAGCCGCTAAAGCACAGGGCTTAAAAATTGTTGCCCTTACGGGCGGTAACGGCGGACCCTTGGGGGCCATGGCCCATATGCATTTGAATGTGGCCTTAGGAAAAACTTCTGCGGCCATCCAGGAAGTGCACATTCAAGTGATCCATTTATTAGTGGGCCTCATGGACGAATATTTCTTACAGCAGGATTCATGAAAAAATTCTTACTGCCTACCCATCCTCTTTTTTTGAATCGCCTAATCGCCAAAGCCATTGATTTGATCATTATGATTGCCTTGGTGAGTTTACCGCTCTACCCGGCGGGTGCCTTGGCCGCCTTTCTTTATATTTTAGTATGCGACGGATTTAATCGGGGCCGTAGTTTGGGCAAAAGAATAGTGGGCCTCCAGGTGATTAACACGGAAACAGGTGGCCCGGCGGATTTTAAAGATTCCATTATCCGCAATTCCACGGTGGCTATCCCCGTTCTTTTTTTTATGGTGCCCTTAGTCGGATGGGTTTTGTGGATTGTGATTGGAATTCCGATACTTGCCATCGAGCTCTACCTCATGACAAGATTAGATCAACAAGCTCGTTTAGGGGACACTATGGCTGACACGAAAGTGAGCGAGCTCAGCGAAACCTAGAAGAGTGTTGCTCTGTTGAAATGCTTTCCCGATACAATTTTTCGAGAGAGATGGGGGAAGGATTTCAGCAGAGCAATAGAGTGTAAAAGTTTAAGTTCAACGTTTAACGCTTCAAGGAAGGAGCAAAAAAGATGAGTGCAGAGAAATTAGGACCATGGGACGCAGAAACCATCAGACGCGCTAGGAAAGCGCGCAACCTGACACAAGCTGAGTTGGCTGAGGGCCTCGGTTGCCGGCAGCAAACGATTAGTGAATGGGAATTGGGCATGTACGCACCAAAAAATGCGTATCAGAAGTTGCTTACCATGTTTTTTGGATCCGCTCCGGTAGTAGCCGAAGTGGTTCCTTCTCAATCCGTTTGGGGCAACGATGCGGAAATTTCTGCGATCGCTCCTTCTTCCGCTGAAGCATTTGCAGCAGCAGAAAAGAACTAGTTTTAGTTCCTAGAGATTTTGGGCGCTTTGGAGTAAGCCATGGAAATGGCATCTCCCCAGCGCCCTTTATTTTGTCTAATTGACGCATCCTCTTTTATTTTCCGGGCTTTTTACGCCGTTCGCCCCTTGAGCAATCGGGCTGGCCTACCCACTAATGCCACCTTTGGTTTTGCCAACATGATCTTAAAGGTGCTGGAGGAAATGCGTCCTACCCACATTGCCGTGGTGTACGACACCAAACATCCCAGTTTTCGTAAAGAAATGTTTACGGACTACAAAGCCAACCGCAGTGCCATGCCGGAAGATTTGGTACCGCAAATCCCTTACATCAAAAAATTTGTGGAAACCTTAGGCCTACCAGCGTTTGAAAAGCCGGGTTTCGAGGCGGACGATGTGATTGCCACCTTGGCCGAGCGGGCGGCCCATCTTTCTGAGGAGCACGCGGAAGTCTGCATTGTTTCGAGCGATAAGGATCTCATGCAGCTCGTGAACAAAAATATTTATCTCTATGACACCATGAAGGAGCAAAAATACACGGCTCCTGAGGTAAAAGAAAAACTCGGTGTGCCACCGGAACTCGTGGCCGATTACCTCGGCATCGTGGGGGATAGCTCCGATAATATTCCGGGCGTAAAAGGCATTGGGCCCAAAGGCGCCGTGGGGCTTCTAGAGCAATTTGGCTCCCTCGAGGGTATTTACGAAAATATTTCCGCAATCAAAAAAGAGGGCCAGCGCAAACAATTGGAAGAAAGCCGGGAGCTGGCGCTCCTTTCCAAAAAACTCGCCACCGTGGTTCGCGATATGCCGCTGGAAACCGATTGGCACTCTTTGCGTTGCGTGCCCAAAGCGGGAGACGACTTTTTTTCTTTGCTGCAAGAATTAGAGTTTCACGCCCTAGAAAAGCGCATGCGTTCTTGGCAGATGCCCAGTGGCGCTGGAATTACTGCCGCTACAATAGATACTCCCGCACCTCTAGCTCCTGTGGATCCAGCTAATCTTGTGGCTACTAAGAAAAAACAATATATCGTGATCCACTCCAAGGAGGAATTACAGCGGGCTTTCCAATCTATCCCTGCCGGAAAACTAGTAGTGATCGATACGGAAACCACGAGCCTCCACATCCGTGCGGCCAAAATTGTGGGGTTTTCTTTCGCGGGCGATACGGCCACTGCTTACTATGTGCCCTTACATCACCAAGATCCCGAGTCAGGTGCGCTCCATGCTCAGCAATGTGTGGCCAGTGAGGCGTTGGCGCTATTAAAACAATTTTTAAAAGGGCGGCCGATCGCTGGGCAAAACCTAAAATTCGACCTCAATATTCTCCGGGGCGCAGGAATAGAGGTCGAGCCCAGCCAAGTGGTTTTTGATTCCATGATCGCTTCTTATATTTTGGAACCTGAAGCCCGCCACGGTTTAGATCTTTTGGCCCTAAAGCACCTCAACCATAAAAATATTTCCTTCGAAGAGCTTTGCGGCGAAGGCAAAAACCAGATTCCTTTTGCCCATGTGCCTTTGGATAAAGCTGGTGAGTATGCTGCCGAGGATGCCCACGTGGCCTATTTGTTGGTCGAATGCCTTGCGAATCGTTTAGAAAAGGTTCCTAGCCTAGAAAAGGTTTTTAAAGAAATCGATATGCCCTTGGTACCGGTGCTGGCAGATATGGAATGGGAAGGCGTTTCTATAGATTCAGAACATTTAAATAAAGTTTCCCAAGAATTTTCTAAAGAGCTTGGTTCTCTAGAAAAAAGAGCCCATGAATTAGCTGGCGGTGAATTTAATCTTAGTAGTCCCAAACAATTACAAAAAATCCTCTTTGAGGATTTAAAGCTTCCTACCTACAAAAAAACAAAAACCGGATTTTCTACCGATGTGGAAGTTTTAGAAAAACTTAGTCACTTGCACGAATTGCCCGCCTTGATTTTAGAGCACCGCGAACTTTCCAAATTAAAGAGCACCTATGTGGATGTATTGCCCGCCCTGGTGGATCCTCATACCCAGCGCGTGCACGCTTCCTTCAATCAAACCGTAGCTGCCACGGGCCGCCTTTCTAGCTCCGATCCTAATTTGCAAAATATTCCCATTCGCACACCGAGCGGAAAATTGGTGCGGCAAGCCTTTGTGGCGCGCCCGGGCCGGGTGTTACTCGGCGCCGATTATAGTCAGATTGAATTACGTATTTTAGCTTCCATGAGCGGAGATGCCTTGCTCACGAAAGCCTTCCAGGAAAAACAAGACGTGCACTCCCTCACGGCTTCCCAACTTTTTTCCACTCCTTTAAAAGAGGTGAATGAAGACCAACGCCGTAAGGCCAAAGCCATCAACTTTGGTTTGATTTATGGCAAAAGCGCCTTTTCTTTAGCGGAAGAATTGGGCATTTCCCGAGGAGAGGCCGCCGAAATTATCAAGCGCTACTTCGCCCAGTATCCTACGATTCGTGGCTTTTTGGATTCATTGGTAGAGGATGCGAAAAAAGTTGGCTACGCCGAAACTTTATTTGGCCGCAGGCGCCCGATTGAAGGCATTCATTCTAAAAATAAAATGATACTAGCTATGGCTGAGCGCATGGCCGTGAACACTCCACTCCAAGGCACTGCTGCGGATTTGGTGAAAATTGCGATGATTCGTTTATTTGCCGCTCTACGAGACAAGAAATTTAAGTCTCGCCTGATTATGCAGGTGCACGATGAATTGGTGTTGGAAGTTCCCCAAGAAGAAATAGAAGAAGTAATGCCGCTCGTAAAACTACATATGGAGTCTGCGGGGGAAGGAAAGATTCATGTTCCACTAATGGTGGATACGGGCGTGGCTGAGAATTGGCTGGCGCTATAATTTTGTGATCACTACTTTTGGCATCACTTCTTTGATTCTTTGTTTCAAGGCTGCCCGAGAATGAGTGGCCGCTGCCACCCAGGCCCACACTTTCAAATGCCGGCTTCCTTCCGACGATAAAAACGGCAAAAAATTCACCACCAAGCCCCGGCCAAACTCTTGCCAAAGAAGGGCGTCGTTTAATTGCGTGCGCCAGAGGGGCACTTCGTCTAAAAGGATTTCATCTTCCACCACACAGTGGCTTAAAGAGAGCAAACTAATTTCCCGGGCTTTTTTCGAAACAAATTCATTCACATAAAAAAGATGGGTAGGCACTTCTTGGATCCGTGCTTCGTGGCTCACGTCTTTTGTATAGAGCGCTTGTAAGGCTTGTAATGGAGGCAGAAGATTTTCATTTTCTAGTTCTGTTGGATCTGGGCAATCCAGGGTGTTGGCTAAATCGG
>CAYQES010000013.1:53231-56502 GCA_964416595.1 uncultured Bdellovibrionales bacterium | reverse complement strand
TTTTTTTTTTTGGGCTTTTATGGTTTTTATTGGTGGCATATTTTTTTCTTTTTTTTGTTTTTTTGGTTGTGGGAAAGCTTGGGTTTTGGATAAATCGTTAAAAAAACGGCCGGCTTCTTTATTTTTTCGGCAAACAAAATCACCCGCCAAACCTAGTACTAGCACTTCACAAAAAGCCACGATGAATGCATCGATCGCGGGCGGGCAAGGTAGGATTTTAAGCACGCCTTTTAGATTGTGGGCTACCGAATACACATCTTCCCAATAGGGCAAATACGTTTGTTGGCTTGGGGCTGCTTCTAGATCTCGGCCCGATTGCCGCAAGATCTGCACGAGATCGGGCAGGCGATCCGTGAAGCGCGGTAAATCAAATCCCGCGGAGGACTCGGGTGGTGTTCGGGGGTTTTGCGACATTTCTCGCTCTCATTTGCTTTAAAGCATGCAGTAAAGCTTCGGCTTTAGCGTATTCTTCGTAATTGGCGCGTCCCAAGCGCCCAGCTACTGTATAACTTTCCCCAGGAGTAGGCGCGATGTTTTCGGGAATAGGAGTGCCTTGCAAAGAAGATTGCACGAGGAGATCAAGGCTTGGGAAATTTTCCATTTTTTTACGGTGGTTACTATTAGGAACGAGATCGAGTAAGAAAAGCGCCTGCTCGGCAATGCTCATAGAGATTCGGGCTCCAACTTTGTGCAACGTATGCCTTCTTTCTTTAAAGTCTGCTTCACTTTGTGCAAAAAGTCTTCGGGAAATGTTGTTTCTGCCAAGCAAATTTCCTTCACATTCAAGAGCTTGAGCTGTGAGAGGAAGGATTTTGCATCGGCGTCTGCGGCGAAATGGTAGAGGAGGAAGGTGTTTTTTCGATCCACACTAGGAAAGAGGCAAAATTCTTCTTGGCTAAAAACTTTACGGGAAACCAAGGTAGACACTTGGCCGTGTAGGTGCCAATCAATTAATCCTGCCATGCCCGCCAGGCGATCCGCATTGGAATTGCCTTTTTTCTCGTCTACACCAAAAGCAATCCAGGGCGAAGAACAAGTGCGTAAAGAGGCGTTCCAAGATTTTTTTTGAATGCTATCGAGCATACTCACGTTTCCTCCCGCCCCAAAACTTTGCGTACATTATCGAGAATGCCGTTTACAAAGGCGGAGGAATCTTCGCTACTGAATCTTTTGGCTAGCTCCACGCATTCGTCGATTGTTACTTTGGGAGGGATATCAAAAAAGCTCTGCAGTTCGTGGGCACCAATGCGCAGGATATTGCGGTCAATCTTGGTCATGCGGTACAGCTTCCAATGCTCGCTATGTTTTTCTAAGTCTTTATCCAGGGCCTCCACATTTGTTAACACGCCCGCCAAGAGCCGTTGTAAGTAGGGCACGTCTGTGATTTCTTCGTGTTGGCTCGAGGCAAAGTTTTGCAAATAGGATTGGATAGCATTTTCCAAGCGGTTTTCGCTTAAGGGGCGCTCCTGATTTTCCAAAGAAAATAGGATCTGTAGGGCGATTTCACGGGATTTCCTGCGACGCATGTTTTTCCTAAGAAGGAAGCCGTTCCGCCTCGTTGGACAAGCTTTCTTTCTGCAATTCAGTGAGGAATTCTTCCACATCCTTGAATTCCCGATATACAGAGGCAAAACGGATATAGGCCACCTTGTCCCGCTTGCGCAAGGTTTCCATCACATAACGACCAATCTCTTGGGAAAGCAGCTCCCGGGTTCCTAGGGCCTGGATCTTTAATTCCACTTCCCTGGCCATGGTTTCAAAATCTGTGGCCGCAAAGGGGCGTTTACGACAGGCAATCCGGATCCCGAGCAATACTTTTTCCCGATCGAACTCTTCCCTGCGCCCATCTTTTTTCACTACTAGGGGCATAAGCTCTTCCACTCGTTCGTAGGTGGTAAAGCGGGAATTGCATTTTACGCATTCTCTTCTGCGGCGCGTAATATCGCCTTGCTGGCTAATTCGTGAGTCGACTACCTTGTTTTCCGGCTCACCACAGAATGGGCACTTCATCGCGCATTCTCCCTGATACTTCCTAAGTATTGGAAATATATTAAGTTTTCCAATGCTTTTGCCTAAGTCTAGCATTCTCCGAAAGCCAAAGCCCAATTTTTTCAAGGCAATGGCAAAAAATACCGATACATAGGGATAGGGAAGGTGAGCTGTGGCCGAAAATAAAAAATCCAGTATTGGCGGAAAAAGCACCTGCCATCTGCTGAATGTAAAGCAGCCCGAGCGTACCAATAAACGTATCAAACTAAGTTTTCAGCGGGTGCATGTGCAGCTGATGGTGCTGAAAAAAAATCGCGCTGTGGAAGCCTCCATGGGGCTCTTGGATCTTTCGGAAACTGGCGCCGGTGTGTTTACCCAAGAATTACTGATTAAAGGCAGCACTGTGGAATTGTGTGTAACGGAGCCGCGCACCCTAAAAATCAAAGGTATCGTGGCTTGGTCTGTTCCCATTCAGTCGGGCTTGCCTACTTCAGGTTTTGCTTTCCGCTCCGGCATGCAGTTTGTGTTTGAAAATGAAGTGCAGCGCACGGCGCTCTTAGATTTCCTCAAAAAGGTGAATATGGATCCCTTGGAAAGCATGCGAGCCAATATGGCCGCTGCTTCTACGACAACCCCTGCTCCCGTTGCGGAAGCTGCGGCTGCACCCACTCCTGCCGTAGCTGAAGCACCTGCTGCTACACCTGCCGAAGCTCCCGTTGCGGAGGCCGCAGCCTCAGAAGTCCCAAAAGACGAAAAACCGCCGTCCGAGGGCGAGGGTGGCGGTCAATCCCAGGCCGCTTAAGATCGATACAACGGAAATTTAGCGCACAAGGCTTTTACTTCTTTGCCAATTGTTTTGGCGATTTCAGCAGGTAGTTCGCGCTTATCTCCGCTTTGAGATTTCAAGGCCTCACAAACCTTGGCAATATGCGTGGCTACTTCAATTATTTCTTTGGTGCCCAAGCCGCGGGTGGTTACTGCGGGAGTGCCGAGGCGAATGCCGCTTGTCACAAAAGGCGATCGGGTTTCAAAAGGTATGGTATTTTTATTTACAGTGATGTGCACAGAATCCAAGGCCGTTTCCACTTCTTTTCCCGTGAGGCCAGAAGCGCCCACGTCTAAGAGCACCAGGTGATTATCCGTTCCACCACTGATGATGCGAATGCCCTTACCACCCAGACTCTCCGCTAGCACCTTGGCGTTTTCCACCACTCGTTTTTGGTAAGTGGTAAAATCTGGACGCAAGGCTTCCCCAAAAGCTACGGCTTTGGCGGCGATCACG
>CAYQES010000013.1:35503-53221 GCA_964416595.1 uncultured Bdellovibrionales bacterium | reverse complement strand
CCTGCATGCCAGGAAATACTGCGCTATTAATCTGTTTGGCAAACTCTGGCCGGCTGAGGATGATTCCACCCCGGGGGCCTCTCAGAGTTTTATGTGTGGTGCTTGTTACAAAGTGAGCGTGGGGGATGGGGGAAGGATGGAGACCCGCAGCCACAAGGCCCGCGATATGGGCCATATCCACCATCAAATATGCTCCTACTTCCTCGGCAATTTTTCCTAAGCGGGCAAAATCCAAAGTGCGGGAATAGGCACTGGCTCCGGCGATCAGAATTTTCGGTTTTACTTCCTGGGCTTTGGCACGCACAGCTTCGTAATCCAAGCGCTCGCTTTCTTTTTCCACCGTATAGTGGTGAGCGTGAAAGAGTTTGCCGGAAAAATTCACGGGTGATCCGTGAGTGAGGTGCCCACCGTGGGAGAGATCCATTCCCAAAATAGAATCTCCCGGTTTCAACACAGACAAAAAAACCGCCATATTGGCCTGGGCCCCCGAATGGGGCTGAACGTTGGCCGCGTACGGATTAGGAGAAGCATCATCACAGCGGAATAATTGGCGTAAACGCGAGATCGCGAGGCTTTCCGCTTCGTCTACATACACACAACCGCCGTAGTAGCGTTTGCCAGGATAGCCCTCGGCGTATTTATTGGTGAGCACGCTGCCTTGGGCTGCCATCACGGCCGAGGAAACATAATTTTCCGAAGCGATGAGCTCCAAGCCCTCTTCTTGGCGGGCTAGCTCCCTTTGCACGGAAGCAAAGATTTCCGGATCTGATTCTAAGCTGGGGGGCACTTCGTAAGAAAAACCTTTCATGATCCACTCTCCAACTGATGAATTTTATCAATACGTGTTTGGTGACGGGGCTCGAACTTGGCGTTCATCCATGCGCGCACGGCTGCTAGTGCATGGTGTGCGCCCGTGATTCTTTCACCGAGGCAAAGCACATTGGCATTATTATGCTGTGCTGCCAGTTGCGCCGTATATGATGATTCCACATGGGCCGCCCGAATGCCTGGGAGTTTATTGGCAGCGATGCTCATGCCGATGCCGCTACCACAGATCAGTACGGCTTTTTCACATTGGCCGCTGATCACTGCCCGGCAGGCCTTCTCCGCAAAGTCTGGGTAGTCCACGGGATCCAAGGAACTTGGCCCAAAATCCACAAATGTTACTTCTTTTATTTCTTGCAGCAGGAATTTTTTGAGTTGGAATCCCGCATGGTCGGAGGCAATGGCAAACTTTGGCATAGAACCTTCCTGTAAATTTTCTTCGTTACAGTACCACTGGCTGGTGGGGGTGCCTATACTTTCGTAAAGATGAGAGTGGCGTTGGTGCCGCCAAAACCAAAACTATTGCTCATTACTGCGTCACATTTTTTTTGCGTGGCCCTATGCGCGCTATAGTTGAGCCGGCAGTTTTCGCTGGGATTATCTAAGTTGATAGTGGGTGGAATATTGCCACTCGTCATTGCCATCAGGGAAAGGGCCGCTTCCAAAGCGCCGGCGCCCCCTAGAAGGTGGCCCGTCATGCTCTTCGTGGAGCTCATGATTAAATTTTTTGCGTGCGCTCCAAAAACTTTTTCCACAGCCATGGATTCATTTTCATCCCCGGCGGGGGTGGAAGTGCCATGGGCATTGATGTAGCCAATTTTGCTCGGATCAATTTTTCCCCGTTCTAGGGCTAAAGCCATGCAGCGGCCGGCGCCTTCTCCTTCGGGGGCGGGGGATGTCATATGGTAGGCATCGGCGGTGGCTCCGTAGCCTGCCACTTCGCCATAAATACGGGCGCCCCGTTTTTTAGCGTGCTCCATTTCTTCTAAAATCAAAGCACCGCCACCTTCGCCCATCACGAAGCCATCTCTATCCCGATCAAAAGGGCGAGAGGCAGTTTGGGGAGAATCGTTTCGGCTCGATAAAGCTTTCATGGCTGCAAAACCACCAATGCCTGTGGCGCAAACAACGGCTTCGGATCCGCCAGCTACCATCACGTCGGCATCGCCACGGGAAATGGCCAGAGCTGCTTCTCCGATGGAGTGGGCGCTGGAGGCGCAAGCGGTAACGGCGCAAAGGTTTGGGCCTTTTGCGTTCAGCATGATCGAAGCATGGCCGCTCGTCATATTAGGAATAACGGAAGGGATAAAAAAAGGAGTGATACGTCTCGGGCCTTTATCACGGATGGTATTCACCACCTCTTCAATGATCGGCAAGCCGCCCATACCGGCGGACATAAGCACCCCAAAACGGTTGGGATCTAATTTGTTTTCTTCGGCCCGGCCTGTGAAGCCCGCATCGGCCCAAGCTTGTAGAGTGGCCGCTAGTCCTAAGTGGATGAAGCGATCCATTTTGCGTTGTTCTTTTGGAGAAATATAAGGGTCAGCGGAAAAGCCTTTTACCTCGCAAGCAAAAGAGGTGGAGTAGTCTTTAGCATCGAATAGAGTAATCGGCGCCGCTCCGGATTTGCCCTCCAAAGCGTTGGCCCACGTTTCTGCTAAATTGAGACCCAAAGGAGATATTACTCCTAGGCCTGTTACTACTACTCTTCTTTTTTGAATTGGCCAATTGGCGAGGCTCACGGGACCTCCGGCGTTAGGCGCCTTTCTTGGTTTTGATGTAGCCTACTACATCACCTACAGTTTTCATTTTTTCCGCGTCTTCATCGGGAATATCGAGTTCAAATTCTTCTTCCATCGTCATCACGAGCTCAACGATGTCGAGGCTATCGGCGCCAAGATCATCAATGAAAGAAGCGGTGTCGGTCACTTTTTCGGCCTCCACGGCTAGCTGGTCACAGATGATATTCTTCACACGCTCTTGAATGTTCATACTTCCCTCTTTTTTAGTTAGTGTTCCGATTTATACAGAAGTTTCTAAGGTTTACCACCAATTTTTCTTTATTCCCGACCATTTTCCACGGGAAAGCTATACGTACATTCCGCCATTCACGGCAAGGATTTGGCCCGTCACATAGGAGCTGTGGGGACTCGCCAACCATAGCACTGCTTCCGCAATTTCTTTACCCGTGCCCATGCGCCCGAGTGGAATGGCTTTGAGCATTTCTTCTTTGGCTGTGGCGGGAAGATCGACAGTCATTTCTGTGTCAATGAAACCGGGAGCTACCGCATTCACACGAATATTGCGTGAGGCAAGTTCTTTGGCGAGCGCTTTAGTTAGACCAAATAAACCTGATTTACTAGCAGCGTAGGCTGCTTGGCCTGCATTGCCCATTTGCCCCACCACGGAACTAATATTTATGATGGCGCCTTCTCGGGCTTTCATCATGGGGCGCACCACGGCTCTGGCACAAAGGGCAGCGCCCTTCAAGTTGGTGTTGAGGGTGTCGTCCCATTCTTCTTCTTTCATACGCATGAAAAGGGAATCACGGGCAATGCCTGCGTTGTTCACAAGTATGTGCACGGCGCCTTTTGCTTTTAGAATTTCGTCGATGGCTTGATCTACGGCTTGGGCATCGGCCACGGAGAAGGGTTTCACTTCGCCTTCGCCTCCTTGGCTACGGATGGTTTGCAATACAGCTTCGGCTTTTTCTACACCTTTGGCTGTGCAATTGAGCACCACATAGGCCCCGGCCTCACCTAAGGTGATCGCGATTTCTTTTCCAATGCCCCGGGAGGCACCAGTGATTAAGGCTACTTTTCCCGCCAATGATTTCACAACTTTCTCCTTTTACCAGCGCACCAAGCCGCCAGCCCAGGTGAGACCCCCGCCAAAGGTTGTCATGAGCACTAGATCACCTTCGCGAATTTTTCCCGCTTGGGCATATTCATCAAAACAGGTGGGAATCGTGGCAGAAGAAGTGTTGCCGTATTTGTGCACATTCAACGCCACTTTCTCTTGAGGAATATTAAGTTTCTTACCCACAGCTTCGATGATGCGGATATTGGCTTGGTGGGGAACGAGCCAGTCGATGTCGTCGATAGTAACTTTTTGCCGGGCCATCACTTCTTCACAAATGGAGGCCATATTGCGCACGGCATGTTTAAAGATCTCCTGCCCGTTCATGCGGATGTACTGCATATTGTTTTCTATCATGGCGTGGGAGGGGGGGGTTTGGCTGCCGCCTCCAGGCATATCTAAGGCATCACCATAGCGGCCGTCGCTACGTACTAATACATCGAGGATTTCGCCCCGATCCCCAGGTTTGGGGGTAGTGATTAAAGAAGCGCAGGCTCCATCGCCGAAAAGCACGCATGTGGTGCGATCCTTCCAGTTGAGAAAGCGAGAAAGCGCTTCGCTGCCGATCACCATTACGTTTTTATATTGGCCCGTGCACACAAGAGAATTGGCCACTTGTAAGCCCGCCATCCAACCGGCGCAGGCTGTGAGTAAATCGAAAGCGGCGGCGCATTTTGTGGCGCCGATTTTGGCTTGCACAGTGGAAGCAAGGCTTGGCATCCAGCGATCAGGAGTGGTGGTGGCGCCGATGATAAGATCTACTTCTGCGGGATCTACACCTGCTTTTTCCAATGCATTGAGCGCGGCCTTCGCAGCCATATCGCTGTTTTGTTCGTTGTCTCTGAGCTTTCGGCGCTCTTTAATCCCCGTGCGCTCACTGATCCATTGGTCGGAAGTATCCACGATTTTTTCTAAATCGCGGTTTGTAAGAATTTGTTCAGGGAAAGCGGTGCCAAAGGCGGCGATGCGGGAACGTTTAGCGCTCGGCATGAATACCTCTTGTTCTTGCTCTATTACATGAAAACAGAATTGTTTTAGCACCATTAGTGCCGTAAAGGCAAAAACGTTGGTTTAGGTATTCTGAATGCGAATTACGCTTCGGCGCTTGCTCTGGCAGCCATCACTTGCTTGCCATTGTATTGGCCACACTCTCCACAAATGCGGTGGGGAAGAGAAGCGGCGTTGCAATGGGGGCAACGAACGGAATTCGTAGGGTGAAGCCGATAGGCGCTGGAAAATCTGCGTAGATCCCGGCGTGCGCGGGTAGTTCTTTTCTTTGGTACTGCCATAGTGGGGCAGACAATAGACGAAAAAGATTAGAAATTCTACTCCTTTCCCAAGGGGGCGGGCCTATCCCGCGGGAAAGGCGGGTCTTTTTTTGGTTTTATTTTGATGCAATGTATAAAATTATTGAAATCAAAAAGGTTTTTATGAGCTAATTCGGAAGCGTCGCTTGCCCAATTAGCTGCCTTTGGTACAATTACACTGAAAAGAGGTTTTACAGGGAGGTCCCTCTTGTCTGATAACAGCTTTTTTGTGGCCCGATCCGGCAAAGCCGAGGGTCCCTATTCTCTCCAAGATATGAAGCGCAAGCTGAAGGCCGGTGATTTGGCCTATACGGACTACCTTTGGTCAGCAGATCGGGAGCTCTGGCAAATGCTAGCGGAGTTTTTTGCCAAAGATTTTCCTCCACCTAAAAATCCTCCACCGGGCATCACCGTAAGCAATGAAAAAAAGCTCGAAAGAGAATACGAGAGCGAAACTTTTTCCCAAGATTTAGGAATTTCCAACGAATCGATTTGGTTCTTATACCGCGATAATACCAAGTTCGGTCCGTATCGGTATTTGGAACTAGTGCGCTTGCTACAAACCAATGCCTGCGCACCCGACGATTTTGTGTGGAAGCCAGGCTTTGAAGATTGGACACGCGTGCGCCATTGCCCAGAATTTGAGGAAAATGTGCTGCATAAACTAGCACACCTCAAAAATTTCGGTGCAGAGAAGGTGTTTATCCAGCGTCGGTTCCCGCGTGTGCCCTATGAGAGCGAAGTAATTCTCCACGACGAACGACGCGTGATTTTTGGTTCAGCCCGCTCCCTCTCCGAGGGTGGCGCTTTTCTTGAAGTGGCTAAACCCACCCATACAAAGGGCGACAGAATTAAAATCCATTTCACTCCCGGCGCAGTAGATGTGCCCTTTAACTGCATCGCCGAAGTGACGCAAGTGTCTAAGGGACCACCAGCAGGCTATAACGTAAAATTTATTTACCTAGAGGAAGAGGATCGCAAGCGGATCTCTCAGTATGCGGAATCAGTGGTTTCGCACCCTGTGAGATGAGATGCAGCGGAAGCGATGACAGAAAATAAGCGATACCTCCTCCGGAAGCCCACTGGGGATCTTCTGGCGGAGAATGAGCAGGGGATTCAGGATTGGTTCCAAAAAGGGCAGTGTAAGCCCGGGGATCTTCTTTACGATTTTTCACAAAAAACCTGGAGTCGCGTGGGTGGTTTGCCAGCCTTAGCCAGCGCTTTTGGTCCTAAACCGAGTGCGATTCCAGAGAAACGTTTGGTGTATTATATGGCACCAGGGCCCGTGCCTGTTTGCCAGGGCCCATTCAGCACCAAAGAAATACAGCAGAAAATCCAAGCTAAAGAAATTTGCGAGAACTCTTGGGTGTTTGTGGATGGCGACAAAGAATGGCGCCAAGTACGCCAGGTGAAAGTGCTTTTGGATATGTTGACAGCTCTTCCCATAGATGAGCCTCCCGTCATTGAAAATAGCCCCAGTTTAGTCACCACAGAGCCCAGCAATCCTTCTATAAGTTTAGTGATCGAATCGGCGGAACAGGCAGGGGAAAATCGCGAAGAAGTCACCATGGCTATTTCCAATTTGGGATTGTCGTTGAAAACGGATCACACCACCCCTCCCACAGCGGCTGTGCCGCCGCCATTAAACCGCGCTGGAGTTCCGCCGCCGGCTGTTCCTCCACGCATTTCTTATGCTCCCGTTGGTTCCGATAAAGACCAAGAGCAGGGAAGTTTTGATGGAATCACGGCAGAGATTCCCATTGATCCCATCTGGCTCATTAAACGCGCCTCTTCCGAAGCGGTTTCAGGCCCCTTTCGGTTCTTAGAAGTGATCAAGTTTTTGCAAGAAGGCAGTCTTAATAAGAACGATAAAATTTCTAAAGTAGGCACAAATCGTTTTGTAAAAATTCAGCAGCAGTATGAATTCAACGTGAATTACTCTGTGGAAACCGTTGTGGAGCATGGAGTAGAGCGCCAGAAGATTTTGATCAAGCGCCGTCACCCTCGTGTTCCTTATTTCACTGGCGTGCAGGTAATGGGAAAACAGGGCCTGCTAGTGGGCAATTGCGTGAATATTAGCGCCGGTGGAATCCTAATGGAGATTCCCAAGGCAGATTTTAATTTAGGAGATGTATTAGAAATTAAAATCCTGCCCGGCATGATCACTCGTTCTATTAACTGCCGATCGCTTGTGATTGGTAAGATTCCTAAAATTCCCCCAGGCTTTGCCCTGAAATTTGAAGATTTAAAACTAGAAGATAAGGAGGCCATCGAGTTTTACGTGCAAGAAACACTGAAAAGGGAAATGAAACAAAGCTAGAAATTAGCAGGAGAAACCTTGGACCGAAAAATTTTCATTATTGACACAAACGTTGTTCTCTTTGACCCGCACGCGATCTTTAAATTCGCGGAACACGATGTGGTGATCCCCATCGTAGTGGTAGAGGAAGTTGATAAATTTAAGCGCGACATGACAGAAAACGGACGTAACGCTCGAACTTTCTCCCGAGTGATCGATGAATTGCGTGCCAAAGGCCCTCTTTCCAAAGGCATTCCCATCAAAGGGGGCGGTAAGCTCTTTATCGATATCGGTGTAACGGAAAAAATTCCTGAACTGCCTGATCTCGACATGAAAAAGGCCGACAACCAAATGTTGGCTATGGCTAAACGTTATTCGAAAGTGAATAAAGACAGCGAAATTATCTTCATTTCCAAAGATATCAATCTGCGGATCAAAGCTGATGCTTGTGGTGTGCGTGCCGAAGATTATGAGCCTTCTAAATTCGAAGTGGATGATATCTATACGGGTACTACGGCTATCACCGTAAAAGGCAATTTGATCGACGAATTTTACGCCAAAAGAAAAATGCCTTTTGAAGGCATCGATCGTAAATTGCATCCCAACCAATTTATTTTTATTAAAGACGACACAAACCCTAACCACACGGCCATTGGCCGCTACGATGCGCCTCAGAACAGCATCATCCCGGTGTTTAAGCCCGCGGAAGGTTTGTGGGGAGTATACCCTCGCAATGCGGAACAGGCTTTTTCCATCGATTTGCTTTTGAACGACGACATCAAGCTCGTGAGCTTGGTGGGCAAAGCAGGGACGGGAAAAACCTTGCTTGCCATTGCAGCTGGTTTATCCAAAACTGTGGACGAGGGCCTCTATTCCCGTTTGCTAGTGAGCCGACCCGTGATGCCTATGGGTCACGATATCGGCTATTTGCCCGGCACCATCGAAGAAAAACTCAATCCCTATATGCAGCCGATCTTCGATAATATCGATTTTCTCTTCGGGGTAAGTGCTGTTTCCAAAACCAACCGCCGTGGAGCGGGTAAGGGCACCCAAGAGTTAATTAACCAAGGTTTATTGAGCATTGAGCCCTTAACATATATTCGGGGTAGATCTATCCCGAACCAATTTATGATCGTGGATGAGGCACAAAACCTCACGCCCCACGAAATTAAAACCATTATAACTAGGGCTGGAGAGGGAACGAAAATTGTTCTCACGGGTGATACTATGCAAATCGACCATCCATACCTCGACAGCATGAACAACGGACTCGCTTCCGTGGTGGAATGTTTTAAAAACGAGGCGATTGCTGGCCACGTAACGATGGTGAAGGGTGAGCGCTCCAAATTGTCGGAGCTGGCTACCCAGCTCATGCAGTAGTTTTATATGGAACGGCAGAACCCCTTTATTCCATTGGACGCCCGATCTCTGCCGCCTTCGGGCCCCAAGCCTTTGGAAGTGGTTTTGTTGCGTGGAACCGCCGTGGAAAGCCGGCATCGCGTGCATGTGCATGTTTGTGAGGCTAGCGGCGAAGTGGTGCACCAGTGGGGAAATCCGGATTTAGTTTTTTTCCCTCGCTCTTCAATTAAAATTTTGCAAACGGCTGCTTGGGTTTCCTTGGGTAATTACAAACAATGGAAAATTGGTGCAAAAGAATTGGCCATAGCTTCCGCCTCCCACGAGGGGGAGCCTTACCATGTGGATTTAGTGGCCAGTTGGCTAAAGCAGTTGGGGCTAGGGGAAGAAGATTTAGAGTGTGGTGCCCATGAGCCCTATCATGAACCCAGCGCCCACGAATTGATTCGCAAGAGCATGCGCCCTAACCAATTGCATAATAATTGTTCTGGAAAACATTCAGGGTTACTTACGGCTTGTTTGGGGGAAGGTTGGCCCACGGCTGGTTATTCCAATTACGACCATCCGGTGCAGGAGCGTTTGCGGCAGGTGCTGGGCGAATTTTTTGGGATGGATTTGCAGAGGGCGCCTTGGGGCATTGATGGTTGCGGTATTCCAACCTATGCGGTGCCGTTGCGGGTTTTATCATTAGCGATGGCTCGCACAGCGGAGCCTAAAGATTTAGATTCGCAGATCCAGAGCGCGCTGGCTTTGATTACCAAGGCGATCCGGGAGCGGCCGGAATTCATTGGGGGTAGTAGCAGTTTTTCCACGCGGGTTGTGACCCATACGGAGGGAAGAGTGCTTGCAAAGGAAGGGGCTGAAGGCGTGTATGGCGCTTGGACTAGTGATGGCCTGGGCATTGCGCTCAAATGTGAGGATGGAGCGTCCCGGGCCAGTGAAGCGGCTTTGGCGGCAGTGCTGAGTGAGCTCGGGTATCCTTTGGCTTTTTATAGTCCGCTTATTCCCCGCTGGACGGGGGAGATCGTGGGCCAATTTCTTTGCGGATGAATTCATAACTATTGCTGGCGTCCACCCGTCCACTCTTCGTGGAGACGGCGGTACACTTCTACTTTTAGGCGCCGCTCTTCATTGAGGGCAAAAGCTTTTAATTCGTTAGTGAGTGAGCGCTCTTTCAAGCGGGACATCAAGATTTCCCCTTTTACGATCGTGAGCAGATGATGGGGATAGTTCGCGGCTTCTTTACGGTAGCGCTCAAGCTCCTGGAGCAGATCGGTTTTTTCCATTTTATCTAAACGCGTGCGATAGCCTTGGAAGAGGCGTTGGCATTCTTTCAAGGTGCGGTAGGCTTTTAGGGAAACGATATTTTCACTCATAATTTTTTAGTCACAGAAAAACGGCCCTTTATTAGGCCGGGAGATTGTATTTTAATTGATTAAATAAGTCAAGAAATAAGAGGCTGGTGTAGAGGATATAAGTATTCGTTTTTATTAATAAAAAAACCGGAGCCGGCCGTGATTAGGGGAGGGTTGGCCAGCTCCGGTAGGAAAGTTTAAGCCCGTTGTAGGCGTTCGATCCGCACCTCTAGCGGAGGGTGGGTGGAGAAAAAGCGCATAAAGCCGCCCTGGCCGCCAGCAATCTTGAAGGCTGCCAAGGAATCATCGGCCTGGGGCATCGCCACTTGCCGCTGCAGGGCCCGTAAAGCGGCGATCATATTTTCTCGGCCACCCAACATGGCGCCGCCTTTATCGGCACGGAATTCCCGGGCTCGAGAGTAGGAAGCCACCACCATCATGCCCAAGAATCCAAGGAGGATTTCGAACACAAATACGCCGATGAACTGCACGATGGCCCGTTGTTTTTCGTCCACAAATTGCGCGAGGGCATGCACCACTACGCGGGAAATGAACATTACGAACGCGTTCACCACGCCTTGCACAAGGGTCATCGTTACCATATCGCCATTGGCAATGTGGGCCACCTCGTGGGCGAGCACACCTTCGATTTCCTTTTTACCCATGCGCTGCAGGAGGCCACTGGAAACGGCCACGAGGGAGTTTCTGCGGCTAGGGCCAGTAGCGAAGGCGTTCATATCGGGGCTATCGTAGTAGCCTACCTCGGGATCCTTGGGCAAACGGGCGGCCCGCGCTAAGCGGAGCGTGGTTTCCCGTACCCATTGGAGATCGGGGCTCATTTCTTGGTTGGAAATGATTTTCACGCCCATCATCCATTTAGCCATTACTTTGGAGAGTAGGAGCGAAATGAAAGCGCCGCCGAAGCCCCAAACTAAACAGAAAACCATCAGGCTGCCGTAGTTAATGCCCTTAGCACTAAGATAGGGCTGTACACCCAAAAGTGAGAGCACTATAGATAAAGTAGCCACGATTAAAATATTCGTGAGCACAAATAAAAAAATACGCTTTGCGATCTGCATAAAGAGATCTCCTTTCCTTTTAATATACGCGCTTTCTTTACTTTGTAAAAATAGATAAATAATAGGATTTAATTTGCCAAAAACGAATCACTAAAGAATTAGTGCAATTGGTACTTCGCCCAAAGTTGACTAGCAATGGGGTTTTCGATCTTGCGAGAAGCGCTGATGAGATAAAGTTCTTCATTCACGGAGGGTAGTGAGCCAATTTCCACGAGTACGCCTTCTTTCACTTTTTCTCTGGCAGTGATTTCCTGCACGGGGAGGAGCCCTAGGCCCGCCTCACCCAAAAGTAGTTGTAGGCTAGTGTCTTGGGTTTCGGCAATGGCATCCACAGTAATATTTTTGGCGCGAAAATAATTTTCTAAGTCATGGCGTAAGCGGGAGTGGCGGGTGGGGAGTACAAAGGGAGCCTGGTGTAGGGATTGTGGGAAAAGTTTACGCAAGCTTTTAAATTTAGGCGCTCCATAAACGTACACGGGAGTTTGTGCGATTTTTCGGCAGCGGATTTTGTCCATTTCAGAAACAGAAGGCAAATAATTGGAGAGCACAAGATCAATGCGGTGGAGGGTGAGTTCCCGTAAAAGTTCATCGCCCTTTCCTTCCAATACAGACACCACACAGTTCCCTAATTTATAGGCCGCCTTTGTGAGATTTAAAATCACGTGCTTCGGCACACTATCGAGGGCGCCCACGGCGAGATGAGTGCGGGTGGGGGCAGCGCGATCTTCTAGAACCTCCTGCATTTCCGCCCCGAGGCGAAAGATTTCATTGCTGTATTCCAAGGCTTTACGCCCTTGTTCCGTTAAAATGAGTTTTTTGTGTTTTCGTTCAAAGAGTGGGGTGCCGAGAGTTTCTTCCAGTTGTTTTAATTGTGCTGATAGGGTGGGTTGTCCGAGACGCAGCTTTTCCGCCGCACGGGCGATGCTTCCTTCTGTGGCGATGGTACGAAAGTAAAAGAGGTGATGGTAGTTTAACCAGTTGATCATTGTTTTTTCCGAAGCTAAGATGATTTTATTTCTATTGGATCTAAGTTATATTCTGGCCGAAAAGAGAGTCAAGGAGCCATACGTTAATGATCGAACAGACTATTCAACTCTTTCCGTTTGCTGAATATTTTTGGCATTACATAGCTTTTATCGGCTTTGTGCTCATAATGTTGGCGTTGGATCTAGGCGTATTTCACCGTCATGCTCACGTGGTGCGCTTTCGCGAGGCTCTCGGTTGGAGCGCATTCTGGATCAGTTTAGCATTATTGTTTAACTTCGGCCTATACCACTATGCCGAATGGAAATTCGCTCAAGATCCTGCATTGCTCGCGGCCACAGGCAAAACCGCCGGCGAATTAGCCAAACAAGTGGGGTTGGAGTTTCTCACAGGCTTTGTGGTGGAGAAATCCCTTGCGGTAGATAATATTTTTGTTTTTGTGGTGGTGTTCAGCTACTTCTCTGTGCCTCCTGTTTACCAACACCGCGTACTTTTTTTCGGTGTGATTGGCGCGCTCTTTTTCCGAGCCATTTTTATCGCCCTTGGCGCTGTGCTGATGAAGTATGAGACCGTAGTATTAGTATTTGGCTTGTTCCTCATTTTTACTGGTATCAAAATGATGTTTGCTCCGGAGAAACCCGTGGATCCTGAGAAAAATCTCGTGATTCGTTTTATGCGGAAGTTTTTGCGGGTCACACCAGAAATGCAAGAGGGTAAGTTTTTTGTAAGACGCAACGGGATTTTGTATGGCACGCCCTTGCTAATTGCACTCGTATTTCTTGAGCTTACGGACATCATTTTCGCTGTAGATTCCGTACCGGCGATTTTTGCGATCACAAAAGAGCCCTTTATTGTGTTTACCTCGAATATTTTTGCTATCTTGGGTTTGCGTTCACTTTATTTCTTATTAGCGGGTATGGTGGGGCGCTTCCATTATTTAAAATTTGGTTTGGCGGCTGTGCTGATTTTCGTGGGCTTAAAAATGATATGGCTCAATGAATTGTTTGGCGGCAAATTTCCTATCGGATTATCTTTAGCAATTATTGCTTTTTGTATTGGCAGCTCAGTAGTGTATTCCCTCTGGAAAATTCCAGCTGAACCTATTCATAGAAATAAACCCTAAATTACATTGAGGCGTAATTCCCTTTTTGCGGGGTGCTTTGCCTCTTACCTATAAATAAATCCCTCTTCTTCCGTCGCCAGAAGGCATTGGCGGTGGTGGCACAGCCATTGCTCCTGCGAAACGTGGAACTTTTTAGGAGGATGCAATGAAAAAAATATTTTACGTGATTTGTTCTTTAGCGGTGGTGGGATGTGCAACCACTCAAACAATGAATAGCCATAGCAATTTGCCGCAGGCTAAAGGTGAGGTGTGGGTGAAGCCAGAGCAAAATGGCAACTCTGCTGTGCATGTTACTGTAAAGAATTTGCAAGAGCCTGTAACCATGGAGCCTAACGCTAGCACCTATGTGGTATGGGCCCAGAGCTCTGAATCAAGCTTGGCCCAGAATTTAGGTGCCCTGAAAGTGGATAATAAGAATGAGGCAGATCTTCGGACAGTCACCCCTTTCCAGAAGTTTGACCTTTTCATCACCGCTGAGCCTCTAGCTACCGTGCAATATCCCACGGGCGATCGAGCGCTTTGGACCTCAGTAAAAGATTAATCGTTAAATAAGAAAGGGAAAATCATGAAGTATATTTTATCGCGGGTATCTGTGCTCTGTTCTCTGTTCGCAGTTCTCTGTTCTCCGTTGGCTCGTGCTGAGGATGGAAAATTTGCGATTGGCCCCCAAGGCGGTTTAGTGTTCTCCGACTACTCCGTGGAAAATGCGCCTTTTGGTCGTAGCTATGACAACGACAACGGGTTCTTGGCGGGTATATTTGCGGAAGTGGGAATATGGACAGTGACCCTCAGGCCAGAGGTGAACTATGTGGAGAAAGGCTATACGATCGCAAACACCGCGAAAGTGACTCATAAATACGTAGAGATCCCTGTGCTCCTGAAAGTGAATCCCTTTGGCGACTTTGTAGTTTCACCTTTTTTGTTGGTGGGTCCTTCTTGGTCCAAGCACTTAGAGTCTGATGTAAAATTATTGGGAACCACCACTAGCTTTACCAATACTTCCGACGATTGGGATATGGCTGGTGTGGCCGGCGCAGGTGTTGAGTTCAATGTGTCTGAGAGGATTGGGCTCAATGTGCAGGGCCGTTATAATTTCGGCTTGCGGGACACTGACACTTCCGGCACCGAAATTCGCTCCCGGGGAATCTATGCTCTCGGTGGAGTTTCTTTCCAATTCTAAGGCATCGGGGGCCCAAGGCTTGAACTTTACAGCCTTTTCTTCTTCTGGCCGGGCCCCCCCTAACATATTGACAATTAGCGTTATAGTTTGTACATTGCAGCCCGTTCCCACCCTACCCCAGCAGTGCCGAAGGACGCGGATGATTTCGCGGCTCTATAATAACTCTTTACATAGAACCGGTATGACATAACTGTTTTCTAAGTAAATTTAGAAAACACTATGTTTTCCAATTTCTTGCTGAAATCGAAAAAGCTGCCGAGAATAATTGCATGATGCAAACAAGTTCCGAATGGCTGGTAGATGAGTTCGTTTCCCGGAAAAGAAAAAATTTCCGCTACTCAGAACGCGCCTTTGCTAAGTCCGTGGGTTTATCTCCAGGCTTTTTAAAGTTGCTCTTTCAGGGCAAGCGAGCACTCAGCATGACGAAAGCTAAGGAAGTAGCAAATCGCTTGGGCTGGAGCGAGCTTGAATCCAAAGTTTTTCTTTCTTCTCTACAACAAGAGAAGGACAGAAAGAAAAATAAAGAGCTTACAGATACCGCTTCGGTAGAAAAATTTTTTGAAATTTCCGACTGGCACCATTTTGCGATTGTAGAGATCGTAAAAACAAAAAAAGAAACCACGGCAAAAGAAATCGCAAAACGCCTCGGCATCTCTTCCACAGAAGTAATATTCTCTTTACGAGTATTGGCGAAACACGGATTGATTAAGCTAGTTAATGGCAATCCGGAGGCTGTGCAAAACTATATCGTTCCCGCCATTTCTTCTTCTGCCATTCGTAAATTTCACGCCCAGATGCTTTCCAAGGCGATAACTGCTTTGGAAGGGCAATCCATAGAAGAGCGAGAAATGCGCTCGCTAACGTTAGCTTTTGACAAAAAGAGAAAAGCAGAAGCCGCACAAATGCTTAAAGAATTTATGCAGCGCTTTGAAAAGCGCTTTGGCAGCGGAAAAACCAATTGCGTGTATCAATTAAGTTTGGCTTTTTTCAGTTTAGAAACGGGGGAGAGTTTATGAAATGGATATTATTTTTAATAATATTTTTGGGCGAAACGAATCTAGTTTTTGCCGGTGGCACCGTGGAAAATGGTGGTGATCTTATTGTTTGCAGGGATGAAAATGCACCTGAACCACCACCCATTAGGATACCTCCGATAAATCCTGCAGATCCTGGAGATGGAAAATATTTTTCTCTCGACTATATATACGCAATTGGCGCCGGGTCTTCTCCATCGGACTTTGCTTCCATTAGAGATTGGGAGGATTCTCAAGGGCGCTTGGTAAAAATTTTATCCGGCGTTTCGCACGGACTTTTGCGCTCATTTTCTAGATTTGCGGAATCTACGCAACAGATGGAATCGTTAGATAATGACAATGATTTAGTGCGCAAAAGAGAATGGAGTAAACTTCTAGGTTTAACTAGATATAGAACCAATAAGATTGACGGTATACCAGAAAATTGCTTGGTGAAACAAGCTAACGGTAACGGTACTATCGTAAAAATATTTTCTTATTTTCGAGCCATTATACGTATTGAAAAAAAATCTCGGCGTTCCATTGTGTACCACTACAATCCATATTTTTTAAAGAGTAAGGTCATGGATTCTCCGCTGCAATTATCTTTTATCATGATTCACGAATGGCTCTGGGATTATACGCAGGATAGCAATGTGAATCGATCTGTGAACAATTTTTTACATAGTAAAGAGATTGAAAAGATGTCGTCTGGTGAGATTCGTCAGCGATTAATCGATCTTGGATTGAAATTTTAAATAAAATTTTTAGAAGTTTGAGGAGGGATAAATATAGGCAAGAGAATTTTAATTATATTAATGGCCTTTATATCGACAGATGCATTTGCGGAGTCGCAGAGCAAAATATTATTTTTTCCTATTTAAATCTGCAGAAATATACGAGCATGTGCCTGCAGACTAAGGCTTGCGACCTTGATGGTGAGTAAAAAACAATACTTAGCAAAATAGACGCAGCAATTGCGCAGGAATACCGAGCAGACACAAAAATTGAGTTTAAATCTGAGATAAAAAATCCAGGTTTTTTTATGATCGATGGAATAGAGCGTGTGGCTAAAATTGGCTCTGTCATTGGCGATACAATTTATGTGAATCTCGATCTCATTTATCAGAAAGACGAGCAGGATAATACAAAGGTGATGGATATTTCTGCCGCTACCGCAATGCTAGTTCATGAAATCGGCCACCATATAGATTCATCCGTAGAACATAAGATTATAGTTCCTCTTCGTTGTTCTCTTTTGCTAGAATTTGACCCAAAGCTTCCAGTTAAAGTGAATTACCAGCGGCAGGGAATGTAGCTTAGTTTTCTACCCGCCCCCTACTTTGCACGCGTAAAGGAATTATCGCATGTCAGAAACTCCTCTTTCGGTGGCAAAAGCGCAAGCGCTTGGGTTTGCGCTACCGAAAGTTTAGGCTCTTCACCTATATAAAATTCTTCAGGGCTTCTCCCTACCACTTCCGCCAAGAGCGATATGTACGCAGCATCGATCGCTAAAGGAGAATCAGGTGAAATCTCGGTGGGGAAATTTGCATCCCAGTCCAACAACTTCGTTACATGCGCTACAACTGGTGCGCCTTTGGTGCAGGGCAAATCATAAACAAAGTACTGTAAGTCCACTTTTATTTGCTGCGGGCCTAACCATGTGTAGCGTAGCTGCCGACCATCTTCATGTTCTATAAGTACCATGCTGTTAGTGGAAGCCTTGATGGCAAATTTTTCTTCTGTGCCATCTGTCCATTGCACAATGATTTCTTGGCAGCCATTCTGCCGTAGATTTTCGAATTCGTGGAATTCGGATCTAAGTTTGGGGCTTAGGCGAAAAGTAGAATAGGCCATGAGTTTATGAAATTTCTCGCGAATCTTTTTCCTTGAGCTTAAATCAAATTTTGTGGTGACTTCCCAGATAGGTAGATCGGGCTTCAGTTGCCCAAATTGCTCGAAGTAGATGGGAAGATTGAGGCAGCCTTCGGGAGAGAGCTCGGCTAATTCTACGGTGGTTCTGATGGGAGGTGTGGGGGGCGAGGGTGGTGTGGAGGGGGCTTGTTCTGTGCCACAGGAAGTAAGCGTTAGAAGTAGAAGAGTGGCTTGTAGATACTTTTTGTTCATATAAAACTCCAACCGACGGGAGGGGGTAGCCCAACCGTCGGTTGGATGAGAAGGTTAGTTATTTTCCGCCTTTGTCTTGGCCTTTATCTGGACCTTCGCCTTGGCCTTTACCTTGGTCTTGGCCTTTGCCTTGGTCTTGGCCTTTGCCTTGGTCTTGGCCTTTACCTTGGTCTTGGCCTTTACCTTGGTCTTGTCCTTCGCCTTGGTCTTG
>CAYQES010000013.1:0-35403 GCA_964416595.1 uncultured Bdellovibrionales bacterium | reverse complement strand
CCTTTACCTTGGTCTTGTCCTTCGCCTTGGTCTTGACCTTTACCTTGGTCTTGCTCTTTAGGTTGCTCTACCTCGTGCAAGTTCAGAGTCATAACTACGTTCATACAAGTAGGTTCTTTTTCCCCTTTTTCTTGTTCTTCACCCTGACCTTTGTCTTGTCCTTGGCCTTGGTCTTGTTCTTCCTCCACTTTGCATTCACGCAAGTTGAACACTACCGTACCGGTGGCTAAGCCTTGGTCTTGCTCTGGAGCAATATGGGTGTAAGCAATAGATTCAGCTTGGAAGCCATTACGGGAATAGAGCAGAGTGTCTACATCGGGGCGGATATCCACAGCCATGGAGAGTTGGTCGCTGGCCCAGAGTTCGAGGGCTTGCTCTTTTGTTTCTATGGCTTTAGTGCTGCTGGATAGTTCAGCCACGTTTTTCGCTAAAGCTGGGTAACCCTCGAAGATGGCGGGGTCAACTTGATCCACCATTTTTCCGTCAACCATCACGGTACTGCTTTCTACATTAAATATGTAGTTTGCAGTGCCTTGGGTGTAGTCAGTGCTGCTCGCATTATCATCCGCAACGACCGGCGCGATCGCCGTGGCATTCTGGGTGCCAGCGGAATCGTTGTTGCCGGAACAGGCCGACAATGTGGCAATAGCGAATACTCCTATGAACAAGTTCTTAAAATTCATTTGATCCTCCTTAGCAGACTGAAAATACTTCAGCCTTTTGTTTATCTATTGCGGCCAACTGCAACGTTTGGACCAATCATATTTCGCCGTGCATGGTTGGTGAAAAGTTTTGTGTACGGTTTTATCTTCGGTAAAGAAGGTACGAAGTATCCATTTTTTCCCCGATACTCGGGGGCAGCATTCCTCGAGGGGCGGTGAAAACGTTCGGCATCGGCCTTGCGATGAGATTTTGCGGAGGGCTTATGCGCTTAGTAATGAAATTAGTTTACTCACTCACAATTATTTTTTTCACCGTGAATGCCGCACATGCCGCTTCCGTTGAGGCGTTCTTGCGTAAGTTTCATGCAAATCCATATAAAGAGATGGATCGTCTACCAGATTTAATTACAAATTCTGGCGACACTTTGCCTCGAGGTTATATCAATTGGGATGAGATCCGCGAAACTTTACCTCATCGAATTGGCATTCGCGCCTCTATTATAAATGACAATCATTTGGAAGGTAGCGGAGTCAATCCGCCAGAGCCAGACGAAAGAGATTTACCTGAACGCTTGGTGGAAAATGGTGAGGTGGAACGAAATCTTGCAAAAATTGAAACCCTTGACTTAAACAAAGCATCAGTGCCCGTATTGCCCTGGGCCGATTCCTACTGGCCCATGTATAAAGGATTGATCGGGATTCGTTATGCCGATCGAAAATTCCCCAATTCCAAAGATTGGGGCGTAAATTATCAGTACATCCAAGCAAACCCAGCCGGAACCATTGCGCGTTCTGGAGATAGGGCCGCTATCAATGTGTTATCTCCTGCGGAAAAATACGATATTGCCATAGGCGATTCTAGTTTTAGTCTTACCCAATACTCTTGGAACCAAGGAGGGGCGCAGTATGAGAGGCATGGCCGCGTGGCCAGTTGGATGGGAATTTGCCACGGCTGGGCCGGTGCATCCCATATGCTCACTCCTATCCCGAATCATTCGGTTACTGTGATCAGTGCTAGCGGCATTCCTGTAGTTTTTGATCCACAAGATATTAAAGCACTGGAATCGATGCTGTGGGCGAATGCTTCTCCTAGAACCCGATTCGTGGGCAATCGTTGCAATATTCCTAATCCTCCCAAGAATGCTAACGGTAGGATCTTGGATCCAAAATGTTTTGATTCCAATCCCGCGGTTTGGCATATGGCCATCACGAATCAAATGGGCATTCATCTCAGGAGCTTCGTGATGGATTCTACTTTCGACGCGGAAGTTTGGAACTTCCCGCTCGTGAAATACCAATATAGATATTTTCATCCCGAAATCTGGAAGGAAGGAAAAACGCTGCAAGAGAGCATTGTGCCTATTGGGAATTTTAGGGTGGATAAGTTTAAAGAATTCCGCTCGCCCTTGGCAAAATACGTGGTGGGCATTGCGATGGATATTACCCACGTGAACGCCATTTTGCCGATGCAAGGAAGGCAGGGCACAACACCACTCAAAACCGTGCGGCTCGTTTATGATTTAGAGTTAGATGAAAATCTAAATATGGTGGGAGGCGAATGGTACTCCAATGCGCACCCAGATTTCCTTTGGACTTTTAGCTTGGGTTCCCAGGCGATGACTCCTTACGATCCCAAGTTGCTTGCGGATCCATGGTCGCCCTCGACGCCAGTGCCTGAGCATTGGATGCCCGTAGCGAAAAGCGCCTCCAAGCGTGGAGCACCACTTTTTGTTTTTTTGCGGCAGTTGACGGGACAGCCTTAAGATCTGAATAATTTTTCCTTTGCGATAGTGGCGAATCGCACCGCGCGCCACGGCAATTTCTGCCGGCTCACATTATAATGTGGTTACTCGCTGGTATGTGCTTTGCTCTACGGCACTCCATGGAGGAAAAAATGATCAAACGAACATTTCTTTTATTCGTACTTTTTATTTTATTGGCGCCTTGGTCTTCGGCTCGGGCGGATGGACTCTATCCCGGAGCTACGGTTTGGACCGAGGGTGGCTCACGGGGAACCGTGGAAGCAATCTTTCCTGATGGTATGATCAGCGTGAAAATTGGATTTTCTAATTATCAATACAATCAGAATCAACTGGCCGTAGTGGGTTGTTATCGTAGAATGTGTTCTGAGGATAAGGTGATTACCAATGGCGGATCAGTAGGTATCGTAAACGGTGTATTTCCGCGAGGAAAGTTTAGTATACGCATTGGTTTTTCGAACTACACTTACAGCTACGAACATTTAGCCAATGGCTCCCGCAATCCTCGCCGCGGTGATTTGCTGATCGGGGATACGGTGTGGACAAAAGGCGGTAGTCAGGGTTCGGTAAACGGATTTTTTCCTGACCAAACGGTGAGCGTGCGTATTGGTTTTTCGAATTACCAATATCCGCGGCAAGATTTAGCGGCGCAAGGATGTTGTGGTGAGATTTGCAATGGAGATTCCGTGATTACCCGCGGTGGCTCCCGGGGATCCGTGAATGGAGTGTTCCCGAGTTGCGAAGTCAGCGTGAAAATTGGTTTTAGTAATTATGTGTATGCGTATGGGGATTTAGGGAAAACGTATCCTTGATTATGTCTTGAACTCGAGGCCCCATCTGCCAACTAGTGCGGATGGGGTTCTATTTATAAAAATTCACTCAGCAAAAATAACAGGAAAGCAATAGTTGCCAAATCGGCTCGCTGTAGCGAGATCAAAAGTGTAGAGAGTGTCGTCGTAATTCTCGATCACGATTTTCGAGGCGGTTTGCTTAACCAGGCGATAATTTCTTCTTAGGATTTCCACCGAGTTATCCGCAGTGTGGATGGTGGCAATAACTTTATTTTGTTCGCCATCGGGAGAGTTGGCCACGATGAGCAGAGTTTGCGAAGTGTCGCCGAGTTCGCAAGCTTGGGCGGGTAGTGCGGATAATGTGGCGAGGATAAAAAGGGCGGCAATGAGGTTTTTCATAGAGGTAAATCTTCCATTCATTAAATAATTTTCGCCATGCAATATAGGCGATTGGCTTTCGAGAGTAAAGGGCTGTTTTGGGTGTCCAACTTTGTTGGGTTGTCCAGTTCATTTACGAAAGATATGTCCAGAGTGAAATGAAATATTTAACGCAGTTGCGACACAAAAAGTAGCCGGACACTAGCCTATATTGTTGATTTTTCTACCGTCTCGTTTGGAAACGGGTGTCTCGATACCGCGGATTAGCTTTACGGAGTAACCACGATAGCTGCCTGCCCGTATAAGTGCTACGAGCTCCTGGCGAGAAAATATAATTTTTTTCTGAAGATCGTAGAACATTTGATTACGCCCTGTGGGAGATTTGGCTAGTGAGATAATGGGTTTGGAGAGGTGTTTGGGTGGCTGTTTGGCTCCGGTGAATTCACGAGGATCGGTTAAATCTATTATTAATTCCCCGTTTTTAAGAGCCTTGTGAATAAGTTTGAGTAGAGTTTTTCTGCCGCGAGTTTTTTTGCCGTATTTTCTTCCGACGCGGTTGTTCCATAGGTCCATATTTCGAGAGCGCGGGTCGATGGCGTTTGAGTATAGGCCTCCTATCCAGTATTCATTGGCCAGGCCAAGAAAGTTTGCCGTTTTTTCGCCATAATCTTGAGTAAATACTCCACTGACATAAGCATGCCGGAAGGCATCTACATCGTTATCATCAAAGCCGTGAGCTAGTAAGTTTAGCTGGCCACTCTTGTGTTTTGGTAGCCGGCGGATGTGTATATCGAAGGAAACATATGCTTCTTTACGCGCTTTTTCCTTAAGCTGAGAGAAGGGATCGAACATTATTGGTATTTACCGGTTACTACGCGGAACATGAGCCAGCTCATGAACCCCAAGGCAATGATGGCTGTCACTAAATGAAACGTCCACCAGAGGAAAAAAATACCGACCATGGTTGGGGCCAACGCCGCAGCAGTTATATAGCGGATTTTACTTTTGGTTTTGATTGTTGCTAGCCATAACGGAAGGTGCCCCAATACTGCCAATCGAATAGCCCCATGCAGTCGGATTTGCCAGGGAAGATATTCATCCATATTGAACATGAACCAGAATCCATAGAGCATGGAAATAACTATTAGGGCGTAGACAAGGCGTTGGCTAGGTTGCCATCTCCATCGTGCATACGATCTCAACACAGTTTCCATGAGATAAATTATAAATGGTTTTATATATGGAAAAAAGAAATACCTATAATAGCTAATATTAAGGTCGATGGCGGCGGGTTGGTTTCCCATTTAACGCGGTTGCGACACAAAAAGTAGCCGGACACGAATGGCCTGGTTTTTGAAGTGCCATCTCCATGCCAAGAAAAAAATTAATTCGTGTCGATAGTCTGCCCTATCACCTCACCGCAAGGACAAACAATCGGGAGGTCTTTCACGGTGATCTGGCCTACGTGTGGAAAGTTCTCACCGGTGAGCTGTATCTTCAGCAGATTTTGCATGGAGTGCGCCTTCACGCGTTTGTTTTGATGCCAAATCACTTTCATTTACTGGCTACGAGCCCCCATAGAGGTATAGATTTAGTGATGAAAGAAGTTTTAGGGTCGTCTACGCGGATTTTAAATACGCGCAATCAACGCTCGGGCCATGTTTTTGGCGGTAGGTATTTTTGGTCTCTCATTCGAGAGCCTGACTACTACGCACATGCGCTGAAGTATGTTCTTCGAAATCCTGCTAAGGCGGGTTTCTGTTCCAATATCTCCGACTATGATTTCAGTACTTATTCTGGACTGATGGGGATGGTTTATTTACCACTAATGATTACTTCACCGGCTGAGGATCTTGCGCGGCTGGTGCCAATAGATCCTTATGACTTGGATGTGTGGCTGAATATCCCTCATGAGGTTGAGCACAACGCGGCTATTAAAAGGGCGCTTCGACGTAAAGAATTTGAATTCGCACCAACGAAAGCGCGAAGGACTGCTCAATTTCCGATTTAACGCAGTTGCGACACAAAAAGTAGCCGGACACGAATGGCGACCCCAGCAGGATTCGAACCTGCGGCCCCCTGCTTAGAAGGCAGGTGCTCTATCCAACTGAGCTATGGAGTCGTTATGAAATGGCAAATCCTAGGAAATTTCATTCGCTAGGAATATAAAGGGTTGTATGAAAAAAGCTACGGCGAGGCAAGGAAAGCCTATCCCTTTTTATAAACTCCATGGTGCCGGCAACGATATACTCGTGGTGCAGAGCAAAGATTTGCCCAAAACACCCAAAGCTTCTTTCTTTCAACGCATGGCCCATAGGCGTTTAGGCATTGGCTGCGACCAAATCATGGAAGTGCTTTCCCTAAAACCACTCTCGGCCCAGGTTTGGAATAGCGATGGATCCAAGGCGGAAATGTGCGCTAACGGCGGCCGGGTGTTTCTATTTTTGGCCGCGCTAAAGGGCTGGATCAGCAAAGGTAAAACCAAAGAAATTCCCATCAAGATTTCCGGCAAAGCTTATAAGGGCGTAAAAATGGGTAAAAACTTCGGCCTATGTTTGGGGGAGCCTAAGCTTTTTGGCTGCCAGGAAATTGCGGTCTTGGGAGCCACGGTGGCTTTTGAAAATGTTTCCGTGGGCAATCCCCATGCGGTGATTTTTCTCGAAGAAGCAAAGCTCCCCAATTACAGCCTAGAAAAATATGGCCCTCTCGTAGAAACCCATTCGCATTTTCCAGACCGCACGAATGTGCACTTTGTGCGTTCCTATGAAAAACGGGGTTCGAAAGCGTACGCAGAAGTAGAAGTGTGGGAGCGGGGGGCTGGCGCAACATTATCTTGTGGCAGTGGGGCCGTGGCAGTAGCAGCGGTTTTGCAAAAACGTACGGGTGTGAATGTTATCCAGGTAAAAATGACGGATTTTCTTTTAGACGTGAAATTTCAGGGCAAAGAAGCCTATCTCAGTGGCCCAAGTGTGCTAGTGGCCGAGGGAAAATACTTTCGCTAGTTGGCCCGAGCCAAAAGTGGATTCATGTAGAGACGGAAAGTTTTGTCTTTATTGCGTCGGATGGCAATATTGTCGTTTTCTTTTTCTTGCACCAGTTGTTGGTACAGATCGGGATCCAAGGTTTTTAGTTGGGTCACGGTTTGGCCTTCGAATTCGCCAAAGTCTAAGATCACATCGTTTTCTTCAATCACACCGGTCAGAGGACTTAAATTACTCATAAATGCGCTTTGATTCTCCAGGTCCTGCCAGCTTTTTCTACCGTTGCAAATCCGCTTACAAGGGCTCGCGGCATCTTTCCCACAATACCTCGTAGCTCTGGGAGCCACAAGATCCGGAAAAATCTCCATAAAATCAAAATATTAGGGCGCTTTATTTGGAGTATTTTGGTTTGGTATTCTAGAAAAGATACTGCACGCCGCCCTGGATTTGGCTTTGGCCGGCGCCAGTGAGGGCGTCGTCTTCTCTCACCAAGCGGCTCATGGGAGCAGCATAGCCATAGGGGCTAGAGGCTTGCTCGAGGCGCGCGTCTTGGCGGCTAAAGGGGAGGAAGTAGGAGAGCATGAGGCCCAGTTGGATAGATTGGCCCACGCGAAATTTTGCGCCGAGGCTGCCGATGGCGCCCAAGGAGGTTTGGTTCAGAGAACCCATGGATCCTCCTCCGTAGCCATAGCTATTTTCCTCGAGAGTGGAGGATTTCCAGCCGAGTCCGAGGCCGGCGTAGGGGCGAAGGCGCTTCAAGGCGTCTGTGAGGTAGGCTTGGGCTTCGCCGGAGATAAGGTGGGAGCGAAGAGAGGCGTCGTTTCCGCGCACGGGGGTGTAGGCGCCGGGGCCGCCGCGGGAGTTTAAGCCGAGTTGCAGGCCTTGTTTGGTGTAGTTGTAGCCGAGTTCCACGCCGAAGTGGTCATCGAGATTGGTGCCAAGAGTTACGCCGCCGCCCGTGCTGGAATTGGCGTTTTTAATGGAAGTAGATCCTAGCTGTGCGCCCACGTAGGTAAGATCAACGGCTTTGTCCATTTCTCTTTCTTCCCTTCTCTCTTCTTTGGCTTCCAGCAAAGTGCTTTGGGAGGGAACTTGCACGTTCATGGTGGAAATCGGTTGGATGGAAGGAGCGGGAGCTGCTGGGTTGTTACGCATGGGCACGGCGCCGTAGTTGGTTACGGTTTGTGGGGCGGCGGAAGCCTGCTTGACGGTGTCGGATTTTGAATCGCAGCTCGTAAGATATTGGCCATTGATCACCCGGTAGGTGCAGCCATCGGCGGTTTTGCCGGAAGTGGCTAGGGCGGGCGTGGCGGAAAGCAAGAGTAGGGAAAGAACGTATTTCATAAGGACTCCTGGCTCCGGAGATACCATTATCATATCAATGCAATCAACTATAAATTATGCTTCGCATCATTTTCTCTGGTAAGCTGAGGATTCCTTGACCTGCGCTGGCCTTGGCGGTAGCTCTGGAACAGATGAAAAAGAAAGGGAAAAATGGCCCTTTAGTGCCGGAAGTAGTGCCTGCCCGTTTGCCGGCGGTGAAGGCTCCTGGAACCCTTACGCCCACGGATCCGCTCCAGCGTTATTTGGCGGATATTCGTAAATACGAAGTATTGGAGCCCGAAGAGCAGCAGCGTTTGGCCGCTAAGTTTCGGGAAACGGGCGATATTAATCTCGCCAAAAAATTAGTGACCACCAATTTGCGCCTCGTAGTAAAAATCGCCCTGGAATACCGCAGTGCCTACAACAATGTGCTCGATCTTATCCAAGAGGGCAATGTGGGCTTGATGAAGGCCGTTTCCAATTACGATCCCTACAAAGGCACTCGCCTTTCGTATTATGCGTCCTGGTGGATTCGCTCTTATATTTTAAAATTTCTTCTGGATAATTTCCGTCTCGTGAAAGTGGGAACCACCCAGGCCCAGAAAAAATTATTCTATAATTTGATGCGGGAAAAAGATCGTCTCGAAGCCCAAGGCATTCAGGCGGGCCCGAAACTTTTGGCCGATGCTCTCAATGTGAAAGAAAAGGACGTGAACGAGATGACGTTACGTCTCTCGAGCCGCGGCGGAGAATATTCCATCGATCAAACTTTGGGCGATGGTGATGAGCGCGCTCCCCGGGATAGCCTGGTATATGAGGGGGAAGGGGCGGACGAAGCCCTCGCGCAAAACCAGCTCAAAAGCATCTTGACCGATCACATCAGCGATTTTGTGCAAACCCTGAAAGAAAAAGAGCGGATTATTTTCCAAGAACGCATGATGAGCGAGGATCCTAAAACCCTCCAAGAAGTAGCGGATAAATTCGGGATCACAAGAGAGCGGGCGCGGCAAATCGAAGCTAAGGTGGTGGAAAAGCTCCGCCAGCATATGAGCCTGCATATGGACGGAATAACGCTTTCCCCCGAAGGCAAATAGCCCCCCCTTGCGATTCTAGCCCTCGCGTGGTACGCCAGCGAAAGAATAAATAGTGGAAAGTAAAGGATAAGAATGTCTACTCAGACCAAAAAACAAACCATCCAAAAATTTGCCCGTGGCGGAAACGATACGGGATCTCCAGAAGTGCAAGTAGCTCTTCTTACGGACCGAATCAATCACCTGACCGAGCATTTCAAAACGCACCAAAAAGACCATCATGGCCGCCGTGGACTGCTCAAACTCGTGAGCCAGCGCCGTAGTATGCTTGAGTACCTAAAGCGTAAAGACGAAGCTCGCTACTCTGCCGTAATCAAAACCCTCGATCTACGTAAGTAGGATCGCTGCCTAAACCTTAATTTTTTAAGAAGCGTAAGGCCGAGGTGTATCTATAAACGCACACGGCCGCTTCAGAATAGGAATACCAATGTTAAATAAAAAAACCGTTCTCAGCTGTGATTTTGGGGGCCGCCCGATCACCATTGAAACTGGCCGCTTGGCAAAACAGGCTGACGGCTCTGTGCTCGTGACCTACGGAGAAACCGTAGTGCTCGTGACTGCAGTTTCCAACAAAAAACCAAAACCCGGACAGTCCTTTTTCCCTCTCACGGTGGACTACGCAGAAAAATACTATGCCGCAGGAAAATACCCCGGTGGCTTTTTCAAACGGGAAAATCGCCCGAGCACTGAGGCTACCCTCATTGCCCGCTTGATCGATCGCCCTTTGCGCCCGCTTTTTCCTGAAGGCTATTTGAACGACACGCAAGTGATTGCCACGGTTCTTTCTGTAGACGCAGAAAATGATCCCGACGTGGCCGCCTCCCTCGGCGCTTCTGCAGCCCTCACGATTTCCGATATACCTTTCAACGGTCCCACGGCTGCAGTGCGCATTGGCCGAATCAATGGCAAATATGTGATCAACCCCACCCTCGCTCAACTAAAAGAGAGCGATATGGAAGTGCTCGTGGCTGGAACCGAAAACGCCATCATGATGGTGGAGGGCGGCGCCCAAGAAGTTCCCGAAGATCAATTGCTCCAAGGGATTTTAGAGGGCCACCGTTCTTTAAAGCCCATTCTCGAAATGCAGCGGAAGCTAAGGGAAATGGTTGGCGTAGAAAAACGTGAGTTTGTGCCCGCACAAGTGGATGAAAGCTTAAAAAAAGGCCTTCATGCCTTGGCCCACAGCCGCGTTTCCGAGGCGTTTAAGATCAAAGAAAAGCACGCCCGCCGGGATGCATTGGCCGCGATCCATGCGGAAGCCAATGAAAAACTCTTGGCCAATTATTCCGACGAAGAAAAACCCGCAAAAGAAAAAGAGCTCAGCGGAATGTTTGAACTCTTGAGCTACAACGTGATGCGGGAAATGGTGTTGAATGGCACCCGTCTCGACGGACGTAACACCACCACCGTGCGCCCGATTGAGTGCGAAGTGGGAATCTTACCACGCACCCACGGCTCTGGCCTTTTCACCCGTGGTGAAACCCAAGTGCTCTCTATCACCACCTTGGGCACAAAAGACGACGAGCAAATGGTAGATCCCTTGCGTTCGCCTTCCACCACTCGCAAATTCATGCTCCATTACAACTTCCCGCCCTTTTCTGTGGGTGAGGCCGGTTTCATGCGCGGCCCTGGCCGGCGGGAGATTGGTCACGGAGCACTGGCCGAGCGGGCGATTGCGGCCATGATGCCGGATGTGGATAAATTTCCTTATACGGTTCGTTTGGTGTGCGAAACTTTAGAGTCCAACGGTTCTTCTTCCATGGGCTCCGTTTGCTCTTCTTCCATGAGCTTGATGGATGCCGGTGTGCCCTTTCCGAAACCCGTGGCTGGTATTGCCATGGGACTCGTGAAAGAGGGCGAGCGCGTGGCCGTGCTCACGGATATCTTGGGTGATGAAGATCACTTGGGCGATATGGATTTCAAAGTGGCCGGCACGAAAGACGGCGTGACTGCGATCCAAATGGACATCAAGATTGAGGGCGTGAACGAAGCCATCATGCGCCAAGCCTTGAAGCAAGCCTATGACGGTCGGATTCATATCTTGGGCGAGATGGCGAAGGCTATCACTCATTCCCGCTCCGATATTTCTCCCAATGCTCCTCGCATTCTCACTATGACAGTGAAGCAGGATAAGATCCGGGATGTGATCGGCTCCGGCGGTAAAGTGATCCGCGGAATCATCGAGAGCACCGGTTGCAAAATCGATATCAACGACGATGGCGTGATCAATATCGCTTCCTCCGATCTGCAAGCCGCGAAAAAAGCGATGTCGATCATCGAATCTATCGTGGAAGAAGTGCAAGTGGGCAAGGTGTACACTGGCAAAGTGAAGAAGATTATGGATTTTGGAGCCTTCGTGGAAGTGACTCCCGGAAACGATGGTCTCTTGCACATTTCCGAAATCGCCCACGAACGCCTGCGCAATGTGACGGATGTATTGAAAGAAGGCGACATCATCGACGTGAAAGTGCTCGATGTGGACCGCCAAGGCAAAATGCGTTTATCCCGCAAAGTGTTGCTGGACGCTCCTAAACACTAAATTTTAGAGGCTGTAGCCCCCAGTGTCCTGCTCGCAGGGTGCTGGGGGTTTTTTCTTTTCCTGTTTCCGTGTGCGACAGTAAAAACTCCTGCCTGTAGCCATACCCTGCCGTACAATAAAAGCATGCAGTTCTATCGACGGAGCGTGCTCAAAAATGGCACCGTGGTGATCACGGAGAAAGCCACTTCGTTCAAGAGCCTTTCCATTGGTGTGTGGGTGAAGGGCGGCTCCCGACACGAAACTCCCAATCAAGCGGGCATGGCCCATTTTCTCGAACACATGATGTTCAAGGGCACGAGCAAACGCTCTTCCCTTGATATCGCCCGGGATGTTGATCTTGTGGGTGGCGATTTCAATGCCATGACCACGCGGGAGTACACTTGCTTCCACCTCACGCTTCCCCACAAAGAAATCGATTTTGCCCTGGAACTCCTCACGGATATTTTAAAAGATTCCCGCTTTGATCCCGTGGAGCTTGAGCGGGAGCGCATGGTGGTGTTGCAAGAATTCGCCATGGTGGAAGAGAGTCCGGAAGAGTGGGTGCACGAAGTATTGTTTGATAAAGCGTTTGGTGGGCATCCTTTGGGGCGCCCAATTTTAGGCACCGAAGAAGTGCTGAAATCTTTTACTCGAGAGGATGTGCGGGATTATTTCAATCAGCACTACTATAGCAAAAATATCGTGATCACCATGGCGGGAGATTTGGATCACGCTCTCACGGTGCGGAAACTAAATAAACTTTTGGGCGATTTTCGCGGCAAGAAAAAACCGCTGCCCAAGGCCTGTTTGCGGAAACCAAAATTTCATCCGGGCCAGTATGTGATTAGAAGAGACACAGACCAAGCCCACATCACCTTAGCTTGCGAAAGTTATCCCATCAATCACCCCAATCGCTTGGCAGCTTTTTTGTTGAATGCTTTTTTGGGCGGGAATATGTCGTCGGCCCTCTTTCAAGAAATTCGGGAAAAAAGAGGCTACGCCTATACTGTGTATTCTTCCTTGGCCCCTTTCACCGATTGCGGGCTCTTTGGCATGTATGTGGCCACGAGCCCCAAGCAGGTGCCTGAATGCCTCACGCTCATGCGGGAGCAGGTGGAAAAAATGATGGCCACCCCTATAGACGAAAAGGATCTAAAAATTGCCAAGAATAGCGTGAAGAGCGCTGTGCTCATGGGCAGCGATTCCATGGAAACCAGGATGTATGCCCTGGCTAAGAGTGAGTTATTTTATGAGCGCCAGGTGAGCGACACGGAAATTTGCGCCATGTTGGATGAAGTAACCGCCCTAGACATCTGGCGGGTTTCCCGGGAGTTGTTTGGTCGGAATCGTTGGCTGATCGTTGCCCTCGGTGATTTGAAAAAAAGTGCATTGAAAAAATTCCAGGGTTAAAAAAAATTTTGCCCTTAAGCGGTTAGGCTTTAGCATTAAAGGATGAAAAGGACTTTCTGTCTGCTGGCCACGATGGCCTTTTTACTTTATCCATCGTTTAGTCCCGCTAAGGAAGTTTCCCTCCGCAATCTACAACTAGAATACATCCAGGCCTATGTGGAAGAGGCCGCAGCCAAGGAAAGTTTAGAGCCTGCGTTGCTCAGAGCTGTGATCAAGGTGGAGTCCAATTTTAATCATAAGGCCGTTTCTCCCGTGGGCGCGCGGGGCTTAATGCAGATCATGCCGGCTACTGCCGAGGGAATCGGCAAAGTTAAGGCGTTAGATCGCAAAAATCCCCGGGCCAATATTTTGGCCGGTGCCCATTATTTACGAACCATGATCAATCGGTTTCAAGGGAATTTGCCGTTAGCGATCGCCGCCTATAATGCCGGGCCTACTGCTGTAACCAAATACCGCGGGGTTCCTCCCTATAAAGAAACAAAAAGTTATGTCACGAAAGTGTTACGGGAATTGGAGCGAGAACGTTCGGCCCTGTAAATTATTTCTTTTGGCGTTTTTTCCAGAGGAAGAAACCGATTCCGCCTGCTACGAGTAACAATACTAAAAGCATGCTCTCGGCGCCGGAACCATCCCCACTGGTTTTGTTTTTAGGGCTAGCTTCGCCGCTCTCAGGAAAGAGCGGATTGTCTGCGTCCCCTAAGCCCGCACCAGCTCCGCCCGCATTGATTTCTCCTTGTTTACGGAAAGCGCGCAGGCTCTTCACCATGTTTTCGATGTCAGGAGCGTACTCTTCGTATTTGTCTTTACGCACACTGAACGTAACAAGGATGCCGAGATCCGATTCCACAGTGGCCAAATAACGGGTGTAGAAATCCGGGATTTCCGATTGCAAGTGGAGGGAGTCGATCCATTGTTTGCCGGAGATATCCAATTCTTTTACATAGCGGGGTTCAGACGTAACGGCTTCTCCGCTTAAAGATTGGTAGGTCTGTGGTTTTTCTAGGTGAGCCTTGTAAACAGGAAGTTCATCCATGCCCGCTTTTTTGATTTTGGCTGCGAGCACGATGATCGCGTCCCGCTTTTTTTGTTCATCTGTGCTTTGGCAGATCCACTCGGTGCCGTCCAATTGGCATTCCCATTTTTCTGGCAATTGGAATTCAATGAATTGGTTCGCGAAGGTTTTAGCGAAGCCTTGGCTAGGGAGCAGAATGGCTAAAGCAAGAAGCGCGCAAATCTTTTTCATATTAGTAGGTTATGGGTGAGTCGGAGGCCTTGCAAGCGGAAAATCCCGAACTACTCCTCAAAGATAATGCGCCGCGCTTCGAACCCGGGTCGCACTTGGATGCTCGGATCGTATTTTTGCTCTACACGCAGGAAGGAATCATTGGGCCGAGCTACTTCTACTTTGGCCATGGCCAAGGCTCGGCGGGCTTTGCCGCTAAAATCATCCGGCAAAAATACTTGGAAGGTGTCGCCCGCTTTTATTCCGTCTTTTTCTCCATAACCGATTTGGAAAAAATTTCCCTTGGAACTCACCTTTACCACTGTGGCCCGCAAGCCATAGCGAAGCACCGCTCGCTGACGGTACACATAGGGTTCTTTCTCGAGGCGTTGCAGTTGTAGCCGTCGGTATTCTTCATAGCGGAGTTCAGGAACTTGGTAGGGCCGCCAAGCTAAACCGAGCGCACCACCAAACCCTTTTGCCGCATTAATGCCCGACGCAGTAAACAGCGCGCCCGCGGCTAATTCCCATTCTTTGCTAATGAGGTAAGCGGCTCCAAGTGTGGCGAAGCGCAGAGTGGGGGAGTCGCTTTTAAATAATAAACTTCCGCTTTGGATAGGGTCCGGTTGATCGGGGTTTAGAATCACACCATCTTTTAAAGTGCGTTCGTACGCTTGGAGATCCAGCCAAAACCTAACCTTTTTTTCCCGCAAAAAATTAAAGTCTGTGCGTATTCCCCAAGCGGCCGCAGCAGAATAACCGGCGGTGCGATAGATATAACCACCATTGCCCGCAAGCGCCAACCACTCGTTGGCGTACCATACGGCTCGCAGCATCGTGGTGAAATCGTTGCTTTGGTCCCCGAGCGGAGGTTTGCCGGGTTTTGCCTGGTTGTAAAGTGGAAAGAGCCAGCTACCCTCAATGAGCGCGAGCCAAGTTTCTGGAGCCCATTCCGTAGGATAAACTTTATCTGTTTTCTGGCTCCTGTAGAGTAGCCAGCGTAAAGCCACAAAAGTATCACCGAAGCCGTAGTTTTCATCGTCGGAAATATTGCTGCCTTTAGCATTCACCATGAAGAGGGAGTGCACATTGCTTTGCACAAACACACTCACCCGGGGCGTGAAACCAAAACCCACATGGAAGCGCAGATTGCCGTAGCGCACGTGTTCCATCGCGGCCGGTTGGTTCACTTGCCCGTTATTGTCGTAATTTTCTTTGGTGTGAAAATAAAAACCATCCAGGCTGAGGTGAGTGTTGCCTTCGCCTAGGATCCAAAAGCGGGGCATATCCGCTAAGGGCCAGGTGGGGCCCACAGCATGAGCTTTAGCCATCCATAGTGGCAGCAAAATCAACAGGAATAGAAAACGGCCCATGGCCTAAAGCATAGCGTAGGGAGTCTGACGATGAAATGAAGAAAATTAGAGGCGACCAGCGTTAGCCAAGAGCCGGTACTTCGCCGTGATCTGCTCAAAAATCGATAGATCGGAAGCATACACTTCTGAGCCTTGCTCAGAATCCGCGATAGGAGCGCCCGTAGAAGCCAGGCCCCGGGCATCTACTACGGGTTTACCCGCTTGGTCCGGCGGGAAAAGTTTTGCCAAGGCTTCCGCAAAAGGATTGGTGCCATCGGCTTTTTCGCCACCTCTACCACTTCCACCCGCACCACCGCCGCCACCACCGAGGCTATATTGATCTTTGCCTTCTCCATAAGGTCCACGATTATTTTTGCCGCCGGGATTACTGCCTCCGCCGCTGCCCTTACCGCCACCACCGCCGCCGCCGCCACTGGCGGTGCTCACGGAAGATTTTTCGGGTTTAAAAGTTCCAGACGTTGCAAAGCCTTTACCGCCTTTGATGGAATTGCCCACGCCGCCACTGGCCACATCTAAGAGCCCGCCGCCGTCAGAAGGCAAACCGTAATCCGTGGGAGTTTCACCGGTGCCGGCGCCACCACCAATAGTGCCCATGCCGCCGCTTGCGCCAGTGTTGAGATTGTACGCAGGAGGCAAGGCGCCCATGTTTTGGCTATTTTTATTAGCTCTTCGGGCCATTTGCATGGCTTGTAAACCTACAAGTGTATCGGCTAAGCCCGTGATACCGGCGCCGATGGCCATATTGTTGGCGATCTCTGCTTGTTCTTTGCTTTGTTCCGCGGCCATGCGTAGGCGTTCAAAGTTGGCGTATTCTTGGGCGGTGCCGGTGATGCCAACGCTTTCCGAGTTTTTATAAAAGCATTGTTCGGAGGAGAGAACTTTTTCTTTACTACATATATCCATCAAATTTGTGTGAGCGGTAGAAATGCTGCTGCTGCTGGCTTCAGCATCACTCGCGGCGGATTTTAATTGAGCCGCACCTGCTAGGTTCGCGCCACCTGTGGCGATTTTAGAAAGAGCTAATGCTTGGAAAACGTTTTGTTGGCGTTTTTGTGAATCGGCCTGGCTGCCCGTGGCGTCCATGGCTTGCATGCCAGTGTAGGCGGTAGTGGCAGCGGTAGTAGTAGCCATGAGGGCCTCTTGCTGGCCGGCCACATCGCGGATGGTGTCTGCTGTGTCTTTGCAAGCTTCGCCTTTTAGGTTCGTGCCACGGAGTAATTCAGCGTGGTCACATTCTCCAGATGCGGGAAGATCTTGGGCGTCAGCTTTTAAATCGATGCACTCTTGGAGGTCGGGATCCCATTTGGCGATTTTATCCTTTACGCCATTGTTTAGTTTGTTGCAGTTACTCTCTGCTATTTTACATCTTGTTTTTATTTCTTCGATCCGAGTATCTTTTTCACGACTGCCTAAGGTGGCATCGGCCTCGATCGCCTTAATGTCTTCCTCCATCGTTTGACAGGCATTACCCGCATGCGCAGTGGATATGCCCAACACCATACATACAGCTAAAAGGATTAAAGCTTTCATACCCATCTTATCGGCCAAAAACTGTAAGGAATTTAGCGCACCCATGGCTTTCTACCTCACGCTCACGGCCCCGGGGCCCTGCAAACGGCCGGACTCTAACATCTTGTTATGCTTAGCTTTTATGAGCTCAAACAGGCTACTATCTTCACTCTCGTGAATGCCATCCGGTGAGCCCTGTGTTTCTCCACCCGCTAAAGCTTCACGATACATTCGATTAGGGTTAAGGCCCGTGGCTGCGGATTTGGTGGGTTCTTCTCCTCCCATGAGGCTACTTAACAATTGCGGAATCGAGGGGCCCTCGGCCTTACCGCTATTTCCGCCCCTATAACTTGGACCACCGCCGGAGAGTGACATTTCAAAGCTTTGTAAAGCTTCTTTGGTGGGTTCGGCTGTGGCTTCTTGGTTCGTAGATCCTCCAGCAGCCGCGCCACCGCCAGCACCGGTGCTTAATAAACTGTTGCTTCCGCCGCCGCTAGCTGCAGGCCCCATTTTTGCGGAAGCCAATTTTCGAGATCCACGGGAAGGCATCATCATCGATGCGCCGGAAGAAGAGATCACGGGGCTTGAGCTGGCCACGGAAGTGCTGCCACTTCCAGTATTTGTGCCACTAGGAAAGCTAATTTGGGGGCTATTATTGTGCACATAAGCTGGGCCGTTATTTGGCAAGTTGCCTGCTGCCAGAGCAGGATTCAGTTCCACGGCAGTTGTATCGATCGACGACAAACGCTCCGCCTCTTTACGATTATTTTTCGCGAGCCACATGCCCGTATAACCCACGGCTGCCTTTCCCACCCCGTACAACATATGGTTGTAGGCGGCTTCGGTGGTGGCTTCGGCGGCGGTGTGGAGCTTTTCTACGGCCTCAGGATTTTGTGAATTTTTTTCGCCGGCCAATTTTTCTTTCATATCCTCTAATTTTTGTTTATGGGAGAGATAGGCGTAAGCTCCGAGACTAAAATCCGTAGCGGCGGATGCATAAGCTGCGTAGGCGGCGGCTTCTTCGATATTGGCAACGCTTCGTAAATTATCAGCCTGCGTTGCATCTTTGTGCATGAGTTCCATATAGCCCGCAGCACCTATGGCACCTGCGGCGGCGGCATCGGAAACTTTACTTACATCGGATAGCACTCTTTGGGTTTTGCGAATTCCTTCGGTTTTTTCAGCGTAGCCTTTGGCTTCTTGTTGCGTTTTTAGGCAATCGGCTACGCGCTGGGAAACTTGCGCGGCCGTTAAGCCGGCATTTTGGAATTGGGCGGAGTCGCAAGTGATGTTGATGCCTTTTTTCAGCTCCAGTTCCGCGGCCCGGGTGGCGTCAGCGGATCGATCGAAACTGCCTTCCCAGGAATTACGTTGGATGAAGGAGGGGGCGTCTTCGGGGGGAGGGGGAGGATCCCCAAGGCAAACGGAGGCCCAAGCCAGGCTAATGGCTGTAAGTATTGAAAATTTAATGCTTTTTTCAATTGTGGCCAAAGGATCCCCTGGTTATAGTATACCATATTTATCGGCTAATGGGGGGATTTATTGAAGAGCGTTGGGGCCTACCTGATTAGCTCATTGCGATTATTACATGCTAAGTAGCAACGTTAGAGTTGCCCCTCGGTCTCTTCAATGCGACTACTGCGCAAGCTATCCAGCACAAGGCCCTTACGAGCGGCACGCATATAACAAGCCCGCACTCGCACAAAGAGAGCATCGGGATCCAGAGCCGCCGCATCCGCTTGCACTTGTTCTGGCAGGCTCGAATTCTCCAGAGAGCTTTCCATATTTTGCAGCAATTCCGCCATGGGGCCATCTGCACTGGGTGCTCCGCCCGCATTAGCTTGAAAGCCCGCACCGCCGCCACTCAGGTTGATGCCTTGTAAAGCCTCTTCCGTTGCAGCAGGGTTACGTTTCTCTTCAGCTTTTTCATTGCCCTTGCTGTAACCCGTGCCATTTGCGTTGCTTGCGCCAAATTTGCCGGAGCTTTCAGAAAGGGAGGAGAGCTTTGGAAGTGCATCGTCTTTGGGATCGGCGCCTGTAAAAGCATCTGCATAAATAGGATTTGTTGCGCTCGGGAGCGAGCTATCAGGGCTAGTAGGATTTTTATTGTCGTCGTGTTTAGAGTCAGCGAGATTGGTGGACGGTAAAGTTTTATCCGTAAGATCCGTGGAGGGCAGCGGCTCAGGTTCTGAAGAATTAGGGCTGCTTAAGCCGGACTTGGGAGTTTCGGGGGAATTCATGAGACCAAGTAGCGGGCCTGCTAAGGGCAAGAGGGAAAGAGGATCGAAACCTCCGCCGCTGCTACCGGGGGTTGGGTTGCCAAGATTGCTACTTTGCTGGGCTAGTTTTGTTTCTATGGCGGCGAGCTCACTAGCGGCCGCAGCGTATTTTTCTTTGTCGGCCAATAAAGATTTGATGAAGTCGCCATTGCGATCCAAGGCTCGGGCTTGAGGCTGAGCTATGCCAGACTGTTTAATCTTCGGATATTCGCTAGCAATTTGCGCAGTGTATTTATTGTTTTCTTTAGCACCCTTATATCTTTGCTCGATTTGTTTTACATGAGCTAAAACCTTCGGCTGCTTTTTTGCTAATTCTTTAGCTTTTGCTATATTCCCCATCGCATCGGCTGGAATTTCCTTTAGGAGTTGCGCGTTTTGCGACTGGAGATTTTCAATACTGGCTTTTCCTTGGAGCACAATTTGTTGTAAATTCGTAAAGCTCGATTGTTGAGTGATATTACTTAAGCCATTCACTGCCTCTTGGCTTTTGCTACAGGCCTCTTTAGCTTTTTGTACGTATTTTTCATTTTTGTTCAGTAGTAGCATTAAGTGGTTGTGACAGAGCGGTTCATTATTACAATCTATTTTTTCTTTTCTATTATACCCCGGCACCCATCCCGCCGCCGAACAAAGCTCATCCACACCACTACTAAGCCCATCGAGTGGCAGCGCTAAGGCAAGAACTAGTAAGAAAAAAATCTTCCGCATATGCATACTAGATATTGCCCTTCCCTTGCACCACGCAGCCCCGCTTCACGCAGCGGCCGTGGTATTCCCGCACCCGCAAAAAGAGTGAGGGGCCATCGGTTGGGCCAATATCATTGCTGAGAGTGGTTTGTGAGCCACCCAATTCGCCCAGCATTTCTTGGATAGAGGCATCGGTAGAAGAGCCTTCCAAGCCAAAACTTTCACCTAGATCATTCGTGAAGCTAGATAAAAGAGATTCAGCGCCACCAGCTAAAGCCAAAGGCTGGCCGCCTTTTCCAAGCACTTTTTCTTTTTCACTAGCTCCAGTAGCGCCAGCACTACCTTCCGTATTGGCCATGGAAGCTTCCATTTCCTCGGCAGCGCTTCCGTATTTTTTTCGTAAGGCATCTTTCAAGGATTTTTGCGAAGCCAAGGATCGGGAACCTTCGGTGCCAGCGCCTTTTGCGGCCACATCACCTTTGCTGGGATCTATTCCGGTACTGCCACTTTTGCCAGAAAAACTAGATGATCCTGAGCCATCGTTCAGTTTGTATTCGGAGGAGTTGGCTTTTGTGAGATCAGACATCGGCGTATCCGAAGTAAGACCAGACATACCACTATTTTCTCCAGCAGCGGCGTCGCCTTTTCCGCCATTGGCTAAGCCCGCGAGAGGGCCCAGGTTTTTGATGGTGTTGTCGTTAATTTTGATGAACTCTTCGGTTTGAATATTGAGTTCTGTGAGTTGGTTGTCTTGCAAGCTGGCGGCGAGTTTTAGTTCTTCCGCATTGAGGTAATTTTGAAATTGCTCTTTCAACATAGGACTTTGCACAGAATCCATTTGTTCCCAGGATTGTTGGATCGGCTGGAATTTTTGTTCGTAAGAAGCTGCGGTTACATTAGAGTATTGCTCTGAATTACCAAACTTTTGTCGGAAGGATTGGATCATTTGGTAGGCGTCTTGTGCTTTTTGGCCATTATGGAATGCTTCTGCTCCAGATATAGTGCCTTGATTAAATTCTTGAGCGGCAGGATGAGGCGTCCAGCTGTATTTTTCAGGTACCTTTTCCATCTCTTCTATTTTTTCGGCTGTTTCTGTTGAAGTATTGATGCCTTTTTCCTGCGCTTCGTTGAGTACCACTTTAAACTCTTTTAGTTTGGCTTTAAATTCCTTGATTGCTGTTTGTATGGGACGGAGTTTTTCCAAGGCTTCATTGGCGCAACTAGCTTGGTCGCTTGCTTTTAATTTGGTTAAACAATCTCTTACGCTGGGCTGATTCACCACGGGGATATATTTTTGGCAACCCGTGATCACCATATCGTTAAGATCTTTAGCTACCCGATAAATCTTCCCCAGACTTTCCCTACAAGTTTGTTTGTCAATTTTTGTGACATCGCTTTTAGCGCATCTTCTGCGGGCGTTTCGGTAATCTTCTAAGTTCTCCGCCGTAGCCCCCCGAGGCATGCAAGCAACCGCACAAGTGGCCGCCGTCATTTCCCCCTTACAACTTCCTTGTGAAAAAGCGACCACGGGAAAAAAGAAAAGCATTCCTATAACTATTATTTTAGAAAATCGCATACGTTCCCCCCGATGCCCTGACTCCCGCAAGAAACGGGGCACCTGTAGCTCTATCGTCCAAATTCCGGATTTCCTTTGGTGCCTTATTTTCATGGGGAAAATTTCTCCCCGGTCAAACGAACCAAACCCCGCTTCGCACAATTTTGGTGTTTGGAGTGCACCCGTAAAAAGAGGGAAACCTCTGCGTCTAAACTTGCTTCTTCGCCCTGCTGTTCTGGAGTCCAATCCCCATTTAAAGGCATCTGGCCGCTGTAACTATTCTCTCCCATTTCCGGCATCGGCGGAAGATTGAGGTTTGGTCCACCCTGGGGGCCACCCGGGAGTGCACCACCGTCCATTAGAAAGAGGCTTTTCATTTTATCTAATAGGGCCGTTACTTCGCCCATGCCATTGTCTCCCGTTTTCTTTTTGGCCTTGGGAGGAGGCGCGCCCAGATCGCCTTGGAAAGCTTGTAGGCTTTCTTCTTTGGTAGAGCTTGGATTGGAAGCGGGAGAGGCGGGATTGCGAGTTTCTGGTTTTTTCTCTTCTTTGGCAGTAGCTGCTAAGAGAGGAGTTTCGGTTTTGACCGCTGGAGACAGATCTTTTTCTTCTGCTAAAGGAGCTACAGGAGTGGGAATCTCTGTGGGTAGAGTGGGATGGCTAGAGGCGAGGGGAGTGGAGGGCGGTGTGCGCGGAGAGGGAGTGGGCATTTCTGTTTCCGTGGTGCTGGGCATTTCAGAGCTGCCGCCAGAACTTCCTAGAGCTGAAGTGCCGAGAGCTGTGGCGCCGAGACTTAAACCGGCCAGGGCTTTGCCACCGGCAGTAGAAGGAGGAGTGCTGTTGCCACCACCACCGATATCACCCACAGAGTAGTTGTTGCCGTCGGTGAGAGAGCTATTATCGAGGCCGTTCAGATTTTTTTGGAACTCAGCTACTTTTTCATTGTTCTCGGATTTTTCTTGAGAAAGAAAATCATTCGTTTTTTTCAAAAAAAGATCCACGGTGGCTTTTGCTTGTTTTTGCTCAGCGATCAAAGGGCCTTCGGATTTAGACACGGAAGATTTTAATTGGGAAAGGTAGGTGTTGTGATCGGGGAAACCGCCTTTTATTTGCGCCGCAGAGTTATTACGCTCGAGGGCCGCCTTTTCAAGCTGCTGCAGATCTAGGCGATATTTATCTATTGCATCTTGGTTTTGCTTAGGGAAGTTTTCCAGGAAATTGCGAGTGGCATGCACTGCCTCTTCGGTGTAGCGGTTATTTTCCTGGTAGAGAGAAACTAAATCTTTAAATTTTTGCTCGCAGTTTTTGTTGGGCTCTTGGATGCAAGCTTGGTGGAGCGTCAGTTGGGCGGAAGTGCGGGAGCAGACAGTTCGTCTACTTTTTAAGAGAGCCTCATAGGCCATTTTTGTGGCCGTAAGAGAGAGCTCACAATCTCCTAATTTTGGTGGAAGTGTTTTCTCTTCGCCGTCTATTTTCAATTTTGGAAGAGTGCCTTGGCGTCGGTTGTGATCCGCGAGGCGGCCGTTATTGTAATTAATTTTGCAGGCATCCTTGGAATCAATTTTTTGCAGAGTAGAGCCGCCCACGGGTATCTCGAAATCTTTCGTAAAGCTTTCCAGGCAAGGATCGCTCTCCGCCTTCCCTACGGCTACAGAAAGAGCCCAAAAGGCTGCCACTGCTACTAGCCAAAGCTTTGATTTTCTTATCGATTTCATCCTACACTCTATATCGGTCTTTTTTGGTCAAAAATTAAGGAAAATCCCCAAGAATTCACGCTTTTGTGGGGCTCCAAACCTAGCGAAATCCTTTGGGTTTCGCTATTGTCCCGAGCATGTTTGATTCCCTACGCGAGCGCATCCTCACCCCTATCCGCAATCTCGGAAAAGGCAGCCGTATCACCGAAGAGAGCCTGCAGGAGGCCATGAAAGAAATCCGGCGGGCCCTGCTCGAGGCGGATGTGCACTTCAAAGTGGTGAAAGAATTTTTGGAGCAAGTGCAGCGGGAAGCCATCGGGCAAGAGCTTTTAAAGAGCGTTTCTCCCGGCCAACAGTTTGTAAAAATTGTTTATGATGCCCTCGTAAAATTTTTAGGCGGAAAAGAGAGCGAAGGCTTTGCTTTAAAGGCCGCGCCTCCCGTGCCCATTTTATTGGTAGGTTTGCAAGGATCCGGAAAAACCACTACCGCCGCGAAACTCGGGCTCTATTACAAAAAGAAAGAGAAGAAGAAAGTTCTTCTCGTGCCCTGCGATCCTCGCCGCCCAGCCGCGAAAGAACAGCTAAGAATTCTAGCCAAACAAGCAGACCTTGAATTTTTCGAAAGCGATCTCACGAAAAGCCTCACAAAAATTGTACGTGAAGCCATGGAGGAGGCCAAAAAACGGGTGGCCGATGTGGTGATCGTGGATACCGCCGGGCGCCTCGCGATCGACGAGGAATTGATGCTCGAGATCGGCGAGGTGCGTGAGGCCCTGGATCCTTACGCCACCATCTTTGTGGCCGATTCCATGACAGGCCAGGATGCCGTGAACGTGGCCCAAGCCTTCCACCAAAAAACTCCGCTCTCCGGCGTGATCCTCACCAAGCTCGATGGCGATGCCCGGGGCGGCGCCGCCCTTTCGATTAAATTTCTCACGGGCCTGCCGATTCTTTTCATGGGCGTGGGTGAAGGCGTTTCCGCCCTAGAACTTTTTTATCCCGATCGCCTCGCGAGCCGCATCCTCGATATGGGTGATGTGCTTACTCTCGTGGAAAAAGCCCAGGAAGCCATTTCCGAGGAGGAAGCCCGGGATAGCATGAACAAAATGGGCAAGGGCCAGTTCAGCTTGGATGATTTTTTAAGCCAGATGCGCATGATGAAAAAAATGGGTTCCATGGAAGGCATTTTAAAAATGCTTCCAGGAGGCAACAAGCTCATGGAGCAAATGCAGGGCGTGAACGCCGAAGCGGAAATGAAAAAAACCGAGGCGATTATCCTTTCCATGACCAAAGGTGAACGCCGCAACCACAAAGTGCTTAACGGCAACCGGCGCCTCCGGATCGCCAAGGGCAGCGGCACCCAGGTTTCCGACGTAAATCGGCTCATCACCAAGTTTGAAGATGCCCAACGCATGATGCAGCAGATGGCGAAGATGGGTTTGTTTAAGAAAATGATGAAGCTATAGGTTCAGATTTTCAGTTGGATTTTCGTTACCCAGGGCGAGAGCATAAAGAGATAAATGCATATATAGGATGCACCTAAAAATCCGATGCCCATCATAAGGTAGACGCCTAGATGAAATCCTAGAAGTAATACGCCCCAGAGCCGCAAGTAACGTCGCTGAAAAGCGAACCATAGGCTGAGCAGCTCCAGCAAAATAGTTCCAAGATAGAGGGGAAATCCGATAGAGGGATATTGCATGATGAAATCTCCAAGCGGAGTAGAGAAGTTTGTATCTACCAGTTTAGCTTGGAGGTGTCGGGCTAAGGCGTCGAGAGAAAAGGAATGGGGTTTACCCGCTGCCATGGCCCAAAAGGCCCAGTAGATCTTCCAGAATCCGGCTAACGAGTAAAATAATAAGATAAGTGCTTGCGCTGCCCAAAAGATGGTGAGCGCTCGGTATTTCTTGTAGCGGGATGGAGAAACTTTCCAAGAGGGAAGGAACAAAAAAACAAAGGCACACCAGATTAGAGCGTGATGGCTATGGCCAATGGAGCGAGTAGAATAAAGGAAAGCGGCGCTCAACAGATAGCCGAGAAAAGCTAGCCCTCGTGCGGTTCGAGAGAAGGGAGAACACAGTGCGAATAGAGATCCAAACAAAAAAATTCCTAAAATAATCCACACCGAGGCTTGGATGCCTAGGTCGTTCACCCAGAATACAGGCCATTGAGGATGATCCAAATTTTCCAGTTGCAACCATTTTGAGCGGCGGCCGAAGAAACCTAAGAACTGGAAAAAAATAATGCCGTAAAAGATTCGCAGGCGAAACGACAGCGAAGAAAAAGTCTGGTTTAGGCGCAAAAAAGTAGAAGCGGAACTTGGAGGTGGTGGCAAAAAATAAAAGCGCAAATACTTCATGACGGGATCACAGAAAATAGCGACCAGGAAAAGAGCGGGAAAACTTCACTTGTCTTGATGGTGTGCTCGAAATAAATGGCTAAGCCCACGTAGACCAGAAATCCAAAGAAAATATAGCGTTTTAGTTTTTGCTGTCGGAAGGCTTTTTTCATTGTCTTGCCGGTCTATCGCTTTAACCTTCAAAAAGGCTTTGTGGGCTTCGCTTGGAAAATTTTTCGTCGGCCGCCGCTCTGGTGATTACCCGTGCCGTACTAATTTTACCTATGGGTAAAGTTGGATCCAAATAGATGCGGCTTTCGCCCATGGCGTCGGGATCCATTTCGGAAATAGTATGGGTTTCTTTATAAGCCCCGGTAATATTCAAATTCAGGAGGATGGCCGGCTTTCCCATGGCTCCAAACCAATGTGCAGTTTTTGGGGTAGCGAAGGAATGGGCACCTTTACTTACAGGGCCGGCATAATCTAAGTTCAAGCGGAATGCGGAAGGAGATTGCTCCAAAATCGTATATTCGCACATGTATATTTCCCCGGAGAGTACAGTTTGTATGGAAACTAGATCCAGGTGGGCGTGGGGCGCGTGGACCGAGTTTGCGCCGAGAGAAAATAGTTGCAACTTTATATTTTTCTTTTTCGTGCTGGGTTTGATCTTCTCTTTGTAGAGGGGCAAAGTCATTTCGCCCGTAAGCCTGGGGAAAAAAGGTGAAAATTCTTTCACGAGGTCAAATCGCTGATATCTTTCCTGTATCTGCCTAATGAATTCTTGGTCGGAAATGTGTTCGTCATAGAGGTCTTGGATGCTATCCCGCACAGATTCGATGAGTTTCCCTGTATAGAGATTTTTGTGGCCCAAATGATTCCCCTTATCCTAAGGCTATACTCTAATAATACAGAAGTGTCGGAGGCATTTTTTGCTCTATTTCTGACAAAACCGCTTGATTTTATGGGGTCTTGCCCGATTTTCCCTTGCTCCCGGCCTGTCTTCCCGTTTATACCCTATGTCTTCAACTGTACCCTTTAGGAGTGTTTGATTCATGGTTAAAATTCGTCTGTCCCGCAGAGGCAAAAAGAACGCGGCCTTTTTTCATATCGTGGCCGTAGATGAGAACAAGAAGCGTGACGGTGCCGTGTTGGAAAAAATTGGTACGTACAATCCTTCTATAAAAGAAGCGAAAGAGAAGATTAAGTACAACGCTGAAGCCTACAAAGCATGGTTGGCCAAAGGCGCCCAACCCACAGAAACCGTTGTACAACTCGTAAAATCCAGTTCAAACTAAATAAGTATAGTTACCCGATCCTGTAGTGATGCGTTGTTATTTGCGGGCTAGGATTGCCTGCATCGTTGAGCTGAAGATCAGGGAGGAACATGAAATCCGCGTCGGAAGAACTTAGAGAATTAGTGGAGTACATTTCCAAAGCCTTGGTGGATTACCCTGACCAAGTGCACGTGAAGCATATCGACGGCGAGCAAACCACCGTGCTCGAACTCAAAGTGGCCAAAGAAGACTTAGGAAAAGTGATCGGCAAACAAGGCCGCACCGCCCGGGCCATGCGCACCATCCTGAATGGTGCCTCCACGAAACTGAAAAAACGCACTGTGCTCGAGATCATCGAGTAATCTCTCTTTTTCGCCTTGCATCCAGAGCCGTTTCCCCCTAACTACCTTGCTGTGGAATTCGATATCCTTACCCTTTTTCCCCAGATCTTCACGAACGTGCTCCAGGAAAGCATCTTGGGCCGGGCTGTGGAATCGGGCCTCGTAAAAGTAAACCTGATCCAGATCCGGGATTTTACCCAAGATAAGCATCGCACCGTGGATGATCAGCCCTATGGGGGCGGAGCCGGCATGGTGATGCGCTGTGAGCCGCTCTACGCCGCTTGGCAAGCAGCCAAGGAACGTTCTCCTTTACCCGCCCGAACGCTTCTCTTTTCTCCCCAAGGCCAGCCACTGAAACAGGCTTTACTCGAAACTTGGGCTAAAGAAATGCCTGGTCAGAGCAGGCTGATCTTGGTTTGTGGCCGCTATGAAGGGGTGGATGAGCGCTTTATCCAAGAATGCGTGGACGAAGAAATCTCCCTCGGGGATTTTGTGCTGAGTGGGGGGGAGATCCCCGCTTTGGCCTTGATCGACGGCTTGATGCGTCTTTTACCCGGGGCCCTGGGCAATGAAGAGAGCGCCAAGGGGGAGAGTTTTACGGACGGCCTCCTGGAGTACCCCCAGTACACTAGACCCCCAGTTTTTAGGGGGCTAGCTGTGCCCGAGGTGCTGCTTTCCGGCAATCACGCCAAAATCGCCCAGTGGCGCCGGCAGCAGAGCCTAGAGCGCACCCGATCCCGGCGGCCGGATCTCCTGGGGAAAGAATAGGCTATGGGAAAACCTTCCAGTTGCAGTGTGTTCGTGGCTTTGTTACACCATTCCATGCGCGATAAGAATGGAACAGTGGTCACCACGGCGGTGACAAATCTGGACATTCACGATATCGCGCGCTCGGCCCGCACCTTTGGCATCAAACGCTATTTTCTGGTGAATCCTTTGGAGGAACAACAGGCGGTAGTGAAACGGATTATCGGCCATTGGCAGGGCTCCGGCGGCAGGGATTACAATCCCGATCGTGCGGAAGCGTTTTCGAGGGTAGAAGTGGTTTCCTGGTTTCAGGATGCTGTGGCCGCCATCGAAGCGCTGGAGGGGCAAAAGCCTGAGGTCTGGATGACCAGTGCTCGCCCTGCTCCTGGTTTGGAAAAAACTTGGAGCGAAGCCCGAAGTTCTTTACGAGAAACAGGGCGCCCTAAACTACTTGTGTTTGGCACAGGCTGGGGCATGACAGACGAATTCCTCCGGGAAGGAGATGCGGTTTTAACTCCCATCTTGCCCTCGGTGGAAAGTGGCTATAACCATTTGTCCGTTCGTTCGGCAGTGGCCATCGCCCTCGACCGCCTCTTAGGAGAGCGGTAGGAAGATAACGATTTTTTATAGAGAGAGGTTAGTACCATGCACGCAACAAAAGAAATCCAAGCGGTAGAGCAAAAATTCCTACGCACCAATCTGCCAGAATTCCGTTCCGGCGATACGGTTCGCGTTCACGCTCGGATCAAAGAGGGTGGCGGTAAAGAGCGTATCCAGTATGTGGAAGGCGTTGTGATCCGTAGATCCGGTAAAGGTGTTACCAAAACCTTCACCTTGCGGAAAATTTCCGATGGTATCGGCGTAGAAATCATCTATCCCGTAAATTCCACGAACGTGGCCAATATCGAAGTGATCAACCGGGGCGACGTGCGTCGCTCTCGCTTGTTTTATCTCCGTGGTCTCACGGGTAAAGCTGCCCGTTTGAAATCGAAAGAAGCGGCTGCTGAAGCTCCAAAGCAATAAATTGGCTTTACCAGGTATTGAACAAGAAGCGTTGCTCTGGAAAGAGGGCAACGCTTTTGTTTTTGGGGTGGACGAAGCGGGCCGCGGTTGTTTGGCGGGCCCCGTTTGCGCCGGTGTTTCTTGCTGGCTGCCTTTTTCTGGCACCTTGCCTGTGCTAGTGCGGGATTCTAAGCTCATGCGGGAAAGCCAAAGAGAAGAAGCCTTTGATCCGATCCGCGCTCTGAGCCATGCCCATGGAGTAGGCTTTGCCTCTGCGGAAGAAATCGATCGCTGGAATATTTTGCGGGCCACTTACCTTGCGGTGGCTCGAGCCATGGAAGCGGCGTTGCGGCAGTTGAACGAAAAAGGCATTAAGATCGACGCTAGTTTCCGCAACTCTTCTGCATTTATTTCCGACGGCAGCCACCCGCTTTTATCCCGTGCTCAATTTTTTGTGGGCTCCAAAGAGTATGTGGGTGAATTTCCGTTGCTCGCCCCTTTTTATGAAAAGCCTTTGCGGGAAGTGTGCGTGGTGAAGGGCGACTCCAAGGTGTTTTCCGTGGCCTGTGCTTCTATTCTAGCGAAGGTCACTCGCGATCGGCATATGCATCACTTGCATGAACAATTTCCGCACTATGATTTTCTTTTGCACAAGGGCTATTCCACGGCGAAGCATGTAGAGAAATTGAACAAGCATGGTCCATGTTCCGAACACCGGCGCACTTTCTCGCCTGTATCCAATGCCTTAAAATTATTCTCCTAGGCACAGTTCTTTCATAAGCCGCTCCATGAAAGTAAACACACAGGAGCTTGGGCGTCAGGCGGAAGCCTTGGCGGAAAAATTTTACCTCGATCGAGGCTACACTACTTTACACCGCAACTACCGGGTGAAGGTGGGGGAGTTGGATCTTGTGCTGCAAAAGGCGGGATTGTTGGTATTTGTGGAAGTAAAATACCGACGGGTGGAGTGGGAAATCCATGGTTGGCAAGGGGCTTGGCGGGGGAAATCCCGGCGCCTTCAGAGAACAATCCAGTGGTACCTCCAGAAACATCGGGATTTGGCCTATGAAGAAATGCGGATAGAAGTTATTTTTGTCACACAAGGCCGTGTAGTGGGGCACTTCCATGGGATTTGAAGCGTTGCTGGGCTAGGCAAGGTTCGTTACAATGGAATGGCAACGAGGAGGATTTCTTGTGAAAAAATGTTTGAGCTTATGGCTGGTGCTCTCATTTTTTCTGTCGCCTCTGGCACACGCAGAAAGCGAATCCCTCAATATCGCCGGGAAGCGAGCCAAAATCATTGGCAAGGCCGCGCTCTATGGAGCCGGTGGCGGAGCGATTGTGGGTTTGGCCAGCCAAGTTTTTAAAAAGAAGACCAAAAATATTTTCGTTTTCACTTCCCTTGGTCTTTATGCAGGCATTCTTCTGGGCATTTATGTGGTGAGCACGAGCCGCGGCCCCACTCCCTATGAGGGTCCGGACACATACGAAGATTATGGGGATTTTAGCTATTTGTATTCAGCGCCTAGGGCTTCAGGGCTACTCGCCCAGGAAAGCGCATGGGATGAGAAATCCATTGGCATGAATGTGGTTAGTGTAGCGTTCTAGGATTTTTTCTTTTTGCCCTGGATCCAAAGTGAGATGAGACGGGCGGATTTCTCCGCCAGTTTGGGATTTTCCAAAATGCTTCGTTGGAGCTTTTCTTTCAATTGCTCCACTTCCATTTTCGTTTGGCGTAGATTTTCCTGAGTATCCTCGTGCTTCGGATACTGGTAAGGTTTACGCTTTTTAGCGACGGACATAAACTTTAAGCCGCGCGGCGTTTGCTGCGGTTGTCTTTTTCTTCGGAAGAGTGGGTTTTAGCTTGTTCCACGGTTTCTGCATCCACTTTGGTCATGAAACAATCGCCATCCACTTCCGTGAAGGCATACCAATCGGTGCCAAGCTTTTGGTAGAGCACGTGGGCTAAGCTATAGTCTGTGTTGTTTTTGAATTTTTTCTTCATGGGACTCCTCCTGAGTGCGTTTAGAAAACTTACATTCTCATCGGCGCACCCAGGAAAAATTTTAAGAATTTTTATTGGGTAAGAGCGATTTCTACCGCGGGCGTAACAGGTAAAAGATCCCGTCGCGTTCCGAGGAACTGTACGTTATCCACGAGGATTTCTGTGGATCTCCGTGGATTGTTGTCTTTGTCGGTCCAGTTTTTGGATTGCAGCTCTCCCTCAATAAACACCTTAGATCCTTTTGTCAGGTATTTGGCGCAGGTTTCCGCCCGCTTGCCCCACACCGTGGCTTTGTGCCAGTGGGTTTCTTTGCGGATTTCTCCCTCGGCGGTTTTGATTTCCCGGTTGGTGGCGATGGAAAGCGTAGTGACCGCATTTCCCTTTGCCGTGTAGCGGAGTTCGGGATCATGCCCGAGGTTTCCCATTAACATAATTTTATTTATATTGCTTCTGCTCATATTGTCTCCTCGATTCATGGAAGCCACGAAGCTTCCGGATTTATTTTGCGGGAGGCAATGCAAGGTTTTGCCCAGGCCTGTAGCGGCTAAAGGTATGTTTTACGAGGTAAGAAATTTTCTGGTGTAGGAAAATCGCACAGCGGTTGATCGGATTTCGGTCTAGTGTTTTTGACTGCCAGCAACGCCCGGCATGCCCACATTGACGCCAACGATAAACATCAGGGTACCGCCCCCATTGTCTTTTTGTAGGCCGTAGTGGGCGCCTGTTACGAGGGAAAAAGGGATGTGGTAGAAAAAGGAGCCATTGGTGGTGAGATCTAATCCTAGGCCCGTGAGCACTTTTTTTCCAAAGCGCTGGTTTTTGTAGTGATAGAAAAGGCCATCCCGATAGACAGCTAAATAATTGGCGGAGCCGGCATCGGCCCGGAAGCTTAAACCAAAATTTTCCAGAAAGAGGGGATTTGTGCGCCAGCCGCGGTAAGGGTGCGCAAGGGGCAGAGTATAAGCAAAATTTACTGCAGCAATCCGTTGGCCAAAGAGGGTATCTTGGGGATAACCGCGCACAACAAAATCGGAATCCGTAAGCACCGATTGCCCGCCGCCAAGATAATAGTTGGAAGCCAAGAGTCGGTTGGTGGAAATTCCTGCCCGGGCAACTAAACTCATGCTGTGGGAAGGTTGAAAGCCTTCTTTGTAGATTCCCAATAACGGACGCAGATCCACAAACGTTCTTTCATTGCGGGCGTTGGGATACACACCCGCATAGAGGCGTAGCACTTCACCATAATTAGGCGCAACGGCCGCGGGTTTTTTACCCACATTTTCATAGAGAAAACTTTGGTAGCCGATCACACTCTGGCCTTTTCGACTAAAGAGCGTGCGCTCCTGGAAAGCCGCTCCCAGGGTGTAAGACGTGTAACCACCTAAAGGGATCACCGCTTCGGCGGAATAGAGCGCTTGGCGGTTGGATGTTTTTGTGGAGGCAAAATAACTATTGGATTGTTTCAGTTCCAAGTGAAAGGCTGTGGGGTAGGTGCGGTTGCGATAGTAGGCCCAATAAATGGGAAAAGTAGCGCGGCTATCGTAGAGCGCACGTAAGGCATAAAAATGGTAATTCAAGGGATCGTTCCCCGAGGTACTAGCGCCCGCCAAGAAACCATCTTCTTCAAACGCAAACTCCGGCATCCAATACTGCGGCCAAAGGGAAGTGGCGGGAGTGGACGTGGATTTATACGGACTGATCGTGCCCACAGAGGCGAGCTCTTCGGCTTTGGGAGCCGTATCTTTAGGCGGAGCTTCGCCCGTTAGAAATTCGTGCACGTCTTGTTTTGGATCCTGACCTTGCCAAGAGTCGGCAATGTTCACGCGGGCGATATCGGTGCCACCCAAATGATAGGCTTGCACAAGGAGAGTGTTTTTATCTAGGGGGATTGGGCGATCCACAAAGCCTGAGGCTTCGCGGTATATAAGTTCGGTTTTATTATTTTCTGCGCGGCGGAAAATCGCCATTTTTTCTGGGCTGTTAAAGGTGCCTGAGAACCAAACACTGCCGTCGGCCGCAATGTGAGGATTTCGTTCGTGGGTGCGAGAGTTAGAGGCAGTAGCAATGTGCAAGTTGCCGCCATCCAGCTCAGCCCGCACTAGCAGTTCTTGGCCTTTATTGTTATGCAAGCTAAATGCAATTTGTTTTCCCCTGGCGTGGAGGCCAGCCAAGCGCTCCAAGGGTTTCGCCACATAGATATCTTCTTCGTGACCACTAGCTAAGTGCTTACGGCGAATGCTGTGGCTGGTATCGCTATTTTGGTAGATGTAAAAAAGGTAGCCGCTAGCAAAAGCTGGATCCCGGGCCCGTTTGCCGTCGGTGATTTGTTCAACTTTCCCGGAATCCCGGTGCCAAAGATAAAGATCATTAAAAAAATGTTCGAAGCGCTGGAGATTTGTAACGGAGAAAGCCACGAGGGAGCCGTCTTCCGCCACCGCCACTTGGCTAGGGCCCCCGTTTTTTTTATGATAGAGCCGCTCTACGTTTTGGTTGCCGCAAGGAGCATCGGCTCGCACCCGAGAAAGTTGCACTCCTTCTTTCCAGCTCTCTTCGGAAAAATAAACCCAACCATCTGAAGAGAGGGCGTGGCCGCCCGTGAGCCGGCCCGATTGGGTAATAAAACAAGTTTTTTGCGAATGATTCGGGTAGCGCTCCCGTAAACGAATATCCGCTTCTTGCCAAAGGCTTGCCCAGTCTTGCCCTACAACCTCTTCCGCGTTGCGGTTTGGAGCAAAAGGCGGCAAGCCACTATTGTTGAGGCTTAGTTCTCCAGGGAAATTAGCTTTCTTTTTTACTCCACTCGCTTGGATGGTATAGCCCAAAAGATAGGGCATATTGCCTGCGGGCCACCAAGGATTGCCGTCGTTAAAACGATCAAGAGAAGTATAATCCTTGCTCGTGAGCTTACCCGCGCGCACGGCTTCTCCTAAGAGCGCATTAATCCAGGGTGAGCGGCCTCGGCCGCCACTCGTGAGCGAAGTTTCTTCGTATACCGCTAGGCCCTCACTCATCCAGCTTGGTTGCAAGCCATTCGGCTTCACCCAGCTACCAAAAATTTTCCGGAGCGTTAGATAAAAACCTAAAGCACTATCGTTGGCGATAATATGCGTGAGTTCATGCACGGCAAGTTCATTTACCCAATCGTAATAATGGGAAAGAACAGAGTCGTGCTCCAAGGCCGTGCTGTACACTTCGATATGCGTGTTCGGAAAACTCACCGCTAAACCGTTGGCGGAATCGGAAGGATCTGTGATCACGATATCGATCGGCGTGGGAGCTTTCCATTTCAGGTTTTTTTCCAAAAGAGGCAATCCACGTTCCAGGGAAAAAGCGAAGTGACGGGCATAGGTTTCCAAAGGCTCCGTATGATGCACCCGAAAGTTGGGGGTTTTCAGCGTGAACCAAGTTTCGCCGGCGGGAGCTGCTCCGTAGCAAATGGAACTTAGGCCAAAAAGGATTGGCAAAAAAAGTTTGAGAATCATAGACTCAAGCACTGTAACCGTATGCTTCCTTATCCGCAAATTGATCCCGTGATTGTTCGTATCGGTCCACTGGAACCCCGGTGGTACGGCCTCATGTATTTGCTGGGCTTCCTCTACACTTTTCATCTTTTAAAAAAGCACCATCGCTGGTTAGGCTTGGCATCGGCGGAGAAAGCCGATTCCATCTTGGCCACCTTAGTGCTCGGCATGATCGTGTGTGCGCGCTTGGTATACGTGGTGTTTTACAATTGGGAGGGCACCATGGAAGGCCCCTGGTACGAGCCCTTTGCGGTTTGGCACGGAGGCTTGGCGTTCCACGGCGGATTGTTGGGTGTAACTTTAGCCAGTGTGTATGTGGCGAGAAAATATAAGATCCGCTGGCTGCGCTTAGCGGATGTTTTGGCGTTAGCCACACCCGTGGGTTTAGGTTTGGGACGCATCGCCAATTTTATCAACGGCGAATTATGGGGACGCCCCACGGATCTTCCTTGGGCCATGATCTTCCCCCACGCGGGCCCAGAGCCCCGGCATCCTTCCCAACTCTACGAATTTTTATTGGAGGGCGTATTGCTCTATATAATTTTGCACGTGCTTTGGCGCTTTAAGCCCCGGGTAGGTGTGGTGGCCGCTACCTTTTTGTTGGGCTACGGAGTTTTTCGCACCATGGTAGAGTTTGTGCGGGAACCCGATGTGCAAGTGGGTTTTGTTTTAGGGCCTTTGACGATGGGGCAGCTCTTAAGTTTCCTCGTGATTGCGGGTGGGGCGCTAATGATGCGTTACGCTATAACGCGAGGCGAAGCGTTTGAACCTGTGGCGGCAGCGGGGGTGGATGGACAGAAAAAATCCAAGAAAGGAAAGTAGGTTTTCTTTTTCCTTTTGCTCTGGTACTCCTTAACCACATTTTTTCTTGCAGCCATTTTCCTTTGGCGTGCCCAGATAGCTCAGTCGGTAGAGCAACGCCCTGAAAAGGCGTGTGTCGGC
>CAYQES010000012.1:9363-72026 GCA_964416595.1 uncultured Bdellovibrionales bacterium | reverse complement strand
CTGCGCGGAAGTTTTCTGACGTAAGAAAGCTTTCGTCCAAAAAAATCTGAACGCCTTGGCAATATTGAGCGCGCAAAGCTTCAAGATCAGCTCCCTGGGGGCTCAAAAAACGCGGGAGAAAAAGATAAGGGCCTTCCTGTTTATTGCTATCTGCGCATGCCACTAACAACAAACAACCAAGCGAAAGAATAATACGGCGGCCCATTGTCCCCTCCAAATTTCCCTGACTAACGAGAAGGGCTGGAAGCTAACAAAACCTTGGCTAGACCTCAAGCACCAACAGCGCAGAGCAGCTTCGTAGAATTTATTTTTTATTTTCAGAGACTTACATTCGATTAATGCTTAGCATTAAACCCAATTCTCTTAGTAAGGTAACCCGAGCCAATATAAATAGATTTTATTTTAAGCGAATAGGTTGACATAAATTTACCGGCCCATGGATTTGCTCATCAGCTCCGGCTACCATAGTTTCATGAAATGCAACTACGCCCTTTTGCTCATTCTCCTTTTTTCTAGCTGTGGAAAACTCCAGGAAAAGTTTGGTCGCCTTGAGAAAGGCTCCACCGCTGTTACGGTGAATACCAATCGTCAAGGCGCCGCTGTGATTAATGGTGGACTAATGGTGTACGCCACGAGTCTCGGTGCCCCTCATATTCGGGGCGCTCGGCATATGGCCAATGAAACCCAAGAGCTGAACTGGATGCTCCCCAATGGCACCTATCAATTCTTAGCCCTTGCTTACGACACCAGCATGACCTCCGGCGATATTCGCTGCGCCAACGGCGGAGTACACACCTTAGGCGGCGGTAACATCACTATCACTTTAAATTTTTCTACCTCCCATTGTGGTGATCATAATCTATTCCAAACCGCTGCCTCAGATTTAGGTGGGGGCAGTAACAATCAACCAAAACCTATTTTGTTTGTTCCCTGTGCAAATACGGGGGGCAATCTCACAGCTTTAAATGAAACTGGCCCCAATAACGTTTGTGATAACTTCGGCGGAAGACCGGCCGCCAGCGATGGCTCTGCGTCCTATCGTATCAGCATCCCAGAATACGATTATTATAACGACTCCTTGGTAGTGCGCGATGGCGCTCCCAGTATCGAAAGCGCTTGTTTCACCGTTGCCGCTGGAGCCCACAACACTAACAACATTAAAATTCTGCCCGGTGTGGGCAACTCTCCCTTTGTGATGGGAATCAATCTTTATTCAAGTGGTGGCTGCACAGGAAACCAAGTTTTGTTTGGTTTTAAATTTGGGTTACATGGAGCCACAAATCCAACCATTGCCCTGCGCTATCGCCCCTCAGGATCTTCCACGGACACTCCCGTTGCGCCCCCTGCGGATCCCATGCTGCAACACTATGTTGGCACAGCTTATAATTGGGTGTTTTTGCGAGAACATACTTTCTAAAAGTGTAAAGCCAAGTTTTTACACAACTGTCTAAGATCTTACCAATTAGAGCCGCCAAGCGCCAAAAATAATACAGCAATATCAATAAGTTATGGATGGCACGGGTGCTGCACCATCAAAGGTGACGGAGAAGCTAGCCAAAGTCCCCTCCCCATCCCCCTCCCAAGATTTGGCTAGTTTCTTCGTCTCTTTTTAGCCTTAAAATAAATAAAATCTATTTTAGTGGGTAATAATAGAAATTAGAGCCCGAAGTATCTTCCGCAAAAAAGCCCTTTTTATTGAGATCTTGGAATTTTTTGCCGATGGTGCCGATATAAGGCCGTGCAATCAGCATAAATAAACTCACTACCACAATTAAGATAAGTAAATACTCGAGTATGGTTTGGCCTTTTTGGTCACGCCATTTAGGAGCTTTAAGGATAGCGGCGAAACACTTCCTTATATGTATGCTCCACATGCTCCAATCCCCTTCCCTCATGGAAGACAGCCTCAATTTCTTTCTTCTTTAAATATTGTAGAACGTCCGGATCCTTCAGCAAACGTTCTTTGAGCATATCCCCGCCCTTCCAAGCCTCGAGAGCGTGCTTTTGCACCAAACGATAGGCACTATCCCGCTCTAAACCGGCCTCTACCAAAGCCAGCAACACGGCGCCGGAATAGACTAGCCCCCTGGTTTTTTGCAGGTTCTCCCGCACTTGATTGTTTTTTACCTTCAAACCCTCAATAAGCTTCTTCGAGCGCACCAACATATAGTGGGCCAAAATAGTAGCGTCAGGCGCAATCACCCGCTCCACAGAAGAGTGGGAAATATCTCGCTCATGCCAGAGAGGAATATTTTCCAAGGCGGCCTGGGCGTAACTCCTTAACAAACGCGCGCAGCCCGTGAGGTTTTCCGCGGAAATTGGATTCTTTTTGTGGGGCATGGCCGAGCTGCCTTTTTGGCCCTTACTAAAACCTTCCTCTACCTCTCCAACTTCTGTTCTTTGCAAATGCCTAAGCTCCACAGCCATGCGCTCGAGGCCCGTGCCGAGCATGGCCAAAGCGTTAAAATATTCTCCGTGTCGATCCCTGGGTATCACTTGGGTGGAAACGGCTTCGGGCACAAGATCCAAATACCCACAGGCTTTTTTCTCAATCACCGGTGGCAAGGTTCCATAAGAGCCCACCGCCCCCGAAAACATGCCCACAGAAATAGCCTCAATCGCCCGGGAAAAGCGCTCTTGATTGCGCTTCAATTCCGCGTAGTGGGAAAGAAAACGTAGACCAAAAGAAAGAGGTTCCGCGTGAATGCCATGGGAGCGGCCAATGGCTGGCAACCGTTTGGTAGAGATAGCTAATTTTTTCAAAGCTTTTGCTAGCGCATCTACCTCTTCCAAAATCAATTCACCAGCCGCGCGCAACTGCAAAGCAAAAGCCGTATCGATCACATCACTCGAGGTTAAACCATAGTGAAAATACTGAGCGTCTTTTCCCACCACCTCTTCGATGGCCATGGTGAACGCGATGATATCGTGTTTTACGAGGGCTTCATTTTTTTGGATTTTTTTTACGTCTACTTTGGCTTTACGCACCAAACGCCGGTAGGCATCTTTCGGCATGATGCGAGAGTCGGCCATGGCTCGGCAGGCGGCCAGTTCCACTTTAAGCCAAGCTTGGTATTTGGCTTCGTCTGTCCATAAAGCTGCTGCTTCAGGCAATGTATACCGTTCAATCATCCTGCCTCCTGGTGGGCGCTATAACCTTGGTACAAAATCTTCTCCTGGGGATCCGCATGCTGCGGCGCCTGGGGAGCGCCTTCCCGCAATCTTCCTTCCCGCAAAATCTTCTTATAGTAGAAAAAATATTTTTCAGCCATATGATGATGCGTGAAAGCTTCCGCCACACGCGCTCGGCACTCTTCAGGCTTACACTTTTTTGCCTGGCTCACGGCCTCCACCAAGCCCACAAAACTATCGGCCAATACTCCACTCTTAGCATCGATGATTTCTGGCAACGCCCCCCGGGGAGTGGCCACCACGGGAGTGCCGCAAGCCAGGGCCTCCACCACAGCCAGGCCAAAAGGCTCCTGCCAAATCACAGGAAATAAGAGCACCGCAGCTCGCTGCAGAAGGGAAAGTTTTTCCTCGCCTCCCACCATCCCATGGGAAATCACTCCGCCCCGCCAATGCTCCCAAAAAGGAGCCCTGCCACCAGCCACATGAAGCGGTAAAGCCGCAGCACGGGCAATGCGAAGAGCGCCTTTTAAATTTTTTACTTTCCAAGAAGCTTTAGCCAAAAACAAAGCGAACTCTTCTTTTTTTGTGTGAAGAGGGTATTCGGAAATATCGATGCCATTATGGACAAACTCTGTCCAGCCGTGACGAGCAGCGTGGTTTTGGCTCACAAACACTGTGTTCGGAGAAAACCTTTCTCCCGCTTGGCCATTGCCCCCAATATTCACTAAATAAGGATTATCTATACGATAATTAGGAGTGCCATAGAGTTGCACAATCTCTGTGCCTTTAGGCAAAAGCGGATCTAAATGCGATAAGCTTTCCGGAATTTCTTTTACGTTCGCGAAAGGCAACGAGCTACCTGGCCGGCAAAATACAGTAACCTCATGGCCCAATTCCGCTTGGGCTTTAGCCAGCCAATAACAAACACGCTCGGTGCCCCCATAGGCTGTTATGGGAAAGCGTGTCCAGATCACATGACTGATCTTCATTTTTTGCGCCCTTCGGCACGCTTGCGAAATAGGGCCAATAAATCCATGGCCGCCATGATTTCTCCCGTGGAACCAAAGAGCGAATAATTATCCCGGGAACAAAGAGCCAAACCCGGCATACCAAAGCGGGACCAATCAAGGAATTCGCCCTGGTGATCCATGGAAGATAAAGCGGTTTCATATACAAGAAATATGGGCGGAATATGATCCAAATCAGGAAAACGATAGTAGCGCTGAAACACAGGATCCTGGCTTAATTTTTCCGGATCCGGAGAAATCAAAAAAGGACTCTCACGCAAAAAGGGCAAGAGCTCCCCCATGCGTTTTAGGGATTTTTTTAAATGCTGGGCCACCACCCGCTCCGAAAGCGAAATATCCGCATACGGCATTAAACTTCTAACCACTAGAGCCCTATGCCCAGCGGGCACACCGCCATATACGCCCTTCGGGAACACCTGAAACTGAAGCATTTCTTCGTCGAGCAAAACCACGTGGGAGCCCATGCCCTCAGGAATCACACTTTCAGGCACGAGCAATGTGAAACCTAAACGCCAAAAACGGGGCTGAATCTTGCGCACGGCCTCTACCAAACGGCTACTTTGGTGGGAAACAGGAATGAGGCCTAAAAATGTTTTTGCCCCCATGGCCCCCACCACCATCCGACTACGCACAAAACCTTCGTAACTGGAAAGCAGCACTCCTGCCAATTTTCCCCGCTCAAATACTACTTCCTCTACCCGCGTGGAGCGCTTGATGCTGCCCCCAAATACTGTTACGCGACTCAAGAGCCTTTCTTTTAAAGCACTACGACCACCCAGAGGATAGCGCACGCCTTTAGCCGCTAGACTCAAAATATCTTTATACGCAGGATAAGATAAATCCGAGGGCGCCAAAGGGCCATAGGCCGCCGCTTGCATCCATCCAAAAAGCTCATAATCCACGGGCAAACCAGCAGCGGCCACGGCTCGGCCAAAAGAATTTTTTTCCAAAATCTTTCCCGATAGGAGGCGATGTACCTTTTCTGCGTCCCCACCAAACTCCCGCCTAATATCCCATTGCAAATTTTCGCTGTCGTAGGAAAAATCCAAGCGAAATTTTTTACCTACGATTTGTAAAGCGGGCTCATGGCGGGGAAAAAGATCATCTAAGTTTTGATAGAGGCCTAAAGATCGCAAAAAAGAATCTACAGCAGATCCCTCTTCCAAGCCGATTAGGGGCTCTGTCACGAAATCACCCAAAAAACGCCCGGAGGGAATTTCATAGGAGACCGTAGGAACAGAAGACTCTTCGAGCACTAACACTTTTTTGCCCATTTGGGCCGCACCGGCAGCTAAGAAGAGACCACTCAATTGGTCTCCGATCACCACAAGGTCATAGGCGTCTTTTACCTGCATCTTACTTCTTTCTCTGGCTTTCGAGAGGTGTCACACAAGTGCCTTTGGCCTTGCAAACTAATACCGGTGGATCCAACACATCGGCGGCAGTAGCACCGAGATCCGGACGGGTTTCGATCACCTTCCAAGCGGAAAATTCCATAGTGCGGGAGGTTTTTCCTTCCTTTACGATTTTTCCGCGGGCTTCAATATAATCGCCCCCCCGAACAGGAGCTAAAAACTCCACGGATTCATAGGCCCGAAATAATCCTTCGTCACCATCCCTGCGGATTAAGAGCTCCGTGGCCACATCACCAAATAAATGTAGCATTTTGGCGCCGTCCACCAAATTTCCCCCGTAATGGGCATCCTCTGCCCCCATACGCAAGCGGATGATCACTTCTTCCATACGTTCTCCTATAGGCCAAGAATACCCGAAAATGCCGGCTTGGTCCCTAACGTTCTTTGCCCTTTAGCTCTAGGCATTCCCGTAAAAATCCCGCCACCTTTTCTCCAGCTCCCCGGTGCATCTGTAAAAAAACCTTAATCGGCTCTTCGGCGCGGGCACGGCTTTCGCCAGGGCGCGCCATCTGTTTTAGCCAAGCAGTCAGAAGCGGCACAGCTCGCCAGGCGGGTAACGAACAGGCAGAACCTGCGGCCCGTAATGTGACCGCTTCCGGGCTTCTATGAAAGTGTGGGCCAAAAGCCACCGGTATCCCGTGGGCCACGGGTTCGATGATACTGTGGATTTGCCGGCGAAAACCTCCGCCCACATAGGCCGCCTGGCCTAAACCATATAGTTCTGCGAGCAGGCCCCGTTGGTCCACAATCAACACATCCCAATTTTCTTTTTTTTGTAGGGCACTGAAACGCCCATGGGTGAGTTTCAAAGCAGAAAGCGCTTTTTCCACTTTGCGAATATGTGCTTCCTCGGGCTCATGGGGCACAAGCACCAAGGAGCGCGAAGTATTTAGTTTGCTCCAGGCCCGCAACAATACGGTTTCATCTTCCGGCCAAGTGGAACCGGCCACCAAACAAAAATCCCGCTTTTGCCAAAGATTCAAGCGCTCCTTGGCTTTGCCCGCCTTCCAAGCGTGATCCACACGCCCCAAGGCCCGATCCACCCTAGGATCTCCAGCCACAAGCCCCTTCACCCGATCATACACAAAAGGTTCCCAAGCCGTGGCGGCGGCGGCGTCAACGAATGTCCAAGCATCCACCGCAAGGAAGAGGGCTTTGCGCACCCACAAGCTCAATGCACCCAAGCCTCCTAAAGGCGGAATCGAAGCATTCACTACCACCACAGGAATGCCCCGGCGCCGGGCCGCCTGCAAATGATGTGGCCAAAGATCATAACGATTGAGCACCAACAGCCTTGGGCGCACTAGCTCCATCAAGGTTTCCATTTCTTCTGGGTAATCGAGCGGCAAATAATCCGCGTGGCGCACGAAACTCCAATCCTTCACGAGCCGGGGCACGGAGGAAGAAAAATAACTTAAGACAATAGAAAAACCCTTAAGATTTTCCATTACCGGCCGCACTTGCTCGAGCTCTCCCACGCTGGACACATGGAACCAAATGCGATTTTCCCCTAAATCAGCTTTCTGCCAACGCGCCAATAACCCGCGGCGCGGTTGCAATAGTGCTTCTACCCCAGAAAAATAGCGGGCAAAAAAATCGAGGAGTTTGCGCACATAGGGCAATAATTTTCCATAGAGCGCTAGCACGGGAACCCCAGCATTTTAAGTTTTTGGGCCACCATGGAAACACTAAGATCTCGTAAACATTTTCGACTGCCCCAGCGCACACAAACCTGCCCGGATTTTGAACAGGGCCTGCACCAAAGCGGCAAGCCAAGCAGCACAGACTTTTCCCGATAAGGAGAGAATCCCATTTGTTCGTGGGTTGGGCCTTCCACCATCGCTACATCTTTTCCTAAAGCTTCTCCCACATGCACCATGCCCGTATCATTGCCAATCACCCAGCGCGCTTGCGCAATCACGGCCATGCTTTGTCGTAATGACGTTTTTCCCCGTAAAGAAATTCCTCCCGATAAAGAAGCCGCCTCATCACAAATTTTATCCTTCTCGGCCCCCAGGATCACCACGGGCACTTTTTTCGCCAGTACCACAGCCAATTCAGGAAAGTATGGCCACTCCTTTCCTTTCCAAGCGCTCCCCGGTAAAAGCAAGGCAAAATCTTTCTCTGGCAGCCACTGTTTCACCTCAAGCTTTTCTTTTTCCGTTACAGCCAAAGCCGTGAGCGAAGATTCATGGGGCAATAAGATTCCCCGTTTCACCAAAACATCTAAAGCTAAGCGCCGAAATTTTTTAGCCCTGCCCCCCCGACCGAAAGAAAATTGTGGGCCAAGCCTTCCATACAGAATAAGCCATTCCCGCAGACGTTCTTTACGGGCAACCAAAACCTCGGTTTGCTTTTCCATCTTCCGCCGCCAAAAACGTGTGCGCCAAGAATCTTGTAGATCCAGCACAAAGGAAAAGTTTTGGGTGTGAAACCAAGAAAAGAATTCTGCCCGGGCCCTTGCTTCTCCCTGGCTTTTATCAAAAGCTCGCACCTCAACTCCGGGCAAGCCTTCCCATAAAGGAGCAAAAGCCTTTTTGGTGAGCAAACAAACCTCAAAACCCGCGGCCGTTAAAGGCGCCACCACGGAACTAGCCAGCACCACATCTCCTAACGAGCTGAGGCGGATCACCAAAACGCGGGATTTATGAGATTTTGGTTCCAATGCCATCATGATAGCGAAGCTTGCCTCCAAAGTGGGTTCGAAATGGCTCCTCTCCCCCGGACCACACCAAAAATATGGTAGAAATTACAGTATTGCTTGAGGATTAGTATCGCTTGTTAGAGCTTGTTTCTCACAAAATCTTTATTTTTATTGATCTTTATGATTATACTCTGCAGCAATATTGCATGGCATGAGGTTTGCTCATGCGGCAGAATACGCTGCAACTCCGTGGTGGAGTACAAGCAAAATTCGACTTTCGTTCTTGGAGGGACCTAAACAATGTTTATTCAAAAGATCCTTGGCCTTTCTCTTGTGGGAATTTTGGCCATCACCAATAGTGCCTGGGCCGATAGCAGCGCGGCTTCCGCGCCAGCAACCCAAAGCTCTTCTAGCAATATTTTGCAAACCCTCGGCAAGAATGTGACTGCCACTTACCAAGCCTGGCTCACGGGGCCAACAGTATACGGCATTGATGGTGGAGACGCGAATGGCACCGGCACCAACCTCAATATCCTCCACTACGGAATCGTAGGTTATAAACTAGGCAGCAAATGGAAAGTATCCGCTACCCAAGTTTTCAGCCAAACCATCGATGAAGTTCCCTCTGCTATTGTAGATCCCTTCGTAGGCACGGACCCCTATCTTACTTTCAGCAACTCCAGCATTTTGAAAAACGAACGCTACGGATTTAACCTCTCCGGCTATATCCGTTACTACGCTCCCTTTAGCCATGCCACAAAAGCTAAAGTTCGTGCTGCTTCCGCAAAAGATAATGGCGGCGGCCAAGTGCGTTTGTATGTGAATCCCTCTAAAACCTGGTTGGATGGCGCGTTGAGCTTCACTGCCCAGAGCTTGTTGCAATACCGAATTGCCTCTCGCTCTGACCAAGCTCGTATCCTGGCGAATAGATCTGCCAACCGTGAAGATATGATCTTCGTATTCGACCCCATTTTGGCTTACGCCTTTAACAGCAAAGTGGAAGGCTATGTGGAGTACGCTATGGTGATGTACCATAACACCCACAAAACCAGTAACAGCTGGGGCAAGTGGAAAGACAACGACGTGGTTTCCCTGGGCGCCAACTTACAGCTGACCAAACAGCTTCTTTTGAACCCTTATACGGAAACTCCTCCCCGGATGAAGGAAGCTAAAAATACGAAGCTCGGTTTAATCGCCGCTTACACCTTCCTCTAAAAGATTCCCCTCCAAAACCCACTGGAATCGAAGCTCCGCCCCCCGGCGGAGCTTTTTTTTTGCCCGAGGAGGGGTAAGATAAAAATATGGTTATGAACCAGCAACAGGAACAACATTGGTTTGTGCGCTTTCGTGGTCACACCTTAGGCCCCCTCACCAGCGAACAGGTAAAATCCAGTGTGCAAAAAAAAGAGCTAAGCGCCGAATGCAAATTGGCCTCCGCAAGCAACCCCGCCTGGCGCCCTCTAGGTTCCCAACCAGAATTCCAAAATCTTTTTGTGGCACCCGAACAGCCGCTCTTACAAGCTCCCGTTCCCCCGCAATTTTTGTGGAAAAAAAAGCGGTCGCCCCTACCAACCGCCCCTGAACCTGTAGTGGAAGAAGTAAAAGCAGAAATCATTGAAGAAAAAGAACCAGATCCCATCCAAGCTCCAATAATGGAAGTCGCTCCAGTGGAGCCTATTAAAAAAACACCCAAACCAAAAGCGCGGCCGCCCCAAAAAAAGAGAAGTGCTAAATCTGCAACTGTATCTGCCCCCATTCCTGCGGCCCCTACTCGCCTAGCTCCCCAGGAAATCGAAGCCAGTGACGCTTTGTCTTTATTGGAAAGTCTGCGGGATTGGAGCCGTAAAGAACAAGAAGCCCATCCACCAACAAGCTTACGCATCCCTAAAGAAGCGCCTCCGATTTTTATTCCGTCCACTCCGATTGCAAATCCACCAATAGATTCCAATGCACCAAAATCCTTCAATGTGCAGCTAACGGTTTCTAAACAATTTATAATTATATCTAGCGTGATTGGTTTCCTGGCGATTGCCGCAATTCTGCTGGTGCTGATCGGCCCAGAAAAAATGAGGGGTCTGGAAAACTTTCGCCTCCCAGACCCCTCCAGCCCCACTGCACAACCTTCCACTGAGAATGACCCTATTCCTCAGTTGAAGGCGCCCACCCGTCCTAAACGAGACTAACCAATCCTTGGCGCTCCAAGCCTACATCCTTGCAAGCTCCCTTTGCCTCTTCTCCCCCGATCGGAGGCAAAAGCTATTAGTTTTGAGTGGAATTTTTGAGAACTCCTTCTCTCGTATCTATCCATCCTGGAAAAGATTTAGAAAAAAGAAATAACGGAAATCACTAGCATGAAAAACGCCCAGCCCATGGTCCAAACCAATTGCCGGCTGGCGTCGCGTTCCGTGATTCCTAAACGATAGAATTTTGGTTTTTGTGCCATCTTTTAACCGGCCCCTATGGCCGCCTCTACAAACTGATATAGCAGCGGTTGTGCCAGGAATAAGGCGATGCGTAAGTAGGCAAATCTGTTGGCAGTTGGGGCTAGAAAGCGTCAAAAGGGCCAGTGCATTCTGCAACCACAAACGGCGCGCGTGGTCAAAATGACACCGACTCGGAATGTATTTTTAGCGCCAGTCGCCTTTTTCGGCCATTTCCGTGAACAGCTCTTCCAAAAGGCCTGCGCCCGTATCCAGGGTGGCCTCATCGATGGTTAAAGCGGGCTGGAAGCGAATAGTGGGTTTATAGCTCATGGCTAGAAGCCCCCGCTCTACCCCATCCCGATAGAATTTTTTCATACGCGCCTCACTCAAAGGCTCTTTGGTGGTGCGATCCTTCACGAGCTCAATCCCCAAGAAAAGCCCCTTCCCCCGCACTTCGCCCACAAAAGGAAATTTTTCCTTAAAACGCTGAAAATGGCCTAAGAGCCGCTCGCCCATACGCCGGGAATTTCCACAGAGATCTTCTTCTTCGATCACAGAAATCGTGGTGAGGGCCGCGGCGGCGGCGAGAGGATTCCCACCGTAAGAGGACGAGGATCCAGAAGGCTTAGACCAAGGTTCAGCTTGCGCGATCTCGCGCGTGGTAAGCACACCACTCACGGGAAAACCGCCACCAAAACTTTTACCCACAGTGATGATATCGGGTTCCACACCAAAATCTTCGGACACAAAAAACGAACCCGTGCGACCAAAGCCCGTGATCATTTCATCACAAATCAAAAGCGCGCCTAAGCGCTTGGTAACTTCTTGCATGGCCTTTAACCAGCCAGAAGGCGGAATGATATTGCCCGCAGTGCCTTGGCAAGGTTCCACGATCACAGCCGCGATGGCGCCCGTAGTTTGGGTTCGGGCGGACTTTTCAAACATCTCCACACAAGCCATGCCACAGCTATCGGGCTTCATTTTGAGAGGGCAGCGGTAGCAATCGGGAAAAGCTGGCAGGGAATAGCAGCCAGGCGCAAAGGGGCCATACTTTTGTTTTTGACCATCGCCCAAAAGGCCCATCACGCCCAAAGTTTTTCCGTGGAAACCACCCCAGAGAGAAAGGAACTCCCATTTGCCTGTGTAGCTTTTGGCTAAACGCATGGCGCTTTCCACGGCTTCGGCGCCGCTTGAGTACAACTGCAATTGATCAATTTTTCCGGGGCTGTGCTTGGCTACTTTTTCCACAAGCTTGGCGCGGGCAACAGAGGTAAAACTGCCCACAGAAATTTTGGCCACTTGCTCTTGAAGGGCTTTCACATAGCGGGGATGGGAATGACCCAAACCATTCACACCAATGCCACCGATGAAATCGATATACTCGTTGCCGTCGAGATCTTTCATCCAAGAGCCCGCAGCACTATCCATCACCACTTCGGCCATCAAGGCAAAACCCTGTAGGCCCGGAGCTAGATGCTTCTGCTCTTGCTGGAAAACTTCCCGAGATTTTGGCCCGGGCACAGCCGTGAGGCGCTGGGGCTTGCGCATGGAATTAGTTCCCGATGCGGGAGGCGTTACCTTCGTCGTACCCGTAGTAGGTGAGACCCAAGTGATTGATCAATTCTTCTTGGCCTAAATACCGCAAAGTATTTTCTAGTTTCAGTTTCTGGATCTGTAGATCGTGCTCAGGGCGCAAGCCTTCTTTTACGAGCGGGCTCTTCAAGTAGAACGAAAGCCACTCTTGGATGCCTTTGAAATTCGCCCGATGAGCCAAATCCATAAATTGGGCCAAATCTAATACGATCGGAGCCGCCAAAATGGAATCCCGGCAGAGAAAGTTAATCTTGATCTGCATGGGGTAGCCCATCCAACCGAAGATATCGATATTGTCCCAACCTTCTTTATTATCGCCCCGGGGCTTATAATAATTGATCTTCACCAAGTGATGGAGATCGCCATAAAGATCGGGGTAACGCTCGGGCTCGAGCACACTATCGAGCACACTGAGTTTAGAAACTTCTTTAGATTTGAAAGAATCAGGATCCTGGAGCACTTCCCCATCCCGATTGCCCAAGATGTTTGTGGAATACCAGCCGGCAATCCCTAAGAGGCGCGCCTTCAAGCCAGGGGCCACGATGGTTTTCATGAGGGTTTGGCCCGTTTTGAAATCAGAACCTGCGATCGGAACGCCCTTATCTTCCGCAAGCTTAATCAAGCAGGGAAGTTCTACGGAAAGGTTGGGGGCGCCATTGGCATAGGGCACACCTTCCATGATCGCAGCATAGGTATAAATCATCGAAGGGGCGATCTGCGGAGAATTTTCCTTCATGGCCCGCTCAAAGGATTCAACAGTTTGGTGTTCTGCGCCGGCCTTGATGTGAGCCTCCGTAGAACCGCACCACACCATCACCAGGCGCTCGCAGTTGTTATTTTTCTTGAAATCGCGGATATCCTGGCGAAGCTGCTCGGCTAAATCAAACTTATTTTTCCCTTTTTTCACATTAGGGCCAGAAATATTTTTCACAAAAGCCGGATCAAACACAGCACTCATGGGGCGCACTTTGGAAAGATCCTCTTTCACTTGTTCTAAGTGTTCCTTTTCCAAAACTTTTGCTTTGGCAGCGGCTTCGAAAGCGTTGTCCTCATAAATATCCCAGCCACCAAAAACGATATCGTTCAAACGCGTGAAAGGCAGAAACTCGCGGATCAAAGATTGCCGCTGCTCGGTGCGCTTGCCTAAACGGATGTAACCCATCTCGGTGAGGGATCCGATGGGCTTCGTAAACCCTTTACGGGCCGAGATCACTCCAGCCATAAAGGTGGTGGAGACGGCGCCCATTCCAGGGGTGAGAATGCCTAAGCGGCCGGTAGCGGGCTTCACGTTTGGATGCTGCATGTAAATTTCCTTTTTCAGGTTGAATAAGCCATTTACCCCAGCGGGCCAATTTCGTAAAGAATTCCCAAATGCTTCAGCGCAATAGAAGCGGATCCACTTCAGTGCCAACGGCCTTGGAAAGAGCCGCCCAAGCCATATGCTGACGGAACACCGCTTCAAAATAGTTTTTGGCTGTCTCTGCCCGGGCACCATAGGCCTCGGCCAAGCCTTGGCTGCCGCCTAAACCCGAACTAAAGCCTATCACCTCGCCTGTAAGCCATTTTTTGCCCGTGGTGTAGGCCGCTTTTGCCGCCGCAAGACGGGCTTCCGCCTCTTCTACTTCCAAATAAGCCTTACGCACTTCGGTTTCAATGCCTCTACGAGCAAAAGTCTCTTTAGCTTCTAATTCACTCGCTTCGGCCCGCAGTTTTGCGGCCTTGGCATCTTGGAGTGCCCATTGAAAATCTAATTTTAACCCCACACCAGCGGCCCAAACTTCTCGGTTATAGGGGTCATAAGCAAACACACCCGGTTGATGCGGGCGCACGTTGGTATCCGATAGTTCGTAGGAAGCTAGGAACACAAACATGGGCAATAGCGCCTTTTTTTCGGCCTTGGCTAAATTTCTTTTCGCAAAAATTCCTTGGGAAAGTTGTTGGAATTCCGGACGGGATCCTTGGGCCAAGGCCACATAGTGCTCCACGGACTTTTTCTCTCTAGTTTCCGGCAATAGCCAAGGATCCTTGGGCTCCACAGCGCCCCTCTCCACTCCAAGCCGCAAAGCCAATCCCTCTTTGGCCAAGGCAAAAAACTTCTTCACCTCTGCCTCGCGGCCTTCCACTTCCCTCAAAAAAATTTCTAAGCGGAAGTCCTCTTTATTTTCTTTCTTCTTCTTGCCACGTTTTTCCAAAGCTTTAGTAAGCTCAGCTTTTCCACCCTCAATAAAATCCCGCAAAGAGTTGGCCAATTGATAGCCGTAGTAGGCTTCCTTCACTTGAAAGCGAACGTCCTCTTCTTTCAATGCCGCTTCCGCCTCTTTCACGTGAGTGCCAGCGGTGGCCGCATTTTCATAATTGGTTTTACGCCCCCAGGTGTAAAAGGGCTGAGTGATGCTGATTTTTCCTAAGATCATGCGGCCGAAAGAGCCTTTTTCCTCGTGGGAAGAGGTGGCGTTTCCCGTGGCCCTCGTGATCGGACCAATTCCCGCCAAGGCTTCCAGTTTCGGGCCAAACTCCCCCTGCACTTGGCGGATATCTTCTTTGGCTTGGATGGCTTGTAACCGTTGGGCTAGGAGCTCGCCGTTTTGTTTCAAAGCTAAGGCAATAGCATCCGGTAGACTCACGGGCTCAGCCGCAGCGAAAAGCGGTAGCAGCAAAAAAAGCAAACCAATCCTCAAGTAGTCTTTCCCGATTTTAATTCATTGAGCCGCTTGTTCATGGCGTCTTTTAGACCCTGCCATTTCTTCTTTTTGATTACGTCGCGCACTTGATCTTGGATAGATTCTACCCAAGAAAGGCCCGAGATGGAAACATCCACTACTTTCCATACGCCATCTTTATTTTTTTGCATGCGATATACCACGTCGGTTAAATCCGCTTTATTTTGCACGGAACTAATAACCACAGCCTTACCGGCCTTCTCTTGCACGGAATCATAGGTAATTTTCACGTCTTTTAAGAAATCCGGGGCCTTCGGATACACGGTGCGGGTAATGATCTCTTGCAAGGTTTGGCGAAACCACTGCACTTCCTTGGCTGGAAGAGCTTTTGCTTCTTTGCCAAGAGCGGCCTTTGCTAAGGCATCAAAATCCACCAAAGAATTGATCTCTGATTGTTTGCTATGGTCCACGGCTACCTCTGGCAAACTGGCTTTAGCAAAAATATCTTTCACTACTTCTTGGGGGCTTGTTATGGCCGCCAAAATTGGCAATGTAAATAACAATGATAGAATGGTCATACCAATTCTCCCTTCAAAAAATCCTGATGCACGCCCACGATCCGCACTCGTTTTAACTGATTCGCTTGGTGCTGGCCCGGAATGAGCACCTTATAAAAATTCCGTCCATGCCCCGTGGAGCAAATCCGCGTTCCTACGCGTAACTGCTTTTCCTCCACTAATACTTCCAAACTGCTGCCTGTTTTGGTGGCCAAGGCGGCTCGGAATTTCTCTTCGCTGAGGGCCCTGAGCTTTGCGGCTCGCTCGTGAATCTTTGATGCCGGCACCGCCAAACCTGCAGTGACTAAGCGGGCCGCGGCCGTATTTCGCCGCACAGAAAAAGGAAACACATGGGCCTTAGTGAAGGGCAATTTTTCTAAACGGCAGAAACCGTCCATAAATTCTTCGTCGGTTTCCCCGGGAAAGCCAGCGATCAGATCCATGCCCACATAGGCATGGGGCAAAGTGCGTTGAATGGCCAGTAAACGATCTTCGATTTCTTTTGTGCCATAGCCCCGCTTCATTGCCGTTAACACCCTATCGTTGGCAGCTTGCAAAGAAACATGGAAGTGCGGGCAAAGGCGAGATTGGGATTGCATGAGGGCTAAAAGAGAATCGGGAATTTCGGCCGGATCCAAGGAAGTGAGGCGTAAACGTGGAACGGAAGTTTCCTGCAAAATTTTTTCCACTAAACCCGTAAAGCTTAAACCTTCCCACTCATAATCAGCAGCGTGAATAGCCGTGAGAGCTACTTCCTTCACACCACTATCTACAAGGGCCTGGATTTCTTTCACCACTTGCTCGGCCGGTAAACTTCGGCTTCGCCCACGGGCCAAGGGAATCACGCAGTAGGCGCAGAATGCATTGCAGCCATCTTGCACTTTATAAAACGCACGCGTGCGAAAAGACGCCTCCACCGGGATGGATGGATCCCGATTCTCCAAAATTTTTTCGTGCCAGCCGATGCGATCACCTTGTAGAGTTTTTTGTTTTTGCACCATGCCTGTTAGCCACTCTTCCACTACGGTTTCTAATTGGTCCTTGGCGCTATTGCGCAGCACTTTTAGTTGCCGAGGGGAATCAGACGGAAGGGATAGTTGCTCTGGATCTACCTCTGCCAAGCAACCGGTGGCAATGGTGAAAGGAGCCTTGCCTTTTCGCAAAAGCCCGCGGGCCTCTTTATCCGCTTGGTCCGTTACGGTGCAGGTGTTTAAAAGATAGAGATCGGCTTCCTCGGCCGAAGCTCCCGCCCCCCCGAGCTTCTGTAGCCGCGCTTCTAAGGCCTGAGAATCCGTGAGGTTGGCTTTGCAGCCCATCGTAGAAATAGCGTACGTGAACTTACCCTCAGCCAAGGGAATCCTGCACTTTCTCGATCCAGCCCCCACCAATCACCATATCATTCTCGTAGAGCACTACGGCTTGGCCAGGAGTGATTGCCCGTTGCGGTTCATCAAACTCCACCATCACTCGGTCACCGGAATATATCCTAGCCCGCGCACTTGCCCCTTCATGACGGGAACGAATACGCGCAGTAACTTTTCGATCTAGACTAAAATCTCCACCGATCATCCAATTGAAGTTTTGGGCGATTAACTTGGATTTTAAAAGATTTTGGTCCCGCCCCAAAGTTACGGTGCCTGACTCTAAATCGATGGCACTTACGTAAACCTCTCCATAACCCATTTTCTGAGCCGCCTGAATTACTTCCGCAGGCAATCCCTTTCTTTGGCCTAAAGTGAAATGATGCACGCCTTGGTGTGCGCCCACCATTTCCCCGCCGGGTAAAACAAATTGCCCGGGCACAAAAACCGAAGGCCCCACCTTTTTCTCGATAAACTTGGCGTAACCTTCGCTGCCCACAAAACAAATTTCTTGGGAGTCAGGTTTTTTAGAAACCCGCAAAAGCCCAAACTCTTGGGCGAGCTTTCGCACTTGGATTTTGCGCAAATCGCCCAAGGGCATAAGAGTGTGTTTCAGTTGGTGCTGGCTTAAACCAAAAAGATAGTAGCTTTGGTCTTTTTGTTCATCCACTGCTCTAAGAATAGAATAGCGGCCCGTATCGTCATCGTGATGCACTTTTGCGTAGTGACCCGTGGCCACAAAATCTGCGCCCAATTCTAAAGCTCGCTCGAGCAGATAATCAAATTTGATATGGTTATTGCAAAGCACACAAGGATTCGGCGTGCGGGCCTGTAAATATTCAGACACAAAATAATCGATCACTCGACTTTCAAAGGCGTCCACCGCATTGACCACAAAAAACGGAACACCCAAGGTTTCACAAACCCGGCGGGCATCGTTCATATCAGAAATGGAACAGCAGGAATCGAAGCGATCTTTTTCTTCTTTGGCATTGTCAAAAGTTTGGATCGACATGCCGATCACTTCGTAACCTTGCAATTGCAAGATAGCCGCCGTCACGGACGAGTCCACCCCGCCGCTCATGGCTACCACCACTTTTCCTTTGGATTTCGCTACTTGACTTGCCATTTCGAGGCAGAGATTACCCCGTGACGACGCTCACCGTCAACCTGGGCCCGAATCCGCCCCACTACTTTTTGCAGGGCCGCCACAAAGGCCTCAACCTCTTCTAAAGTGTTCTCAGAGCCTAAGGAAACCCTTAAGGCCGACGCTGCTGCCAGTTTGTCCAAACCCATGGCCAAAAGCACGTGGGAGGGCAATAAAGAGCCGGAATTACAGGCACTACCGCTAGATAAGGCAAACCCCTCTAGATCCATGCCCATGAGCAGTGCTTCCCCCCGCACACCGGCAAAGAGAAAATTCGCCGTATTTACCAAGCGGGGAGCGCCTTCGCCTAGGATAGTGACGCCCTCTACAGCTTGCTTCACCTTTTCTTCCAGAAGTTGCCTGAGCCGCAGCATGGAAGCTAAATCCCTATTCGACAATGCCTTGGCCGCAGCACCAAAAGCCGCGATACCAGCTACATTGGTGGTGCCCGCCCGGCGCTTTCGTTCCTGGGCTCCTCCATGGAGTAAACTTGTGAGCTTCATGCCTCGCTTCACATAGAGCGCGCCCACACCTTTCGGACCGCCCACTTTGTGTGCGGAAAAACTCGCCAAATCCACGGGCCCATTTCGCAATTGAAAGCCCGCAAGTTTCCCCGGCGCTTGCACTGCATCTAAATGAAAAAATGCGCCCGCCGCTTTTGTGATTTTGGCCGCTTCTTCCCAAGGAAAGATCACACCCGTTTCATTATTGGCAGCCATTAAGGAAACTAGAGTGGCGCCTTCGGTATTCGCCAGAGCCCATTGCAAATCTGACAAGGCTAACTGTCCTTGAGAGTCTACAGGCAGGAGAGTTACTTTAGCCCCTAAGGTTTTTAAAAACTCTAAGCTTTCCAAAGTGGCTTCGTGCTCCACTTGGGAAGAAATAAAGTGAACGGAGTTTGCTGTTTGGTGCTGGAAGTAAAAGCCCTTTAAGGCTGTATTAATGGCTTCGGTAGCAGACGAAGTGAAACAAAAGGCTTCCGAGTCATCGGCGCCAAAAGCTTGGGCGATCTCTTCACGAGCATCATCAAGAATGGATTTTACTCGGCGGCCCGCCCAGTGCACCGAAGAAGGATTTCCGAAATTGGCGGGATCTGAAACAGTAGAAGAATAAAGGAGCAGGGCGGCTTTCGCTCCCTGCTCCATCATCGTACTGGCGTTATGATCAAGATATATCGGTTTCAAGGCGCTTGTTCTGATCCGCATTTTGACCAATGTTGGCATTGGGTGCGGTTCCCGCTTGGGCAGGGAGCTTGGTGTCTCCTCTTGCTTTACGGATCAAGTCACCGAGCGTGGTGGTTTCTAGATACTCTTGCATCAGAACCGCCAAGTTTTCGAAGTACGTCTTGGTAAGCACGAACTCTACGGTGGACTCTTTCATGTCTGCAGGTCCAACAATATCCCGAGCAGGATTGATGTTCTCGCCTACAGAAAGAAGTACGTCTTTCACTGCGATATCATCCATGGAACGGGCTAAGAGGTAACCTCCGCCAGGACCACGTACACTCTTCACCACATTGCCTTTACGCAAGCGGCGGAACAATTGCTCCAGATAATGCAACGAGATCTTCTGGCGCTCGCTGATTTCTTGGAGACGAACAGGCTTGCCATTCGAATTGAAAGTTAGGTCCAAAATGGCCCGAACTGCGTATCTACCTTTTGATGTTAATCTCATATTCTCTACCCCCTAAGACTCCTTAGAGTCCTTCCTTTGCTTCCACTTATATTTTTACCATAGCGTACAGAGTGCATCAACTAATAGGGTCGACTAGCCAGCACTGATGCCACGCATCATATAGAAGTTGTCTCCTACCCTACTCTCAAAGTCAACAGGCAAAAATGTTTTAGTCTACAATTTTTATTTTCGCGGACAAATGCCGCACGTGACTCGATTCGTCAATCCGAAGATCCAAGTGTAGCAAGCGGTTCGAGGTAATTGATTTCCAAAGTCGGATTCTCTCCGGCCACTCCACAAAATAGATTGCGGAGGTATCAAAAAATTCCAATCCGCCGAAATCCTCCAAGTCCGAATTATCTGCTAACCTATAGAAATCGCAATGGTTTATTGAAACAGTCGGTGTTTGATATACATGAACCAAAGAGAAAGTTGGACTATGAACTTCATCCGGATTTCCACCCAAACCCGCGACAAGCCCCCTCACCAAAGTGGTTTTCCCCGCCCCCAAGGGGCCTGTAATTTTTACAATATCTCCCGGCCTAAGGCTCGCCGCAAATTGGTAACCCCAAGCTTCCATGGCCTCGGGGCTTTTGATTTCTACGTTCACGCTTTCATCTCCGGAGGTAGGGCTCCTCGAGCTCGACCCTTGGCTTGTGGAAGTGCTGTTGTGGGATCTTCGGGCCAGCTGTGCTTTGGATAACGGGCTCGCATTTCTTTTCTCACTTGCGGATATCCATTTTTCCAAAAACTTTCCAGATCTCGAGTTACTTGCACAGGCCGATAGTTGGGCGCGAGTAAAAAAAGCGTGAGCGCTTGGCCAGCAACTTTCGGAGCAGCCTTTAGACCAAATAATTCTTGTAAACGAACCTCCACCTGAGGGCCTTGTTCTTCTGTGTATTGGATTCGTAAGCGGCTACCGCTCGGCACCACCCAAGAAGCCGGGCATTCTTTTTGGAGAGCGGCACGCTGGGCCTCGGGCAAAAGGTTCTCGAAAAAAGGAACAAGATCTTTGGCCAAAACTTTTTCCAAGGAATTTTCCCCATAACAAGCTTGGGATAAGGCCTCTTGGATTTGCTCCTGGGTGAGAAGAGGCAAGCTCGGTTGCAAGCGATGCAAAACTTCGAGGCGAGCCCACCACTGGCTTAAATCGGGTTGCTCTTGAAGGAGCCATTGCCAACGGGCAAAAGTTAAAGCCGCGAGCTGTTCGCCCACCTCATTGGCTTCCGCCGGGCGGCGGTGCTCGGAACCAATGGCGAGCCCCTGCCACTCTTTATTTTCCACCACAAAGAAGCGCTTTTTTTCTTCGTCCCACTCTACTCGCTCCATGGGCTGGGTGGGCAAACTTTCCACGAGTTCATTGGCAAGACCAATGGCTTGGAACACCAAAGTTTCCGCCGCATCCCGCCCCTCGGAAAGCTCTAGGGCTAAAAAATATTCGGAAGTTTTTACGCTGGAATCCGGATGCAGTTTCACGCCCCGGCCGCCCACCATTTTTCCTTGGGATTCATTTACTTTACGCCGGCGACTCAAGCGATCGGGATACACAGCCAATAATAATTCTGGAGCCAAAAGCCAATCATCGTCAGTAGATTCTTCGCCTTGGCAACCCAAAAGCGCCTTCAATTGATCAGAGGCTTTGGTGATCGATTTATTTCTCAAACGCTTCCATTCCTGCCAACGAAGATAGAGATCATTTTCCATTTCGTAAGAAAAGGCTAAGCGCTTGCCCGGTTCCGATAACAATGCGGCTAACTCACAGGCTAAAGCTCTGATGTTAAGTTTTTTTCCTTCCCACAAAAGCTTTGCCAAGCGTGGATGGAGCGGAAATTGCCGGAGCTCATTTCCAAGAGCCGTAAGCTTGCCACTGCTATCGATTGCCCCAAGGGCCAATAAAAAATCCCGAGCTTGGGTTAATAAACGAGCCGAGGGGGCTTCAAACCAACTAAAATTTTCCCATTGGGGAACGCCCAAAGCGGAAAGAAGAAGAAGCGCCTCCGAAAGATCCGAACGGAAAATTTCTGCCGCCTCAAACTCCTGCATGGATTGTTCGTCAAAGGCTGTCCACGCCCGGTACACCACCCCTGGCCCCGTGCGCGCCGCGCGGCCGCTCCTCTGGATTGCAGAGGCTTTGGAAATCCGTACAAGATCTAAAGAAGCAAAGCCGGTGCGCGGATGGACTTGCGAGAGGCGGGCCAAGCCGCTATCTACCACTACGCTCACTCCTTCCACAGTGAGGGAGCTTTCGGCCACATTGGTGGCTAAAATAATTTTTCTTTTTCCCGGTGTGGGCGCAAGCGCCGCTTTTTGCTCCTGTAAACTTAATTGCCCATGGAGTGGTAGTGCATCAGAAAACTCAGAGCGCAAACGCTCGATCTCGCCCCTACCGGGCAAGAAGCAAAGGATATTTCCCGGATTTTCCCGGGCAGCTTTTTGGATCAACGCTTTGATGCGATCCGTGAATTCCGGGCCTGTGCGTAGAAGCTGGGCTTTCGTTTCAAAACGAATGTCCAAAGGAAAAACTTTGCCGGGCACATCCACTACCGGGGCGTTTAAATATTCTGCCAAAGGTTTTGCGTTCAACGTGGCGGACATCACCACTATCTTCAAATCCGGCCGGGAAAGTTCCTGCAATTCTTTTAACGCCCCCAAAGCCAAATCCACGTGCAAACTTCGCTCGTGGAATTCATCCAGCACCACGCAGCCCACATTTTTTAATTCGGGATCTTGGAGGAGTTTTCTGAGCAGCAACGCCTCTGTGAGAAAGAGCAAGCGGGTGTTAGGAGAGCTCCGATTCTCAAAACGCACTTGGTAGCCCACTTCACGGCCAAGCTCACAGCCCTGTTCCTCGGCGATCCGCTGGCTCGCGGAAATCGCGGCGATCCTACGGGGCTCCAGCACCCATACGGCCTTGTCTGTGATCTTTAGGAGCTCTGGGGGTAGACGGGTAGTTTTACCAGCGCCTGGGGCCGCGCTCACCACCACGGCCGCATGAGCTTTTAGCTTCTCCCCTATCTCAGGAAGAAAGGGATCAATGGGTAGGGATTGCAGGCCGTGACGCATAGCGCATAATCGCATGATTTTGGGCACTTGGGAAGAGCTAAAGCCGCTCTAAATCTGGCTCCACCCAGCGGGTGCGGGCATCTAAGGAATTTAAGAGCGGTTTAGAATAATAGCGATGCAAGAGCGGTAGGAATTCTCCGTGCGCGCTTAAGAACGTATTTATTCGTTCCGAAAAATCCCGCTCTTTATCTTTTTCCGCTTCTAAATATTTCTTCGTAAAGAAAATAAAAAAGAGCGTGATGGTTTCGTGGTAGCCCCGCTCAGGTGTCTGGGGAACTTTGTAGATCTCATTGTATTTTAAAATTCCGAGCTTTAGGCGATACACCACTTCTTGAAAAGGCAATTGGCACAGGTACCAGAAACAAACAGCCAAATGTTCCGCGTGGTGCCATTCCCTGGGTAAGAGGGAACCGTCTTCGAATTTCTTCACCAATTTTTCTATGGGCAGCATAAGGGCATACATCAATTTATTTATCCGGCTGCTTACTTTCAAAAAGCTCCGGTGCTCTGATGGTAATATCAAGGCCCGTTTGTTTGTTTTGAGTGGCGAGATTGAAGTTTACAATATTGTTTTCGGGATCCGTTTTGCATTCATAGACCAAATCTAAATCATGGGCACCGGTAACTGCCGCAGCTTTATCCACTCGATAAGATTTCACTACCACATCATACCCATTAGATTTCGCATGAATGGTCTGTTTGATAAAATCAATCTCCACATAATTCTTATCTTCTGATTTCATCATAGATACAGGCATATTATTTTCATCCAAGTGCATTTCAAAAAATATTTTTTTACTATCATGAACCGAGGTGGCTTGAAGCATGGTAGAACCATCGTTAAATTTTACAAACCTCCACACCTTCCCCTCTCTAATTTGAAAAGTTTGCTTAAGCACCGCTTTTTCATCTGAAATATTCTGGAACCAAACAATGGACAAACCATCATTAACAAACGCTTGCAATGATTTATCAGTTTGTAACGGCACACATCCCTGGGTTTGTGTTGAATTCAAACTACTCATTGCAAAATTAAACTCCGGTAAAACTTCACTTGGTATAAAGTTATTGAGTAAGTTTAAACCCGTTGAAGAAAAAGACCCTTGGCCTCTTACATTAAAACCCTTGAGTAATTGATCGATCGAATCTTTTTTACACTTCCCATTTTCCACAATGGAATTCATAAATAAAAAATAACTGCTGTTAACGGAATTACTTTTTTTACTTGAACTAGAGCTTTTACTCAGAAGAGAGGGAGATCCTGCCACCGTATCCGTAAAAGCAAGTGCACTTCCCGAAAAGGCAAACGAGATTGCGCACAAAAAAAACTTCATGTTTAACTTATCTGCCATGAACACTTTCTCCTTCAGAATTACACCGGATCCACTAACTCCCGGTGCTGCCGTAGATCCAAGAAGGAATCTCCAAGATGAGAAATAATATCGGAAGCCGTCATGGAACGGTGGCCTAAGCGCTTAGCCGCCAAATCCCCGGCCATGCTGTGGAGGTAAACGCCTAAACAAACCGCATCTTTTGGATTCATGCGCTGCTGGCCCACGATGCCGCCGATCATGCCCGCGAGCACGTCACCGGAACCTGCGGTGGCCATGCCGTCGTTGGGATAGTGGTTTAAATAAATATGGCCTTCGCCTCCGCAGATGAAGGTGGTTGCTCCCTTCAACAACACCACGCTATTGGTCTCTTCCGCGGCCCGCTCCACCATTTCTTTCGGTTGGTTTACCACCTCAGACGTGGGCACATTTAATAAACGGGAAAGCTCGCCAGGATGGGGCGTGAGGATGGTGGGATTTTTACGGCCATGGAGTTTCGCTCGGATTTCTTCCCGAGCCAAAATCGTGATGCCATCGGCATCGATCACCAAAGGCCCCCGGTAGTAATCGATTAGATCTGATAGTAGCTTCTGAGCGCGCTCACCTGTGCCCATGCCCGGGCCTACCACCACGGAAGAATAATAATGAATCTGCTCTTTGTATTCATTGTAGCGTTTTTCGTCGAAATTCACGGGCAAGCACATGATCTCATCATCGGCACGGGCTAAAAGCTGATCATAAGAATCTTCCCAAGTAGCTACAGTGGCGAGGCCTGTTCCCACTCTAAGGCAAGCACGAGCAGCCATGCAGATGGCACCCAATTTCCCTCTAGATCCGCCAATAAGCAAAGTGTGGCCAAAGGAATTTTTATGGCCGTATTGATCCCGCCGTTTCAGGAGTGGCGCAACATTATCTTTTGTGAGCGCGTGGATATTGCCACCGGAGCGAAAGCCCATAGGCAATGCAATATCCACCACCTGCAATTCTCCTCTGTGGAGCGCGCCAGGTGCAATGAAGTGACCAAGTTTGGCAAAACCAAAAGCCACGGTGAGATCGCTATGGATGGATTGGCCGATAATTTGGCCGGTGGTAGCGTCCACACCCGTGGCGATATCGAGGGACACAACAAAATCTATTTTGGCGTTGATGATATCCACCACATCCGCAAACAATCCTGCCAAGGGGCCTTTGAAACCGATGCCGAGCAAACCGTCCACAGCTAAAAATGGGCCCGTGGCCGAATGAAAAAACTCTTCTAATGGCCCCACATTATCCAGCACGATCGGACGAATTTTTTGCTCCAATAAAATTTCCAAATTTTGTTTCGACTCTCCTTGATAGGCATCAAAGCTATGGAGCAAAAAGAGCCGTAAGCGCTTGCCCATGGCCACCAGTTGCCGAGCCACCACAAGGGCATCGCCCCCGTTTTTGCCCTTGCCGGCGAACACCAAAATTTCTGAATTGTAGTGGAGCTCGCTATGTTTTTGGGCCACGATCTCCGCGGCCCTGAGGCCCGCATTTTCCATGAGCACGATAGAAGGGATCTTAAATTTCTGGATCGCTAACTCATCAATATCGCGCATTTCCCGGGCTGTGACCACTCGCATAAAGAGCTCCTTTGAAGCCATACTAGCACCAAAAAAACGACCACAGAATTATTTTGCCAGGAAAATAAAGCTAGGCCATAAATGGCCCATGAAGGAATGGACCATCCTACATAACCCCCAATGCTCAAAAAGCCGGGAAGCCCTGCGGCTATTGCAGGAGGCCGGAATCGAGCCTGAGGTGATTGAATACCTGCGGCATCCTTTGAAGGAAGAATCTCTCTTGGCGCTCATGGGAAAATTACTAGATTCTCCCGACCGTCTTGTTCGTGGACAAGCACACATCACCGATTCCAAAGCCATTGCCAAACAACTGGCCCAAAATCCCGAGCTCATGGAACGCCCGATCGTAATTCGGGGGGAGAAGGCCCTGATTGCCCGGCCGCCAGAGCGCTGGAAAGAACTTAATTCGTAAGAATCACGGAAGCCATGGCCATATCCCCATCGTGGGAGAGACTCACAAAAATTTCTTTGCCACCCGCTTTAGTAAAAATCTCCCGCGCCCGGCCCGAAAGTTTTAAAGAGGGCGCGCCCTTCTCATCTAACACTACTTCCACCTCCACCATCTCACCGCTGGCGCCAATGCCTAACCCTAGGGCCTTGCCGTACGCTTCCTTGGCCGCAAAGCGGGCCGCGAAGTGTTTATGGGGATGGGGCTTTTGCCGGCAGTAGGCAATTTCGGCGGAAGAAAAATAGCGTTTTTCAAAAGCGGAGCCTTGCCGCTCTAAAACTTCTTCAAAACGGGAGAGGGAAACGAGATCGATGCCGTGGCCGAGGATGTTCACTTCTCGCCCACGGCCTTAGCAAAAGCGGCGGCGATTTTTTTGGCGTGGCCGCGGATCACTTGCAAATCTTCGCCCTCGAGCATCACGCGAATGAGAGGTTCGGTGCCAGAGTAACGCACAAACACTCTACCCCGACCAGCCAATTCTTTTTCTGCTTCCTGGATAAGCTTCTGCACTTTGGGCAATTCGGAAATGGGTTTTTTCTCGATGACGCGCACATCTTCCCGCACTTGCGGCAGAAGCGGCACTTCTTTTTTTAGTTCTGACAAGGGTTTCCCGGTGCGGTTCATGATTTCCAGCACCATCAAGGATGCAAGCAAGCCATCGCCTGTGGATCCGTGCTCCCCGAAAATCAAATGTCCGCTTTGTTCGCCGCCGAAGCTGTAACCATGAGTTCGCATTTCTTCCAGCACATAGCGATCGCCCACATTGGCCCGCACCAGAGTGATGCCTAAATCTTTTAAGTAGAGTTCTAAACCCATATTGCTCATGGGCGTGGCCACCACAGTGTTGCGAGAAAGTTTACCTTGGCGTTTTAACTCAAGAGCGCAAATGCCCATGATTTGGTCGCCGTTCACTATGGCGCCGGTGTCGTCGGAAAGAATCAGGCGATCCGCGTCTCCATCCAAAGAAATACCTATCTTGGCACCGAATTCCACCACAGCCCCCGCGGCCACTTCGGGATAGAGCGCACCCACGCCTTTATTGATATTCAAACCATCGGGCTCACAGCCCCGGGTGATCACCTTGGCACCAAGCTCCCGAAACAACATGGGCGCAACCTTATAAGCGGCGCCATTTGCGCAATCCACCACCACGGGCACATCTTGCAAATGGAAACCGGGGGGTAGAGAGTTTTTTAAATTCACCAAATAGCGGCCGCCAGCATCTTCGATGCGCACCGTGCGGCCAATTCTTTCATTGATGGGATGATTTTCGCCTTCGCCCATGGGTCCGGAATTTTCGATATAATCCCAAACGATTTTTTCGATCTGTTGCTCCACGGAATCGGAAAGCTTATAGCCTTCGTGGTCGAAAATTTTGATTCCATTATCGTGGTACGCGTTGTGGGAAGCACTCACCACAATGCCCGCATCAGCCCGCATATTCTGCACAAGGAAGGCGATGGCAGGAGTAGGCAAGGGGCCTGTGAGCAACACATCGGCGCCCATGGAGCAAATGCCGCTCGTGAGTGCTTGCTCAATCATATAACAAGAAAGGCGAGTGTCTTTCCCGATGATAATGCGGGGTTTGGGATAGTGCGTGCGGCGGCCGCCGCCATTTCGAGCCAAGAGCACCTGGGCCGTGGCCGCACCCACTTGTAACGCCACTTCCGCGTTCATGGGGAAACGATTGGCCATGCCCCGAATCCCGTCTGTCCCAAATAGTCGCTGGCGTTTCACTTAAAATCTCCCCTATTCCAACTTTAACTGCACCCGATCAGGCACCACGCGCACCAGCTTCACTCCATTCGGAAGATCTGCCTTCACCTCTCGCACATAGGTACCGCTTTTTGTTTCTGGCACATCCACATACGCCCGCACTTTATCGGGGGTCAAGGTCTTGATGAGGTTTGGTGGGCAATTCACATACAGAGCCACCTTTTCCGGATTCACTGTGAATTCCTTAGAAGTTTTCACTTTTAGTGGCACTCCGGCCACCCGGAAGTTTGAACCCGTAGGTTCCACTTCTATGGAAATTTTTGGCTCCACTTCTTCTTCAAAAAACACATTAGGATGCCCTGTAGTTAAAGGCAGATCCCACTTTAAACTGGCGGGAATATCGGAAAGATCTACGGGCTGAGAGCGGATCACAGAAATTTTTTCTACCACATTGCGCGGGCCCCGAATGCGCACATTTTTCGGCATGGCCTGCAAGCGCACCAAACGGTAGCCGTTAGGTAGACGATTTTTCTCCACGATCTCTACGGGCACAGAGCGGCGGTCTAAGGCTTCGAGAACGGGATTTAAAGTGTTAGGACTAATCGACGTTACTTTCACGCCAATGGGTAAGTGCAGCGATTCTTTTTCAATTTTGTAATACGTGGGCCCCGCTTTGGCCTTGGTGAGATCGATACGGATCGTGTCTAAGGAATTAGCTAGCGTACGCAAAAAGAATTTAGAACCCGAGAGACGAAAACTCACCCGATCGGGCACTTCGTTGGCAACTACTAAACCTGTGGGTAAATCTAATTCTAAGGCCACTTCCTTGGTGATCTCGATAGAGTTAGAGCTCATCACCACAAACCAAATGCCAAAGGCCACAAAAACTGAGAGAACTTTCCACTGGAGGTTGTGGAAGAGGAAGCCCATCACTCAGCTCCCTTAGCCGCAAGGGGCGAGCGCGTGAAATCCGTGAGCTCGAGAATCACAGCTAGGCTATTGGAAAGCTCTTCTTCGCTGAGCTTGGAAGAAATACGACCAGCCTTCACAAGATAAGCCGCACCCGCTTCTTCACTCACGAGCACCACCACGGCATCCGTATCTTCCGTTAAGCCAATGGCCGCCCTGTGCCTCGTGCCGAAAGCCTTATCTACATTTGGATTTTTGGTGAGCGGCAGAAAGCAACCGGCGGCGGCGATTTTACCGTCCTTAATAATTACAGCGCCATCGTGAATGGGAGAAGATGGAATAAAAATGGAATACAAAAGCTCCGAGCGCACGGAAGCGTCCAATTTGGCTCCCGTATCGATAAAGTTTTTGAGGCCCGTTTCCCGCTCGATCACAATCAAGGCGCCCATGCGATCCCGGGCCATTTGCAAAGCGGCCTTGGCCACCTCTTCTACTACTAGCCGATCTAACTGTTCAGCTTTGCTGGAAATGAAGGGGTTTTTTCCCACATAGGCCAATGCCCGCCGTAGATCATCCTGGAAGAGTACAATCACAATAATGAAAAGGTAATCGAAGAAATGCGCCAAGATCCAATGCACCGTGAACAACTCAAAATAGTTCGAAAGAAAATAGATCACTCCCAAAAAGAGCAGCCCTGTAATCATCTGGATAGCATGGGTGCCCCGGAGGATCATAAACCCCCGGTACGCCACTAATGCCACGAGCAAAATATCAAACAGATCGTTTGACCGGAATCCATTCCAGATATTGGAAATCAGTGCATTCATCTCAAACTGGATTAGGAGCAGCCGTAGTAGACCCGCCGATCACGCTAATCTCACCCTCATTGGTAGCAGGAGCTGTACCGGAACTCGAATCAGATCCAGAAGGAGAAGATTTTGATTTCGGCGGCAATTTCACCCGCTTCATCAACAAATCAATTTCTTCCTTATCCAAGGTTTCATGATCGAGCAAGGCCTGGGCCATGGCATGAAGAATATCGATATTGGAGTTTAGCAATTCTCTGGCCCTACGATAATTTTTCTCCACGATCTCCCGCACTTCATTATCGATCGTTTGGGCGGTGGCTTCAGAAAACTCCCGAACATGGCCCATTTCTCGGCCTAAAAAAACCTGCTCTTCTTTTTTACCGAAAGTAACGGGGCCTAGCTTATCGCTCATACCCCACTCACAGATCATGCGGCGGGCAAGATCCGTGGCGCGCTCGATATCGTTCCCGGCGCCGGTGGTTTTATGCCCAAAGATAATTTCTTCGGCGATCCTGCCACCCATCAAGAAGGAGATCATATTTTCTGCCCGCTCTTTAGTGTAAGAAAGGCGATCCTCCATGGGCAGAGTTTGCGTAACACCCAAAGCAAAGCCCCGGGGAATAATGCTTACTTTATGGATAGGATCAGTGCCAGGCAAGAGATGGCCCACAATGGTGTGGCCTGATTCGTGGTAGGCAGTGTTTTTCTTTTCTTCGTCGCTAATCACTAAGGATCGGCGCTCCACGCCCATAAGCACTTTATCTTTGGCCATTTCAAAATCATGCATTTCCAAAAACTTTTTGCCCGTGCGAGCGGCTAAAAGGGCCGCTTCGTTCACCAAGTTTTCTAGATCCGCCCCAGAGAAGCCTGGGGTTTGCCGAGCGATAATATTAAGAATCACATCAGGGCCCAAAGGAGTTTTCCGGGCATGCACACCCAGAATTTGTTCGCGGCCTTTTACGTCAGGTTTGCCCACTACTACCCGGCGGTCAAAACGCCCTGGGCGTAGCAACGCAGGATCCAACACATCGGGGCGGTTCGTGGCCGCTACCAGGATCACACCATCGTTGCCCTCGAAACCGTCCATCTCCACGAGCAATTGGTTCAAGGTTTGTTCCCGCTCGTCGTGACCACCGCCAAGGCCTGCGCCCCGCTGGCGTCCTACGGCGTCGATTTCGTCGATAAAAATAATGCAAGGAGCAGATTTCTTGCCTTGTTCGAAAAGATCTCGCACGCGGGAAGCGCCCACGCCCACAAACATTTCCACGAAGTCAGATCCCGAAATGGAGAAGAAGGGCACACCCGCTTCGCCAGCGATGGCTTTTGCGAGCAACGTTTTCCCCGTTCCAGGAGGGCCCATCAGCAACACCCCCTTAGGAATGCGTCCGCCGAGGCGCGTGAATTTTTTTGGATCTTTTAAAAAGTTGATGATTTCCTGCAACTCTTCTTTGGCTTCATCCACGCCCGCTACGTCTTTAAAAGTAACGCGATTGGCGCTTTCGTTCATCAAGCGAGCCCGGCTTTTGCCAAAGCTCATGGCTTTTCCACCACCCACCTGGATTTGGCGCATGAAGAGAAAAAAGATCCCCACTAGAAAAATGATCGGAAGCCAAGAGAGAAGCGCTTGCTGCCAGAAAGAAACTTTTTCCACCTGTTTGTAGTCAAAAACTACTTTGTGGTCTTCCAAGAGCTTAGGCAGATTTTCCGAGGTGGAATTGATTTCGGAAGTAAAAGTTGTTTTGCCTTGCACGGCGGTTTTAAATTTACCCAAAACTTTATTGTCGGAACGGATCGTAGCTTCGGCCACGTTATTGGCTTTCACTGCATCCTGCAGTTCCGAATACTTCAGCACCACCGCATCGTTTTTCCCTTGTTCCACCACTCGAAACAAGCTGAGTGCCACCAAGAGGATGAGTACCCAGAGGGCCATGGTTTTTTGGAACTGCCGCATATTAAAGTTTTTCTTTTTCATTTTTTCCTTTTGCCCGCTGCGGTAATCGGCAGTGAAGCATCTTCCATTATCCCCCAAAATACCCTAAAAACAAACGAGGAAGGCCTCACTTTAGCGGGAGCGTCATGGCATTTCCTATAAAAAATGGGTACTGTAGTCGCACTGTCAATAACAGGGCTCGCGAAAGGTTGGTTATGAAGCTTCCTATTTACCTGGACTGTCACTCCACTACTCCCGTGGATCGTCAGGTATTGGACGCAATGCTACCGTACTTAACAGAAGACTTTGGCAACGCGAGCTCCAAAAGCCACTGCTTTGGCTGGAAAGCCGAATGCGCTGTAGAAAAATCCCGGGAAAGGGTAGCCAAACTTTTAGGGTGCAGCAGCAAAGAAATCGTGTTCACGAGCGGCGCCACGGAAAGTAATAATTTTGTGTTGAGAGGAATAGCAGAAAAGTACAGCTCTCGCGGCAAACATTTGATCACCACACAAATCGAGCACAAATGTATTTTAGCCACAGCGGAATATTTGCAAAAACAAGGATTCGAGGTCACCTATCTTCCCGTCGATGAAACGGGCAAAATCCGTTTGAAAGATCTCCAGGCCGCCATCCGCCCTGACACCATTTTAATTTCCATCATGGCGGCTAATAATGAAACAGGCACCATCCAACCTATCGCAGAAGTCGGCGCCCTCGCCCGCAAGCATTCCATCTTTTTCCACACGGACGCCGCCCAAGCCGTGGGCAAAATCCCCCTCGATATGAACGAAATGAAGGTGGATCTGCTTTCGCTTTCGGCTCACAAATTTTACGGCCCCAAAGGTGTAGGCGCTGTGTATGTGCGCAGGAAAGATCCCCGCGTGGAACCCACTTCACTGCTCCATGGCGGCGGCCAAGAAAATGGCTTTCGCTCGGGCACCCTCAATGTGCCCGGCATCGTGGGCCTCGGCATGGCCGCAGAAATCGCCCGGGAACATTTGGACTCAGAAGTGGCCCGGATTTCCTATTTACGGGATAAACTCTTTGATGGCCTCAAAGCGGCCCTGGGCGAAGTGCACTTAAATGGCCACCTCACGGATCGTTTGCCCCAATCCTTAAACGTTTCTTTTCCCTACGTGGAAAGTGATTCCCTGGTAGCCAGCCTTAAAAATATAGCAGTTTCCAGCACTTCAGCCTGTATGTCGGCCGCGGCAATTCCCTCCTATGTGTTGGCAGCCATGGGCTTATCCCCCGAAAGAATCCATGGTTCTGTGCGATTTGGCCTCGGACGCTTCACCACCGAGGAGGAAATAGTGTATACTATTGATACGGTGTCCCAATGTGTGCGACAACTACAGAAATCCTCGCCTCTCTACCAAATGAGTGAGGCCGAGGGGCAAAGGTAAAAAGATTATGGTGAAACTTACAGACACAGCCGTGAAGCAAATCAAGCAGGTGCAAAACCTGGAGAATAAGCCCGGCTACGTGCTGCGGGTGAGCATTGCCGGCGGTGGCTGCAGCGGTTTGAGCTACAAATTGGATTTCGTGGAAGCAGCTTCCGAACGCGACAAAGTGTTCGAGCAAGAAGGCGTGAAAGTGGCCATCGATCCTAAAAGTTTTTTATACGTGGACGGCATGGAGCTCGACTACTCCGGCGGCTTAAACGGTAAAGGATTTGTGTTTAATAATCCTAACGCCAAAAAAAGCTGCGGCTGCGGGAATTCTTTTTCGGCTTAACCTACTGCTAGTTTGCTAGTAACAAACATTAGATTGAGATCAGACAACCCATTCAGTTTGGGTATTTGATACAAAACCTATTTCCCGCAGAGCGCGTGCTTTGCATCCTTACCACATAGATATTGGATTAAATCCGTATCTTCATTAGCATCAAGATCATCCATCACGTGTATGCCATCCGTATTAGAATGGTTCACATTGGCGTTAGCCCCTTCCACCAAATATTTAACCAGATCTATAGATCGACTATAAATGGCAAAAAACAAGGCCGGTTGACCAGACTGGCTATCATCCGTCCACCCCCCCCTATCCAGGGTAAGTTGATTCACATCAGAGCCTGCTTTTATGAGTGTTTTCGCTTTATCCACAAAAAAACCTTCTTGCTCGGGACTCATACCAAAGGTTGCCTCTGCCAAAGTAATCAAAGGAGTGGCTCCAAAAAAATTATACGTTTTCACATGTTTTTTGGCCCCATTGGCCAGAAGAAAATCTAATTTTTGTCTCGTTTCTAGCTCATATTCCACGGCCACATGCAGGAGCGATTGCATCACGGTACTGTAGTCGCAGGATTTGCTTCCATCCTCAAATGATTGCTCGCGATAATCGAGCAAAGAAAAATCAGCGTTATATTTTTTTAGTGTCTGTAAAGTAGCGATGCCGTTTTGTTCTTGGACTGCCCAACTGCCGGGGGTGCGGCAACGGCTATCATAAAAGTTAGCTGAAGCTCCCGCCCGTAAGAGATCTTCCACTAGCTCTGGGCGGATTTGCACGGCTCTCGTTAAAGGAGTAGAGAATACGCAGTGATAATCTAATTTTCTCTGCAACTCAGGTAAAGCTTCTCGAAACATTTTTTTACCGGAGCCCATCTCATAAAACTCTACTCCGCACATCAGTTTCATCTGTGCGCTGATTCTGTATTTCTGTGGTGCCCCACAAACTTCATATAAACTGAGCTGCTTATTAAATTCCGCGCTCTTCTCTTTTAATTCATTCAAGCAAGGATCAAAAATCTCTTGAGGTCCGGCGAAGGCGGAAACAGAAACGAGTAGAGAGAGAAGATAAATGGCTCGGTTTTTTTTCATAACAATTTTTCCTAGATTCTAGATTTAGTTAGTACCCACGGCCTGATAAACGAGTCCAATAACACAGAAATGATGCTGCGCGCAATTTATATTAAATATTTGATATTCGCTTTTATTTTGCCTATTTCCGCAGCACCGCGGAACTCGATGCCTACTATTCTAAAAACCGCTCTCTCTCCTCAGCCGTAGGCAAGCGGCATGTATCCCTTTTGCCAAACATGCGGTAGCGATTGTGGGCCACAAAATCATAAACCATATCCCGCAAAAATTTCGGCACTAGCCAAAAAACTTTCATCAAAACCCAAACACCGCCGAGCTCACCCAAAACAGCCAAAGCGCCGTCGGATTTAATCTTTATATTCCCCTCACTCCACAACACCACCGAAGGCATCGATTGCGTGAATTCTTTTGGTAAATATTGCTGGGCCGCTTTTCCCTGTAAGGGGGCGAATAACAAATTAGAATCCCGATGAATCAAAAAATCCACGAAGCCGTTGCAGAGATTGCATACACCATCGAAAAAAAGGATTCTTTTCATAGGCCGCCTAAAAATTTATCCATGGCGTCCTTATATTTAAAAGCCAAAATGAGTTCGCCGTTTTTGCGGAATCGTTGCTCTTCCGAAATTTCATTGCCCGCCAATTCGCTCACCAATAAACGGTGGTGAAAAAAACCCGCGGCCTCGAGCCTCTCAAAATAATCTTCGCCGTACACCCACTCGCTGCCATTCTCGGCGCGATACTCTTCTGTGTACACCTTGGGGTTCTCTATTCCCATTTCGCTGGCTTTGCGAGTTTTCGGCAATTGAATGCTCACATTCAAAATGGCAAAACCTGTGTTTTTTAAGCAGCGGTGGATTTCGGACATCGCCTGATAATCGCTGCGGATATAAGGCAATACGTGATTGCACAAAATCACTTCGAAGCTTTGGTCCGAGAATGTCATTTTGGTTACGTCCATTTCCATGAAGCGATGAGGGGCGCGTAAAAGCTCGTGGTGTTTTAGTTGGCGGATATCTATGCCCGTATAGCGGGCCTCGCCGATCACAGGAGCTTGGGCAAAAAACCTGGCCTGCACTTTGGAGGGACCAACTTCCAACACCTTGCTACCCGCAGGCAACTGCACTTTGTTTTGGAAAAACCAGGCTAGTTCCCGGTGCCGGGGTTTTGAGCCACAGTGAGGGCATTTCCCCATTTTTTCCGGAATCCCGTAGGGCTCATAGGCCGAAAATGTTTTGGCGCAGAGCAGGCATTGCATGGCTTTAGCTTACCACAAGATCACTCGCATTTTCCCCTTGCCTTTTTTTGAAAATGATTCTCAAATTCATAGAAGAGGTTCGTATGGAAACTAGCTACCAAGCCCCGGGCACCCTATCTCTCCTACTACTTTTCCTTTACGCGGGTTGCGAGCCCCCGCCCCTTCCTGAATCGAAGGAAATTGACTCGATGCATTAATTTGAGTTAAAAGGGCCCATGGCCCTCCTTCGTGTCCTACTCCTTCTCCTCATCGCTAGCCCCGGGGCTTGGGCCTACAATTTTCCTCACCAGGATCCCTACTACGCCACCTTCACGGCGGCGCTCCTGAAGGCAGATCACTTAAACCCCGCCCTTCAGTACCAGGACATTAAAATTAAGGCCCATCTGCCAGAGCGAAACTCCGTGCCCTTCTATGGCCAAAAGCGGAACAAAATTTCTTTACGGCTTTGGGCTCAAAAAGAAAAAGCGCCCCTTCTCTTTTTTGTGGCTGGCCTTGGCGGCGGGCACAATGTTTCCTATTACAATTTTTTAGCCAGCCAGTTTTTCCAAAAAGGCTTTCACGTGTTGGTGCTGCCTTCAGCCTACCACTGGAACTTTGCTTTAGCCGCGAGCCGTACGGGCTTTCCAGGAGTCACAAAACAAGACGCCGCGGATCTCTACGAGCTCATGCAAGCGGGTTTAGAAAAGGTATCCCAGAGCGGCCTTAAAGTTTCTAACGTGGGATTACTCGGCGTGAGCATGGGCGGCTTAGAAGCAGCTTACGTGAGCTCGCTCGACGAAAAAGCACAAAAGTTAAATTTTCAAAAAGTACTCTTGATCAACCCACCCGTGGATCCCCTCTACGGCAGCCAAATATTAGATTCCATGGCCAAAGAAGGAACCGCATTCTCCCGAGAAGCCCTAAAAAATCTCCAAGAAAAAGTATACCTCTACGCATCTGGCCTGCTTTTAACTGGCGACATTAAATCCCCCACCTATTTTTCCGAACTCGAACAATCCTTAAGCACAAGCCCCGAAGAGCGAAAATTTTTGATCGGCTCCTCCCTAAAAGAATTTTTGCCCGCGCTTATTTTCACCACCCAACAAGTGCTGGATCTTGGTGTGCTAAAAGAGCCCCAAGCCACTGATAATCCGGACGCCCGCCTCCAAGAAAGCACCGCTTTTTCTTACCAAGACTATCTGGAAAAATTCCTGCTGCCCGGTCTCTCCCAAAAAAGCGGCAAAGAAGTACGACTAGAAGATATCCTGCCGGATGTGCCGCTCTCGGGCGTGGAAAATCACCTAAAATCCAACGCTAATTTATTTGTAATGCACAACCAGGACGATTTTATTGTGAGCAGTGAGCACTTAAATTATCTCAGCGAAGTGCTGGGCCCACGGCTCACCCTCTATCCCTATGGGGGCCATTTGGGGAATATGTGGTTCCCCGAGAATCTCGAGGCGATTCTAAATACATTTATGAGCTTGAAAAATTAACCTTCAGTTCAAAAATGCTCATTCTTTAAAATAAAAATCAATTGATGCGCCACAATGAATCACATACAAAAGCCACGCAATTTAAATACCACCACAACATTCTGGAATTTTATGAAAAACCTACTAATCCTAAGCGCCTTATTTCTTTCTAGCATCAACCCAGCTTCCGCCAATTTACAAAGAGATCTACAAGAGCTATCGCAATTGGTTGATACCGGCACTAATGGTGACCCCGCCTTTATCGGCACCTATAATGTGAAAAAATTTTCCTATAAGCCCTTAGTAAAGGAGCTTTTGGAAAAAACCAGCAACGAATGCAAGTTCACACCGCTGATCGGCAAAAAAGCTGTTTTAAGCAACCTCAGCTCCTTTGGCAGCTTAGCCGAAAATCCGGAAGCCATAGCTATCATCAAAAGATTAAATAATTCCGGACAATTGAAAGCCGCCCTAGGTTTTTATTGGAATGGTGAGAATGGAGAAACTGAATATTGCCTCGAAGATTCTATAGAGCTCTATTTCACTGATGGAACCTTTATCGCGATCACGTTTAACTCCACTACCTAAGGTAGTTTTCTTAAGAAAAAGGCGATGGTGGCTCATGCGAGATACCATCGCTTTTTTTTCAACACTAATCCCCACCGCCCGTAGCTCGTTTTTCCCGCTCGAGCATCTTTGCTCTCGCAAACTCGCTATTCATCCAGCGGATGTTTTCAATTTTAATTTCTTTCGGGCAAGTGGATTCGCAGGCCCGAGTGTTGGAGCAATTGCCGAAACCTTCCGCATCCATTTGCGTGACCATTTTCAAAACCCGCTCTTCCCGCTCAGGCTGGCCTTGGGGCAAAAGCCCGAGGTGAGAAACCTTGGCAGAAACAAAGAGCATGGCCGAAGCGTTTTTACATACGGCCACGCAGGCGCCGCAGCCGATGCAGGTGGCCGCGTCGAAGGCGCGATCCGCATTTTCTTTTTTCACAAGGATGGCATTGGCATCCACGGCATTACCAATGCGCACGGAATTATATCCACCAGCCGCTTGGATACGATCAAAGGCCGAACGATCCACCACTAAATCCTTAATCAAAGGAAAAGCTTTGGCCCGAAAAGGCTCCACCACGATTTCATCGCCATCTTTATAGCTACGCATAAAAAGCTGGCAAGAAGTAGTGCCCCTCTCGGGGCCGTGGGGTTGACCATCGATCACGATATTGCAGGAGCCGCAGATGCCTTCCCGGCAATCACTTTCAAAAGCCACGGGCTCTTTGCCTTCTTTTACAAGCTTGATATTAAGCTCATCGAGCATCTCAAGAAAACTCATATCCCCCAGCACATGATCGAGTTCGTAGCGCTCGAATTTTCCAGGAGCATGGCAATTTTTTTGCCGCCAAATTTTTAGCTTAATCTTCATTGATTTTTCCATGCTATTTGTAGCTCCTCACCGCTAGCTTCACATATTCAAACTTCAATTCTTCTTTGTGGCGATTGGGTTTTTTGCCTTCGCCTGTATATTCCCAGGCGGCCACGTGGGCGAAGTTTTCGTCGTCCCGTTTGCATTCACCGTCCGTTTGGAATTCTTCTCGGAAGTGGCCGCCGCAGCTTTCTTTGCGCTCCAATGCATCGAGGCACATGAGCTCGCCGAGTTCCATATAATCAGCCACCCGGCCCGCATTTTCGAGCTCTTGGTTTAGATCTTTGGCGTCACCCGGAACCCGGAGATTTTGTTTATACTCTTCCCGAAGTTTTTGGATTTGGCCGATGGCTTCTTTTAAGCCCGCTTCATCCCGACTCATGCCGCATTTATCCCACATGATTTTGCCAAGATCCCGGTGGTATTCCATGGCGGATTTATTGCCTTTGGACGCTAACAATTTTTGGATCGAACTTTCTTGTTGGGCACGAGCCGCGCGAAAAGCTTCGTGATCGGTGGTCACTTTTTCTAGTTTATTACCGGCGAAATAGCCGCCCAAAGTGGCGGGTATCACAAAATATCCATCCGCCAAACCTTGCATCAAAGCGGAAGCACCCAAGCGATTCGCACCGTGATCGGAGAAATTGGCCTCTCCCAAAACGTGCAATCCGGGGATCGTGCTCATGAGATTGTAATCCACCCACAAACCACCCATGGTGTAGTGCACGGCGGGGTAAATCCGCATGGGAGTTTTGTAAGGATTCTCTCCCGTGATTTTTTCGTACATCTGGAAAAGGTTGCCGTACTTTTCTTTTACTTTGTCTTCGCCATCTCTTTGGATCACATCCCGGAAATCGAGGTAAACGGCAAGCTTGGAAGAACCCACGCCCCGGCCTTCGTCGCAAGCGTATTTGGCCTGGCGGGAAGAAACATCCCGAGGAGCCAAGTTTCCAAAAGATGGATAGATGCGCTCTAAATAATAATCTCTTTCTGCGTCCGGAATTTGTTCCGGAGAGCGATTATCGCCCTTGGCTTTGGGCACCCACACTCGACCATCATTCCGCAAGCTCTCGCTCATCAAAGTGAGTTTTGATTGGTGCGTTCCCGAAACGGGAATGCAAGTAGGATGGATTTGCGTAAAACAGGGATTGCCGAAACCTGCGCCCCGTTTATAGCAGCGCCAAGCGGCAGTGGCGTTGGAGTTCATGGCGTTCGTGGAAAGATAATAAATGTGGCCGTAACCGCCAGTGGCGAGGATCACGGCGTCCGCCGCATGGCTCTCCAACTCCCCAGTAATCAAGTTCCTCGCGATGATGCCACGGGCTTTGCCATCGATCACCACGAGATCGAGCATTTCCCGGCGCGCATAAAGTTCCACGCCGCCTGAATCCACTTGTTTCATCATGGCCGAATAGGCACCCAACAAAAGTTGTTGGCCTGTTTGCCCGCGAGCATAAAATGTACGAGAAACCTGGGCGCCGCCGAATGAACGGTTCGCGAGGGTGCCGCCATATTCCCGGGCAAAGGGCACACCGAGGGCTACGCTATGATCGATGATCTGGTTGGAAACTTCTGCCAGGCGATACACATTGGATTCCCGGGCCCTAAAATCTCCGCCTTTTACTGTGTCGTAGAACAAGCGGTACACAGAGTCGTTATCGCTTTGGTAGTTCTTGGCGGCATTCACGCCACCCTGGGCGGCGATCGAGTGCGCGCGCCGGGGAGAATCGTGGATGCAAAAGGCTTTCACTTTGTAACCCAACTCCGAAAGGGAAGCGGCAGCGCCCGCACCAGCCAAACCCGTTCCCACCACGATCACGGAAAATTTTCGTTTGTTGGCCGGGTTCACGAGTTTTACGTCGAACTTATGTTTCTTCCAGCGGTCTTCGATGGGTCCGGTTGGGCACTTAGAATCTAAATTGAAGCTCATAGACCACCTCGAAAATAAATGTAGAGAGGATTCACCACGAAACCAATGGCCACAAACCAACCAAAAGCCACGCTAAGTTTACGCAAGCCCGGCTCTTTTCCGGGAGGAATGAGACCCAAAGTTTGCAACGAGCTCCAGAGAGCGTGGGTGAGATGGAACGCCAGCATCAACAAACACACCACGTACCAAAGCACATACCCGCTCTGAGCAAACACTTCGGTCATCAATTGGTGGAGATCCCGAATTTCTTTGCCCTCCAAAGAGTACGCGTAATACGGGCCGTACTTAAAAGTGATCAAGTGCAAAACCAAAAACACGAGCACCAAAAACCCTGAATACTTCATGGTACGAGAAGCAAAACTTGCCGCGGTTTTTTCGCCTCGCTGAGGGCTCACCGCATAACCTACGGGCCGGGCTTTTCTGTTTTCCAGCACCACCAAAATCGCAAACACCACATGCCCCACGAAGGTGAGGAGGAGCCCTGCTTCAATAGTGTAATAAATGGGTTTATTGCTAGTGATCCCGTGGCCGTAAGCATTGAAGGCATCGGGCCCCACTAAATAAAGTAAGTTGCCTAGCATATGGCCCAGCACGAAGCCGCACCACGCCAGCCCCGTGATAGCCATCATCTGTTTTTTTCCGATGGACGAGCAGAGGTATGCGCCTCTCATGAAAAACCCCTTTGAAATCTATTATGTGTGCTTACTAACGATAACAAAGAGTGAGGTTTTTGGGGAGAGTGAAACCGATTGCGCGAGGCGGCAACTAGCCCTTTTTCGCTTCCAGCACAGCCTGCACCCGGGCGGGAGTCTCTACCTGGCGTGACATATCCTGTTTCAAAAACAATTGGTCCTGAAAGGCCACATGGCTGTAACCAAATTTTACGTACTCCACGATCTTACCCACAAGACCAAATTTCGAGAACGGGCAAATGACGTAGTAGTTGTTGGTGCCGTCTTTAGAAAAATGCATGGCGAGCTCTAGGCTCTGCTCATAGGCGATTTTTTCCCGGTCTTCTTTGGATTCCACGCCGTCAAATTCTTTCATGGTAGATTCAGGCACCTGGATCCCAGAAAAATATTTATTCAAAAACTCCCCATTCCGGCGGCTCATCACGGGCATCAAACCGAAAATCACGGGGAAGCGCTCCTGGGGAATATTGTATTTAGCTAACGCATCCACACAGCGATTGAAGGCATCTTTGGAATGCACGGGCTGGGTTTCCGCAAAATCCGCGCCCGCTTCGATTTTCCGCAAGAGCTTCTCAGTTTCATTTTCAATATTGGCAGCGTTCGGATTGTAAGCCACGCCCACGAGCATATCCACGGGCTGATCCAAATCTTCGCCACTCATGAGTTTGCCCTTACGCATAGCCTGGATGATTTCCAACAGCTTTAGGGAATTGCCTTCGAACACGCTCTTGGCGGGCTCTGGCCCTTTTTTCACCGCATCCCCCGTAACGGCTAAAATGGCCGCGATATTGAGAGCAGCCGCGCCGAGGATTTCTGTTTGCAAGGCGATCAAATTCTTATCCCGGCAGGTGATATGATAGATCGTATCCATGAAAGCGGGGCCCGCTTGCAGCAAGCGGGATTGGAAAGCCAAGGGATGCATTTTCACGTTGGCGTTGGGATTATCCGCAAGGTTCAGGGCATCGCAGCCCTTTTGGCCCAAATGAAAGCAGCCCTCCCGCACCTTTTGGCTCTTATGCCCTTGGGGCATGCCTACTTCCACCGTAACAAAGCGGTATTGGGGGGAATATAATTTCTCCAACAAGCGCTGGCGAAAATGAGCTTCGGGCTTGTGCATTCTTTAAAACCTCAATCCTCTACAATTTAGAGATCTTCGTGCCTTTCGGCGAATCTTCCACCTTGTACCCTAATTTTTGCAAGTCGTCCCGTATGCGATCGCTTTCGGCCCAATTTTTTTGCCTACGGGCCTCATCTCGGGCGGATACAAGAGCACTTGCCGCCTCGGGAACAGCCTCCACCCGCAGGCTCGCTTCTTCCAAACGCAAACCCAGCACTTCGTCAAAATCCAAAACCAGGCGCTTTTTCTCCCCGGGGCTTAAAGCCGTATCCTTCAAAACGGAAAACAACACCGCTATGGCTTCGGGCATATTTAAATCATCGAACAGCCATTTATCAAAAACTTCCCGCCGGCTTTGCACGGCTGCGCTATCCACGGCCGCCACATCCTTCCATTCCCGTAAACGCTCCACAATGCTGCGATAGCCGCTCTGGGCGGCTTTTAAGTTTTCATAGGAAAATTTCAAGGAAGAACGGTAGTGGGCCTGGAGCAATAAAAAGCGGTACTCCATGGGATCAAAACCATCCCGCTCCAGCACGGAAAGGGTGAGAAAATCCCCCTTGGATTTACTCATTTTCCCGGAATCTTCCTGGAGAAACGCTCCGTGCATCCAATAGTTCACAAAGCGCTGGCCCGTGGCTCCCTCGCTTTGGGCAATCTCATTGGTGTGATGCACAGGAATATGATCGATGCCCCCGCAATGGAGATCGAAAGTTTCGCCTAAATATTTCATGGCCATGGCCGAGCACTCAATATGCCAACCGGGAAAACCCCTACCCCAGGGGGAATCCCATTCCATTTGCCGCTGTTCTTCGGCCTTAGAAAACTTCCAGAGCGCAAAATCCGTGGGCGAATGTTTTTCTCCCAAAGCCACGCGTTTGCCCGCTTCCAAGTTTTCCACATCAAGTTTCGCAAAATCTCCGTAGCTGGGGAATTTGGTGGTGTCGAAATACATGCCGTCGTCTGTGCGGTACACCATACCTTTTTTTTCTAAGCGCTCCACCAGGGCGATCATTTCCGGGATATGATCCGTGGCCTTAGGAATAATATTGGGTTTATTCACGTTGAGCTTGGCAAGATCTGAGAAAAAAACTTGGGAATAATAATCGGCGATTTCCCAAATGCTTTTCCCCGTGCGGCGGGCGCCCACTTCCATTTTATCTTCACCATCATCACCATCTGAGACTAAATGGCCCACGTCGGTAATATTCATCACATGGTTCACTTTGTATCCAGCGCGCCGCAAAGCCCGCACCAAAATATCCTCAAAAACATAGGCTCTTAAGTTGCCAATATGGGCATAATGGTACACCGTTGGACCACAGCAGTAGAGGCTCACCTCGCCGCTCTTAAGCGGTTGGAATTTTTCCTTTTTTCTCGTGCGTGTATTGAAAAGGAAAACGTCTTTTGCCATGGCCCTCATCCTACCAGATCGCTAGCCCAAAAGCATAGGCTATGTTAGAAAGAAGAGGATGGGAAACAAAGGGCAAAGCCTACAACTCACGGATCTAAAAAAGCTCCTGGAAGATTGTTTTCAGCCAAACCCTTGGGTGTATTGGACAGACTTTCTTTTTAGCTGCGCTGTAGGCTACGGCGCCTTCGTGCTCACGGAATTTTTACCCTTTTTCTCCCTTGCGCAAATATTTTGTTTTGTGGTTTCCGTGTTTGCCCTCTACCGCGCAACGCTCTTTATTCACGAGCTCACCCACCAAGAACGCAAAAGTTTGCCAGGATTTTCTATAGTGTGGAATATTCTCGTGGGTGTGCCCACGCTTTTTCCTTCTTTCATGTACCGGGGTGTGCATAGTGAACACCATAAAAAGAATTCTTATTCCACGGAGCAAGACGGAGAATATTTACCTTTAGGCGCGAGCCCATTCTGGAAAACCGTGGCTTATCTTTTTCAGTCGGCCATTTTACCGCCACTGCTGGTTTTCCGTTTTGGCGTTTTGGGGCCGCTCTCGCTCCTGCATCCTTGGCTTCGGCGCCAAGTAATGCGCAAAACTTCGGCCCTAGCCATTCGTTTTGATACAGCCCGGCGGATTCCCGGCGGCGTAGATTTGCGCAATTGGTATGTACTGGAGTTTTTGTGCTTTCTCTACGTGCTCACTTTTGCCTTTCTTTTTGCTACAGGAACGTTGGGTTTAGGAACTTTGTGCCATCTCTATTTAGCGATGGTGTGTATGTTTTTTGTGAACTCTTTACGAACAGTAGTGGCCCACCGCTACCGCAATCGCCTTGGCCAGGAAATTTCCTTCCAAGATCAATTGCTGGATTCTGTGAATTTAGAAGGCAATCTAGTGATCGCCGAGCTCGTGGCACCCGTAGGTTTACGCTACCACGCGCTTCACCATCTTTTTCCCACGATCCCCTACCATAACCTGGGCATGGGCCACCGGCGCCTACGGGAAAAATTGCCGGCCGATTCTTTTTATCATCTCACGGTGGAGCCGAGTTTGTGGAGTGCCTTCGTAACCCACTGGAAAAACACCCAGTCCGGAACCATGCTAGTAGAAAACGACTCTGAATCTGTGCAAGCCTAAAAATGTTATCCCTCGTGGTCTACATCCCTGAATCCCATCTAGAAGAAGTAAAAACCGCTCTATTCCAAGCGGGCGCGGGCCGAGTCGGTAATTATGATTCCTGCTGTTGGCAAACCAAAGGCGAAGGGCAATTCCGGCCCCTGGAAAACAGTGATCCTTATTTAGGCAAAAAGGGGGAACTGGAAAAAGTGATAGAATGGAAAGTGGAACTCGTGCTGGAGAAAAAAAATCTCGAAGCTGTGGTGAACGCGTTAAAAAAAGCCCACCCCTATGAAACTCCGGCTTTCACTGTGACCGAAACCCTTTTTCTCTAACTGACCCACCGCTTCTTGCCCTTAGTTTCTTTTCGATTTTTCTCTTCCGTGGTAGGCCATAATGACTACCAGAGAAGGAGAGATCATGCTCAGCTACGGCAAAATCCAGGAAACACTTGGCCAAGACGCGGAAAATCTTTTGGGTTTCAACTCCCCAAAAATCAGCAAAGACAAACTGCACCTGCCCTCTGCTGATTGGATAGATCGTATCTTTCGAGATTCGGATCGTAGCCCATCCGTGCTCCGCTCCCTCCAAGCCATGTACCAGCATGGTCGCTTAAGTCAAACTGGTTACCTTTCGATTTTACCCGTAGATCAAGGCATCGAACATTCTGCGGGCGCTTCCTTTGCCGCGAACCCCGCCTATTTTGACCCAGAAAATATCGTGAAACTCGCTATCGAAGGCGGTTGCAATGCGGTGGCCACCACCCTCGGAAATCTCGGCATTGTTTCCCGTAAATACGCCCATAAAATACCTTTTATTGTGAAGCTTAATCACAATGAATTGCTCACTCTCCCCAATAAATTTGACCAAGTACTCTTCGGGCAAGTGAAACAGGCTCGGGATCTAGGCGCCGTGGCGATTGGCGCCACTATTTATTTTGGCTCCGATAATTCCACCCGTCAGATCACAGAAATTTCTACAGCCTTTCAACAAGCCCACGAAATGGGCATGGCCACGATTCTGTGGTGCTACTTGCGCAACAACTCTTTCAAAGTGGATGGTGTGGACTACCACACCGCAGCTGATCTGACGGGCCAAGCCAATCATTTAGGCGCCACGATTGAAGCAGATATCTTGAAACAAAAACTCCCCACCGTAAATGGCGGCTACAAGGCCCTCAATATGGGCAAGAGCTCTTACGGAAAGTTGGACGAAAAAATGTACACCCAACTTGCTAGCCCCCACCCCATCGATCTCACCCGCTACCAAGTGGCAAATGGTTATATGGGCCGGATTGGTCTCATCAATTCCGGTGGCGCAAGCGGCGCCAATGATATGGAAGAAGCGATCGCCACGGCGGTGATCAACAAACGGGCCGGCGGCATGGGCTTGATTTCCGGTAGGAAAGCGTTCCAAAAACCCTTAGCGGATGGCGTGAAACTTCTGCAAGCAATCCAAGATGTTTATCTCTGTAAAGAAGTAACGATCGCTTAAAGCTCCCTGGAGCTAATAGCCTTTTTGCCTTACACTAAAAGGCCCATGAAGCTTTCCCCTCTTGCCATGCGCTGGCTAAAAATTTTGGTCGCCCTGTTGGGTGCCTATGGCCTGCATTCCATCTTGAAAGATTTTGGCTACCAGCGCGCGATTGACGATATCGGCAGCTTAGGCCCAAGCTTTGTGCCAATTTTTTTAAGTTTTCTCATCCCCTTTGCACTCCTCAACCTCGCCTGGTGGATGCTGGTAGCGGAAAAGAAAATTTCCTTTAGTTACCTTTTTTCTGTCTCACTCGTGGCGATGGCTTGGAACAATATTGGTCCAGTCGCGAAAAGTTTAGGTGAACCCACCCGGGTGTTACTCTTAAAAGATCGGCTCTCCACCCGGGCCGCCGTGCGCAGCATGATGCTTTTTAATTTGGCACAAACCATGGGCACCTCTTGGGCCTTTGGTTTCGGCGCTTTATTGATGCCCCTTTTCGTGCCAATTTCCGGAACCATTCTCCATGTGGTGCTTATAGCTGCGGCCCTTTGTTTAACGGTGAATGGCCTCTTGGTGTTCTGGATGTTCCAAAAAACAGGGCGGTTGGGCCCCACGAAAAAAAGAAAGCTTCGCCCCTTGCGCCATTGGTGGCGTTGGACATCCCATCAATTACGCAAATACACCCGCAACCATCCCTTCCGGTATCTAGCCTCCGTGGGTTTTGCCGGTTGTGCAAGACTTTCGGAAGGCGCCATTTTCTATGTGATCTTCTCGGCCCTCGGCAATCCGCTCTCTTTGATCGAATCTATAGCAATCGACGTGGGCCGGGGCATCGCCGATAACGTTTTCTTTTTTGTGCCCTACCAACTCGGAACAAGAGAATACACTTTAACTTTTATGACAGAATCCGTGCTGGGCAAGGGCCAAGATGTTTCTGTTTCTGCCTCTTTAGTGTTTCGGCTAGGGGAGCTCGGCTGGGTGGTAAGTGGATTTCTGTTAGGGCTCTGGATGCTGCGGAAGGTGGATCGCTAATGGATTTTTCGGAAAACTAAATTCCAGCACTCTTCTCCACGGGCTAAATATTTTTTTTCAAAATGCGTGCGGGGAGAAAAACTTTGCGGCAGAATTTTTTTCTCCACAAGCACCATTCCCTCTCCACTCAACGCTTCCGCTTCACTGGCATAAAACTTTTCATTAGTAGCTAGCACCAATTCTCCGCCCCTCATGAGGGTTTCTTTTAAAAAAGAAAAAAACGGCATCTGGTGAAAACGTAAATTCCGCTGCCGCTCTTTTGGGTAAGGATTAGGATAGAGAATAAAATAACGGTGCACACTTCCCACACCAAAAGAATGGGTGATCCAGGGTATCGCGTCCCCATGGATCGGAAATAAATTAGGCAAAGATGGATGGTTCTGTAAGCGCCTTAAAAATTTTTGAAACTTTTCCTTGGTGCGCTCGATGGCTACCAATTGACGTTCTGGATTTTCGGCCGCGTAGCGAAGCGGATGAAAACCCACGCCACAGCCGATTTCCACATCGATGGGCAAGTGGGGATTCAGCCCTAGGGGGCGGAAATCCGGAGGCAAAGGTATTTTTTCTTTCGGGAAAGATCGCACGAAGGGAATATCCGGCGCTTTAGGCGGATTTGTCAAGGAGACGTAAAGACTTCAAAGCTTCCTTTAGTTTACCATACCGAAAAACAAAGCCTAAGGCCCGAAGTTTTTCTGTGACCCTTTGGCTACCAAGCAAAAGCTCACTCATTTCTCCCACAGCAAGCTTTAGCGCAAAGGCTGGAACCGCAAAAAACGTGGGTACTTTTAAAACTTCTCCTAAACTTTTGGTGAATTCTCGATTGGTCACAGGATTGGGAGCCACCGCATTGTATATGCCATCCATGCTGGCTTGCTCTAAAGCAAATTGGTAGAGGGCTACGATATCTTCAATATGGATCCAGCTCATCCACTGGTTACCGGAGCCAAGTTTTCCTCCAAGGCCCTTGCGGAAAATCGGCAGCATTTCTGTAAGAGCACCACCATCCTTTCCGAGCACCACACCCGTGCGCAAAATCACTACTCGGGGAAGGATTTCCCGGAAGCGTAGGCTTTCTTTTTCCCAAGCGCTGCAAGTATTAGCCAAAAAGCCCGCTCCTGGTTTCGAGTTTTCATTAAGAGCTTCATCTTCTCTATCGCCATAAAAACCGATGGCGGAAGAAGCTACCAATACTTTTGGTTTACGGCCCTTGGCTTCGGCCACTAGTTTCCATAAATCTTTGGTGCTTTCCGTGCGGGAAAGAAGGATTTTACTTTTTTGCTCCTCGCTCCAGCGTTTTTTGCCAATGGATTCGCCCGCGAGGTGGATGATACTGTCAATATTTTCTAAAGTTCCCGGATTTTTCCATAGGCGCTGTTCTGCAGGAAATGGCAGAGATGTAGTAGCCCGCACCAAAGCCACCACTTCATGGCCCGCCCTTACCAGCTCTTTTCCTAATCTTTGTCCGATGAAACCTGTGGCACCCGTGAGTAGAATCCGCATATCTGCCTTACCCGTTTTTCTTCATTTGTGGGTCCATGGCGTCGCGCAAACCGTCACCAAGAAAGTTAAAGGCCAAGATCGTGAGAAAAAGCACGATACCTGGAAAAAAAATCAAATAGGGATAGGTGCGGTACGCCCGCCAACCTTCATTAGCCAAAGTGCCCCAACTAGCAAAGGGTGGCTCTAAACCTAAGCCCACGAAACTCAAAAAACTTTCGGCCATAATATTTTGTGGAATGCCAAAGGTGAGGCTCACGATCACGGGCCCAAGGATGTTGGGGAAAATATGCTGAAAAAGGATGCGAAAGGATCCCATGCCGAGAGAGCGGGCCGATTCCACATATAACATTTCTTTGGCTTGCAACACTTGCCCACGCACGAGGCGAGCTTCACTCACCCAACCCACAATGCCTAAGGCCACAAAAATCCCCAGGGGGCCACGGCCGAGCACCAACATCAATAGCACCGTTACGAGCAACGACGGCAATGCATTCAACACATCGGCCAAGCGCATGAGGAAGGTGTCCACCTTGCCGCCCATGTAACCAGAGATGGCGCCATAAACGCTACCGATCACCAGCGAAAAAATGGCCGTAAAAAAACCCACCGCAAGCGAAATGCGGGCTCCATACACAAGCCGAGAAAAAAGATCCCGGCCCAGAGTATCGGTACCAAACCAATAGGTGGCATTGGGGCTCTGGAGAGCGTGATCCGCATTTTGCTCAAAATAAGAAAAGTTTGTGACCCAAGGAGCCGCTATGGCCACAAGGGAAAGCAGCAATAAAAACGCCAGGCTCAACATAGCCACTTTGTGTCGTTTTAATCGCTTCCAAGCGTCTAAGTACATCTTACTCCTCTTTAGCGGATGCGAATGCGGGGATCAATCACCACATAAGCCATATCTACCAATAGGTTTGCCGCCGTAAGCGCAAAACCAAATACCATCGTTACACCCATGATCAGCGGGTAATCCCGATTGGTCACGGCATCAATAAAATATTTTCCCATGCCGGGAATGGCGTAAATATATTCAATCACGAAAGTGCCCGTGAGCACATAAGCCGCCAACGGCCCGAGCAAGGTGATCACTGGGATTAAAGAATTTCTTAGGGCGTGTTTTAAAATTACTTTGCTTTCACTTAAGCCCTTAGCCCGGGCGGTGCGCACATAATCGGCGCGTATGCTTTCGAGAAGCGCGGCCCGGGTAAGGCGTGCAATCAAAGCAGCTGGCCGAGTGCCCAGGGTGATTGTGGGTAACACCTTATGCACCCACTCATCCCAAAGTGCGGGGGGAAAAATATTCAGCTGCAGGCAAAAAACATAGATGAGAATCGCGCCCACAAAGTAGCTGGGCAAGCTAATCCCCGCCACAGCCATAAACATGGCGGAAAAGTCGATCCAAGTGTTTTGTTTATAGGCCGAGAGAATGCCGAGGGGAATGCCCAATATAATAGCGAGTAGCAACGAATAAACACCCAATTCTACGCTGATCGGGAGAGTGTCCATGATAATCTCGTTCACATCTCTACCTAAATATTTAAAACTTGGGCCAAAATCAAAACGCACTAAACCCCAGAGATAATCTCCGTATTGCACATACAAAGGTTTATTTAAACCAAACTTCATCTCCACGTTGGCCTTGATATCAGGCGGCAAGGCTTTATCTGAATCAAAAGGCCCGCCAGGCACCACGCGTAATAAAAAGAACGTGATCGTGGCTAACACAAAGAGTGTGGCGAGAATCACAAAAAATCGTCTTACTATAAACTGCAACATAAACCTTAAGCTCCATCCCCCGAGTTAGCTTGCCGCAAGCGTCGCAAAAATGAACGACCAAAACCTCTCCAGCCGGAGCGTTCGAAGTTTAGGTTTTTAAAATACCATTTATCCAAAACGTTCAATTGCACGCCCTGTACTTCGGTTCGCACCAGGGCTTGGTGGCTGGTAAAAAATAGTGGCATCAACACAGCCTCATCTTCCAACAAAATTTCTTGGGCTCTCTGGTAAAATTGCGATCTTACGCTCTCCTCTGTGGTGGAAACAGCTTTCTCCACCAAACGATCATACTCGGCATTAGCCCAACCAGAATAATTGCTTTCGCTAGTAGAGGTGAAAACGTTCATAAAACTATGGGAATCAGGATAATCCGCCACCCAGCCCATATGCAAAATATGTGGCGCATTTTTTGTGCGATTGGGATCGGAAAGCTGAGCCAAAAGATCGCTGTACTCGGCCCCGTCCGATGGGCTCAGTTTGGCTTGGAGTGTTAGTTTCTCGGCCAATTGCCTTTGGATGGTTTGAAACACTAAATTCCAAGTGTCACTGCCGCTATAACGGATCTCCACAGATTTTCCTGCCAAAAGCTTACTCTCTTTGCCCTCAGCTGCGATCCCGATGTTTTCCCTAAATCCTAGAAGGCCCGGCGGCACCCAACCACGGGTGGGCGCTTGGGTGCCACGGAAATAGAGCGCCAATTGCTCCCGATTTAAAGCGCGAATAAAAGTGCGGCGATTTTCTTTGCGGTCAAAAGGCGGCCGGCGTGTGTTGAACAACAAATAACTCACCTGGAGTTTGGGTCCCGTTCGATACTCGGCCCCCTGCTGCAAGCGCTTGATAAAAGGAGAAGGCAGATCCCGGGGCAAAATATCCAAAGCACCATTTTCATAGAGCGCAAAAGCCGTGAGGGGCTCGGAAACAAATCGGCAAATCACCCGAGAAATAGCGGGCAGTGGCCCGCTATAATCGGGAAACACTTGCAAAAGAATGCGGTCCGCCGGCACCCAATCCATAATGCGGTAAGGGCCGAGGGTCACGAGGTTTTCTGGGTCTGTCCAGGCTTCCGAAAATTTCTCGATCAAATCTTTACGAATGGGATAGGTGCTCGCCGAAGCCACAAGGTGCAAAAAATAGGGTGCTTGACGCCGCAAGCGCACCTCTAAAGTATGATTATCGAGGGCGCGCACTCCCACACGAGAAAAATCTTTTTCTTTCCCCTCGCTATAGTTCTTAGCATTTTCGATATCAAATAAATGATACGCATTCGCCGAACGAAAACCTGGGGAAAGGAGCCGCTCCCAGGAATCCACAAATTGTTGTGCTTTGAGTTCTACACCGTCGGTCCAAGTTACTCCGGGTTTTAAATGAAATCGATAGACTTTTCCCCCTTCAGAAATCGACCACGAAGAGGCCAAGGCGGGCAATGGACGCACAAGATCCGCTTCATTCCCCTGAAGTGAGCCAGAATACGTGGTAAGGCCCTCCATAATATTATCAATCAACACCACCGATGCAGAATCGATGGCCCGATTCCAATCGAGCTGCACGGCTTCCACTCCCATATTAAATTGCAGTGGACGCTCCTTCCCGCTGCAACCGACGAGTATTAGTGCGACTAATAAGATTCTCATGAGCGCACCCATCTGCGCGGTTTTGCCACCCAACCCCAAGCGGCGGGAAACTCTAAAGGCTCGAGCAATTGTAAATGCTCTAATAGCGACGCAAACGCGCAAAGAAAGGCATCGAAGGCCGAAAGATCTTTGGCCAAAGCGAGTACATCCGCCTGGTATAAAAACAACTGGGGTAAAAGTGGAAGGCTAGGCTTCTGGCCCATTCCTTCTAAAATTCCCAAACGCTGCTCGAAGCCTACTTCCACATCCCGCGCTAAACGCACTTGCCGGGCAGAAAGCCCGTACCAGTGGGCAATGGCCCCTAGCACGAGGCGCGGCATAGCCTCGAGAATTTTTTCTGCATGTAAATGCCGTAGCAAATACTGCATGCGTGTGGCGAGAGGAGCGCGGCTCGAACCAAAGGATTCATCCGTGGGAAAAGGGCCATCTTCTTGCCAGCGCCCCCGCAACAAAAGATCCACGGGCCGCTGGCTATAGGGCGTAGGCAAAAGCTTAAAGACTGCCGCTTCTTTTCGCATCCATTCCACCGCATCCACGGTGCAGCGGCGCACACCCGGGCAAACCAAAGTACAAGTCACACAAGGAGGTAAACTCAAAGGAGCATCCACGGCAACACCATTGGCTTCCATCCCATTCACAGTGCGAATCAAAGCTTCGTCGGCGGTTTCCCCCTCAGCGCCGAACAAAGGCGATTCGAGTGCACCCACAAAAGCTTTCTTCTCTTGTGCAAAATAGTCTAGACGCAACACCGCCGTGCGGCGGCTTCCTCCCAGCTCAATTCCCACAAAGCGCTGGTGAGTGGCCGTCATGATACCTAGTAGGAATTCACGCTCAGGCCATCGGAATCCACATGGAAATCGATGATCTTAGCGTCCCGCTCCCGAAGTTTTTTGATTAAAGGGTATTTATCGTTAGGACTGGTCATGAACATCAAGCAACCGCCACCACCGGCGCCGCAGATTTTGGCCGCTTTTGCGCCATTGTCTTTTCCGAATTGAATGAGCTCATCTAATTCTGGAGTAGAAATCCCTGGTGCTAATTTCCTGCGATTTTCCATTTCAAACTCGATCGCTTTGGCGGCTTCCTCATAACGGCCTGTTTTCAAGGCTACTTCCATTTCCAGTGCAGCCTCTTGGATCGCCCGCATATAACCTTGCACTTCTTTGTTACCGTCAAGAAAATCTTTCATCACGGCCCAATTGTTCATGCCAGAATTGCGGCTCTTACCGCTATACACAAGCACCATGCGGGATTCCAATTGGTGAGCCAGGATATGCGAGTGGCGGAGCAAACTATCGCCCGTGATTTCGAGCAGCACAGAATTTAAACCGCCATACATGGCGGGATAATAATCTTGCACACCAGCGGGGATGCGGAGCACTTGGGTTTCCACGTTTTTGGCGATCACGATCAATTCTTCCCGGGAATATTTTCCGCCGATGAAACTATTCAAAGCCCCGCAGAGAGCGATGTTTAAGGCTGAAGATCCACCGAGGCCCGCGCCCACAGGGCTCATGCAGGAAGTATTGATGGCAAGGCCCCCTTCCGGACGAAAAAACGCGAGCAAACGTAAAATTAATTCTAGCGGATGGCCCGCCTCGATTTCGTCCACATAATCGATGGAAGGCAAACGGTGGGAAGCATCTTGGTCTTCCGAGCGAATCTCGATCGCGTTGCCTTGGGTTTTTTCTACTTTCGCTTTGGCCCGCTGGTCGATAGCAATATTGATGGTGCGAGCTTTGGAATGGAAAAGGTTCAGGGGCCAAATATCGGTGGTGCCACCTGCAAGATCGATGCGGGTGGGAGCACTGCTGGTTACAATCATTTTATTCTCCTAAGGTTGCGCTTTTTTTCGCACAACGGTTAAGGAGCTATAGAATGCCTACAGGGGGCGTTCCACAGCTCCAATATAGGAGAGACCGCGATACCGTTCCTGGTGATCGATGCCGTAGCCCACCACGTATTCGTCCCCAATTTGGAAACCTACAAAATCGATTTCATAGGGGGAGCGAAGGGTGTGGGGTTTGAGGAAAAGGGTGCACACTTTCAAGCTCGCGGGTTTGCGGGCCTCCAGAGTTTGCATCATGAACTGCAGGGTTGTTCCGGAATCAATCACATCTTCCACGAGCAACACATGTTTGCCGGCGATGGAATTGGAGAGATCGAGGGTTACCCGCACCTCTCCAGACTGCTTGGGACGACTCCCATAGCTCGTGACTCCGAGAAAATCGCAGCTCATGGGAAGATCCAGGGCGCGGATGAGATCGGAAAAGAACACAAAGGATCCTTTCAACACACAGATCGCCACCATGGGTTCTTTCCCCTGGTAGTGCTCTTCAATCTCTTTGGCCAGTTCCCGCACGCGGCTCTGGAGGCGTTCCTCCGGAATCAAACAACGCGGGTTATCTGGACGTTCCACGGCCATTTTCTTCCCTTTCTTCTCTCGCTGCGTCTCCCGACGCGGCGGCTACGGCCGGGCTCTCCGGCTTTAAAAACTTTCATTTCATGCACTTAGAACCTACTCCTTCAAGCAAGTTCATACGTAAGCATTATTGAGGATCTCGCCAAATCCGCCTCCTCCGGGAACAATATACTGTTCACCATTAAGGCCTTTTTCACTATCCCATAGTTCGCCGGGACGGGTGGATAGAATTTCTTGGGGCGATAATCCTCTGTCCAAACGTAGCGCATAAACGACCAAATCGGAATGGCGCTTTTGCACATTCTTGAGATATTCCGGCGTCACAATGAGATGCAGCGCAATATATTTCTTCGCTTTGCCCGCCTTCACGGTGCCACCAAAAGCGTTTTTGTAGAGATCCAGCACTTCAATCATCGTGGAGCCCGTGGCCCCCATGGGATCAGGCAAGAGCACGATGGAATTATCCACGGAACCCCCGATTTTGTAGCCACCGGAACTAGCCCCGGTCACTTGGTGCTTCGAATCCGTTTGCCGGCTCATGAGAATATGATCTTGGCGTACCAGGGCGGGATTTAAGAGCTGATTGAGGAATTCGTAACAAAGGTGAGAAGGATAGGTGCCGGCCCGGGCCAAATTCACCGAAACTGCCGCTTGCTCTCGATCCATGAGCTCGGCCGTGAACGCCCCTTCACGAGGGTGTTTCGCGGCCATGCGGGTAGTAACGCGGCCGGGTTTACGGGGAAATTCCTGGCTCACTACAGTATGCACCAAGGATTCGTATAATTTCCTCACGAGCAAATTCACTTGGGGCTGGGTAGTTTCTGGAGAACACAGATGAGCCAGTAGAGTAAAAAGCACCGGATCCGAAAGGAGGTGCACGTTCTTGCCGTATTGGTGCTCCAATTCCGAGAGTTGGAATTTGTGACCCAAATATTGTTTATCCATGGTCCTTCAAGCAAAGCAGAGATTTGTTACTGAGACAAGAACACAAAACGCCCTAGAGGGTTAAAGCAGGTGCCTCCATGGAAAAGGTGCGAACTTTATTTTCCGGCTCCCCATGATGGTGCGCGCGGCAACGGGCTTCGTAAGAATCGTGGGCGCCCACGAGTACAGTTTCTTCACTGGCCGCGATCCGCTGGGAGCGGGTGGCGGCAGCGCCACAGATCACGCATACGGCACTGAGCTTTGTTACTTGTTCAGCAATGGCGAGGAGTTCCGGCATGGGCCCGAAAGGCCTGGCCAGATAATCCATATCCAAACCGGCCACCACCACACGGATGCCCCTTAGGGCCAAGCGCTCCACCACTTCCACGAGCGCGGAATCAAAAAATTGGGCTTCATCGATGCCCACCACCCGGGTGCCATCGGCGAGGTGAGTGAGAATTTCACAAGCGTTCTGCACAGGAATGGATTCCATGCTGTTGCGGTTGTGGGAGGCTACCACTTGCATGCCGTAGCGATTATCAATGGCGGGTTTAAAAATTTGTAATTTTTGGCGGGCAATTTGCGCCCGCTTCATGCGCCGGATGAGCTCTTCGGTTTTGCCACTAAACATGCAACCGCAGATCACTTCCACCCAACCGTAATGACTCACTACTTCCCTCATCGCCAACCCCCCGAGGGAACTAAAGTAATGAGGGCCCTGTTATTTTTCAATCAAGATTTCACGCTGGCTCCGTTTTACATTCTTTCCTCCACAATTTGTCCACAAACCCCAACTGACTCAACGCTTCCTTTTTTTTCTTTTCGCTTCTATGCTCTTACAATATGGATCGCCGCGGGAAATTAGCCCTTTCTTTTTGTGTACTCGCCTTGGCGGGTTTTTTACTCTGGAAATTTTTCTACTCCGAGCCTCCTAAGGGATTTGAAAGTGGAGACTTTGCCGGCTGGAATTTACGGCGATTAGCCCGCCCGGATGCGGCTCAAATTGTTAAGGAGCCTGTTCGTCACGGGCGTTTCGCGGCGAGCGTTTCCCTTTATCCCGGCGGCACTTCGCTAAAAGAACTAAAGAGCGAGTTGAGCGAAAATTTCAATGCTCCTTTTCGAAAAGAAATTTGGTACCGGGTTTCCCATTATTTGCCCTCTGATTTCATGGTGCCCGAAAATAACGGCTGTGTGCTCGCCCAGTGGCATAATGTTTCGCCCAAAGGAGTGCCCGGCGGCAAGCCTCCCCTCGCCCATCGCTATCGGGACGGAGTGTTTTACGTAACCGCGGAATTCACGCTGCAACCTTTAAAGCAAGTGGAAGACGCCCAGCGCGTACCGCTCTATCGAATAGAAAATTTTCCCAAAAACCAGTGGCATGATTTTGTGTATAGAATCGTGTGGTCCGCGGATTCCGAAGGCGCCGTGGATCTTTGGCATAACGGCAAACTAGTGGCCTCTTACCACGGGCCGATTGGCTATCCCGGTGATCCAGACGGACACTATTTTAAAATGGGAGTGTATTGCGCGAAGGCGCCTGGGAAAACTTTGACGGCATATTTTGATGAGTACCGGCGGGGCTATGATCGCGATGGAGTGTTGTTGCCGGGTGAGAAGCTGCAGTGAATATATAATCCAAATGGTAAAAAAATATTAAACGGAATTTAAAAAAGGAGCTAAAAAATCAGCTCCTTGTCCTTATTTTTAACGTGATAGAAAAATAATCTTTTCTCTTATATACCTCTCAAAAGCCAATTCAATCCTTTCAATTTTTATGTAAGCTTTAAAATCGTTCAGTTTATAAAAATTAATAGATAGCTGCTCACTAATAATATTTCGGGCATTGTGCCGATAAGAAAACTCGCTCATATCAGGAGAAACATCTAGAACCGCATTAAAACCGCGAACTTTATCTGTTTTCATACACGCCTGCTTCTCTTCAGCAGAGAATTTCATGCAAACCATCTTTTTACTTTCTACATACGAAATAGAAACAGTCCCAGTCAAATCATAGGGTTTTAGCTCATGATCTTCAGCATACTGAACCTTTGTTATCTTCCAGTCTCCAGTAAACGTTTGTGCACTAGCTGCGGAAGCTATTAAACAAAATATGGCTTTTAAAATAAACACTTTTCCTCCTAAACTTACCTAACAAGATCATAAATGAACCAATACTTTTTATACTTTTTAGATCTACCCGCATACAAAAACGTTTCTTTATATTGATAGCGATCCGAACTTATCTTTTTAAGTTCAACTACTTTCTCTCGCCTTAATGAATCAGCGGAGTCATTCGACTTTATCGTCACATTGGTTTTATCTGGAGAAAAGGACAGTGTTGCATTCTGGCTCGTATAGCAATCTTCCAGGCTTCCTGTTCTCTCTGCACTTTTATAAACTACACAAATTGTTTCTGGAGAGCTTTTATAAAAAATCCTCAGAGACTTAATAAATGGAGAGTAACAATTATAAGAGCATTTTACATCCTTAAGATTCCAAATCCCTATGAAATCAAAAGCACTTGCCGAAACAGGCAGAAGCATCGCGCTTAAAATAAAAATTATTTTCATAGCCGCACCCTTTCTTTAAACAGGCTTTCAAGCGGCCCACTTTGTAACAAGTTGATAAGGTGGTGTCAACCACTGGCCGGTATAGTGACGGAAGTCTATATGCCGCAGGAAGCTGACGGCCTGGCAATGCTAAAGGCAAGCATACACCAAAAAAGGAAAAAGCTGAGATGAAGCAGAGATGTTCTTTTATTTTAGAATGTTACTTCGTGCCTTTGGCTTTTTGGGGAAAGAACCTGACTACTCATTGTCAGTATTATTATGAGAATATATTATAAACAAACACTTTAAATATTTCCGCGCTTTTTAATTTCCGCGTACTTAGAGCGAATCACAACAAAGAGACTGCCTTCATTTTCGGCCCGCACACCGGGGGATTCTTGCAAGCTAGCTAAGCCGCGCTCGCCATCCACACCCAAATCTCCCAGCACACCAACACCGGTTTCACCAGCGGCTTCTTCTTCATAGGCTTTGCTCTTTAAGCCAAGGAAAGAAGATTTACTGCCTCCACCGGCAGAAGGAATTTCATAATTTGCGCCGGCACCAGCCGCCGCTGCGCCCTTCGCCAGCTCTTCCTTGCCAGCCATTTTAGAAGCGCCAGTACCGCCGGCACCATTAGCCATGGAAACTTTTACCGCGCCACCGTGCTTGCTAGCGCCACCGTTGCCGGCTAAATCCAAACCTGACTCGCTAGAGAGCCCGCCCGTAGAAGGAGAATATCCAGCATATGCACCCGCACCATCAGTGCTGGCGGTGCCAGTGTCAGCTGGATCGATACTGGTACCCTTAGCTGTAATGCTATCTAATTTCACTGTGCTACCTGCGCCATTGCCTGCGATATTTGTTGAAGGCAAAGGATCGATCGTGGGTTTATAAGTGTCAGTGTAAGGAGAACCGGGAGCAGCACCGCCACCGGCGCCTCCGCCCATCATCTGGCCAAGAGCCTCACCAAGCTTGCCGGCCATTTGGCCCAGGCCATCCATCATACCACCCGAAGCTAACTTCTCAGCAGCATTGGCTTCGGCAGCGGAGGCTACTTGCTCGCAGCCTTGTTTGGCTTGGTTATATGCAGACTGATCGTCTGGAGCCATCTGCCCAGAACAAGCACTTTGCAATTCTGCGGAGCAGGCTTGTGCATTCGCTGCCAATCTCTTTGCTAAAGCCGCACGTTGTTGCTGAGAGGCATCGCTAGTAGTTTGTACTTTATGCGCACTCTGCTCAGAGTTTTTTTGCTGGCCGTTAGAGGCGTTACTTATTGCACTGTTACTTATTGCATTAGCACCAACTATCCCCGTATTTTCTGCAACGGCAGCATTCCAGGCAGCGTCCATTTTGGATTTTTGTGCATCTACTGCCTGTTGACATTGCCGGCAGGAATTCCACTTTGCTGTATCAAGCACTTTTTGAGTGCCAACAATCTTCATATAAAATGGATCGGGAACGCACGTCAAACTCGCCCCACTCAAACTACTCATCCCCGGCGCCGTATCAGGCCCAATTTCCCCGGCCACGGCCACGTTAGGCATCGCACATAAAAGAGCGGCCACTCCCAACCAAGCTCCCAGTTTTCCCCGATTCCTATTTCTATAAATCATATTTACCCCTATGAAGCCCTGAACTGGTTCACCTACCAAACCGCTGTCCTACTCCCTCAACCCAACAGCAGCCCCCAAATCCACAGCTCCCCAAAGGCCCACACAAGGGGCCTATCCCTTTATCGTCCACCCGCTCAAAATACTTGAGCAATTCAATTATTTACAAGGAAAATCAGATACTTACAGATCGTCAGCGTCAGCGCCGCTTTTGCGTTCGATCATGCCCTTATCAAAGAGCAAAAAGGTGCGGATGAAGGCGTCTAAATCCCCATCCAGCACATCCTCCGCCGAGGAAGTAACCTCACCCGTGCGGTGATCCTTCACCATTCTATAGGGATGCAAAACATAAGAACGAATCTGGGAGCCCCACTCTACAGCCTTTTTGCTGGCCTCCACCACCGCCTGCTTGGCTCGCTCTTCTTCTAAATATCTTTCATATAATCGGGCCTTCAAAACCTTCATGGCCGTAGCCCGGTTCTTGATCTGGGAGCGCTCGTTTTGGCACACAACCACCAAGCCCGAAGGATGGTGGGTGATCCGTACGGCGGAATCCGTGGTGTTTACGCCCTGGCCCCCGGAGCCCCCGGAACGAAACACATCCACGCGGATGTCCGCTTCCTTCACTTCGATTTCCACGTCGTCGTCCACTTCGGGGGAAACAAACACAGAGGCAAAACTTGTGTGCCGGCGTTTATTGGAATCGAAAGGAGAAATCCGCACCAAGCGATGCACGCCCACTTCCGCCCGGAGCAATCCATAAGCAAACGTACCGCTCACCAACATCGTGGCGCTCTTAATTCCCGCCTCCTCGCCCGCGGAAACTTCCACCACTTCATTTTTGAAACCTTTTTTATCGCACCAACGGCGGTACATGCGCAAAAGCATATGGGCCCAATCCTGGGATTCGGTGCCGCCGGCGCCGGAATTGATATTTAAAAAAGCATTGCGACCATCATGCTCACCCCCTAGCAGTGCCCGGGTTTCCATTTCGTCCACCTTCGGCTGGAGCTCTCGTAAATTCGCACTTAGCTCTGTGACCAAAGATTTATCCGTTGGATCTTCGCCTGCAAGTTCCAGCAACGCCTCGGAATCATCAATCTTTTGTTTTACGCCTTTGAATTCTTGCAAGATCGCGGCAATGCCCGCTTTTTCTCTCTGGATTTGAGAAGCTTTGCGATTATCCCCCCAAAAAGAAGGGTCGGCCTCCAGGGCCTGGATTTCCCCTAGGCGGCGCTCCTTAGTGTCCACATCAAAGGGACCTCCCGAGAGCTTCAATTTTTGCCCTCTGCTCACTCAGTGTCTTTTTGGCTTCGTTTAAGGAAAATTCCATACCGGCACTATAGGAATTTTCGCCTTGGAGCGCTACCCCAAAATTTAGAGTTTTCCCAAAAAGCCTAAGATGGATTAAGGTAGACGCATGATTATCGTGACCGGTGCCGCAGGTTTCATTGGCAGCCACGTGGTGGATGCCCTCGGAAACAACCAAAAAAATCGTCTCCTGCTTGTGGACGATCCCCAACATTTTCGCGATCGCCCCCACATCCCCTCCCACGAAGCCTCCCTCTGGGATTGGGCCACGGATAAACAAGCCAGCCCGGACCGCCACAAAATCCTGGACCGCGCCTATTTTCCAAAAATCCTGCAAAAAATCGGCCCCACAGCACCCGCCGATAATCCTAAAGCCAAGGAACATGTGCTCCTGCAAAAAGGAGAAAAGATCGACTGGATCGTGCACATCGGCGCCTGCACCAATACCGCAGAAACCCGAAAAGATTATTTAAATCAATGGAACGTGGAATACACAAAATCTATTTGGAACTGGTGCACGGAACACAAAGTTCCCTTGATTTACGCAAGCTCTGCCGCCACCTATGGCGGAGGCGAGCACGGTTTCTCCGATTCCTGGGAAACAGCTCTGAAACTAAAACCCCTTAATCCTTACGGACAATCCAAACAAGATTTCGACCTCTGGGCCAAAGAACAAGTGGACAAAGGCCACGCCCCTCCCCACTGGTACGGGTTAAAATTTTTCAATGTGTATGGCCCAAGAGAACTCCATAAAGGCCCCATGGCTAGCGCCATTCTTCACTCCTACCGCCACATCGAGCGCCACGGCTCCTGCCGCCTCTTCCGCTCCCATAATCCCGACGTAAAAGACGGGGAACAAAGCCGGGATTTTATCCACGTGAGTGATATCGTGAGCATGATCGAATTCTTAAAAGAAAAGCGCCCCACTTCGGGCCTCTACAACTTAGGCACCGGCAAGGCGCGCACCTTCTACGCCATGATGGAAGCCCTGTTTGCAGCCCTTGGAAAACCCATGAAGGTAGAGTGGATCGACACTCCTCCACAGTTTCGTAAGGCCTACCAATATTTCACAGAAGCCGAGATGGATCGCATGCACAGCGCCGGCTACCCAAAATCTTTTCTTTCCCTCGAAGACGGCGTTCGCTCCTATGTAAACTGGCTAAAAGAGCAAGAACCGATCTCTCCCGTGGATCCCTCTCAATTTCAGTAGCCCACTTCAGCCAAAAGGCGCACCGCACAAAGCTTGAAGTTCCCATCCACATCGACTAAGTTGGCTTTTCTTCTGTTAGGGCGCTTAGCTCAGTTGGTAGAGCACCTGCTTTGCAAGCAGGGGGCCAGCGGTTCGACTCCGCTAGCGTCCACCATTTCTTGTGTCGCACGTGCGTTAGTTCGATCTTAAGCCGACTTCTTCCGTTTCGGTTGAATGCTCATGCGAAGGCCAATAGCACCTAAAACTGAATTCACACTTTGAAGCGTAGGATTTCCTTTAGGAGAAAACATTTTATATAGGGCCTGACGGGTCAGTTGAGTGGCTCGCGCGATTTTAGACGTACCATGAGCCCTCACCACATCGCTCAACGCCTGGGCCAGGAAAGCATCATCATTCTCTTCCATTGCTGCTGTAATATAAGACGCAGCGAAAGCTGGATCTTTAAGCTTGCTGAGAAGGTTGGTTTGAAATTTTGTGCCTTTTGCCATGGTCATTTTCCTTTATGAGACTTCCAGCAGTCTTTCGCCCTTACGATACCCTGTTCCTGACTTGCCTTATCAC
>CAYQES010000012.1:0-9353 GCA_964416595.1 uncultured Bdellovibrionales bacterium | reverse complement strand
AGATGATTTCGTCGTTATCATCGAGCGCATAATAAACCCGGTATCCTGGCCCCACATTGATCCTTAATTCGTTAACTCCTTCGCCTATAAACTTATGATCGCCGAAGTTGCCTTGTTCTGCTCGAGCGATCCGAATATAAATCTTGGCCTTGCCTTGAAAATCCCGCAGCTTCTCTAGCCATTCCTTAGCTGGCTCCCGGCCCTTTCCATCTCGATAGAAAACCGCCTGACGTTTCTTTTCTTCCACTTTTATCCTACTCCTCTTTGGCGAAATGTCAACCATAGTTTACATACAATTAATTATGACATTCCTCGCACTCTTAAGGAGGAGGGTGCAATAAGGATCTCGCCTTAGTCGTAGAATTCAAAAGTAAGATTTTTTAACCACACACATGACAATCGATAAGCCAGCTAATATTCTATCTCTCAAAATAAGATTTCTGTTTCAGCGAAGGCGGCTTAGCATGTCTTTTTCTTTTACAAACATCACAAAATCGATCCTTGGACATATTGTCAAAAAAGTAATCAACAAAATACTGAAAGATGCCAGTAAAGAAACTGAGCCAAAAACAGAATCACATCAGCAAGAGCCACTAAAAAATCACCCCTGGCGATTATGCCCTTTAGGTGAATCATGGGTACTCACACACACCCTCACGGTTCCGGCCAGCTCCAAAAAACCGAAATATAAAACTGTCCGAAGTGGGCATTGCCGTAAAAATCCTAACGGCAAGGAATTCTATACCGCCGATGAGTTCCGAAAAATCTCAGCACTTTACTTTCAAGGTTTGGCAAACAATCCTCATTCCATGCCAATTCCAGATGCATTGGATTTTCCAAATGGCAACAAATATGACCTTTTAATTGGCGGCTGGACCAAATTTTGGAATGAGATTCTCAAACCAGATATTCCTCTTACACCTGATTTCGCGAAAGCACTTATTGCTACTGAATCAAGTTTCATGGTCCGATCCAGCAAGAAGAGTAAAGAAGGCACTGCTCGCGGACTCATTCAAATCACGGAGAAAACCAGGAATATTCTTTGGAAGGATCCAAATAAAGAACTACGAAATCACTTCATCGAGATGAGTGCTGAAGAAGCTCAAGAACCTGAAATCAATATTGCAGCAGGAATCCGTTGGTTACACCACAAACGAAATCTCTTAAAAAAACGATTAAAACGGGAGGTGACATGGGAAGAGGCTGGATGGGAGTACAAGGGTATTTTCAAGGATGTTGGCGGAAAGGACAAAATCGTCAAAAGAATTGTAAAGGATTTACGAGGCTATCATCAACGACTCAAAAACCAACGTGCAAAAATATCGCCCTGATAATTATTTCTATAATCCTAGTGTTTGGTGGAATGACGTCACCTGCTTTTGCAGCGCTATCTGATATTAACACCGCCAAAATAGCTTCCCGGAAAAAGGTCATTTTCCACAAACATAAGTCCACCTTCATCGACATTGAAGTCCCCATTGATCAAGCATGGGTCGGCTGTACTCAAGATGGCCCAACCCCAGATACAACCTCTGGAATGGTATTCTATGCGCTAGACGGAGACACGACGTATATGTTCTTTTACCGACGCGTCTACGATGTTCAAACGTGCCTAGAAGAGGAAAAGAGATACCGAAAAATAATGAGAGGAGCAAAAACAGTGCGTTTGGTTGGAGGTCGCGCGCTCGACCCCGACATCGGCCCCCAGCCTTCAGAAAAACGTATACCCCGGCGATTCACCTCTACCACAAAAACAATCAGCCAAGTTTTTGTACGCATGCAGACAGGCAAGGGCTGCCAATCTTATTTTTCCGAGGATTGCCAACTGCCAGAGAATTACTGGGCAGGCACTATGCCGGACACAGTAGAAAAAGTGGAATCAAAGTAAAATATTTAAGGCCGAGTGATTATCGGCTGTGTCGCGCGCCGAAATGTGCCCTTCGAGCTAGTTTCGCAGTCTTTGCACAAGAAAACTTGGTTGTCGGTAGAAGTGGTAGAAAAAAACCAATCTCCGTTCCTCACTAGGCAGCCCTTACGGCAATGGTTACACTTCATCTGACCCTTTGGGAGCTTAGTTGAGTTGGGAAGATTCATTCGCTGATCCTTTCTAAATTCTGAACTGAATAGAAGAAAACCAGCGTACCATGCACACCAAATTCTACCTAAGACCATCGAGCCAATATATTTACCTGTTGCCTACGCAGCTATAGGCCACCTAGAGGCATCCGAAGGCAACAATTGGAATCGCTATCTATTTCTCTTTACGAAGAGTACGATCAGAATCCTCTAACGGAGGTACTGGGAGCTACGAAGCACTTCTGGCGCAGCAATGGCTTTGATACGAATTTTTTTGCCCGCTGGGATCACTCTTGCTTCACAAGCACGGCATAAGAAAATTTGATTTTCCAAACCATCTTGCCAGTCGCCATCCTGTGGGCGGCAGCTGGATCGACAGCTATGACAGTTCATTTGGATTTTAGTACCTTTGCGCCGAGAGATATTCATGGAGTGCCTTTCGCTTAACGATCCCCGGCTTTTGGTCTAGCAAGGAGTAATTAGAGAGGTGAATCTACCGATTTATGCTCAGTAAAGATAGGAAAAACCGAGGGTCTTAAGAGGACTTCAACGATTACGAGGAGTTCCCCCAACTAAAGATGGAGCAACGTGAAAGAATCTAATAATTTCGATATTTGCTGGCAATCCCAGAGTCCAGACAAAATAGAGCAATTCCTTCGAGAAAAATTACTCGCGGCCCGGAAGCTTTTAGGACACGAACGCCATCATGTCTCTGAGCTTCTCTCGCAGCTTGCCAGGGCTGAATCTGCCCAGGGCAAGCTAACAGAAGCACGCACAAGCCTCGACGAAGCGGAACTGATCCTGAACGAGCTGCAATCTTCTTATCCAGTACGCGCGAAGATTAGCCTCCTCCTCGAGCAAGGCCGACTTTTCATCTTACTCAAAACACCCTCTCAGGCACGCACGCGCTTTTCGCAAGCTTGGACGCTCTCAGTAAACGCAAAAGAGGATTTTTTCACCATCGCCCTAGCGCAAATGATGGCAATGATCGAGCCCCAGAAACAGCAAGAAGATTGGATCAATAAAGCGATTGAAATTGCAGAGCAGTCAACGCAGGAAGATGCCCGACACTGGCTCGGCGAACTTTATGGAAACCTCGGCTGGCGCCTCTTTGATCTTAGGCGCTATGAAGATTCACTTACAGCCCACCAGAGCTCGCTCCAAAACTTTCAAAAGCATGGCACGCCTCAAGAAGTATATTTTGCCACCTGGGCGATCGGGCGCCTACTCAGGCAGCTTGGCCGCGTAACTGAAGCACTAGCCTGGAACGAAACTCTTCTCTTCGAAAAGGAGGCTGAGGCGCCTTCCAATGGCCGCTTGTATGAAGAAATAGCCGAATGCCTACAAAACCTAAAACGCACGGAAGAGGCCCAGCGCTACTTCGCCCGGGCCTACCGGGAGCTTTCCGCTGAGGGTCGCGTGGTGGATCGGCATCCGCTTCATCTAAAAAGGTTAAAAGAGCTCGGGAAAGTTTCCGAGCCCTATTCCACTCAGCCTAAATAAAAACTAGGGAATCCATTTCAAATCGTTGCACTTGTACGACTGGCGCTGTTTGGCTTTCCAGAAATTTTCCATATACGTAAAACTCCGTGGGCCTTCAAACTCGGCGCTATGAACCATTTCGATTTCGATCGCTTGGGCGCCCGTGGAAGTTGGCAAAACTCCTTGGAACAAATCGTGGTTGAAAAACACCAGCGCCTCTTTGGAATCAATCACCGGAGGGTGACCCACATGCATGGTTTTGCCTTCCACTGTCACAGGAATCCGCTCATTCAAAGGATGCGGAGTGTTGTTTTCAAAGTATTGCTTTCCGGCCACCATAGAGCATTCTTTTCCGTCGCTCGTCATGCCTTTATAAGTGCCGGGCTCCACGTGGGCGAAAGCGGGGGTAGCGATAAAAACCAAGCTAGCAAGGATCCATTTCATGATTCTCTCCAATTTTTTTAAAGCTCTTTACAAGCCATCCGATTTAATTGATAACGATTATCAATATCGCCACCAAACACCGAGGTCAAATGTTTCTTCGTAAACTTTAGAACCTCTCAACCATAAGGAAAAATAGAAATGAAAAAATTTGTATTCTTATCCATGCTCCTTTCCACCAGCGCTTTTGCCCATGGCTCCGTAGCGCAACAAGCATCCGACGCTGTGAGTAAAGCCGTGGAGAGCTTCACCGCCGCCAACCCATCGGAAGTGCGCCGCCAATTTCTCTCGATTTCTGCGGAACTCACTGGCCACGAGCAGTTTAGTGTAACAATCACTTTGAAAGATCGGGCCACGCAGTTCAAATATGACTGCAAAGAAAATGAAGACGCAGATCCCGTGATTTGGGAATGCGCTGCAATTTAAAAAATATTTAGTTCTAAGGTGGAGAAAATCTACTCCACCTGCAGCTTCTTGCTCCTACTGGTAGCCGCCATCACAGCTTGGATCAACGCCACTCGGAGCTTGCCTTGCTCGAGGGCCATTAGGCCATCAATCGTGCAGCCCGCAGGAGTAGTTACTTCATCTTTCATGGAAGCTGGGTGATCGCCCCGCTCCATGGCCATCTTGGCCGCTCCCAGCATGGTTTGGGCCGCAAGTAGTGTGGACAATTTCCGGTTGATCCCCACTTTCACCCCCGCGTCCGATAGGGCTTCCAGAACCAAAAACATATAGGCCGGCCCGCAACCGCTTAGGCCTGTCACGCCATCCATCAAAGATTCTTCCAGCACAGCGGTTTTTCCCACGGTGGAAAAAATTGCGCTCGCGCGCTCCATTGCTTTTTCTGGCACACTAGCGTCAGCGGTAAGAACTGTCATTCCCTCGCCGATCAAACAGGGGGTATTGGGCATGGCCCGCACCACAGTGCATTTCTTTTTGGTCCAATCTAAAAGATTTTTTACGGTCACAGCGGCGCAGAGAGAAATGAGTAGATGTTTAGAATTTAATTGCGGAGTGATTTCTTCCAACACTTTTTGTGCCTGTTGGGGCTTTACGGCCAAAATTAAAATGGAGGATTTTTTTACGAGCTCGCTATTGCTCACGCCCACGGAAATATTGTGTTTTTTTGCAATCAAGTCCGCGGATTCTGGGCTCCGCGTAGTGCCTGCTAAACTATATTGCCCGTGAAGAGAAGATTTTTGGATGCCGCTGATTAGGGCTTCGCCGATTTTGCCTAGTCCGATGATGCCGAGCTTTTCCATTACTACTTCCTCCGTTTTTGAAACCATTTCATCTATCTTAAACGAAATTCTCTCTTTTCTTAAAAACACTTAACTTACTGCTTATAACGCTGCCAGTAAAAAAACATCGCTCCGCATTAATGCGTGCCTATTTAAACTAATCATTGCTGCCTAAGACACCTATGTTATGTTTTGCCCCTACAAAAAAATCTTAATAATAATTATTTATGGTGCGGTGACTTACATGAACATACTCGAACAACTTTTTGGCAATAATAAGCAGCTACACGGCTATATTGGCATTGCTGTTGTAATATTTGCTCTTATTGTGATCATAACTGGTGCAACCTTTACAATTCCTCCGGGCCACCGGGGAGTATTGGTAACCATGGGGAAAGTGGCTCCCGTTTTTGCGCCGGAAGGATTTGGCTTTAAAGCCCCCTTTATCACAACTGTGATTCCTTTTTCCGTGCGACAGCAAACTCAGTCTGTAAATGCTGAATGCTATTCCTCTGACCTTCAGCAAATCAATATAGAGCTAAAAGTGTTGTATCGGATTCCTGAAAGCATGGTGGTAAAAACGTTCCAAGAATACTCAGGGGATCCCTTCGACAGCTTGATTGCTCCGCGGGTGAGCGAAGCTGTGAAAGAAGTAACAGCCCTACAAAGCGCAGAACAGATCGTGAAAAAGCGAGAAGAAATCAAAGCCAAAGCCTTGGCGGGCGCCAAAGCAAAAATTGGGGATCTATTAGTTATTGAAGATGTGGTGATCCAAAACGTTTCTCTCTCCAAAGAACTGGAAACCGCTATTGAAGCTAAGATGGTGCAGGAGCAAGAAGCAGCAAAAGCCAAGTTTGTGCAACAAAAAGCAGAAATTGAAGCAAGCACAGCCATCATTCGCGCTAAAGGCGAGGCGGAGGCCATTCGTGTTCGTGGCCGCGCTCTCCAGGATAGTCCAGGGCTCGTGCAACTCCAAATCGTGGAAAAATGGAATGGTATTTCACCTTTAGTGGTGGGCAGCGGCGGTAGCGGCGCTAATATTCTTCTGCCAATTAATGAGCTAAAGGGCCGATGAAGCGACAATTGCGGAGCTTTTTACAAATAGCCCTACTCTTTGCAGTGGCTTTTCTTTTGCTGCGATTGTTTCCCGTGGCGGTGCGAGCCACTGAGGCTGCCGCCCTTGGAGCTTGGCAACTATGGTGGGCCATACTAGGCCTGGCACTGGCAATTTGGCTTTTTTGGGTGCTGCGCAAGCGGAATGAGGGATAGTCCCCTTGCCCTACCGCCCAACCCACTATAAGTTTCACCAAAATCCAATAGTGTAAGGAACCCGTATGCACACACTCATTCTTCTCCTACTTCCTCTAACCTCTCTGGCCGCTACTTTTGAGCTCAAAGAGGGCGCTAATTTTCCGAACTCGCTCCAGGGAAGAGATTTTTTTGTAGTTGCTCCTTCAAAAAAACCATCCACGGCCCTTTCTCTTGAGGATCCTGATTCTTGCCGCGCCAATATTGCCAAAACCGTTTGCCTCGTGGATCCCACAGATAATATAGAGCGGCGGCCACAAGATCGCACTTGCCTTGAAGGCGGGCAAAACTATGTGGCCCATTTTGAAGCCCTCTATGACCAATACCCGCCCGCTTTTCAAAAAATGTTTTGCTCTTTACGCCACATCTTTATTGAAAAACAATTTGTGGGCACAGCCTACGCGGGAACGATCCGCGGTAATGATGGCAACACCCAAGGCGCCATGATGGGAATACGCAAATCTGTTCTCGATGAAAGCCTTAACTTACAAACCTGGGCTTCCTGGAAAGAACAACTTTCTTTCGGTGGTATCACCAATGCCTACACTCCTCTTCCGGATCTGCCCACGATCTCCACCCAATCCACGGGCCGGGCCCAAGATTTCCTCTATTTTGTGGTAGCCCACGAATTTGGCCATATTTTTGATTTCGCCAATGATGTGAATAAAACCAAGTGCGGCAATGGCGACGATGGCTGCGCCATGGCGGAAGATAATTGGGGCCGCTTTAGTTGGCAAAGCTATAGCAAAGTAAAACCAGAGAGCGATTTCCCTTTAAGAAGCTCTCTTTGTTTTTATTGGTGTGGGAAAAATCCGTTACCAAAAACTGCTGTGAATGAAGTGTATAGTGGCCTAGCTAACACAAACTTCATCAGCACCTATGCCACCAGAAACCCTATGGATGATTTCGCCGATAGTATCGCCTATTACTTAATGGCGAAACATATGGATACCCGCTACGTGATCGATACAAAGCAGGGAATCACTTACGACATTATGGCGAAACTGCATTCTCCTCTTTTTGCTAAAAAATATGAATACATTGAAAAGTTCTTAAGCCGAACAGATATTGTGTATCCGTAAAAACGAACGCACGAGTTTGTCACGGGCAACGTTTTTTAATCTGCCCGTATAGACTATCAAAAGTATTTTTAATTTCGTCATAACGAATATTTGGATAGGTGCTTCGTAAAGCGTCTATTTTTTCCACAGTAAAATGCTCTGACCTCTGTTTCAGAGCCTCTATTTCAGTGCCATCGCAAGTGCCAGAGCGCAAGATTTCACTCATGCGTTCATTGATCACCATTGGTAACCAAAATCCTTTCATCAACGAATTGACTGGGGGCTCGAAACCAAATCCCATCCACGCCATATACGCATCCCACAGCATATAATAGCTCACGGGATCATTGCCTAAATGCTCGTCTCTCCTATCCCAGCGTAAAAGGTTGAATGGAACAGACTTAGAGCGTGAGTCTTCTTTTGTGGATTGAGTAAAAAGCGGACGATACTTCGGCAATAACTCATTCACTACAGATTGATAACGATAGTTTTGCAAAGCCTCCTTATCAGTATCAAAAAGATCCCCGTCTTCTAAAAAATTATCTGTGCGTAGCTTTGCTATCAAATACGAAGAATCCATAACATCCCGCTCATGGCCCTTCAATAATACGCGGTTTAAACCAAAACCTTCGATTTCATAAATTTCTGATTTGATTAGACTGTCCCAAAACAAACTCTTACGGGTAATGAATTCATTGGCAATAAAAGCCCAAAGATCATCCCCAGAAAGCCGCTCTAATCTAGAGGGCATATCAACTTTTAACAGGCTACGAGCCTCTCTTAATTTTTCTCGCCGGGCCCGTGAAAACGACTTAGTTGCCAAGAGCTCACGTAAAACTTTTACCTGCACCTTAGCCACAGTCAACGATTGAGCGATATAGGAATCCACTCCTCCCGCCGCCCCGATCGAACCGTCAATAAAGTCTCCACCAAAACCCTTAAATCGTCCTTCTGACACCAAAGAATCATAATACGTTTTCTGATTCACATTGCGAACAGGCAGCTGATGAAATTGAAAGGCATGAAAAATTTCGTGCAGACCAAAACCCAGCAAAAACCGCTGCGCACCACTCACAAGACGTTCAGCATCTTCTTGGGATAGCTTTCCTAAGGCTTGCAGATTTTTTATATCGACTTCCATCTCACGAAATAACTTCATGAATTGCACTGCCTTAGTGGTTACATTCAAGTAGATGCCATCATTTCCGCCAAAATGGCGGTTAGGCCAAACATATGTGAGATCATCTTCGGCGGATTCTCCTAGAAAGGTAGAGGGAGCCTCTCCCACCGCTAGATTTCGATGCTGCACACGATAGTGCAGGCTATCTACTAGCTGCCTCAAGAAATCCATATTCTTTACACCCCCTAAGGCTACTAAATCCATTCGATCGAAAAAGGGGGAATCTAACCGCTTATCTGTCCAAAGGGGGCGCTCTCCTAATTGAACCGACCAATCTTCAAAATTTACTCCACTACGAAAACGGCCACGCTCTTCTAAGCTTAATTCGGCCTGAGAGATGTTTTTTTCTAAACGCAATTTAGATAAAATATTCTGAGCACCAGTCAAAAACCAAGCCACCAATTCTCGCTCTTCCTGTAAAGAATAACGGTAGGGATCACTTAGTTCATGCTCGGGAAAAGTGGAGGAAATCTGGTATTTCGCAAAAGCCTCAGCTTGCAAAAAAAAACTCAAAAGAACCATTAGCTTTAAAAAAAAGTTTCTGCGCAGTGCTCCACCTTTGCC
>CAYQES010000011.1:26598-72971 GCA_964416595.1 uncultured Bdellovibrionales bacterium | reverse complement strand
AGCCTCGGCCAATGCCAATGCCTGATCCCGATCAGCCTCGGCCAATGCCAATGCCCGATCCCGATCAGCCTCGGCCAATGCCGATGGATCGCGATGGTAGAGACAAAGACAAACCGAAACCCATGCCCATGGATCGAGACTAGGAATCTACTAGCAGCCCCAAAAGCCGGACTCCTACAGAGTCCGGCTTTTTTATTCCCAATATGAAAAAAAAATCGTAAGCACTAACTATATGAAATTAAAACGAACACTCGCTATTGGTTCCTTATTTTTCGTCTCTGGATTGACTAGCCTCGTCTACGAAACTTTGTGGGTGCGAGTTTTATCTTTAGGTGTCGGATCCACCTCCACGGCCATGAGCATTGTGCTCTCAATCTTTTTTGCGGGGCTCTCCTTAGGCAGCTGGGGCGCAGGAAAATTCATCCACCGTATCTCCCGGCCCGTGCTCTGTTACGGAATCCTCGAGGGCATCATTGGTCTCTATAGCTTGGTGTTATTGCCAATTCTGTTTCAATTCCATTCCGTGCTTAGCTATTTGCCACTCACGGGATCTTTTTCTTGGCTCGGCACAATCTTAAAATTCGTAGTAGTGCTTTTACTATTAGTGGTTCCCACCACATTGATGGGAGCATCGCTGCCAATTTTGATTCGTATTTTTGTAAAATCTTCAGAAAACTTAGGTAAAAGAATTAGCTTGCTCTATGGGGTGAACACTTTAGGTGCCGTAGCTGGAGCTTTCCTTTCAGGATTCGTTTTAATCCCCGCTCTAGGCATCGTGCTCTCCAACACATTTTCCGCCATTTTGAATATCGGTGTATTGGTAGCCGCTTTTTTCCTGCAAAAAACCGCACCACAAACAGAAAGCGCGGAGAGCCCCACCACGGAAACCGTGGCGAGCGGCGGCAGCCAATTTCAAAAAGTTTTGCCGTGGGTCGCCTTTAGCACGGGTTTTAGCGCTCTTGCGGCAGAGGTTGTATGGAATAAATATTTGGGAATTTTCTTAGGATCCAACGTATTTGGCTTAAGCTTAATTCTTTCGCTTTTTCTTTTGGGAATTGCTTTAGGATCGCTGGCGCTCTCACTCTTTATTGAACGCGTAAAAAATAAAGAATTTGTGTTTCAGATTCTTTTAGCGGTCTGCTTGTTATCGATCCTTAGCACCACCCTTCTCTTAAACGTGGCGCCCATTATCGCTAACGTAATTTCTTATTATTTTCCGCGCTTCGATTTATTCCTGGTAAAAGCCTGCTTAGCGGCCATTATTTTATTCCCTCCGGGCACTATCCTCGGCGCGCTTCTGCCGCTAGCGATCCGTTTAAAAATTGAAAAAGTGCAGGATTCCCCAGCGGTAGCGGGCCGCCTCTATGCCGTGAATACCATCGGCTCGATCCTTGGCTCCTGTGCCGCGGGTCTTATTTTAATCCCTTATTTAGGATCCAGTGGCGCAATCCTCACCACCATGATTGTTTTGTTCTTGGTGAGCGCGGCCGTGGCCTTTTCACGTCTAGAGAATCGCAAAACCGCCATTGGCATCCATCTTGTGCTCTTACTCATCATTCCTTTTGCCAGTGCAGTGCGCTTCGAGAACATCATTAAATCTGCTTATCTTCAGCATGCGGCCCCAGGCCTCTCCTTTTCCGAAGCTATGCGCTATTTCGCTCGCGACTACGAAGAATTCCAACTCATCGTGGAAGGCAAAACCGGAATCATCAGCTTGAGCCATGATCCCCAGGACGGCACAAACTACCGGGATTACCTCAGACTAAAAACCAACGGCTTAAATGAATCCATCTACGACACGAACAATCTTGAAGCTCTTCCGAAATACGAAGCCTTGCTTGGGTTCTTGCCCCTATCCTTTGCTCGTAATCCCCAGAATGCTTTTGTGGTTGGATATGGTGGTGGTTATACGGTGGATTTCCTCACGTCCACAAATATGGACGAAGTATTCGTAGCAGAACTAGAGGAAGGCATCATCAAAGCCGCCGATTATGTGTACAAAGGAAAAAATCCGTTTCTATCCCGCAAGAATTTAAATCTACAGATTGAAGACGCGCGCTTCGTGCTCGCTTCCCGTAAACACGGGCCCTTCGATATCATCGTATCGCAGCCCTCTCACTCCTGGCTCGCGGGTGTGGCCAATCTTTTCACCGAAGAATTTTTTCTAACGGTGCGGGACAATTTGAGCCAAGAAGGCGTGTTCTCCCAGTGGCTGAACCTTTATAATATGAATGCGGAAGTGCTAAAAAGCATTCTCCACACTTTCTATTCCGTTTTTCCCCACGGTTATGTGTTCACCGGTGCCGACGACCAAGAGCTCATCATGATTGGAAGTAAAAGCCCTCTACAATTCAACATGGATAAGCTCGAGGCCATGGCCGCCAATCCTAAATACCAACGGCAATTGGTGCTCGTACCGATCGCTAACGCATACGATATCTTGGCTCAATATGCTCTAAGCCGCGATGAAGTACTAAAGCTCACTACTGGCGCCCGAAAAAACACGGATCGCAACGCCTTTGCGGAAGTAACCCAGAGCCGTTTGTTCTATACGGAACGAAATCTTTTCCCGAGCCGCTTTCTTCTAGAAGCCTATAGCGGAGATTATTCCACCCTCGTGAAGGAAAAAGAAACTGCAGATTTTTATCGCGGGCTTTTACGCTCTTTAGAAAAAGACCAACAAAGATCCTTCAAAGTTCTTCCTGTGCTCGATCGCTACCGGAAAGTTGCAGCCGGCGCGGATAATTTTGAACTTGCCTACCAATCCTACCAGATGGAACGTTACGCAACTTCCTTGGAAATTCTTTCCAGCATGGGAATCACGCAGCCCGTTTTCCATTTATTGCTTTCCAATTATCTCACCCTCGGGGAAGGGCAAAAAGCCACTGATCTCTGGAACCGATATCCGCAATTTCAAAAAGGTGCCGCCTTTTGCTTCGCCGTGGAACTAGGCGCACTTAACGGCACGGGCGAAAAACAGGCCGTGCGGCAGCTTGAATCCCAGTACGACGAAAATATGAAACGTTGTGGCGCTTATTTAAATAAAGCTCTGGGACTTCATTACTTGCGCAATTCTAATCCAAAGCGAGCCATCGAATTTTTAGAAGCCTATTATTCTTCCGCACCCAATGATGTGGAACCCTATCGCGCCTTGCTAGCGAGTTATATTTTAGCGGGGGAAAAAGAAAACGCTAAAAACTTTTTTGACGCTTTGGACGCAACCGTAAACCGAGAAAAGAAACGCCTGGAAGATCTAGCTAGCTTCTATGAACGGAAGGGCTTTGTGAAAGACGCGGAAGCCTTAAAAGCAAGGGCTGCGACGCTCTAGCTTCAGAAAAATCTGACTTTCTCCCATTGCAAAACAATCTATCTACGTATTCATAATGTGGCCAGAGACGATAAGGCGGCGCTTGTCCGGCGACGGACTTTTCTCTACTCTTTGTTCTGTGCATTTGCTGTTCACTGTGCTCTATGCCAGTGGAACCCATTATCGGCTTGTTTTATAGCTTGTATTTTAAATGCCTTCCCACAGCAACTGTGAACTGAAAAACAGTTTAGTGAGGCCGATGATATTCCGCAATAAAGCTCTGACTATCGGAAAAAATCCGTACCGTTTTGTCCGCTGTTAAATATTCAAACTCGCCACTAGCATCCACGAAAAATAATTTATGTAATTCCGCTGCCTCATCGCCCATGGCCACAAAACGGATGATGCCTTTTCCAGGAGAAACCAATCCTTGATCGCCGGCTTTCACCACCATATTGCAAATGCCTACCCCCGCACCCCGATCCACACAAACTAAGCTAAATTTTTTGTCCGCAAACTTAATCGTTTTTCCCCGCCCAAGGTTTTCATCTTTTTCTTCCACATTCATGGCCGCATACAATCGCTGGGGATCATCATCGGTCACCCTCCCCGCCACCCGATCGGAAATAGAAACCAATCCCACCAAACTTAAAAAGCGAACATCCACCCGCGCCTCAGATACAGAAGAAAATAACAGTAAAAATAATAGAATCATTTTCCCTCCATCCGTAACCGTTGCAAAAATTCTTCCTTAGGCACTAAAGCCCATAACTTACCCGTGCGCTTCATTACTCCCGCCATCCGTTCCGCTTCCTCGCTTTGGCCCATATAGAGATCTACTCGCCCACCTCCGCGGATCGCGCCGCCCGTATCTTGGTCAAACACCCAGCGGGGAGTGGTGATCCAATCGGAAGGATCAAAGGCTTCCCCGTCAGAAAACACGGGGGTTTCGATTTCTAAATAATTTAGCGTGCCCTTAGGAAAAAGGAATTTATCCGTGGCAATGGTGCGCCCGGGAGTTACTTCTGCGCCGGAATAGGTAAGAGATAAACCCGCCAGCTCCCGAAAAAAAACATAGGAAGGGTTTTGGAATAAAATACTGTCTCTTGCTTCCGGACTAAGGCTATTTAAATGCTGCCGAATTCGCTGCATGCTCATGAGCTCCAGCGGAATTGCGTCTAGCATATATTTCCCAATAGGCGCATAGGCATAGCCATTCTGGCCGTCATAGCCCACACGGATTTTTTTCCCTTTCGTAAATTCCACAACCCCGGAGCCTTGGATTTCCAAGAAAAAGGCATCCACGGGATCAAGCCACGCGAGCTCCAAACCTTTTCCTTTCAATGGTAAATCCGCTTCAATTTCTTTTCGTGAATAATAAGGGATGATTTTTTTGGACTCCGCCACATAACGGCCGCGCCATAAGGGGGTAGGTGATTTTTGTTCTGTGCGAGCTTTTTGCCAAATTTCCTGATCCGGAAATTTTTCTGCGTAAGCACCAAGATCAATGCTCACAAGATCAGAAGGTGTTTTGTAAATAGCTCTACTAAAGCGATCTGTTTTCTTTTTACTGCCCTGTACGGTGGGATCATAATAGCCCGTGGAAAAAATCGTTCCCCAGCCATCTTCATTTCCATACACTTCGTAAAAATCAAAATTCATCCGCACAAAACTTTGGAAGCGATCCATGCTTTCTAATTCAGGAGCCAGGGCCGCCAGGGATTTTTGGTAGTCTTCCCGGGAAACAATGCGTTCGCCAAACTGATACTCGGCGGGAATGGTGGTGCTTGTGGAAAAGGCAACGAGATTGCGCTCCAAGGCTTCTTTCAAGGAAGAAAGCGGCAAGGAGTCTTTTAATTCTGGTCCAGTGGACAAACGAAACGCCCCCTTAGGATCCTCCAAAGGAGCCCGGGCGCAAGAAGCTAGCAATAAGAAAAAGAAGAGTCGTTTCATTTTTCTTTCTTCTCAAAGAGTAATTTCTCAAAACCACGATTGCCAGGAATATAAAATTTTTCGTCCACGATCTCTTCGGGTAAATGCTTGTGGGTAACTTTCTCACTATGGGCATACTGGTAGCCTTCGCCGTACCCTAAATCACCCATGAGTTTTGTGGGCGCATTTCGTAAATGGAGCGGCACTGCGAGATCCCCAAATTTTTCCACAGCCTCCTTGGCCCGTTTATAGGCCATATAAGAAGCATTGCTCTTGGGCGCGAGCGCTAGATAGGCGGCCGCTTCCGCTAACGGAATCCAACCTTCCGCCTGCCCCACCCGATCAAAGGCTTCCGCTGCAGCTACTGCCAAAGGTAAAGCACGAGGATCGGCCATGCCGATATCTTCCGCCGCAAAAATCACCATGCGTCTCGCAAGAAATCGGGGATCCTCGCCCGCTTCATACATGCGGGCCAAATAATAGATGGCTGCATTCACGTCGGAACCACGCATGCTTTTAATGAAAGCGGAAATAATGTCGTAGTGCTGCTCGCCGTTTTTGTCGTAGCGCAGGGTGCGTTTTTGCAGCACAGATTTTAATAATTCCAAGCTAACGTGAGATTTTAAGTCTGCGGCGATTTCCAAAGTATTTAGAGCTTTTCGTGCATCCCCCGCCGCGTCTTGCACCAGAAACTCCAAGGCATCTTCATCCACTTCCACAAAGCGGGCCCCCAATCCCTTTTCTCGATCTTGCAATGCTCTTTGCAGAAGAATGCGGATTTCTTTAGGCCCTAAGGCCTTTAAGGTGAGCACTTTACAGCGGGAGAGAAGCGGCGCGATCAGGGAAAAAGAAGGATTCTCGGTGGTGGCGCCAATTAAAGTAAAGGTTCCATTTTCCAAATAAGGCAAAAGAGAATCTTGCTGGGCTTTGTTCCAGCGATGGATTTCATCCACAAACAAAATGGCTCGCCTGCTTTCCATGCGCAAAGAATCAATCACTTTGCGCAGCTCACCCACGCCATCAAGAACAGCAGAGAGCTGATGAAACGGACGATCCCCCGCCAAGAGTTTCGCCAATGTAGTTTTGCCCACACCGGGGGGGCCCCAAAAAATTAGGCTAGGTGGATTCGTAAAACTAGAAAGCGGTTTTCCTTCTCCAATCAAATGCTCTTGCCCCACCACTTCCTCTAGCACTCGAGGCCGCATACGTTCCGCTAAGGGCACTTCTTTTTTTTGCTGGGTTCGAAAAAGATCCATGGGCTGGCATCCTAACAGGAAAGCCCGAGCGGCACTAAGCCGCATCGCATAAAAATGGGTGGCAAAAAGAAAAGTGGGGTTCTCTTTTTTTGCCACCCTGCACACATCTTGTTTTTGTGGAGTTGAGGCTCCAGCACAGGGGATTTTGACTTCCCGATAAAACTAAACTTAGACCAAAGAAAAATAGAGATCAAGGAAAATGAGAATCATTCTCAAAAAATAAGCGCGGCAGCCTGGATCAATCAGATCAGGCATTACTTCTAGCTTGCGATCCTTCTCCTTTTCTGGGAAATTGCGCACCATGAAAACACTATTTTTATTCCTTCTTCTGCCCCTAACTTCTCAATCCGCTCCTTTGCAAGATCCTTGCGCCGGCCTCCAGTGCAGCGCGCCCATGTTGGCCATTAGTGAAGGCTACAAAGCTGCCGGCGGCATTTCCTTGGATACTTTACCTTTGGTTTCCAGTGGCAACTGCTATCACTTAAACCGCAACTTCAACCCCGACACCGCCCATTATGGTTATAACTTTCTCGACCCCAAAGATGGGTATGTGTATACGAGCGGCAGCTTTAGATTTTTTGGCAACGGCAATCCCTACTCTCATCTCACCGTGGAAGAGGCCCGCGCCCTCTCCCCCGATATGTACACAGATGTGCGGAAAGTAGATATGCAACCCGATTACGCCTTCATTGATTTAAATCCTAAGGGCAAAGATATCACAAAAATAATTCGCTACTGGCTGAAGCAAAATGACTCCTCGGTCTACCTCATTGGCCAATGGGGAGTAGAGCATATGCTCTACTGCCACTTTCAGAAGAATCAATGATCCCAGCCCTCACAATCGCGGGCTGGCAAAGCGCCTTTCCCCATGGGGAAGGCGTTGCCGTGATGTTCGATATTTTCCGCTGCTCCACTACCATTCACACCCTGGTGGATCGAGCCTTGGGCCCCGTGTTCGTGGCCCCCTCTTTAAAAGCCGTGCAAAACGAAAGCCGCCTACTTTCCATGCGCGTGTTTTCCGAGCTCTCCTTGCCCGTGGAATGCAAAGAACGATTTGATAACTCCCCCCACGAAGCCCGCACCCACGCTTGGATAGATGAAGCTCCAGCTCTAGTGGCCACTACCACCGGCACCCCCGCTCTCTTTGCGGCCCATAATTTTTCCCAAGTTTTTGTGGGCTCCCTCGTAAATTTTTCTAATTTAGTGACTCACCTCAAAAGCCTCAATTGCCCCGTGACCCTCATCCCCGCAGCCTTCCCCGACTCCAACCATGTGGAAGATGAAATCACGGCCCAAGCCATGGCCACCGCCCTCGAAGGCTTTAGCAATATCCCAGAATTTGTGCAGCAATGTGCATTGGCTGCGAAAGAAAAAATTTTTGCCTCGGGACGGCCCGATCACCTCGCACAAAAACTGAAAACCGGTTTAGCAGATGTTACATTGGCCATGGAAATTGATCGCTTACCGCAAATCCTTACCCTAGAATTTGAAAATGCACTTTTCGCCCGCGTAGTAAAAGTATGAAATATTGGCTGATGAAATCTGAACCCGATGTGTTTTCCATCCAAGATTTAAAGCGGGTGAAAAAAAACGGCTGGGACGGAGTGCGCAACTACCAAGCCCGTAACTTCATGCGGGATGAAATGCGCATTGGCGATTTAGCTTTTTTCTACCACTCCAATGCGGAACCCCCAGGGATTGCGGGCATCGCCCGCGTGTGCAAAGAATCCCATCCCGACCCCACACAGTTCGACAAAAAATCCGAATACTATGATCCGAAAGCCACAAAAGAAAAACCCATTTGGTTTATGGTGGAAGTAGAATTCGTGGAGGAGTTCCCCATTCTTCCGCTAGACGCCTTGAAAAAAGAACAGGCGCTAAAAAATATGCCTCTTGTACAAAAGGGCACCCGGCTTTCAGTAATGCCGGTTGCCCCCCAAGAATGGAAACATATTGTGGGTCTAGTTCGCAGGTAATTCTACTGGCCATAAAATTGGGCACAAAGCCATTATAAATCCCCGTGTTAGCTTCTAGTAGATTTTTAACTCACGAGCTTCTTCTGTATCCGCCAGGAGGCCCAGTAGCCTAAACTTAAGGTGAAGAACACCAAGAAGCCCACATGATAGAGAACAGAGCTAGCCACTACTCTATCCCAAGACACCATCTGCATGAGTTGCACGCCGTGGTAAAAAGGAGAAATTTGGATCGCGGCTTTAAAGAGCGGGTGCGCCGCCGGCACGGGAAAAAACACACCCGATAAAAAATAGATCGGCGAAATCAAAAAAGAGTACACAGTTTGAAATTGGTTGATGTTGCGCACATACCCCGCAGCCACTAATCCCATGGCTCCCGAAGGCACAGCTAAGAAACCGCCAATCCAGGGAAAAAAGAGAAGCGCATGCCATGGCACCAAGCCCACAATGGCCAACACAACGCCCACACCCAAAGCCATGAAGGCGCCTTTTATAAACACCCACAAAAATTCTCCAATCAAAACCTCTTTGGGGCCAATGGGAGTGGTGAGCATGGCTTTAAAAACCGACTCAAACGTGAGTCGCACATAGAAACCATAACTGCATTCAAAAAAAGCCGTAAAGAGAGCCGTGGTGGCCACGAGACCGGGAGCCAAAAAACGAGCATAGCTCATGCCATCGATCTCTTGGATAAAAGAGCCGAGGCCAAAGCCTAGGGCCAGCAAAATAAAAGCCGGATCCGCTACGGTGGGCGAAATATTGGCAACGAAATCTTTTTTATAAACGGTCCAGTTACGAACCACCACATGAAGCCCGAGCTTTAATGACTCAATCATCTTGGGAAAGCTCCTCTCCGGTGAGTTTTAAAAATACGTCTTCTAAATTGGCGGGCCTTAGCTGCAGGGCTTTTAATCCCTGTTTTTCTAAGGAAACCAAATCTTCAATTCTTGGCGTACGCACGCACCATTGTTTCCTTTGGGGAAAAAGTGCCCAGGCGGGATCCACGGCAGCTTTTAGTTTTTCCCCTAAACCCTCTTCGTATAAACCCACGTATCCCGGCGTATGCTCCGCGATCAAAGCCGCAGGCGAGCCCGTGTTCACTACCTTACCCTTACTCAAAATCACGATCCAATCACAGAGCACTTCCGCTTCGTGCATATAGTGCGTAGTGAGAAGGATCGTTTTGCCTTTCCGTTTTAATTCCACCACCTTTTCCCACAACAGGTGTCGCACAGCGGGATCTAAACCCGTGGTGGGCTCGTCGAGGATTAATAATTCTGGTTCCGCTAGTAAGGCGCGCACAAAAGCCAAGCGCCGTTTCATGCCCCCGGATAAAAATCGGATGGAAGCGTCCGCCTTGTGCTGGAGCGACATCATTTCCAAAAGCTCGTTGATTCGGGAGTCCCAATTCTTTTTTGGCAATCCCACAAAGCCGGCAAAGAGGCGCATATTTTCCCGAACCGTTAGGCCTTCGTCCAAAGCGCTTTCCTGGGGAACCACACCAAGCTTTTTCTTAATCTCCCGGCTATGGGTGCGGGGATCCATGCCGAACACTTCGAGGCTTCCGGAGGTTCGCTCCACCACCCCGTAGAGAGCTCCGATAAAAGTGGATTTTCCGGCCCCATTGGGGCCCAAAAGGCCCACGCAACCACCAGCTCTCACCACCAAATCCAAGCCCTGTAAGGCCTGAAAATCGCCAAATTGTTTTGTTACTTGCTCGGCTCGGATTAAAGCCATGATTTCTCCCGGTCTGCTAGTTTATCGAAAAACCATTCATTTTCAAAGAACTCTAGTGATTTCGGCCCTTTGTGTTATAAGGCAAGCATGCTTAGCGTTAAAGACATCGGCCTAACTTTTGGGCACAAAAAACTTTTTGAAAATGTGAGTGTGGTTTTCACCCCTGGCTGCCGTTACGGCATCATCGGCGCCAACGGCACAGGCAAATCCACTTTCTTAAAAATCATTTCCGGCGAACAAAGCGCCGATAAAGGCACGATCTTCATCGATCCTAAAGCTCGCTTAGGGTGGCTGCGCCAGGATCACTATCGTTTCGATAATGAAACCGTGCTCAATACGGTTTACCAGGGCGACCAAAAACTTTGGAAAATCATGCGCGAACGAGAAGATCTCTACGCCAAAGGCGATTTAAGTGATGCGGAAGCCAACCGTTTAGGAGAACTCGAAGGCGAATTCATGGAGATCGACGGTTACTCCGCCGAATCTAAAGCTTCCGAATTTCTCGTGGGCCTCGGCATCCCCGCCCAGTACCACAATGAGCTCATGAAAGAGATTCCTACCCAGTACAAATTCCGGGTTCTCTTAGCTCAAATTCTTTTCCAAAAACCAGAAGTGATGCTGCTCGACGAACCCACCAACAACCTCGACATCAAAACCATTTCCTGGCTAGAAGATTTTTTGAACGATTACGACGGCACAATCTTGATCGTTTCCCACGATCGTCACTTCTTGAACGCCGTGTGCACCCATATCGCCGATATCGATTATTCGGAAATGCGGATCTACACCGGCGACTACGATTACTACCAACACGCTTCGGCCATCGCCCGGGACCAAAAACTCACCGAGCAAGCCAAGAAAGAAAAACGGGCCGCGGAACTAAAATCTTTTATCGCCCGCTTCGGTGCCAACAAATCCAAAGCCCGCCAAGCCACTTCCCGGCAAAAGCAATTGGACAATATGGAAATGGAAGACATCCGCCCAAGCTCCCGGGTGTATCCACGGATTTATTTCAAACCAAAACGTGAGCTCGGTAAAGACGTTGTGCGCTTGGAAGACGTAACCGCAAGCTACGACGGCAAAACCACGGTTTTGAAAAAAATGAATCTCTTTTTCTCCGGCGGCGAGAAGATCGGTATCATTGGCCCTTCGGGCGTGGGGAAAACCACTTTCATGAAAATTTTGGAAGGCAGCCTAAAACCCGCTTCGGGCCAAGTGCACTGGGGTGTGACCACCACCCGCTCCTACTGCCCCCAAGATATCAAACAAGTATTGCCCAAAGGCTTATCCTTGTTCCAATACCTCCACGATTCTCACCCTGAGATCGATATGGGTTCGATCCGCGGCGTGCTCGGGCGCATGCTTTTCACTGGCGAAGACGGCGACAAAAAAACCGAAGTGCTTTCGGGAGGCGAAAGCGTGCGGGTGACTCTTTCTAAAATGATGCTGGATGAGCCGAACGTATTATTGCTCGATGAACCTACCAACCACTTGGATTTGGAAAGCATCGAGGCCTTGAATGAATCCTTAAAACAATTTCCCGGCACGGCCTTCTTCGTTTCCCACGACCGGCAATTCGTCTCCTCCATCGCGAACCGCATTTTGGAAATTTTCCCAGATGGATCCATCCAGGATTTCGCGGGCAATTACGAAGATTATCTTGCTTGGAGCGCCAAGCAGAAGAAGTAGTTGGTTAGAGGCAGGAAACAGAGCCGCGGATGATATCATTCTGCTCATCGGGCGTCAGGGCTTTGTATTTAGCATTTCGTTCTAAGGTAGCTTCCAACCCTTTTTCAATCGCTTGGCGAGGTTTGAGGCTAGGATTTAAAGCTGCCGCCCTCCAAGCATCTCGATAAATCGATAAAAAGCCCTGGTATACCTTGGGGTTTTCTACGGTCATTCTTCCTAGTAAGAAAGAGATAGAATTATCGCCTAATAGAGCCTTACCCTCTCCTAACATATTTAAAGTAGGTTCTACGTAGAGTTCTACAATACGCGAGTTCAGCTTCACGTTAGACAACTTATGGAGAAGATCCGTAACTCTAGCTGGTTCCTTAGCGAATTCAGAACCAAGGATATGTTTAGCCAACAAATCTTCTAACTGGCCAGCCGTATTAGGATCTAAGTTCATAGTGGAAATGATTCCGCGCCATTCGGAAGGAAGGGATTCATTCGCCAAAGAGCGCTGTGGAGAGTTTTTCAATTTTCCTAGCGCCTCTTGAATATCCGCAGTGAGCTTTTGGCGCAGCTCTGGCTTCAAGGATACATTTAGTTTGTTTAACTCTTCCAGCTTTGCCACCAAGGATTGCGTAGAAGGATGCGTAAAATTATTGGTATTAGTCCGCACAAACTTCATCAAAGCTTCTGTCGCTTCCTCTAAAATTTTTGGATTTGGGTGCGGATCCCTCGCGATCTGTAAAAATGAGTCAGCAGCATAGTTCAAAGTTTTTTCTACGTCCGCCAACTGTGCTGGGCTGCTTGCATTCTCCAAAGGAATTTTAAGGCCCCCAAGTTTTTTAATCGTAAAAACATCTTCTGCAATGTCCTCACCGCGCTCGTGGGCGAAATAAAATCTACCCTTCATATTGCCCACTTCTCTAGCAGTTTCGTAAATGCCTTTTTTAGCTTCTTTATAAGCCACGCTATTTACCGCAGGAGCCGCATGCCCAAAGAAAGCCTTCAACTCTTCGTCCGTTAATTTCTTAAGGGCAGGCACCCGCTGGCGAAGCAATGTACGGCCGGCGCTCATGGAACTTAATTTACTCCATCCCTGCTTTGCTGCTATTCCGGGCTCACCTGCAATAGCCACTAGCATGGGCTCAATGAATTTTTTCACAGAATCTTCTTTAAGCACACCCGAGGGAAGCGATTTCAAGAAAGTTTCAAATGCTTCAACCACTTTGGGCTCTGCGCCCACGGCATATTTAAATAAAGTATCACGCAAGGCTTCTGAAGTTTGGGCGTCCATACCGCCGTTTTCTAAACGAACCACAATCTTCTTAAGAATTTCAGGGACAGCCTCATTCTGAAGGCGCCATTGGCCAATATTTTTAAAGGGCTGGCGGGCTTGGCTCAACACATATTCGTTGTCTACAGCCGCACTGAATTCCCCTTTTAGCGCAGCCTTATCAGCGAGCCTTAATTCATCATAGGCCCTTCTACGTAAAGTCTCATTAAAATGAGCTACTATGGAAGGATCCTTGTAATTGGCATTTTTATATACTTCATTCATTATTTCTGCGGTAAGGCGATATGCGCCAGGCCCAACGCTGCTACCATATTTAGCCATTGCATCTATAGCCGCTTCTTTTAAAGCATCACTTGCTGAAGAAGACTGCAATACATCCCGTAGAGCAAAAACCACCTTTTCTATCGACCTATACTCTTGCTCCGATGCTTTCGCTAAACTTTTTTTATCTATTTTAAATTTTCCGATCTCTTTTATGATCTCTAGTTTAGTCGCCTCGCTCTTGCTATTCTTTAATGCATCCACCAACATAACGGCTTTATATTTTGCTGTAGCAAGCGGCATGGGTGGATCATTTGGCTTGATCCTCATGTTCTTATTTAATTGAAGTAATTCTTCGTCAGATTTCTTGGCTAATTCCGGAACTTTTTTTAGATTCGTTACAATTGCACGCTCTGCGTTCCTAGTGGCCACTTTGCCCACACCAAAGGCTGCAGTGATGGCGCCCGTTCCGTATAGATCCATGCCAGTAGCTGCCAATAATAAACTTAGCTCCAAAGCCTCTTGGGTTGCTTGTATTTCATTAGGATCGGCGATGGTTTTTGCGCCTTCTCCACCAGCGGCAGTAAGCGCTCTTTGTTCTGCGTCGCTACGATTTTGAAAATCTTTAGCATAGAAATAGGCAGAAAAAGGCGTGGCAGACCATGCCCCCATGGCCGATGCACTCATTCTGATTGCACCGGCTGCTGCTAGTCTGGCACCACCAATGGCAACACCACCGGGCACAGCAATGGCCAAAGCACCTAGAGCCACCATGCCCTTCACTTCAGAGTTTTGCACAAAGGCAGTAGCGGCCGTTGCGGATCCGCACCATTTTGCTGCGCCTGCTGGCTCATCAAGCATTTCGTTGATCACAGGCGCATACTTTATAAAGTCTTTTAGAGCACTAATTTGCACATTATTTCCGGATAAAACAGGCAACGAACCGCCCTTGCTTAGCTTTTTACTGTCTTCCAAAGCGCCTTCAATGGATTCTTTCTCTGCGATCGCATTGTTGTTTAATTTTTTGATGGCTGTAGCCAATTGTGCATCTGTTGGATTTTCTCTACCCTCATAAGCAAAGGCTGGCAACTGCTGCAAGAGCCTCATAAATTCTAACGTATGCTCTTCCCGAAAAGAATTTAATGGCCCAGTAGCCTCTAGTACTTTCGGATTCTGCGCTTTTAGGGCATTCAACTGATCCATAGCCGCTTGGATTTCTGTTTGGCTAAAATCCTCAATTTCCGGAACCACTTCACTAAGAGCGCTGCAACTTTTACGAAAGGTAGGAGCAACACCATTTTTCCAAAGTAGAAATTCTGGTTGGGGGCCTCTAGATATACCCTTAGGTTTAAATTCAACACACGCCAATATTAGCTCTGCCCGTAATTTTTTTCGTAGATCTTGGTAGTAGCCGCGATAACGGGAAAGTAAGTCGTTACAAGAGGGATCGAATGCTTTTTTCTCTTCTTTTGAGGTCAGTGCATGCCTAGATCCTGTTGGTGTTATAGCTGGCAAACAAGACAACAAATGATTGTTGATCTTGATATTGTTTTCTAAATGCTTATGCGCAGTCATTCCTAATGCTTCTAAAAAGCGCAGCATCTCTTCCCCGCCTTTAATATCTGCCTGGAATGAATCCACGAAACTAGCCTCAGGAATGGTTTCAATTTTTAATCCACATTGGCCCACAGCCAAGTTGTAGATTGAATTCATGGATTTCACTTCATCAGGCTCGATATACAGTTTATCTTGGCACTGGGGAAAAGGAGATTGCCGTAAAGCACTAGCGAATGCTTGCTCTTTGGTCACTGCTGTCTCTTCTGTCGCCAACTCACTAAATTGAAAATATGGAAGGCCATTTGCATGAGAAAAATGAGAAGCAAGATTCAAGAAAAGAAAGAAAAATATTATGTTCATTCTTTTCATAAGAATCCCCGCAATTCGTTCATTGCCTTAACGTCACAACTCGCACCCGCACTACCACCAAAGGCATTCTTCAAGATCGCAAGGGATTTTTCATCCCCCCTTGCCCGTAAAGCTTTAGCTGCTTGATCCTGAACATACGCATCACCACTATTGAGCGCTTTCTTAAAAAGATCCTGCATGATCTCATTAGTTTCTGGGCGTATTGCTAAACCTCTCGCAGCAATAGCGCGTACAAGCGGATCCGGATCATCGAGTGATTTTCCTAAAAGTTCGAGTGCTTTATTGCTTTTCGTAGCAATTACTCCAACTAAAGCGAGCTGCCTGCGTAAAGGATCCGCATGATTTAAATCATTAGTGAATGCATTTAAGCTTTGAAGGGTAGGAACAAGATCTTTTAAAGAATTTTCGAAATACTGAGGCAAAAGAGTGTTTAAGCTAGCAGCTTCCCAAGTACCTATCTTTTTAATTCCTTTTGCGTCGTTCAAAGCTTCGGATGCCTCACCGCGGAGAGCCTTAGCGCCTGGATCTTCCATCCTTTTTCCCTCTTTACGAGCCTTCTCTACTTTAGCTAATGCTAAAGTATGATTCATATCCATTTCGTAAAATGTAGAAGGAATATCTTTCTTTAAAGCTTCAATAATTTCTGCTGCGGCGATTTCTCCACCACCAAGAGAAACTACACTTTTTGCTACCTCTACATTCACTTGGGAAGTTGGATTTAAGATCTTCTTTCCTTGAGCATCCACTCCATAACCACCCCACGTAGAATCTTTGACTGCAAATATATTTTGTGGCAACAAGCGCTTAGAAAGATCATCGGGATACGCCAGGGCCTTTTCAGAAACCACACCGATCAAATTTTCTTTTTTAACCCCTAACTCCTCAGCCACTTCATACACCATACCAATGCCTTGCTCAGTAGCACCGGTGGCGATCACAACATTCTGGATTCCCTGTTTTTGGATGAGATTGCGGATCTCTTCCTTAATGCGCTGGCGGGCCAGCTTAGGATTCTCATAGCCCTTGGCCGAGTAACCCAAAAAAAGCAGTACGTGCTTGCCAGGAAATTGTTGTTGGATCAGTTTGGTTGTTTCTTCCGCTGGACGCACCATTATTTGCGCTGGATCAAAGCCATAAGATGTTCCAAGGTTTAAAAAAAGAGCCAATCCCCATAGCAGTATGGAAATAGCTTCGCTTCTTTGTGTGCTGAACATAGAGCTAAACATATGTAACATATCGGCAAAGTTCGGTATTTTATTGAGATTTTCTTAAGACTAAAAATGCAGACCACATGCGCCTCTTGTTTGAGCCTGTTTAAGCCAAGTCTTTAAAATCCCTAGGCTTCTCTGCTACACTCCAAGCATGGCGATCTTCGATCCACCCGACGGCACAACTGACCCCCGGCCCCGTTGCACGGGCCATTGTTGCCGTGGATTCTCTCTAGAATTTCCCCTGCAACAGGTACAAGTGGAATTTGAAAAATGGCAAAAAGGAGAAGGCTCGTCGATTCCCAACATAGAAATCATCCAACCAATGCTGATTCCGCTCGGAGTATTCCGCGGCCAAGAATTATTCACCTGCCGGCATTTATCTCCTGCGGGCAATTGCACTATCTATGAAACGCGGCCCAAAATGTGCCGGGATTTTCCCGGCCCCAATCCCTGCCCTTATAGAAATTGTGCGAGCCATGGCGAGCAAACCCGTTGGAAAAAAATTTGGAACTGGCTGCGGGAATAATTTAAGAGCGAAGCGGAGCTTTGCCTACTAAGGCTTCGATCTCAGCGATCTCTTTGGGCGCGTCTTCCGTGAGCACTTCCCGGCCCGATTCGGTAACTAACACATCATCCTCGATGCGAATGCCGATTCCCCGGTATTCGGCAGGCACGTCCGTTCGATCTTCGGAAATATAAATCCCGGGTTCGATCGTGAGCATATTGCCCACTTCCAACGGAATGGAAGAGCCATCGGGAAGAAAATAATCTCCACAATCGTGCACATCGAGCCCAATCCAGTGGCTAGTGTTGTGAGGATAGAAAGAAACGTATTTATTGCGGTCTTTAGCGATTTCTTTTGGATCGCCTTTTAGTAATCCTAAATCCACCAAACCTTCCACGAGCACTTCCACAGTGCGTTTATGCACGTCGTGAAAACGCATGCCGGGTTTCACTGTTTTGATGGCTTCTTTTTGGGCCTTCAAAACGATTTCATAGATTTTTTTCTGGGCAGGAGTGAATTTTCCATTCACGGGAAAGGTGCGCGTAATATCACTTGCGTACACATCCCTTTCACCGCCAGCGTCGATCAAAAGTAGATCCCCATCTTTTAAACGATCCCGATTGGTTTTGTAGTGGAGAACCGTGGCGTTGTTGCCTCCAGCCACGATGGAAGAATAGGCCAGATCATCGGCGCCACCATGGCGGAACCAGTATTCAATTTCCGCTTCCACTTGGTATTCGTAATGGTTTGGGCGGGTAAACTCCATAGCTTTTCGATGGGCGATGCCAGAGTTGCGGCAATTTTCTCGTATAATTTCTAATTCCGCGGAAGATTTAATCTTGCGCATGGGATTTAAAATGTCTTGGGTTTTCATCAAACGATGAAAAGTTTTTTCACCCCGGCGAGGATTGGGGCTGTGCTCTTTTAATACGCGAAAAACAAAGTCATCCTGCTCCGGGAAATTACCCAGAGTGTGGTAGAGCGTGTCCACGGTTTTTAAGAGTTCACGAAAATTCGTTTCAAGCTCGTGGATATCGTGGGCTTGGTCCGCTTGGAAAATCGATTTGGCACCCTCAACGCCAACGCGCTTTCCTTCCCACATTTCCATTTCTGGATTTTTGGGGCGCACAAAGAGCCGGTAGGGAGCATCATTGCCGGGCAAGAAAATCGCCGCCGCTTCCTGCTCCCTTACGCCCGTAAGATAATAAAAATAGGAACAGGTGCGATATTCGTAGTGCACATCATCGTTACGCTTGGCGTGGGGCGCCGCGAACAAAACCGCCATGGCATTATTCCCTAAGCGATCTAAAAAAGCCCGGCGTCGGGCTGCGAAGATATCTTGTTTCATTGGCAGTCTCCTCTATAATCCAATAACACGCATGAAACGCATCTGGCTTCTTTTTCTTACACTCCCCATAGCCGCCCTCGGCTGGTACGGCTATGGATCCTATTGGGGCGCGAAAATCCCCCGGGTAGAGATCCGGGCCTCCTCGGCCTTAGCGGTGGACGGGGAAAAGAACCTGCCTTTTTACGAGCTCATGGGGCCCCTCCCCTCCCTAAAAAGCAACCAAATCATTCCCCGATTAGAATACAAAAAGGGCCCCCCGAACCGTTTTATCGAGCGCATCGCCCTTTTGGTAAAAACCTCGGGGGCCATGGAAAAAGTGATCTATTATGGCCGCCGCACCCGGGAAGATTTTCCGGGTTTATCCTGGGTAGGTAATGAGGCCCTCTATTTGGAAACGGCCTTACGCTTAAGTCAGGGGGAAAATGTTTCGCTCTCTCCTTTTGTGACTTTTCTTTTACGCCCCTTTTTGCTTCGGGAGGCCAGCCGCTGGTTGGAAAATGTGGAAGCTGTGCACATTATGGATCAGGCCGGAAATCCGGCTTTCTTTTTTGCCGGCACACTAGAGGCTGATGGCTCTTTAAAATCCACCTCTCTTTTCATCCGGCGTAATAGTTTTTATAGAGTGGAGTATTTAGCGGAAAAAAGTTTTCAAGTATTAAACCCTGAGCAATTGTTCCGTAAAAGTTTCCTCATGGATAAACGGGTGGATGCCATGGAATATCTCGCGAAAAACCTTTCCCAAGTACGCCTCGAAAAAAGCTCCCTGGAATTACGCTCCATCACCTGGCCTATTTTATTACTCGCGGCCAATGTTTCCGCAGATCCTTCTTCTCTCGAGGCCTACTTTCACTTTGCAGGCATCAGTGCTCTTCTCTACCGCAATCTCTCGAACTCCGGCGCCGACACGGAAACGCTGGATGTTTTGCGCAATAACGTGTTGGCCTCTGAATTCTACGCCAAGGATATTAACCCCACTGCCCGCAAAACCGCCGAAATCAGCCGTTTAGCACGCCTCCTTACACGGAATTTTGAATAATAGTATCAAGCCCTTAGCCGCTGTTGTTTGGCCCATTTTTGGGCGATAGAATAATAGAAGGAACTTTTCGTGAGGGCAGGATGTCTAAACTAAATAAAGCATATAGAGCTCTAGCACTCTTCCTCTTACCGCTTTTTCTTGTAGCTTGCTTGGGCACTGGCGTAAAAACCCTAGGTAAAAAAACCACCAATCAAGACGGCAATGGCGAAACCGATTCCGAAACTTTTTCTGTAACCTTCGCGTATCGGGATGATCCAACCACCGACGACACCCGCATCGTAACTCTCCAGGGCGTACGTGATATACCTTCCGCCAATTTTTCTCTCCAATGCGGTACCAGTGGCGCTGGCTGTGAATGTTTATTTTATTTGAGCTCTTCCGATACTGCACCAGTGGTAGGCTCAACCGCCGACAATGGTTTTAGCCTGGAAAATAACTCCTTTAGCTGCGAAATCCCAGGCGCCGTGGATCCAGATCTTTATACCCTAGTACAATTGCAAACCCTCGATGGAACAAAATCCACGGGCCTTGTGGATCTCACTTCTAATAACTTAACCCTCCAGGATGTGCTGGGGGATCTTAGCACCGATAATGTGCGAGGAATGTACCGCTATGGCTGTGTACGCACTTTCCTCGAAGGAGAGGGTGTAACAGCTACCACTGCCACTTGTGTGGCCAACCAGCGTTTAGGATTAATCAGTGCCACGTATAATTATTATTATTGGAAGGGAGTCACTGAGGCCGGAAATTTTGCCGATACTGATTTAGGTACCAGTACCGTATATGATCCTAATATTTGCAATAAAGAAGTACCAAAACTCACCTGCGATATTTTCGGTGCAGCCACTCTACGCTGGGGTTTATACAATACCAAGACCGGCCCATTCCAAATTGGGGTATCGTTTTCCCCCAAGGGCTCGGGCACTGCTAGCACTTATGGCTATGCCGCCAAAACAGATTCCGCTGGAAACTGCCCTGTGGGTCTTGTGAAAGTACAATCTTGGATCGCTGTGCCCCAATCCATTGTGCAAGGAATGTATAGCGGTGGCACTAGCCCCTCCTCCAGCTTTATCAATACTGGCATCAGCCTCAGCAATACGGTTTTAGAAGCCACTCAACCCTCTGACTTTTTGGTAAACCGCCAGCCCAATGCCACCACCTGCGATGCCGCGAGTCCTTATAGCTGTGCGGCTGCCACCTATGGTGGTTCCGTGCAGGTACAGAGCATCGACTATGTTGGTCTTACGCCCATCATTTGCGTGATACCAAGTAGCTTAGTGGACGATGTTATGTAGAGGTGGTTTTCGAGCACCAAGGAGGGAGCTTGAGAAAGATCAATGTTAGAAAATTGTTTGCTACAGTTATTTTTGCTGTAGTTGTGGTGGCAGGAAATATTTCCTGCCTCGACACAAAACCCAAAGTACTGAAGAAAAAATTCTCCTTCGATGATGAAGGTGATCCTACTTCCACAACGGTGGCATTCGACTATGCGTATCGCAATACGCTTGCAGCTGCTCCATTGAATACAGTTTTTTACCTTCAAGGTTCGGTAGACACAAAAACCACTTTCATCAGCATGTGCAATCTGGCGGGTACGAGCTGTGTGTGTGAATTTTTAAATAGCTCTAAAAGCGTAATGTCTTATACCGACGCAACCTTGCCAGTGTCAGAAATTGCTTACGATTCCAGGGGCAATTATTTTCGCTGTGAATATACCAATCCTGATCCCGCAGAACCTATCACCGATGTGGCCTATGTGCGCCTCCGGAATCAAAACTCCTCCGTGGTAAGTGAGGCCTATGAGGTGCTCTCTTCTTTAACAGCCCAAAAACTCTTAGGCTCAAGCCTCGACTACCACAAAATGCGCACTGTCTACCGCTACACCTGCAACTTTAATTTTCTGCAAAAAGATAACACTACCACTAGCTCCTTCGACTGTTCTTCTGGAGCAAACTGTGGCGGAGGCGCCGGAGACTTCTGCCTCCTGCAATCAGCTCTCCCCTACTATCTCTATAGCGATGGCTATAGCAACAATTTCAGTGATCGACCCGCAGATCTTTTATATGGCCCTTCGGGCTCTATCTGCGGAATCCAAATCAAACAGTACGACTGTGCTGGCGGTACATTGCCCACGGCAGATTTCTCCCTTTATGGTGAGCGGGCAGGTATTTATGAAACTCCCGTGCAGCTGTCTGCAGCCCCGAGCCGGGCTACGGGCCTATATGGTTTTGCAGCAAAAACCGTTACGGCCACTATTGGTGGTGCTTCGCAAACGTTCTGCCCGCCAGGGCTAGAAATGAAAACTCTCTTTACCGCCACCACCAACACGGCGGGCTTTGTGACTGCAAGTAACTATCCAAATGCCACCACGATTTCGGAAATTTCTGATCCAACGGTTGTTCCCGCAAACTTGAGTGTGTCACAGGTAACAGATGGAGACTGCAGCGGTACAGCTTGCACACTGCCAACCACTGCCGCCGGCGTGCTTACTTCCTTCGTCTACTCCATTCCCGTAGGTCAGGATTCGTTCTGCGTGATTCCGGATGGGATTTAGAGCTGTTGACGCATCGATTCCTCGCCGCGAGGAATCGATGCGTTATAAAATCATCTAAATGAAAAACGCCACGAAACCTCTAAAGTCACGTGGCGCCTAACTAGCTAGAAAACAAACCCTATTTATTCTCTTTTGCCCGCTTCTCTTGGTACTTCTTCACCATCTCTTCTTGTACGTTCCGGGGAACGGCCTGGTACTCGGCGAATTCCATCGTGAACTCACCCTTACCTTGCGTAGCAGAACGCAGATCCGTAGAGTAACCGAACATTTCCACGAGTGGCACTTGGGCTTCGATCGTTACGTAGCCTTCCATGGTGGAAGAACCTTGGATCACACCACGGCGCTGGTTCACTTGTCCCATCACGGAACCTTGGAACTCTTCGGGTGCCTGCACTTCGAGCTTCATGATCGGCTCCAAGATCATAGGCTTCGCGTTCATATACACTTCCCGCACAGCAGCCATGGCCGCGATCCGGAAGGCAATATCGGAAGAGTCCACGTCGTGGTACGCGCCGTCTTGGATCTTCATGCGTACGCCCACAACAGGTGCGCCGATCAGCATGCCTTTTTTGAGTTGCTCTTGGAAACCCTTGTCGCAGCTTGGAATGTATTCCCGGGGAATCGTTCCACCCACCACTTCGTCCACGAACTCGTAAGGTGCATCGAGGTTCAACGGGCGGATCGGCTCCATCTCTCCCATTACCTTAGCGAACTGACCGCTACCACCCGTTTGCTTTTTATGGGTGTAATTGAAAGGAGTCGCAACGGAAATGGTCTCCCGGAAGGCTACTTGCGGCTTACCGGCGATTACTTCGCAATTGTATTCCCGCTTCATGCGCTCGATGTAAATCTCGAGGTGCAGCTCGCCCATGCCGCTCATGATCGTCTCAGCACTTTCTTCGTCCCGGTGTACGCGGAGCGTAGGGTCTTCCTTCGTGAAGCGGTTCAAGGCTTTCGAGAAGTTGGCTTGGCCGCCTTTATCTTTTGGCGCCACTGCCAAGGAAATTACGGCTGCAGGGATGAACATGGAGGTCATCGTGTAACGAACGTTACCATCCGTGAACGTATCGCCGGAAGCGCACTCCACGCCGAAGAAGGCGCAGATGTCACCGGCGCGGGCTTCTTCCACGTCGATCATATTGTTGGAGTGCATGCGCACGATCCGGGGGATTTTTACTTTTTTGTCCCCTTGGGAAATATTCAAGATCATATCGCCTTTTTTCACGGAGCCAGAGTACACCCGCATATAGGTGAGCTGACCATAGCGACCATCTTCCAATTTAAACGCGAGCGCCACGAGGGGAGCTTTTGGATCTGAAGGCACTACTACTTTTTCTTCGTTTTTATTCTGATCAAGGGCTTCGTTTTTCACTTCTGGGGGGCTCGGCAAATAAGCACGAACGCCATCCAGCAAAGGCTGTACGCCCTTATTTTTGAAAGCCGAACCCATGAATACGGGAACAAACTTTAGGAGAATGGTTTGACGGCGGATGGCTGCGGCCAAAATTTCTGCCGTAATTTCTTCTTCCATCAAGAATTTCTCGCCCAGTTCGTCGTCCACATCGGCGAGTTTAGAAATCAACTCTTCCCGTTTTTCTTTCGCCAGATCCATCATTTCGGCTGGGATAGGGAATTCGGCTACGTTTTCACCGTCGTCGCCTTCGAAGCCGTAGGCCACCATTTTCACAAGATCCACAACGCCCTTGTGTTGATCTTCGAGACCGATCGGAATTTGCACAGCGGCGGCGTTCAAGAAAAGTTTTTCCCGGATCGCTTGGATCACGCGGAAAGGGTTCGCGCCGGCCCGGTCGAGCTTATTGATGAAAGCAAGACGAGGAACGTTATAACGCTTCATCTGCCGGTCTACGGTGATGGATTGAGATTGTACGCCGGAAACTCCGCAAAGCACCATGATGGCGCCGTCGAGCACACGAAGGGAGCGCTCCACTTCCACGGTGAAATCCACGTGCCCGGGAGTGTCGATCAAGTTGATGTTAATATCCTTCCACTCACAGAAAGTGGCGGCGGACTGAATCGTGATTCCTTTTTCCCGCTCCAAATCCATGGAATCCATGGTAGCGCCCACGCCGTCTTTGCCTTTTACTTCATGGATCGCGTGAATTTTTCCCGTATAGAACAGGATCCGCTCGGAAAGGGTGGTTTTCCCAGAATCGATGTGGGCAGAAATTCCGATATTACGAATTTTTTCGAGGCTATAGCTGGACATGTCTTTCCTTTATGCAGACTTTTAGCTGCGGTCTATTTTTTTGCGCTGAAGCGGTTCCGAAATTTTTAAAGGATCATAGCGGAAAACACAAGGTTTTCCTGGGGCTTTCGGATGTGGTTGATTAATATCATCAATTTTAAAAAATTAAGCCGGCAAACAGCGAAACGACAACGCATGGATCTCCGTATCCATTAAAGAGGCCACGCTCTCCAGCACCAAACGCTGGCGGGCCAAGGGGGCAAGACCCTGGAAACGCTTGCTCTTAATCAACACAAAAAAATGCCCTCCGCCCCCAGCCTGCTTGTGGCCTTTATGGAGATGGGATTGATCCTCTATCTCGAGCTCCAAGGGCTTAAACTCCCGCTCTAAAATTTCCCGGATTTTCTCCGCTGTGGCTCGACTATCTTTCATTGCCATCCCTTCAGTTCCACCGTGCGGGAGCCCGCTTCGCTGGAGCGATAGCACTGTTCGATGATTTCTACGCAGGCGTAGGATTCCCGGATTTCATCGTTCACGAACTCCCCCCGCTGAATGCAACCTAAAAACTTATCGTACATGGAATTGAACCATTTTGTGTGCGAAGCATCCATCCAGTCGCTCTCGATCGTAAATTTTTCCACCTTATGATCGCCACTGCCGCCGTGGGAACCCGTATTGGGAAAGCCTATAGAAATCTCGGCTTCGTCGTCGTTCACCACTACGCCGCCCTTGGTTCCTTGCACCGCATAGATAACTTTGCGCATACCGGCGGTCCACGAAAGGTAAGAGTGGGCGAATTTTTTCCCCGGAAATTCTAAGGTCACAGTCAAATTATCCTCTGTGTCCCACTCAGGAGAAAGCCGGAGCGCCTTCGCCGTTAAAGAAACGGGCAAAGATTGCAGCCAAGCGAAGGTAAGATAAAAAGTGTGGGAGCCGTGATCCATGGCAATGCCGCCACCGCTGGTTTTAAAATCCCGCCGCCAATCGGTGCGCCACTCTTTCACGCCCTTTGCATGGGTATTACGAAAGGTTTGCAGGGTAACGCTCGTGATCGCCCCTAAACGCCCAGAGGAAATGGCCTCTTGGATCACCTTCACCACGGGCGCATGCTTATAGTTGTGGCAAGGAAAAAGCACCCGCTGGCTTTTTTGCGCAGCCCGAAGCATGCGCGCGGCGGCTTCCGTGGAAGCAGCTAAGGGTTTTTCACACAACACATGGAAGCCTTTTTCCAGAGCGGCCACAGCAATCTCGCTATGGTCGCAAGGGGGGGTGGCGATATCCACCACATCGAGTTCCAATTCTTGGGCTAATAGTTCTTGGTAAGAAGAATAGATCCGGGCCTGGGGTAAAGCTTTAGCCGCAAGCTCGCGCCTAGCCTCACAAATATCCGCCACGGCCACCACTTCCACGTCTTCCCGCTGTAAAAAAGCCGGGATGTGGCCCTTCCCTGAAATAAACCCATAACCGATTACCGCGATCTTTTGTTTTTTCATGCTTCCCCTGTTGTAGAGGGCAGAGCCCTGTAGCGTCAAGGCCCATGGGCTTAAGCTTTTGCAATCCCCAAAAACCAAACTTTCATTCCCCGCTAGAAATCTTTATGATGGAGCACACGTGCTAGAAAAAATTTTTGCTGAACTCAATGCCCAACACTTTCAAGGAGAGCTCCCGCCCCTCCCCTTGCGCTGGAATAGTCGCTTACGTTCCTCTGCGGGCCGTTTTGTTCCTGGCTCCCGCAATCCTTTATTTCCTAGATTGTCAGAAATTGAAATTGCCACGTATTTAAGAGATTTACCCGACGGAGAATTCCACATCCGCGATACTTTACTGCACGAGCTTGTGCACTATTTCCTCTGGCAAAAAAAACGACCCTACGGCCATACGGCGGAATTTAAGGCTATCCTAAAAAGGGTGGGCGCCCGGCGTTACAACCCTGTGCCGCGCCTCACCCCAGTAAAATACATATATCGTTGCCCCCATTGCGCTACCACTATCCCCGCGAGGCGAAAAATCCGGGCCTCGGCTTGCGCCTCTTGCTGCAAAAAATTTAATGGTGGGTACTATGCGGATAAATTCCGTCTGCAATTAGATAAGGACGCAAAAAGTGCGGTCCCACAAATGTTAAATCCCCTAGCTCCGGAAGAAATTGTTCGCAGGCTAGAGGATTTAAAACGTAAAATTAAAAATTTTACGACTTAAGATTTTTTTGTTTTCTTAGCTTTCGCAGGAGCGACGGATTTTGCTTTCACAACAACTTCCGTTTTAGCAGGAGCTGCAACTTTGGCGGTTTTCTTACTGCCAACAGCTGTCCGCTTTACGCGCCCCTTATGAATGGCAGCTCGCACTTTCATCAAACGCTCCGAGAGAGATTTCTCGTGGGCATTCATGATCGCAGGGGTAATTCCACCCAACTTATCGATGGTGCGAATAGCGCGACTAGAAAGCAAAATCGCAATCGTTTGTTGCAATTCTGGAATTAAAAATTTCTTTTTCCGCAAATTGGGCATCCAACGGGTACGCGTCTTGATATTAGAGTGCGATACTTTATTCCCGTAGGCAGGGCGTTTTCCTGTTAGTTCACATACTTGAGCCATGGATTCCTCCGAAAACGAAGGTGTAGCATAGGCTTAGGCCAAGAATCAAGGCTTGGCCATAGCCTTCGCGATTCGTAGGGGATAAGAGGGGCCCTGGTACACGAGGGCCGTATAAGTTTGCAAAAGATCCGCCCCAGCGCTCAGCCGGGCTTTGGCATCGGCGGGGCCACCTAAGCCGCCCACAGATATGAGAGTGATTTTAGAGCCCACCCAAGAGCGGATTTCCTGGATATGGCGCAGAGCCTCGGCCCGCAAGGGGGCTCCGCTCAAGCCCCCCTCTTCAAGTAAAACATCCGCCTTAGGAAGCCCGGGGAAATCCCGGCGGCGGCTGGTATTGGAGGCAATAATACCGGAAAACCCTTCGTCTATGGCAGTTTCCACGGCCCATTTGCGGTCAGCGGTTTGTAAATCTGGCGAGAGTTTTAAAAATAGGGGCCGCACCAAGCCCGGAAGCGTGCGGCTGGCTTTATCCCGAGCTTCCCGAGTTTTTTGCAAAAGGGGCCGTAAATAACTCTCTTCCTGAAGGGAAGTTAAACCCGGCGTATTAGGCGAACTAATATTGATCACCAAGTAATCAGAAACTCCATAAAGCACACTCAAGCTTTTTGCGTATTCTTCGCCCGCTTGCTCCAAGGGCGTTTCGCGATTTTTGCCAATATTCACACCGATCGGAAAACGAATGGGGGTTAAGGCCCTGAGCTCTTGCAGATTTTCGGCCACCGCATAGGCTCCTTGGCTATTAAACCCCATGCGATTCACCAAAGCCTCCGCTTCCGGCACCCGAAAAACCCGTGGCTTTGGATTGCCTTTTTGCGGCTGGTAGGTAACCGAACCCACTTCCACAAAACCAAACCCTAAACTCTTTAGTCCGAGAACTAGCGTGCCGTCCTTATCGAAACCCGCAGCAATGCCTAGGGGCGAATTTAGTGTATAGCCCGCCAAGGTGGGCGCGGCACGCCCGATCCAGCGCACAGGCCGCGAACGCCCCTGAGTAATGAAACCGCGAATTTTTAAATAGATACCACCAAAGAAATGCGCCCATTCCGGGTCAAAACGAAACAAAATTTTCCGCAATAAGCGCCACCCCATGCTTCTAGCGTAACACGAACCGCACAGGAGAAAAGCAAGCCTTGCAGTACAAAAAAATTCCGCTACCCTTATAAGCATATGAAAACATTTTTAGTGCTCGCGTTGCTGCTCGTATCTTGCGCTTCCAATCCCAATAAGGCCCAGTATAAAGAAGAAAAAAATGCGCCTAAGTTTGGCAACACTCGCTCCTATGTGGAAGCTCCAGAAGATATCTTAATTGCCGCACGGGCTGTGCTCGACGAACTTGCCCGGGAAAGCGATCCACCTACGGCGGGCTCCGTGAAGGGTAACGACGAAACCGTACGCACAGGCTGGGTATATTCCGTGGCGAAAAATAAATATGTGGAATACCAATTCAACGGCATACCGAAGCGGAAACCCCTCAAAGTACGCCGCAAATATGCCTACACGGTTACACCCAATATTTCCGGCAGCCAGGTGGTACTCACCGTGGAAGAAGAATTACAAAAAGTGAATTTTAAAACCGGAGAAGACGAGGGCTGGAACAGCGTAGAAACGGACCCACAAGTCTACGATATGCTTACCAGGCGTCTGCGGGAAAAATTACGCACCCTTTAAAACCCAAGGGGCATCGCGTTAAAAACTACCCTCTTGCCAAAGGCCAATTCGTGGCCAATTTCTACTTGATAGTGCGGTAACGACTACGTTAGCAGGTGCCTAATGAAAGATTTAGTGGTGGTAAATCCCCAGCTCCCCCCCATTCTCCCTATCCTTCCCGTGGATAGCAGCCCTGTTTTGCCCGGCCTCATGGCTTCCATGCAAGTGCCCCGGGGAAAAAGTATCGTGGCCGTGGAAAAGGCCCTGAACGAAAAAAATATGGTGGGGCTTTTGTTGCCCAAGAGAAAATTAAAGATTCTCCCTCCGGCCAAAGAATCTACGGAGGGGCCCGAGGTGCAATATAACTTCAACGACCTCTACACTAAAGGTGTGAGTGCCCGGGTGCTAAAAAAAATCCATATGCCCGACGGTTCCATGACTCTCCTCGTGCATGGCGTGCAGCGCTTTTCTGTGGATTCACCCGTGCAAAGTGAACCCTTTTTATCGGCCACGGTTCTTTATAATGAAGATCTTAATGGCAAGGATCCAGAAATCGAAGCATTAGCCCGAGCCGTGATTTTGCAAGTGCGCCAGCTTTCAGAAACCAATCCTTTTTTCACGGAAGAAATGAAACTCGCGATGATCAACACTCCCACTCGGGGATCTCTTGCAGATCTTGTGGCCTATGCCATTGCTCCCCAAGGAGCTGAGGCTCAAGATTACGTGGAAACGATCGACGTAAAAGAGCGCTTGCTTAAACTTCTCGTATTTTTGAAAAAAGAACAGGATCTTTCTAACCTGCAAAAAAAATTATCTACGGAAGTGGACCAGCGGGTGAATAAAATCCAAAGGGAATTTTTCCTAAAAGAACAATTAAAAAGCATCCGCAAAGAACTCGGCATCGAAGAAGACGACAAAAGCCGGGAAACAAAATCTTTAAAAGAAAAACTGGCTAAGGCTAAGCTTCCCGAGCACGCCCAGAAAGTAGCAAAAGAAGAACTGCAGCGCTTACAAAGCATTCCGGAAATGAGCCCGGAATTTAATTTAACCCGCACTTATATAGATTGGCTTGCTACCCTCCCCTGGAGCAAAAGCAGCGAAGACAACCTCAATCTCAATCACGCCAAAAAAATTCTCGACAAAGGCCATTATGGTTTAGATAAAGTGAAAAACCGCATCCTGGAATTCTTGGCCGTACGCACTTTAAAACCTGGCTTTTCGGGCTCAATCCTTTGTTTTGTGGGCCCCCCAGGGGTGGGCAAAACTTCTTTGGGTAAATCCATCGCCAAAAGCTTAGGCCGGGAATTTTTCCGATTTTCTCTAGGTGGCATGCGGGATGAGGCAGAAATCAAAGGCCACCGCCGCACTTATATTGGCGCCATGCCAGGCAAAATTCTCCAGGGCATGAAGCGGGCGGGCACCATCAATCCCGTGATCATGTTGGACGAAATCGACAAACTGGCAAGTTTCCAGGGCGATCCTGCTTCTGCGCTTTTGGAAGTGCTCGACCCCGAACAAAACGCAGCCTTCCTCGATCATTATCTCGACGTGCCCTACGATCTTTCGAAAGTGCTATTCATCGCCACAGCTAATAACTTGGCCACTATTCCTCCTGCCCTCTTGGATCGTATGGAGGTGATTGAAATCTCCGGCTACACTTTGGAAGAAAAAGAGCACATCGCCACAGAGTATGTGATTCCTAATGCTTTAGAAAAACATGGCCTGCAAAAAAATTCGGTGAACATTGCGCCCACGGCCCTAAAACGCATCTTGAAAGATTATGCTCGGGAGCCTGGCGTGCGCTCCTTTCAGCAATTGATGGATAAAATTTGTCGAAGGGCAGCTCGCCTAAAAGTAGAAAAGAAATTACGCACGCCACTCGTGCTGAAAGAGCAGCAACTGGAAACTTGGATCGGCCCCCAACGCTTCTTCAACGAAACCGCCGAGCGAGCCACTCAACCCGGTGTAGTAACGGGCCTCGCTTGGACAGCCATGGGCGGCGATATCCTTTTCATCGAAGCCATTGCCTTGGAAGGCAAGGGGGAGCTGAAACTCACGGGCCAAATGGGAGAAGTGATGGTGGAGAGTGCACGTATCGCTCTTTCGCACGTAAGAAAAGCTATGGCTAATTCCCGGAAAAAAATTCCCGCTGTAACCCGCGGCGCAGACGGCAAGCCCCTTTTCTTGAGCCCCCAAGAGTGGTTCCAAAAGCACGACATTCACCTGCACATTCCCGCAGGTGCCGTTCCGAAAGACGGCCCCTCCGCCGGCGTGACCATGGCAACGGCTATTTTATCGCTCTTAGAAAACAAAAAAGTCAAAGATCTATTGGCCATGACAGGCGAGCTATCCTTGGTAGGAAAAGTATTACCCGTGGGCGGCATCAAAGAAAAAGTATTGGCCGCCAAACGCTCTGGAATCAAAACCATTATTCTGCCTAAGCTGAATAAAAAAGATCTAAAAGAAATTCCCAGTGCTCACCTTAAGGGATTGCAAATCCATTTTGTGTCAAAGGTGCAGGATGTGTTTCGTATTGCCCTGGAAAATTTGCATTAATTAGCTATCTATTTGTGGAAATGTCGATCCCATAGCGCTGAGCCTTGCGATATAAGGTGGCTCGATCAATTCCCAACACAAAGGATGCCTTGGATTTATTATATTGGGTTTCCTCGAGCACCTTTAGAATATGCTCCTTCTCCATTTGCTCTAAAGATGCCGTGGGCTTAACAGTCGCAGCGCTCGCCACCGAATTCAAGCCAGCAAAATCCTCCAGAAACAACACAGAGCTATTGCTCATAGCCACGGCCCGCTCAATAGCATTTTCTAATTCACGCACATTACCGGGCCAATTGTAGTTAGTGAGAAACTCCATGGCCTCTGGAGAAAGATGGGAAATTTTTTTCTGGTTCGCTTCAGAGTAAAGAGCCACAAAGTGGTTCACTAAAATCGGCAAATCTGCGATCCGTTCCCTGAGGGGCGGCAAAGCGATCTCAATTACTTTCAAACGATAGTAGAGATCGTCGCGAAAGCGTCCATCTTGGATCATGAGTTCCAATTTGCGATGAGTAGCGGCGATCAAACGTAAATCTACCTTGCGAATTTCCGTAGATCCCACGGGTTTATACTCGCCCTCTTGCAAAACACGCAACAGTTTTACCTGTAAACTCGGGCTCACATCCCCCACCTCATCAAGAAAAAGTGTGCCGCCATTAACCTCTTCCAATAATCCACCCTTATCTTGAAAGGCGCCTGTAAACGCTCCCTTCACGTAACCAAAAAGCTCTGATTCGAGAAGCGATTCCGTAAGAGAGCCACAATTGATGGCTAGAAAACGCTTGCCCCGTCTTGCGCTGTTTTCATGAATCGCTTTTGCCACCAATTCTTTGCCCGTGCCACTCTCACCTGTGATCAAAACGGAGCTGGAAGAGAGGGCCGCCTTGGCTAAGTTTTTGTATACTTCTAAAATGGAAGGAGACTTGCCAATCAACGTACGTTTACGAACTGTCGATTCTCGCGGATTGGTTTTGTCTTGGCTTTCTAAAGAACACCATTGTTTATAGGCCCGTAAAACCAAGAATTTTAATTCCTGAATACGAAAAGGTTTGGAAATATAGTCTAGGGCGCCAGCCTGGATCGCACGAACGGCACCGTCCATATTGCCAAAACCTGTCATCAAAATCACAAAAGTTTGGTCATTATCTTTTCTCACTCGCTCTAAAAGATCCAAGCCGTCCATACCCAGCATGCGAATGTCTGAAAGCACTAGGAATGTATCTTTTGTTAAAACCCTCAAGGCTTCTTCCCCACTGCAGGCCAGCTGCACCATGAAACCTTCGGCTTCCAATACTTCCCGCAATAAATCTCTCGTTACGGAGTCATCATCCGCCACTAATATCTTTTTCATTGTACTACTCCGTAGGGCATCTTTACGGTCACTTTTGTCCAAACCCCTTCTTTGGATTCAATCTGGAGCTTGCCTCGGTATTTTCGCACAATTTCTTGGCAAATAGAAAGCCCGAGGCCGGTGCCCTCTTCTGGCGCTTTTGTTGTATAAAAGGGCTGAAATACTCGATCAAGATCTCTTTTGGGTATGCCTAAACCAGAATCCAGCACACCTAATTCTACCCACTCTTGTAAACCCTCTCGGCGATACCGAGAAAATACTTCTAGTTTAGGAGAAAAAACCCCTTGTTGGCGCTGTTTGGATTGTAAACTATCGAGGGAATTATTTAAAAGATTCAAAAAAACCTGCTCAATATCTAGCGGCACCGCACGCACGGGCGCGAGGCGCGTGTCTAAGCTTTTATCCAAACGCACACCTAAAGAATCCATACGGGGGCCTACAATACTCAAAGTTTTTTCCAACACTTGATTTACGTTCATGAGCTGAAATTGCGAAGTAGGCTTCGCAGTATTGTGTAAAAACCCTTTCACAATATTTTCGATCTTCACTAATTGATCACTCACCACACTTAATCTTTTTAACCAAGCAGAAGCGGCTTTATGTTGGGCGATTTCTTCTTGTAAAAGTTGTAAATGGCCACCAATTGCATTCAAGGGCGTGCCGATTTCATGGGCAAAACTGGCAGTGAGCTGCCCCATCACAGCCAGTTTTTCTTTTAGGGCCAATTGCCTTTCCGCTTCCCGCAATTGCACACTGAGCTCTTCATTTTGTGATTCCGCTCGCCGTAATCGCCGATCGTTGCGAATGGTTTTACGCAAAAAATAACTGAGCGCCACGAGTAAAAGTGTGATGGAAACCAAACCAGCCACGGCCATCACTTTCCCCACTGCCCGCCCCAGGCCTGTGGCTGCCCGCAATGATACTTCCAGGCGTACTGCGCCAAGCACTCCACCCTTACGATTTTTTACGGGATGCCAAATCACCCAATAGTCACTGCCGTCTTCCAAAGATTTCCGGTAGGAAGAAAGTTGCTGTGGCAAAGCGTTGGGCAAAGTTATATTGCTCGGCTCATCCGTAGTAGCGGCGAGCTCAAAAGCTTGGCCCTCAATTGTGCGATATGCATCCACTTGCACCACATTGGGCTGCAAATAAAATGTTTGCAGTAAATGATCTTCTAATTCTTTCTCCCGGCCAGGCTGTAAAAGCCGCTGACCCACGAGTTCCTCCGCCAAGGCCCGGGAAGCGTGGATGCCTAAAGTGCGCATCTCCTCTTCCACTACCGGCAGCGTAATTTGCGAAACAGCCAAACTCACCAAGAGGAACGTGGGGGCAATTACTAGAAACAATACCCCCACCACCTTCGCCTGCAGATCCAGGCGGGAGATCCTTCCTCGAAACTCAGTCCATCCCATGCAGGAACTGTATCGAAACAAAACTTTTAGGTCCATAACGACAAAAAAAAGCCCAGGCCTACCTGCAGGCCCGGGCGGTACAACTAGAAAAGGAATAGAAAAGACTAGTGATTGCTACCGTGGCTGTCTTCTTCTTGGTGTTCTTTTTTCTCGTCAGCAGCTGCTTTTTTAGCCATTTTTTTAGCTTTCTTTTTACCATGAGCAGCATGAGCAGAATCAGCAGCGCCCTCATGACCAGCTTCGGTGCCAGCAGCACTCTTACCGTGATCGCCACCGTGCTCAGCAAATGCAGGACCAGCAACTAGAGCGCAAACGCCAAGGGCCAAAATTAACTTCTTCATAGTAACTCCTTCATAATTAAATGGGTTTCTCTTTTTCACTAGAGCAAAGCCGATGCCACAGCCAAATTTAATATAAAGGCGCCTGGGTCAATGGATGCGGCGAGCCATGTTGCAAGCCGCAAAAGCCCTGTTGCAAAATGCAAATTCGCCGCAGTGAACCATTAAAAAAGTGGCCAATTATAAATAAGGTCAATAATTCCAATAAAGTATAACCATCATACATCCTAGCGCCATTTTGCTGCGGCTTGTAGCCACAATAAAAGTCCGGTAGGAAGACATAAACTTTAGAAAAAGAAAAAAATAAAATCCCGCGTCGCAACAAATGAAAGCATCTTCCTCTTATCTTGATCTACCCTTGAACAAGCGGGAATTCCGTAAAGTTCTTTTCCGCGCATTGCTTTTTCCTCTGCTCTCCGCCTTTCTACTGGCCCTCCTTATCGCCTGGCAGATCAAAGCCCTACTCGATATGACCACCTGGGTGCATCGCTCCCAGCAAGTAATTGCCCAAAGCCATAGAGTGCAAAAACTCTTGATTGATATGGAAACGGGAATTTTGGGCTATTCTCTTACAGGAAATAAAACCTATTTAGATCCCTATGAAGAAGCTCGTTATGAACTCGATTCGGCGCTCACAAAAATCAAAAGTTTATTAGATGAGCAATCAAACGAAAAAACAAAGGTTGCCAAGGTAGAGGCCTTAACTAAAGAGTGGATCGTGCGTTATTCCGATGTAACGATCGATCGCTTATCTGCCGGGAAAAAAGCTTTTGATTTTAATATCGGCCGCAGCATGATGGATGAAATGCGCACAGAGCTTTCAGAGCTCATCCAAGAAGCAACGGAAAAAAGAGAAGAAAGAGTGCAACGTGCAGAAACCATGGCTCGCGTGCTTTCCGGTGGTGGCGTTCTATTGGCGATTTCCATCGGATTTTTCCTGGCTCTTTCTGCTCGCAGACATATTCTTCAACTCACGATCCTCTACCAACAAGCTCTAGACGAAAGAAATCATCTTTTATCCCAGGAAACCCATCGCTCCCAACAGTTACAAGCTTTAGCGGAGCTGGCCATTGCCCTTAATACCACCGTGAAGCTAGAGGACCGCTTGGAAATTGTCACGGCCCAAGCCCGGCAAATCATTGGCACGCACCAAGCCGTTACCAGTATTACAAAAGATTCACACTGGTCGAAAATGCTCCATGCCACCTCTTTTTCTGAAAAATACCGCCGCTGGGTGGATTATCACCCCTTAGTAGATGGCTCCAATCTCTACGCCTTCTTGGGACGACAAAACCGCGCATTCCGACTCACTCAAAAAGAGCTGAGTCAGCATTACATCTGGAAAGACATTCAAGCCCAAGGGCAAAAAATCCCACCGCTGCGTGGTTGGCTAGTGGCACCCTTAATTGGCCAAGATGGAAAAACTCTTGGCGTTGTTCAGCTTTCAGATAAATTCCAAGGCGATTTCACGGCAGAAGACGAATTTATTCTTGTGCAACTGGCGCAAGTGGCGGCGGTTGCTGTGGAAAATGCGAGACTCTTCGAAGCACAACAGGAGGCTGTGCGCACGCGAGATGAATTCTTATCTATCGCCTCCCACGAACTAAAAACCCCCCTCACATCTTTACGTTTACAAATTCAACTAATGGAAAAAGCCATCAAAACAAAAGAAATAGATAAAATCTATGGCTACTCCAAACAATCTTTAAAAAGTATGGATCGCATCACGCACTTAGTAGACGACATGTTGGATATTTCTCACATTTCCGCTGGCCGACTCTCCTTGCAAAAAGAGCAATTTGATTTAACCCATCTTGCCCATGAAGTAGTGGAACGCCTAACTCCTCTTGCCCAACAATCTGCTTGCACCTTAAAAATGGAGCCTAGCGGGCCAATTTGGGGCGAATGGGATCGCTTCCGCATGGATCAAGTAATCACCAATTTAGTAGCCAACGCGATTAAATATGGAGCCGGCACGCCCATTACCGTAAGAGTAGGTAAAGTGGGCAATCAAGCCCTAGTGGAAATTCAGGATAATGGTATTGGTATTGCCAAAGAACATCACGAACGAATTTTCCAACGCTTTGAAAGGATTTCTTCCTCTCAAAGTGTGAGTGGTATGGGCTTGGGGCTCTACATCACCAGACAAATTGTAGACATGCATGAAGGCAATTTAGAGTTAGAAAGTGAGCTCGGAAAAGGAGCCCTATTTCGAGTGAGACTACCTGCAAGCAATCCGAGTTAACCGGCTTGTTTTTCCTCAGACTGATTTTTCTCTAGCGGTAAATGCTCACACAGAGCCCTACCTGCCTCTGTCACTGCCTCGGCAGCGTTTTTACCCCGAGCTTCCGAGGAAAGAACTTCTCCCTCGCTGAAGAGGCGAAAGGCCGCAGAAAATCCATATTTTGGTTTTAATTGTACAGTAGCAGAAATAGAAGATCCCCTGGGCATGCGCTTGCGTATTTCTTTTAACCAACGCTCTACGAGCCCAGAAGTCACACGATCATACGAATTGAGGCGTTCTTTTCGAACCATTGCATACGCTCCACCGCATCGTTGAAAGCATGATTAGGCCTCTGGCCATAGCCAACGGAAAACCCTACCCAACCACAATTGGTTTCAATATCCACCTGGCAGCGCACTTCTTCGTATTCTTGGCCTGGCGAAAAAATAACCAAATAGCTGGCCCAGACCAATGGCACATGGATCTCAGACAAACGACGCTCGATGGATTGCTGTACAAAGGCTTTCAATATTTTTTTATTGATAGTCCGATGGATAGACTCATAAATAACTTCTCCCGTGACCGCCACAGGATCTATTTGCTCATGATTGTCCTTCCATTTTTCTTTGCGCAAGGGCGAACTTGCTTCAACCATATACCCTCCATCCTGTAATCAACCCGCCAATAGCTCCCTCTCTTCCATAGTTTCAGCAGGAACTAGGCCAACAACTTTTCTGCGATACCGATTGACCCCAACAAACTTAAGTAAATTATGCAGAAAAACTGCGGTGGAATTAGCCGACACAGCCTCTACAGTTTCCAAGAGCGCAACACCTAAAGCTTGTAGCGCATTAGCTCCGCATCCTTTGCCATACCAATTGATCCAGCCTAATTTTACTAATACATGGCTTTCATTACCGCCGGATTGGTTTGTCATACGCACAGCATAGCTATAGTCTGCAGATAAACCGTACACAAATTGCTGCAATCGCAGCCAACGCTCCATCCGCTTATGAACAGTACGTCCATTTTCCAAAGGTGCGTTATCCCACTCTATAGAGCTCTCTCTAGGCCGCATCGCCATCTTCTTTTGCATGTTTCTCCTCCTTCATATCTATTTCTGTAACCAACTGCCGTAAACTAGCCCACGCTCGGCAAAAAGAGCGCCAAGTATCAACACCATTGGCACGAGCATACCAAATGTCGCGATCACTCATTTTAAACTCGATCAAGCAATCTATTTTTTGAGAAAAAACTGGTTTAGAAAAATGCACTTTATATGCAACTTTTCCTACATTTATTTCGCTATTTCTTTGCACCTTCGAAATTAAATCTCGCATTCGCCTTTGCATTCTTTCTCTACCAACTATTTCCATATTCTCTCCTTGAATCAACCCATGTATTTCCATATTTCAAGCAACTTTCGTGATCACGGAATTATCAGCGCTGTCTTCTTCTCCCGCCTCTAAAGAGAACTCTGGCAACCACTCATGGAAACGATAGAGGTCGCTCGTGGTACGGCACTGTTCACAAAAACAGCGGTGCGGGATATTAGACATAAAATCAACTCCACAGAGATTACATTTCCTCCCGTAGAGATCGCGCCTTCCTTTTCTCTTGCCATAATGAACTTGCAGCATACCTACCTCCTTATTTTTCGATCACGCCTTAAGCCACTTCCGTGGGGCCAGCATTTTGCGAAACAATCACTTCGATGATTTGAAATCCGTGCACCAATTGCTCTATTTTTTTTTGAATAGAGGCTTCTTCCATCCAACGGCAGGCCTCTCCGAGCTCTTTAAGTCCGAATAAGCTGGCACTTCCACGCACCCGATGGCAGATCTCACGGATAGAATCAAAATCCGATTTCTCCATGGCTTGTCGTAGTGCATGGACTTGCTCCATCAAACTACGAAAATATTTTCGCTTTGTAGTTTCCGAAACCTCGAGAGTGTTATTCGTTTTTACCGTTTTTGGAATTCCCATCTATCCTCCCACTTTTGCGCTCTAAGAAATGTTATTATCTTCTTCGTTTTCATCCTGCTTTCGAGGCAACAGCCCACGGCGCCTCATGCCTAAAACCTTGGCCGCCCCACTCTTCTTCTTATTTTTCTTTAAGAGATTGCGCACATAAGATCGATCAGTATCCACTACTTCCGAAAATTCGTCGGTCTCTTCGTAAATTGGCACATGCCATTCTTCTATTAGCTTATTACCCTCAGCTAGGACTGCGGCGCATTCCACCACTTGCCGTAACTCATGCACATTACCACGCCAAGGTAAGTTCGTAAGCCTTGTGAGTGCTGCGGGAGTAAAACCAGCCACACCTTGAATTTTCGTTTCAGATAGAAAATGTTTTGCAAGCGCCACCACATCTTCTTTTCTTTGTCGTAAGGAAGGAATATGTAATTGGACTACACTGAATAAGTGGCAAAAATTCTCTTGCTCGATTGTGACTGAATGGTTTGAATTTTTATTAAAGGAAGCCAGCACTCGCACATTGATAGGATGAGTTTCTTGGCTGCCCGGGGCCCGAACCTTCTGCTCTTGGCAAGCTTTCAGAATTTTATCAAGAATGCCAGCATTTACATTTTCCACCGCTCGCAAAAATAGTGTGCCGCCTTCGGCCTTAGCAAAAAAACCCTTGCGCACTATTTTACTATTGAGGGCATAGCCAAAAAGCTCCGACTCCAAGAGCAAATCTGGAATTGTCGCACAATCTACAAAAACAAAAGGCATATCTGCACGACTACTATTTAGGTGAATTGCCTGCGCCAAGAGGGATTTACCTACGCCCCTCTCTCCGGCCAACAACACATTGGCTTCCGCGGCGGCCACCTTTTTTAGGATATCGTAAACGGATCTCATGGCAGCACTCTGCGATTGCACTCCTTCCAGTTTTAGGTCTGGATCGATAATATTTTTTAAAAAACGGTTTTCATAACTTAAGCGGCGATATCGCAAAGCATTTTCTAAAACAGTAAAGAGCCGGCTCGTGTCAAAAGGCTTTTCTAAATAATCATAAGCACCTTCGCGCATCGCTTTCACGGCGGCCTGAACTTCTGCATAAGCTGTCATTAAAACTTTAGGAATTTCTCCCTCTAAGCGCTCTTTTAGAGCCGTTACGAGAGATAAGCCATCCAAACCAGGCAAGCGCACATCACACAACACCACATCAACAAAAGGAGAATACGCCTCCTCTTTACGAGTTAACTCCGTGAGGAATTGTTCTGCGGAAGAAAACTCCTGCACTTGAAATCCCTGCTGCGTTAAAACTTCCTGCAAGTAGAGGCGAATGCCTTCGTCGTCATCAATCACCGCCACCCGGCGGCCCAAGGTGTCCTGGCTAATCACTTGGAAGGGCCGGCGTTTTTTTTCTGGAGGAGAAGTTTCTTCTTCTGATGCGGATTTCTCTGACAACGCGCCCGCAACATCTAAAGATGCATAAGAGATTTTTTGCCAATCAACAGAATTCCATGTGCCAGCTTTTTTGCCCGACATCTTCCCTCCTTCTGGATAAAAAGAGTCGGAGCAAATAACGTTCCAAGCAAAATTATGCCCTTTTGGGGCAAAACGCACCAAAATGACAAAAAAGTGAGGGGCAAAATGGATGACCGCGACATTTTGGGCACAGACAGTTTTAGCTAGTCTTTTCCAACTGTTCGTTCACGAGATAGATAAAATCATCTAGATCAAAAGGCTTCGTTAAAACCTTCACAATGGCTGGAAACCGTTGAAGGCGGCTTAAATCTTTTTCCGCTGAAATTAAGATCACAGGCATATCACTTCCGCCGCGCTGCAACCTATCTAAGACCTCTTCCCCTGTCATCTTAGGCATGCGCTGATCCAGTACTAAAACAGAGGGTTTTTCCTTTTGTATGAGTCGTAAACACTCTTCGCCATCACGAGCGAAGACCAAATCCCATCCCTCTTGGCGAGAGATGTCCTCCATACAAATTTGGATAGCTTCGTCATCATCAGCCACCAAAAGTTTTTTTCTCAATTGTTTCCCCACCATCTAAGAACAGGATAACCAATTTTAGTAGCTTTTGAATATTCGAATTATTGAAACTGGCACAAGCGCAAAAAAGCCACGGCAATAATGCTTAGCGTTATTAGATTCTACTAAACTTATCTCATTCACTCACCGATTCCTCATTAGTTAAAAATAAACATAAACACATATATTTTGTATGGAACATAGCAAACAATCCTGGAGTAATTCGGAAACAAAAATGCAGTCACTGGCGCTGCGTTTACCTTCTACCTTTAAAACTGCCTTAGCCCTAGCTTCCGATTGGGGTCAAATCTTTGCTGCCGCGACTCTCGCCCAATGGATTGCACACCCAGCGGCATATGTAGCTAGCGTGATTTGGATTGCTTCCCGTCAACACGCTTTACTGGTTCTGCTTCATGAAGGGGCCCATGGCCATCTGTTTGCCAATAAAAAGTGGAATGACCGCATCAGTAACTGGCTAACAGGTTGGCCTCTTGGCATCGAAACTGAGCGCTATCGCCAACACCACTGGCTGCACCACCAATTCACTAACACGGAAAAGGATCCCGATTGGGCTAGAAAAATGGCCAAAGTACAATGGCACTTTCCCAAAACAAAACGTAAATTCTGGAGCGATTTCTCTCCTTATTTGGGTGGTATGGGCGCGTTAGAAATGGCAGGAGCTGCCTTACTTATTGGCAAACCATACTCCTGGAAAAAACGCCTGCTCTACATTGCTCTTGTGTTGGCCCCATTTGTGGCCACTCAATCTCTTGCTTTGATTTTTTTCTACTGGCTTGTTCCCTGGGCCACAGCCTTGCCGCTTTTAATGAAAGTGCGCAGCATCGTGGAACATCTTGGTTTACCGAATGAAAATGAGTTGAATGGTAGCCGTAATATTATTGCCTCCCCCATCGAAGCTTTTTTCTTCGGTCCGCACAACAACGCCCTACACCTCATTCATCATCTCTTCCCCCATGTGCCCTGGCACAACTTGAAGAATATGCGTGAAAATCTTTTAAAAAATGAGGCCTATGCTGAGTGGGCCCACGAGAATAAATCGTATTTTTTACCTTCCGAAAAACCTGTGTACCGAGACCTAACTCATTCTTCATGGAGGAACAATGACCGAAATGAACGTAAGACCGCTTGAGAACCTACGCTATTATTTAATGGAATCAGCAGACATTCCAAAACAATTCGCCACGGAACACAATCGCGTGTTTTCCTTTTGGTATTCCGTTTGGGACGATATTCTCAAAAAACTCAATTGTGACTCTTCCGTGCTTGTAGATGATTTTGTGCGCCAAGATTTTATCGCGAGCATCTTCGAAGAAGACCGCCCAGTGGCCGTGCATCTCTATAGTTTTTTCTCTCTGAACTCAATCGCCGCCACTCAACACCGTTATATGCAAATGTACCCACCAGCTTTTAGCCAAAAGCTTCAGGATCTAGGAGTATCAAGAGTGATGTCGATGGAGTATATGACCATCCATCCCGACTGGCGAAAACATAACACGGGTTTCCACCTCGGCGCCGTGCTTGCAAGCCTCGCTTTTAAAGTGATGCGCCAATATGGAGCCGATGCCGCTATTGCTCCAGCCCGCCGGGATCACCGTGTGCATGAACTAGCCTATGCCTATGGTGGCGATTGCATTATGGAAAAAGTAATGAACCACAACGTGCTTTGCGATCTCATTGCCTGCCGAGCTGCTAAAATCACCCACCATCCCTCGCCCTTGATTTGCGAATGGGAAGAAAAACTGTGGGCTAGTCGCACAGAAACCTTTAACCAAACCAAACGGCCGTTACTCCTGGATCCAGCCAATACTGTAACAGCTTTACCTGCCGCTTAAATTTTAAGGAGAAAGTTATGAGCAATAAAAAAAGTCTTTGGGAAATCAATGAAACAGCAGCCGACACCATCCATAGTAAAATTGAAACCCTAGATTGGTCAGACCCTAAAATCTATGGCAATTGGCTCGCGCAAACCGCCTATTATGTGTCCCATTCCACCCGCGTACTAGCCGCTGCCGCTGCTAGATTTGGTGTGGACCAAGACGACACTCACGTACAATTAGTAAAACACGCCACGGCCGAAAAACGGCACGAGCGCATTGCCATCTCTGATCTTAAAGCCCTGGGCATGACCATGGAAGATTTCCCAGAGCTAACAAGCACTAAATCTCTTTACCGTAACACCTATTTCTTGATTGAACATACCACCCCCATGACCATCTTTGGATACATTGCAGTGCTCGAACTTTTATCCCTAAAAAGTGGTCCCATGGTATTGAAAACAGCTCAAAAAGCCTTTGGTAAAGCCTCCAGCCACTACCTCACCTTGCATACAGAAGATGATGTGGAACATATCGACGCCTATAAATCTTTCCTAGAATCCCTAAACAAAAGCGAAAAAGCAGCAGTAGAAGAAGCCATCCTTGGCACCGCAGATAACTATTGCCGTTTGGTAGAGGACATTCAGAACTTCAAAGCCCAGAGCCGTAAAGTTGCCTAAGTAAATATTGTTGCCTTCGCCGCTTTTCCCAGGAAAAAAGCCAGGAAAAGGATTGATTTTTTGCAGAGAGAAGAAGATAGTAAGCACCTGCAAATTATAGATCAATCCTTTTGTATGGCTAAAGTTCTGGGGAAATATATGGCAAAGAAAAAGCACTACGTCCTAACCCGCCGCTATCTCAAGCTAGGTGAATACCTGCAGGAAATGCGGGTAAAAGCAGGCCTAACTCAAAGAGAAGTTAGCTTGGCTCTAGGATATTCTTCAGCACAATTCATTTCCAATTTTGAGCGGGGCATTGCTGTTCCACCCCTAAAAAAGTTAAAGGTGCTGGTAAAAATGTATAACCTGCAAGTGGACACCCTGATGAAAATTATTTTGGATGCGGAACGAGAAATTATGGTAGCCGCGCTTACTTCCAAGTCTAAAGCGTCCTAAATAATCGAAATATATAAAAATTTAGTATTTATTCTTTTTATGTGTAGTTAAGGTAATTTTCCACCCACACATTGACTAGGTGCATATAAAAGGATAGAGTGCGTCCATAATTATGGACAACTTCTCCACACAGGAAAAACCAGAAGTTAATAATCTAAACTTTTCCGCCCTCGATGCGGTCGATGAGTTATCAAAAAACATTAATAATTTAGATACTTTGCTGGGTTTTTTTCTCGGCAAAAAACTCCCCACCCCCTCTTCGCAAGTGCGAAAAAGATTTCTGCAATTAGATAAAAATAGCCAAGATATGGCGATTCGCACAGTGCAAGGCCAGCTACAATTCATCGAAGGCGCCATGCAAATGGGCCTAGGAGTAAATAACGAAGTGGCCATGCTGAAATACGCCATGCGTACTCTTTCGCTTTTATGCGATCAAAGTGTGTTTAATGAAATTGAAGATGGCGACGTAATTGAAATCGTGGACCAAAATCACTTGCAGGTGTATCGCAGCTATAGCTGCTTCTCCCTTTGCAACTACTCTGTGATGCAACTTACAGCCTACCCTTGGTATGAACTTTATGAGCGCTCTTCTTTAGTTACGAGGAAGCTCATTGAATGCACCCAAAAGATCCTATCCGGCGAAGCTTCCTATGTTTCCATGGATTATATTCCTGAATACCAGATCCGGGAATTGCTCACCGAAGATGGCTCTGCTTTCTCCATTAAAGAAAAATTTACGGCCAAATTGAACTGCACCTTAACTGGCTCGCCTTATATTTTGAGCGTGAAGCGCTTGCGGGCCGTGGACATTCACGTGCCTGCGGAAAATGGCGTAGCCACCAGCAATATTCATTTTATTTAGTTTAGGGAACTTTTATCCAGGAGATTTTCCATGAAAGTGTTAGCGCTTCTATTATTCGTTTCTTTTTCTATACCAACTTTTGCTGAAGATTTTACTCCGGGTGAAGATGTGCGTGGCGTGCAGGAATGCATTTTCGATCTTCTGCTGCCCATTTACGACAATAAACTTACCCGTCGGGATATCCCCCTACCCCTTGTGCGCCTCGAGCATGAAACATCTCTGAAAGAATTTCAGGACGCAGTAGAGCCCCAGTGGGGTTTTCGGCCTGACGCTTTTTTAAATGTGTACGTGCCCCGCTTAGGGCAAATTTTCTTAATGTCTAACCGTGCCTCTTACAAACATGGCCGTAGTATCTTTGATTCCTTGGCTCACGAATTAGTGCACTTCATCCAGGTGAAATACCGGGGAATAGATATTGGTCAGTTTGGGGATGCGGAAGAATTTGATGCGATTGTGACGCAAAATGCTTTTAGAGAAAAATACGGCCATCTTATTCAAGATGGCCGCTTTGTTTGCCCAAGTCAGAACTAGAGTTTTTTTAAATTCTACGAACCAGAACCGCTAGAGCTGTAATCGCCCTCATTTTCTTCAGTGCCCGAAGAAGGAGCAGAAGAGTTCTGCACAGCGATTTGCGCTGTTTCCCAAGCTCCAGAGGCATTACAAGTATTATTCCATGCGGTTAGAAATATGCCCTTATCCGCTGTTCCTGCCTTAACGCCCTTAGCCACAATCAAAGCATCCGAGGCATCGATCACGCTGTAGCCCTCATCACACTCATTATCAAATAGATCATCGAATAAATCGTAAAAGCTGCTATCGCTTTTCGCGATCGTGGCCACTTCCTTAGCAATCAGAAAGCTACAGGTATCGTCCCACACATCTTCGAACACATCATAATCAACTCTTCCCATAGATGCTTCTCTGGCAATTTTTTTGGCGCCATTGATATTAATATGGCGGCTGCCATCATCACACTCGTTCATGAAAGCGTCGTTGAGGTATTCACTCTCTGTCTTTGCAAATGCCAATGAGCTCAATGCTAAAAATGCACAGATCAATAAAATTTTATTCTTCATAAGCCACCCTTTCTTTGCCTGGCTTTTTTGTAAACGGCTTCATGCTAGAGCTCTCGTGCACACCAAAAGTGTAATCCATACGATCACCCACTTTTCTGCCACGCCCCCGCATCACAGCCACCAGCTCAGCACGCTTAGAGAGAAACACGGCGTACGCACCACCTACATCACCGGCGGTGAATTCGAACTTACAAATGTATTTATAATGATCGTCTTTTACTTTCGGCTTTCCGCACTGTTGAGTCCACTTTGCGTTTTTTAAATCCGCCGAGAGTGCGCCCTCTAAATACTGCTTAGCTTTAGCAGCAATATTAATCGTGGGTCCGAGTGATTGAAATTTGCGAGGGGATTTTTTCGCCGCCTCCCCCGTTTGAGCCCATAGAGCCAACACCACACTAAGAATTATCCATTTTGCCACAGAGAATCCCTCCTCTTGAAAATGGTAGCTCTTCTACACATTTTTGCAAAGCACCTACCCGTTATTACGTAAAATCTTTTGACAAATCCCCTATATTTCAAAGTATGTTGGGCGCCTATTAATGGAGATCTTTTTTTATGATGCTAATTTTACTTTCCCTACTTACCCAACCCGCTTTCTCCGCCATGGAAACGGCCCCATGCCAAACTGTTTTTCAATCTTCCGCCCGAATCACCAATTATGGCGCCACCGAAGAACAAAACTGCCAGATGGCCAAAAATGCGGCGGAACTGGCTAACCTCTATTATTGCTATACCCAGGGCCATAGTGATTGCTTGATCACGGCTTCTCGAAAAATTTCTTCCTCCGCTGGCCGCTGTGAGGTTGAGTCTCGCGGTAAATCGGGAAAAAATTCGCTCTGCCGTCCGGATCTCGTTTATATAGCCGAAGGTCACGGTGGAAATAAAAATAGCATTGAAGGCAATTGCCAAGAGGCCATAAGCCAAGCCACGCAAGTAGCGTTAGACAATTGTTACAACGCGGGCCACGCCGAATGTGCTTATAAAAGCCACTTTATTCATAAGGCAAATACTATGACCTGCACAACGCGAGTGGCGGTAAGAGCTAAAGAGTAAATCTTTGGCTTAGCTTGACAAAGCACAAGAACAAACTAGACTCGAAGGCCATGGCTAAAAAAACATTCGGAATTTTCCTCAGCTTTTTCTTAGCCC